>JAWSUZ010000049.1:0-51264 GCA_033852165.1 Agarilytica sp. | reverse complement strand
CGACGATCCGGGTCAATGTTATACATCGACTCAACTTCTACACCCATTCCATAAAGGTCATCCACTTCGCCGCCTTGACCTTCGCGAACGTGGGTTGGGAACCAGTAGCCCCAGCAGTTTTCGCTGCGTGTTTCGGTAAAGCTGGTGACAAAAGGGAAAACGATGATGACGTTGTTTTGATCGGCAACTAAGTCAAAGTTCCAAAGGTTTAAAGCGTCGGTGTGATCCATCGCGCAACCGTGTAAAGCAAAAATCATGGGAACCGCTGTAGTGCCATCATAAGACTGGGGCGTGTAAACCTTATACTCACGAGCTTTAAATCCATTATAAGTGAAGCTGTCTATTGCTCCGGTGCCGGTAACTGTTTGAGAGATCGCAGGTAAAGCGGTGAAAGCACCAACCGCAATAACTGCGAAGATCGTTTGACGTAACTTAGTAAGTGGTTTGGAGAACAACATAATCATCAAGCCTCTGGGAGAGTACAGCTCAGTTAGGTGGATCAAGTAAAACCAAGCATCAAATTGTTTTTTGAGGTTTGCTGTCGGCGCTTAAAGTGTGACGCAGATCACAAACATCTCATGCAACAAAGCTTATCAGGTGATTTAGGCGCCAGCACGGGTCAATTAACGATAGACATAACATGGAAGTGGTGTTAATAGAAAAGGGGTTTAAGTCGGTTTTGATAGGGCTTTAGGTGACACAATGCTTAATCAATCTAAAAGGCATAAGCAAAACCGTCCTTTATTCTAAAAAAGGTATTGTTTTTTGGGGATATCGACTTTTAATCGATCGAATCGATGCTAGATCAATTCTATATAATCGATGCGAACTAATTATTATCGAATAGCTTTTTGAGGTTTATAACGAAAGGCTAGAAACACGTGGGCAAGTGGCGGGCGATCAGTTGTTATGACGGGTAATTATGGCTTTGATTCTATACCCGGTAAATCTTAATTATTCGATTACAATATCCATAACGCATTGAATGTAATTGTTATTTCAATTTAACGGAGGAATTTATGCGAGGAGTACGAGGAATAAAATAGCCTCCCCCAATTAACATTAATCGCAGGAGGAGTTTGTAGAAAGCTTAAGAGCTGATGCCCTAAATTATTGACCCCGAACAGACGAAAACCATTCCCTTATCTATATAACCTTCCAATAAACAAAAAGGTAATGCAAGAATAGTCTTTTCCAAAAACGCCCCACTACGATAACAGTAAATACGACAAGCGCCTCTACTGTAGACTTCCAGAATTTTCCACGTTCGCACAAGCTCCCAGCAGCGATTTTAATCGCTCAACACCCAAGCTTTCCATTAACGCGATATTCCTCGACGGGATCTCCTCGACATCTGGATAATCGGCTATTGCACGTTCAAGGCTTTCTTCACGAATGAGGTGCAATATAGGATACGGGGATCGGTTAGTATAATTTTCAACATCGTCCACTTCCGTACCACCAAACTGATAGTCAGGATGAAAACTGGCGATTTGATAAACACCTTCCAAGCCCATTTGTTGCAGTAAATGATCGGAGTAATTCAAGAATTGATTGTAGTCATCAAAACCCTGAAGCACTAAAGGATGAATGAGCAAAGTCGTTTCAATATTGGCATCATCATTGAGCATTTCCAACTCAACTTCGAGAGCCTGCAATAAACTTTCTTTAGTAGCCGCCTTGGCCACACTAAAGCGTACTCGGTCTTTTACCAACTCACGCTTCGCAAATGGACAAAGGTTTAACCCAATAACCAGCGACTCAACCCAGTGGCGTACAGTGGCGACTACTTGACTGTCATCGTATTCCAATTGCTCACCTATATCGATATGAAATACCAAATATGATAGCAGACAAAGGGAAAATTCGTGTGAGCGTTGTAACGAGCGCCCATCTATAAATTGGTATCTACTGCAAACGAATTTAAAACGCCACCTTTACACCACCAGATCTCGCTGCTTGGCATGACCAAGCCCCCATATCGAATCGTCTAAACCTGACGTTTAAATTCGCTCGCGCTACAACCCAATTTATGGACAGACACTAACTATTTTTCATTTACTTTACATGGAACGAGTAACAGGGTTTACGATACTCGCTTTAAAAGACTCACCTGCCACAGAGCATTATCGACGGGAGTACTAATGCCTAAGTCGAACGACATTTGACTGCGGCCGTAAAACATAGAGGTTTTTTGCCCCGACTTTTTTGGTCGAGTTTTCCCTAACACGTTCTCTTTTTTCCACTCCTTTTTTGGGCACCCTCACCTGCGTCATATGTTTCTTCTCGCTTATTTCAACGCGTGAATAATGATTTGCCAGGACCTCCAACAATTCCGATCTTGGGTCAGCCCTGCGTTCGTTAATTGCAGTTGATATTTTCGATAAAACATAAATCGCCTCATCAAAACTCTCGTCAAGAATAAGCAGTTCAATTAAAAAGGACAAAGGTTGGGTCAGGTGCATATCATCAAAAAACATGCTTTTAGGGCACGAATGACGCAGCAAACCAATCTCCATTGCCGAACCGAGATAAATTCGAGCTGCATCAATACGGCATTCAGAATAAGCCTGTGTGCCACGCCGCATCATTTGAGTCCAATGCTGAATAGCTTCACCCTCATAAGCCTTCATCCGTTCAGCATGAAATGCGCAAAAATAAGTTGTTTTCATTTCTATAACCCCTAAAATTTTGATCGATGTTTTAAGCTGGTCTTGCAACAAATTTATACCAGCCCAAAAGTGCCCACGCCCCGAAGTAACCAAAGCCTAGAGCCATTTACACAGCCCGAAAAACGCGCAATATAACAAGAGCCCCGCTATCTACCTCAAATCAGCTGATGCTCAAATCCTTAAATATGTGCCGGTGGTGACCCCCTAGATGTAAACCTCCACCTGGGAGTCTGACTACCACAAACTCTACCGCCCACCACCACAGAGCACGGTATCGTTTATGCGTGCTGACACTCATTACCTTAGCTAGCCACACCGACAACACAAATGCTAATCGTTATCATTTAGATTTGCAAGCGTGATTATGTGATTTATATAAATATTGCCGAAAGGCTCTCTTATTGGCATTCAGATGATTAATGAAAGCGCCTTGACTAACTGATTTAGATTAAAGCTTGGGCTCACCCAGCTCGTGGGCTTAACGGCCTGCGGGTTACGCGAAGTAAAATAAGAAGGTTTTGGAACATAGGAATAGCCAAGCACCGACTGAACCTGACTAATATTTAGCCACACCACAACCTCTCTCATAAATTTACGAATCAAAAGATAAGCGATGGATAACGAAATCACGTCAGGCCGGAACACAAACCGGACCAACAAAAGAAGCAACACGCTACGAACCATATCCTTGTAAATAGTTTTAACTCCCCTACGTACATAATCATATAGCGCCGTTAGTAACAGCCTCTATTCTTAGGACGATTATGGATATGTAAATTGAACCGACTTTCAAAAAAGTATTTTCGACAGGCTCATTTTAGATCGTCTAAAAACACGATTAAAATAGAAAAAACAGCCTATCCATGGGCGTACAATTGAAAAAACAATTTTCTTCTGCGAGAGCATAAAGTAATAAACAACGATGTTTTTAATAACGAAACCTTACAAAAACATATCGGCATAAAAAACCACAAAAACAAATTGTCTGGTGCCGTATATATTATTGTGGCGCACAATTTAAGACTAAACATTATGAGCTAAAACAAACCCCTTTAATATCAAACGCTTATAAAACCGATTCGTTATTGCGTAGAATCACCCTCAGACATTCGACCCCAACACCACTGAGGAAGATCTATGAGTCAAACCACCACACCCAACAATTTCCTTTCTTTCACAGGAAGGGCCAAGGTCCTTCACCTCACGTGGTTTGCCTTTTTTGTTACCTTCTTAGTTTGGTTTAGTCACGCGCCGTTACTTGTCGTTATCCAAGAGGCAATGGGTTTAAGTGACCAACAAATTAAAACGCTACTAATCCTCAACGTGGCATTAACTATTCCCGCCAGAATCATCACCGGCATGCTTGTCGATGTTTACGGACCACGAAAAACCTATTCCGTAATGCTCGTCATCAGTGCATTGCTTTGTTTCTTTTTTGCTTCCGCACAAAACTTTGAAACACTGGCTTTTGCGCGCTTTTTAATGGGCTTTGTCGGTGCCGGATTTGTTATCGGTATTCGAATGATTAGCGAATGGTATCCACCCAAGCAACTTGGTTTAGCCGAGGGGCTATACAAAGGGCTCGGTAATGTTGGCTCAGCCGTCGCTGCCGTTACACTGCCAACCCTAGCCTTACTATTCGGTGGTGAAGACGGCTGGCGCTATGCCACTGCGATTACCGGTGTAATTGCGTTAATTTTTTCCGGTATTTACTACACATCCGTAACCGACACCCCTAAAAACTCGGTTTACTTTAGGCCTAAAAAGTCAGGGGGATTAGAACTGACCAGCACGCGGGACTTTATATTCTGTCTCCTGATGAACATCCCCATGTTTGGCGCTTTAGCCCTATTAACCTGGAAGGTCACAGCCTTAGGGTTAATCAACGGGCTCACTGCTGATATTATTTATGCCGTGCTCGTTGCCTTCTACTTATTTCAGACCAAACAACTGTACAACGTGAATAAAGAAATATTCACAACGCCTGTTGATGAAATCATGCAGTATAACTTTAAGCAGGTCGCGATATTAAGCGTCGCTTATGCGGTCACCTTCGGAGCTGAACTCGCCGTCGTTTCTATGCTGCCATTGTTTTTTAAAGACACCTTTCTGATCCCCATCGCTTTAGCCGGTATTTTCGGTGCATGCTTTGCCGTTACCGATATCATCTCCTGCCCTTCTGGCGGGTTTATCAGCGACAAATTAGGCAGAAAAAATTCTTTAGTCGTATTACTTACAGGCGCATCGATTGGTTTTTTTATGATGTCACTAATCACCGATCAGTGGCCCATCGCGCTAGCTGTCGCTACGATGATGTTTTGCTCCTTCTTTTTAGGCTCAGCCGCAGGCTGTGTGTTCGCGGTAGTGCCACTGATTAAACGCCGTTTAACCGGGCAAATTGCCGGCATGGTGGGTGCCTACGGCAATATTGGTGCAGTGGTATTTCTGACGATATTTTCCTTCACCACACCCTCCATATTCTTTTTATGTATTTCTGGGGGCATCGCCTTCGCAGTGGTATGTTCGGTATTTTTGGACGAACCCAAGGGCGCTATGGCTGAAGTGATGCCAGATGGTAGCGTTCAGTTGATAGAAGTACATTAGTAGCCCCTCTCCCTACTGTTGCTCCCCCCCCCCCGCTCCAGCCAAGTGTGTAGATCGCTTGGCAGATCTTAAGAAAAACGAGATTCGCTCGATCACTGCCCTCTTACTCCCGTTAATAACGGATAAGAGGGCCTGCTTGCCGTTTATTTACCGGTAAACCTGCGGCCGTGCAAAAAATCTTGCGACCTTTTTCACCTCTCGTCGTCTTTACCGTTGAACGCTATAAACAAATAGCTGAAATATAAAAACAACTGCAAGAGAAAACCCTATGAAGAATTTTCATGTTCATCTAAGCGTCGTAGCCATTGCCGACAGCATAGACTTCTACAACACGCTATTTGGCCAGGAGCCAAGCAAACAACGTACAAACTACGCAAAATGGGTGTTGGAGACGCCAGCCTTGAATTTCGCAATATCTCAAGTGACAGAGCAAGGTGAGCCAGGTCTGCATCACCTTGGTTTTGAATTTGATTCCGATATCACACTCGAAGCGACGGGGAATCGACTCGAAAACACGACGTCAGAGCAACTGCGTCACCAAGTCGGCACCACGTGCTGCTATGCAAAAAGCAATAAATACTGGATTGATGATCCACAAGGTATCGCTTGGGAGAACTTCCACACGCTATCCGAAACCGATGATTATCAGGAATCAGCTAAACAAGAGAACGGCCCTGGTGAAAACTGTGTCGCTAATGGCTGCTGCCAAGCGAACAATAGTACTGGCCACACGGCCACAAAATCGAGTTGCTGCTAAAATACAATAATGAATCAATCCCGGCGTAATCAAAATCAAGACCCGCTCATGAGTAGTTTTAGCGAAATACGCAGCGAACTGCTTACCTATCTATCACGTTACGTCGGCGACCCCGCTATCGCAGAAGATATTTTACAAGAAACGTTTATTAAAGCCCTAGAGCGAGACCAACAAAAAAAACAGGAATCCCCCAATAATATGGCCGCATGGTTATTTCGCGTAGCAAAAAATGCGGCCATCGACCATCATCGCCGCCAAAACAGACAGCGCGATATTAATAGCCAGCTAGAAGAGCTGCCAGACATTCTATCCATTGATGATGAAAATAACGCTGGCGAAGAATTAGCAAACTGCCTACGAAAATTCACCGAGCATAACCTACCGACGATTTACGCCGACACCCTTATCGCCACGCAATTCGAAGATAAAACCCTACAAGGGCTAGCCGAAGAAAACCAGCTCTCACTCTCGGCAATCAAAAGCCGTGCGAGCCGAGGACGAAAATTATTGAAAGAAAAACTTCTGCAATGTTGCGAAATAGAATTGTCTCATGAACAGAAAGTGCTTTCATATAAACAGAAGAAACCAAACAAAAAATGTTGTTGAAGTACATTGGCACCTGTCCAAACCACATTTACAACAAATATCCGGTTAGATTATTCCCCCTCAAACCGCATCCATTTTTTTATTTAAGGACGTCGACACTTAAGTGAAACCACTAAGGCTAAAAATAAAAAACGCGATATTTTCACAATTTTTCCATCCGCAATCGTGAGTTTGCGACCCGCTTTAGCCTTCTTCATTTTGACCTTCCCTTTTTTGATCAATTCAACTTCCATCGTTTTAGCAACCGCGAATTTTTTCACACGATAAACGCCCGCCTTCAATTCCAACTTCACCTTGCTATCGGGCTTCGCCGGAAACGAAATATCACCAACGAGAACAGATTGACCCGATGCGGCGCGTAACATTTTTATGCTGTTATTTTTCCTGTCAAGCCAAACAATAACATCTTTGGATCTAACCCCTGCAGCCTCAAAACGAAGGTCGTTCAAATTTACCGATACGATTTGATTACCGCTCATACGCTCCAGACTTTCTTTATAAAAGTGTAACGTTACGCCTTTAGTAGCCTCGAGTACCGCTTCCCCAATAGGTATCGCACTGTCTTTTCCGAGCGTTAACTCCTTGATAACCGGCGTAACACGGACCGCCCTTACGACCAAAAATAATATCGTAGTTCCGACGATCCCCAGAGCCCTCCCGCCATACCCTAAGCATACCTTTGCCCTCCGACTTGGTAGGAAGGCCAATAAAATCTATTTTTTGACCTTGGTTTTCGGTAATAACAGCTTTATTCGCGCGATTTCGTCCTTGCTTATAGGGTTCCCCTTTAGCACCAGCTTCTTTAACTTCTTCAACTGGCCGATTTCATCAGGCAAACTTGTGATTTGATTTTTTGAAAGAATCAATTTTTTAAGATTCTTGAGGCCACCAATTCCAGCGGGTATCGATGTCAGCTTATTCTTACTGAGATCCAGTTTTTTGAGATTGGTCAAATTACCGATGCAGTCAGGAATTTTAGCGATATCATTATGAGTCACCACCAGCTCATTCAGCTGAACCAAATCACACACATCCTGTGGTATTTCCGAATAGCGAGCCCCCCAACCACCGACCATCATAATATGGTGACCATTAAAACCCGCGTAATTGACCTTAGCCGCCCAACCGCTATCGCCTGAGGGTCCGTCCAATAGCGTTTCTAGGGTGATTTTGTGGTCATTCTCTTTACTGGCTTCATCATGTTCGTCCAAACCCATATGTAACGCCGCATATTGATCTTCCGCCTGACTGACCGGAGACATTTTTGCTAAATTATTATTGGCGTTATAAAGCTGGGCAAGATCAGCAGGTTTTTTCGATGTGTTCGGACTTTGTTTAAAACGCTGTTGATGTTTGTATATTAATGAACGATGTGTAACGGAATTCCATTTACTTAACGAAACCGCTTTCGTATCGTGAGTTAAAGCATCGTTGTGTTGCAGTAAAAACAAATAAGCGACGGCTAAATTACGGTGAATCACCATAGTAATTTCACTGTTGATAAACGCGTCTTCATCTTTGATATTCGAATGCGTCAACGCTTCTTGCCATATTTTAACCGCCGCCTCCAATTGCGAAAAGCTCGCATCGTTAATTCCGTTTTTGGCGTAAGCTTTATAGGCTTTTTTTGCGAATTCTTTCGCACTATTTAACGGTGAATAGTCGCGCGCCTTAGACTTAACATAATAAACCTTGAACTTGAGCGGTTCATAGTTAAACGTGTAATTATGAATGCTGCTTTTCGTCACCTCAGCGCGCAGCTCTTTCTCCGCCTTTACAATAATGTCATTCCGAATATCCGGGATTGCCGCCTGGTATTCCTGTGCTAGCTGACCTGGAGCACGTCGCGCTTTACATTTGGTTATACCAAAATCGATCGTGCCTTTTATTTGTAAGGTATCCCCTGCCAGAACCTTACCGTTTGAAGCCTGCTTGACTACAAACACCGCCTTCGGCCCAGCATACGGAATCTCATAGTAATCATGTTTACTGGAGACCCAAGTAGTCCCCGTTGGCGTATCAACCTGTTGTGCCCCACAAGGATTCTTGTACTGACGCACAACCGGCTCCCCGATAGTCACCTCACCCATAGCGGCGTACTCGACCACCAAATCGCTGAAATCCACCCCATCAACCGAATTCAAGGGAAACATCAAAGGCGCCGCCGTAACCGAATCCTTCCTAATTTTATAATCTTTGGCCACTGCATACTGGCCAACAATACTGAATACACAAAGGAAACACACAACCGCAAATCTACGCATAATTCGACGCCTATTGAGAGGGGAAACCGACATAACATGCCCAATAAGAATAGCCGACAATCCCTTATTCAGCCCTTACAAGCCTGTCAATTACGACCTACTTAGCCCCTGCAACAGCATATTCGTAGAGGGTAATTTCTTTAACATCGATGAAGGGTAAGTTGCTCATTCTAGGTCTCCAACACATTTCGTAAGGTTGGAGCCATTGTAAGCAAGGAGGGATTAACGAAAACTGAACAGCAAAGATTTAAACACCATAAACTGGGGTCAGATGAACATTAACGGCGCATAAAATCATCTAGCACCGACGATAGCACTACGGCATAGAACCAATTAAAAAATACAGTGCTTGGCATAACCAGTCACTTCATTCCCCGACCAGTCGCCCTTCGACTTCTCTTCAAGGTTGTTACACCATCGTTCACTGCCTACTTCAGCAGAGCATGCCAATAATTGGGTTATAAGGACAGAAAGTAACAATGTTCTCATACAGGTCTCGGATAATTTAGTCTTGTTAATAAGGACCGGCATTCTACAACGAATAAGTATTCAGTATTAGCTCGGGACGACCCACTTTAGCGGTTCTTACTCTCCGGCCTAACAGCGTCTCCATCTCGTCCTCAAAATTATCGCATCCCAATGCCATTTCCTTATTTAAAGCCCGCTGAATATCGTTTTCTACTTCATTAGTCATCTTAGTAGGATGGCATTATTGTTGTTTGGAAGAAAAACACCGGTATTATCAACAGTGACTTCATTACTAAAAGTATCGACCTGCCAGGAAGAGTTAACACCTCCATCTAAAGCGGAAATTAAAGGTAGCTAAACACGATTTTCGCTTGCACTTTCTACGCAAGATAGAGCCGACAAACTCAACAGCAATAATATATTTTAAATTTTCATAGTCATATCACTTAATCATTTATTCATTTAATTTAAATTGTTTTTAAATTCGAATAAAAACACTTAGACAGTACGCATGTGAAAACCCTTACTTACGCAAAGCAGTCTAAAACCAACTCATGACTGGAAATAATATAAATAGATTAAACAATCGTTATCGATAGATCCAATAGAGACATAGATTTGATGCGGCCATTTCGACTGGAAAAACACTCATATTCTAGCCAAAACATGCCCTGATCGTATTTCTTGTCGGTGCGGGGACCGTATAATATAATGTCGCCCGAAAATACAGAAACAACAATAATAGCGACAATGACCTTGAAATTTCATACTTCTATTTTGGCAATACTTCTCTGTATCGCTCTGCCCCCAGCAGTCTCCAGTGAAAATGAACCCGGCTCTACTAACCTGCCATTGACGCAAGAATTGACATCACATTTTAATATACCTTCTCAGCCTCTACTCGACGCCTTACTTGAATACGGCGTGCAGGCACACATTAGCATCATATTTCCAACTGAAGGGAGCTCAATATCTAGCTATAGATCCTTATCAATCATGGGGAAATACTCAATAAATCAAGCACTTAAACGCCTTTTATCAAAAACCCCTTATACATTCAAATTTAACGAGAACACTCAGTCCATCACGTTAAACACCACTACAATAGTTGACTCACGTCTCACCTCCTCAGCGAGTCACAATAACCAAGATTATCAATATGAGGAGGTGTTTATTGTTTCCGCACGACATCGGCCAGAAAATTTACAAGATGTACCGATGTCAATATCACTGTTTAGTGGCGAAAGGCTAGAACAAAACGGAATACAAGATTTCATTCAACTCGGATCATACGCAGCCAATACGACGCTAAAGCTCTTTCAAGGAACCAATTCAACTATGGCAGCCTTTATTCGTGGCGTTGGTTATAAGGACCCAATCGCCGGAGTTGAAATGGGGGTGGGTATCTATATTGATGATGTCTACATTCACCGCCCCCAAGGCGTGACTATCGATATATACGACATGGAGCGTATAGAGATCCTTCGCGGTCCACAGGGAACACTTTATGGCCGGAATACCACAGGCGGTGCAATTAAATACACAACAAAACGACTTGAAGATGAAGCCAGCTTAAGTTTTAAACTATCTGGAGGATCGTACAACCAGCGAGACCTAATAGCCACGGGAAGCACGCCAATATCTGGTGATGGTTTAAAAATTGGCGGCAGCATCGCTTCCTTCTATCGAAAGGGCTTCGGATCAAACCTGACAACAGGAGATGAAAATTATAATAAAGAAATTCTTGCCCTGCGATCCACGATAGAAATTACACCTTCAGATAATTTATTTATTCGTATCGCAGGCGATCTCACCAAAGACACTTCATCACCAAAATCTGGGAGAATCGCATTCTCCGATAACGAGGAATCAGCACTCGACAATATATACGATACACGTGGAGGTATTGCTAACTCAAACCACCCAATCAACAGAAATTATGTCTCCATACGTGGAATATCTTCTTTTTTGCAGTGGACGGCGAGCGAAGACTTTACCATCACATTTATTAATGCCTACAGGCAGGACCGAGGTGAAATTATCATTGACAATAGTGCACTCGCGTCGACAAACGATGACTATTTTTCGATCCAAGAAAACCAGCAGGCTAGCCAAGAAATTCGCTTAGCCTTTGGCAATCAAAAAATTCATGCCTTTGCAGGCCTATATTACTTAAACGCAAATTCATTTTCCGTTATTGATGTCGTTCAAGATTCTTTTTTTCCCAGTATTGGTTTTATCCGAGTCAATTTTGACATAAGGACTTGGGCTGTTTTTAGTACATTAGACCTTGAATTATCGGACACACTGAATGTATCTGTAGGGGCACGATACACTCGCGACAAAAAAACAATGTCATCTTTTAAGAATTTATATTCACCCACCTCTTCCGGCGATTTTATTTCACCTTACTTCGGCGGCGACGGTTCTGCTTATTTAGAGCCAGAATATGACAATGAAGGAAATGAAGTATTTCCCTATTTTCGGGCAAGTCGAAGCGATGGCGCCACGACTCCTCGTCTCAGCTTAAGCTGGCAACCGAACGAAGAAGTCCACCTTTATACATCCTATAGCAAAGGATTCACTAGCGGTGGGTTCGATTCCCGAGGATTTTATACACAACAATCGATACGCAAAGGGTTCGAACCAGAAACGATAGACAGCTATGAGTTAGGACTTAAATCACTATTTTTAGACGGGGGAGTAACTTCTAATATAGCCATTTTTTATAGCAAGTATAAAAATGCTCAAGTTTTGTATGAAGTTGAATACGCCAGTGTTTCGCCGGCACTAGCAGGAGCAACTTTTGTAACAATTAAAAATGCGGCAGAAGCCACTATTAGCGGTTTAGAATTAGAAGTAAAAGCTCGGTTTTCTAACAACCTTACTTCCAACCTAGCCATTGGACTAATAAAAGCCGACTACACCTCTTATGACGAAGGAAACGGAGACGTTTCAGACCAGCGTGTTATGCAAGATACCCCTGAAAAAACAGTATCCTTAGCATTACAATACAAAAGTACTCTGGGATCAGGAGAGCTCTGGATAACATCTTCGATTAACTATCGCAGCATAAGCTCCTTTAATCGCAAAGAACAAGGATTACCCAGCAGTGAGCAACCAGGCTATAGCCTGATTAACAGCAGTATCGTTTGGGCATCCGATAGTGGTACTTGGCAAGTCGGCATTCACGCGAAAAACATATCAAATAAGCTGTATAAGGTTTCAGGCTACACCGGTGCATCGGAAAGCTTAGCCGCTGATATTTATGGAAGCCCAAGAACTATTACAGCAACGGTTAAATACCGTTTGTAACCATTAAGGTAGTTTATGGATGCATGTAGTAGAAAAATGAAATTTCTCGTTGTCCCTGAACCTTCTGCCGACACACAATACGCTCAACATCAACAACTAAAAGATCCAGATTGACACAGATATATTACATTCGGCCATAGAAACTCATAAATACCTTATCCTGAATGATTCAAATACTCTTTTACGTACACTTGCTTTCATTGCAATGTAAGACTGTATTTTTTTACTCTTATTCTATAAGATCAGAATCGTGCACATTACAACCAACAAAAAGCGGATAGTTTTGAAATATTACTCGACTTTGCTGTTATTTCTTCTGGGCTCAGTCTTCTGTGTTGAAAATACTTATGCTATTCCCCCTACCCAGATAACTAATGAATCAACGTCATTAGACGTCATAAAACACTTCAATATCCCTACACAATCATTAGCCAACGCCTTACTCGAGTACGGGATACAAGCCAATATCAGTATCGTCATCTCCTTGCGCGAAACCCTTGTTTCCGAGCATCGTTCTAGCCCTCTCATAGGCGATTACTCGATAGGCCAAGCTCTGAAGCTACTGCTATCCAAAACATCTCTTACATTCGTGTTTAACAAAGATACTCGCTCTATCACGCTGGAAACCGCTGAAACACCAAACACATCCTTAGTTTCTCCCCTCCACAACACCCCTGATTCTCGGCTGGAAGAAGTCATAATCGTAACAGCGCGTCATAGAAAGGAGAATTTACACGATGTACCGATGTCCGTGTCAGTATTTAACGGGGACACCCTGGAATTAAACGGAACACAAGACCTAATTCAACTCGGACTATATGCGGTAAACACCACACTCAAAGTTATTCAGGGCACTAATTCAACCATGGTGGCAATTATTCGTGGTGTCGGCTATCAGGATCCATCAGCCGGGCTTGAACGGGGCGTCGGTATTTATATCGACGATGTTTACTTTTACCGACCTCAAAGTGTCACCCTAGAAATATACGATACCGAACGCATAGAAATATTACGAGGCCCTCAGGGCACACTTTACGGACGGAATACCACTGGTGGCGCAATAAAATACACCACAAAGCGCCTTGAAGACGTACCCCGTGTAAATGTGAAATTGTCAGGTGGCTCATTCAATCAAGTTGATATATTGGCCTCAGGCAGTACACCTGTAGCCAATAATTTAGTGAAAATTGGAGGGAGTATTGCCTCATTTTCTCGGGATGGATTTGGCAAAAACCTAACCACCGGGGATGAAAATTATAATAAAAATATTCTTGCAGCACGATCTACTTTAGAATTCACGCCGTCAGACGATCTATTTATCCGTATAGCTGGCGACCTGACAAGAGACTCATCATTACCAATATCAGGAAGATTATCCCATCCAACTGGAGAGGAACCTTCTGTCGACAATATCTATGATACACACGCAGGCATTGCAAATTCAAATCACCCAATTAATAAAAATGTGGTCGTAAAACGTGGGATATCCTCATATGCACAGTGGACAGCAGACGATCACTTTACCCTAACGTTTATCAGTGCTTACAGGGAAGACCGCAGCGAATTACTCGCTGACGGCTTCGCCAACGAAGCGATAATCGGAGATAACTTTTTTATTTACGAAAACAAGCAAAACAGCCAAGAGATTCGCTTAGCCTTTGACACTCAAAATATTCACGTTTTAGCCGGCGCCTATTATTTAAACGCAAACGCATTATCGACTACCGATGGGATCGGAGAGTTTTTGGGCCAAAGCGTCGTAATTTTTAATTTCGCCGATGTTGACACAAGGTCTTGGGCATTTTTCGGTACGCTTGAATTTGAGATGTCAGATACGATCAATGTTTCAGTTGGTGCAAGATATACTCAAGATAAAAAAACAATCACAACCATTAACGGTCTATTCTCACCAACATCTTCCGGCGATTTAATTTCCCCTCATTTTGGTGGAGATGGTTTTTCTTTTTTCAGACCCGAATACGACAATGATGGAAATGAAGTATTTCCTCGGTTTCAGGGAAGTCGAAACGACAGCGCGACAACCCCTCGCATAAATCTAAGCTGGCAGCCTCAAGATAAATTACATATTTATGCCTCATACAGTGAAGGCTACACTAGCGGCGGATTCGACCCAAGGGGAATTTATACCCAACCACTAATACGAAAAGGTTTCGAGCCAGAAACATTAGACAGTTATGAATTAGGGATAAAAACACGGTCTTGGGAAGACAGAATCACCTTGAATTCCGCCATTTTTTATACTGATTATAAAAATGCAATCATTGTTTCCGAAGTTGAATTCGCCAGTGTTTCACCAGCCCTGGCAGATCAGACGTTTCGAACCGTAAGCAATGCAGCAAATGCGACGATTAGCGGTTTTGAATTAGAGATTAGCGCGCACATTACAGAAAAATTCACCTCAAACCTTGCAATAGGGATAATCAAAGCCGATTACAATGCCTATAACGAAGGGAACGGAGACGTATCCGATCAGCGAGTTATAATAGACACACCAAAAAACACCTTATCATTCTCCCAAACATACAGAACAAATTGGGGGCAAGGAACGCTCTCGGTAATATCCTCAATCAACTACCGTAGCACAAGCGCTTTAAACCGCGGGGAACTGGGAACCCAAATTAATAACCAAACGGGATATAGCCTTATTAATGCCAGCGTTGTTTGGACGTCCGATAACGAGGGTTGGCAAATCAGTATTCATGGACAAAACTTATCAAACAAACAATATAAAGTTTCTGGATACACCGGCACTGATACTTATGGCAATCCGAGAACCCTTACAGTAGCAGTCAAATACAGTATATAGTTGTTCAGAACACTTATAGAAGAATGTATTTTGCAATAAGCCTCAACAACTTATCTTTGTGGGGATTAATAAAAAAGTGATCGCCGGGAAACATGTGTCGCTTGAAGTCCGATGACGACCGCAATTCCCAGGCATCGATATCCTCCATACTGACACCAGGGTCACTAAGACCACCAAAGGCGCGGAGGGGTATATTCAGTACGTCTTCCACATCAAAAGACCACGTTTCACAAACCTGAAAGTCAGCGCGCAAAATCGGCAATATCAACTCTGCAAGTTCTTTGTTTTCTAATACGGCTCTAGGCGTACCATTAATCCTGTCGATTTCCTCGAAGAAATCATCGTGAGACAAAGCATGAATAGGCTTTTTGTCACGGAGTAAATGCGGGGCTTTTGCGCCTGAAACAAATAGCTCTTTCGGTAAATTTAGCCCCTGCTTCGACAGCGCGTTCGCCAGTTCAAAAGCTAAGCGTGCACCCATGCTGTGACCATAAAAATAAAAATCGCAGTCGTTAAGATAGGGTTTAATTGCGCTGACTAAAGCGTCGATGATGGTCTGCAAATCGGTATAGCAGGCTTCGTGCATACGTCCAAAATGGCCCGGCAATTGTAGCGCGCAGACTTCTATACCCGCTGGTAAGCTATCTTGCCATCCGGCAAAAGCCGAGGCCGAGCCTCCTGCATAGGGTATACAAAACAACCGCTTAGTTGGTTTATTAATAGGCTGAAGAACTTGAAACCAGATATCGTCTTTAATATTCATTGTATTTAATATTTACACCAAAAAATGTAAGTCACTTGCTAATGTAGCCCCATTACAGATTTTCAGAGCCTTTTATTATTGAACAGAGACAGTATTATACAGTCCTTCAGCAAGTCAAATCGACAACATTGCTATCGATTAGTCTCGATCAACCGAATTCCCACTGAGTATCTTCCATAATTTTTAGTCCCATTATATTTTTAGGGAAAACAACTCATCCCCCAGCAGCTTCTTCAGCGAGGCTTGAAAATAATCTTCAGAGGAACCTCCGGCTTCACGAGCGCCTCAGCTTTTGGTTTGGGCAACGATTGCCCTTCAACAAACTCAAAATCAAATTGCCTCAATAGCGAGATACAAATCAGCATCATCTCCGTCATTGCCAAACTCTGCCCTATACACACGTGAGGACCGATACCAAATGGCAGGTAGGCACCACGCGGGATCTTTTGAGCTTCCGGCATAAATCGATCGGGTTTGAATGTGTCAGGCTCTGGATACCAGCGTGGGTCACGATGAACATGCCAGGTAGGGACGCTGACAGTTGCGCCTCTAGGTATGTTCCATTCACCTATTTTCACATCGCGAATTGCACGCCGATTAAATAGGCCGAACACCACGGGGCATATTCTCATGGTTTCCTTTATCGTGGCATTGACCCATAGTAACTCGGTCAATTCTTTTGGTGTTGGGTCCCTATCATTCAGAACTTGCTGAATTTCTTGTCTCGCTTTATCCGCATAATCCCGGTGTTGTGTCAGAAAGCCTATCCACCAGGTCAAGGCCGCTGCGGTGGTATCGTGGCCAGCAGCAAAAATAACAGCGCAATTATCATGAATTTCAGCTTCCGAAAGCCCTTCCTCTGTTGATTCACCACGTCCCTCTTCGTCCCGTGCACTCAAAAGCATATGAAGATAGTCGCATTCCTTAGCCGGATCATCAACCGCCGCCCTACGACACTGTATTTGTCCCTGAATCAAATTATCGATGATTGCTTTGTCTTGCTGTTTTTGCTTTCGGCCTGGAAATGGAAAGCAACCCGTTGGAGTCATCGGCCATCCTAACTCTCGTACAGTTTGATGCTCAAGCGAACGGACTGCTCCCGAGACACTGAGAGATTCCTCTGCACTAGCTTTGTAAGAAAACAATACGCGAAGAATGACATCCGCAGTCAATTTTGTTGTTAATTGGTCAATATCAACAAGCGCACTACTCTCCCCAGCCTTGGGTAGGATCGCCGTAAAACAATCGCTTATCGCGTCGGCCATCAAGCCCATATAACCGGCGATTTTTTTAGGTGCAAAGCCCGGTGTAAGTATTCGGCGTTGCCGCTTCCAGACATCGCCTTCCACGGTCAAGACATTCTTCCCATAAATTGATGTAAAAACATCCATAGTCCGCTCATGACGTATGAAGTCGTCACCTCGCGTGACAATCGCCTCTCGAATTAATTCAGGTGAAAAAAGAAGGTAAATATTTACATTAACGATACGAAAATAAGCAATATCTTCATATTGATCCCGGAGTCCTTGCATAAAACCAATGGGATCGTTTTTCAATTGACTTATATATCCCAAGCCCAGCCAAGAATTTTTTGGACCTGGTGGTTTTTTGTCAACGCTAATAGTTGTGTTCATAGTAATTTCGCAATAATAAATTAAATTTAATCTACAATACAGCTAGCTAGTGTCCATCTAGAAATGACTCGTTGCGAGAGCGAATTTAAAATGTCAGTTTTGCATCACAAGATATGGGCGTTTGGTTATTCCAAACAACTATATCTTGTGGTGTGAAAATAGAGTTTTAAATTCAATCGCAGTAGAGACCAATTTCTGGATGGGCACTAGCTAGTACCCATCCAAAAATGGATCGTCGCGAGTGAAAACAAACATATTTAGATTTTCGTCATTACATGTCGACGCTTGCTTATTGCAAACAACCACATGTAGAGACGCAAATATAAGTGTTTTTATTTTTCCGCAAAAGAACCTATTTTCGGATGGGCACTAGCCAATCATAAAATCATATACTTCGCCAAAAGCCCCAAGAAATTAACTTTATGAGGGTTAATAAAAAAATATTCGCAAGGAAAAATGTGCCGCTTAAATTCCGACGAAGCGCGCGGCTCCCACGCATCAAGATCATCCATGCTCACGCCTGGATCACTTAGACCACTAAAAATCTGCAGAGGAAGTATAAAAAAGCCTCCAATTCCTCTGACCAAATTTCACAGACTTGAAAGTCAGATCGCGAGATTGGAAATATCAATTCAGCTAATTATTTATTTTCAAGTACCGCTTTTAGCGTACCGTTTATTCGCTCTAAACGTTTAATTGGCTTATCAACAGGCTGTACAACTTACAGCCAGATATCGTCTTTAACATTCATTGTATTTAATATTTACACCAAAAAATGTAAGTCACGTTCTAATGTAGCCCCATAACAGACTGCAGGAGCCTCCTATCGATTGATATCGAGATAGTATTATACAGACCGACACTAGATCAACCGAATGTCCGTTTAATATCTTCCATATTTTTTAATCCTTTTATATTCTCAGGAAAAACTAAGATGCTCGCATTACCCACGACTTTATTTTCATACAAATCTTGGTGGGCTTGAGGAAGTTCATCATAATTGTACGTACGGGTATTCACCACTTGAATTTTTTTACGATCGATAAGGGTATTCGCCTGACGACAATCTCGGAAGTTGGCATAGTGCGAACCAATAATACGTTTTTGATGCATCCATAAATGGCGAACATCAAATGTTAACTCGTAGCCTGTTGTCGCACCGCAAATTAAGATACGACCAAAACGTGCGGCCAAAAATACTGACGCAGAGAAAGTCTCCATTCCAGTGTGCTCAAAAACAAGGTCCGGTGAACGCTTTTCACCACAAATGTCCCATATCTTTTTCCCTAGAGCTTTGGTCATTTTATGCCGATGCGCTATTATCTCATCCGAATCACCATGAGCATATTCCGGCGCAACATATTCATACCCAGAAAAATCTTTACGGTTAATGTAATCCATTGCTCCAAGCTTTTTACACAATTCACCTTTTTCTTCACTGGAAACAATGGCAATACAATCCGCACCCATCTCACGGCAAATTTGGATTGCGTAACATCCCAATCCTCCTGCGCCACCCCAGATAAGAACGAGTTCACCGGCTTTAAGTTCGCCACGCGTAATCAACATTCTATAGGCGGTAAAATACGTTAGTACGTAAGATGCAGCTTCTTCCCAGGATAAATGTTTTGGCTTTGGTAAAATTTGCTGTGCCTGAGCACGAACAAATTGAGCATAAGTGCCGTCGGGAGTTTCATATCCCATTATCGACTGATTAGGGCTGCTCATCGGGTCAAAGGACGTAAAGTTGGGATTGTCCTCAGCACCCATTCCATGCTCATATGATTGTTTCTGACAGGTGACGAGCACCTCGTCACCGACCTTACAGTTTTTTACATTTTTACCCACTCGCCAGACGATACCAGAAGCATCTGACCCGGCTACATGGTAATCCTGGTCATGCAATCTAAAAACATCTATCGGTTGCGCTAAGGCCGCCCAAACGGAATTATAATTAACACCAACCGCCATAACGCGCACAAGTACTTCATCATCAGTAATGTCTGGAACAGACACAACATCCTGTTTGTAGGCGACTAAAGGATCGCCAAATTCTCCTGACCGCAGTACCCAGGCGTGCATTTTCAACGGCACTACACCTATCTCACCAAACTCACTGAGTCGGTAAATCTCTGGCCGGCTCTCTTCTGTCATTCTATTCTCCAGAACAATGGGACATTCGTTTACAACTACAATTACAACTACAGTACATAACTGTTTCGTTTATATTTATATCAGTGCACTGATTTTTTTCTCTAGATCAGCGACCAATTTCTGCAAATACTGCTGGTACTGCACCGCCACATCGGCAATTACCGAATCCGAAAACAGTAAACGGTCATAGGCAAACTTAACCCAAAAGACATCTCCCTGAGGCACAACAAACACTCGCAAAGGGAACTGCCAACCGTCTGCCCAATAGCCTCCTTTCACACTTAAGGTTAGATTACTTTCAGCTTCGGCGTTTTCATCCGAATCATCAGGCACCGGCACATTTTCAAAAACAAAATTAGATTGATACAAAGGTACATCAGACGCTAAGCCAATAAGCTCATTGATCTCATCTCGTGAGATCAAATTATTATGCTGAAGGTCAGCATTGTTTTTGTGTAAAGTTTGTAACCACTGAGCAACCGTTTCACTCTCATCGCTTAATAGAACGCGCATGGGCAAACTGTTCGTACACTGGCCGATAATAAGATCAATGCCGTCTACATCACATGACCGCCCTGAAACAGTAACCCCATAAGCCAGATCTTTAGCGCCACTCAAGTGATTCAAGGTTAAGGCCCATGCCCCCTGAAATACGGCATTAGGCGTGGTTTGAGAAGCCCTTGACGCAAGGCCAATGGCATCAACCAATTCCGTATCGACCACAAAACAATGCTCCGCATAATGGTCGTCTGAGCTAGCACTGGTTCGCGCGTCAACAACTTCAGAAGCTGATGAGATAGAGTCCAATAGTTTTGAGGGCGTATAATTGGCAAGACGCTCTTGCCAGTATGAGCGAATCGGGTTGATATCCTGCGAATTTAACCACTGAATATATTTCTGGTAGCTCTGGCTGGGTTCTAATGGCTCTACTGGTTTTCCTTGCAACAATTGCGTAGCGCAGTAAGCCAAGTCTTGAGCCAATAAACTTGAACTCCAACCATCCAATATAATTTGATGATTGGATTGCACAATCATTGACTGGCTTTTATCAGCCTTCAAGTTCACGAGATATAATCGAACAGCTGGCGCAGCATCAAGTTCAAACGGCGTAAGCCTGTCTTGAACCAATAACGCTTGAGTCAATGATTTTTGTTCCGCTTCTGATTTAGATGACCAATCTTCTTCGACAATAGAAATATCAAGACACGAAGGGTAAGTCTGAGGGTTCACCACAATTTGAAGAGGAGCATCAAGGCCGTCTTCAACAAAGCACGTCCTTAAGCAAGGATGACGAACGATCAGCGCTTGCCAAAGCCCGCGTAATTGCTCCGCATTAATATGCCCATCGATCACCGAGACTCCCTGAGTGATATTGCTAAGTGCTCGATTTTTATCAGACCATAACTGATACATCTCACGCTGAAATGGCGTTAAAGCATATGACAACTCGACATGTTCTGAACGTAGCCCCATTGAACTGAGTACAGACTCGTCAATCTCATCCACTTGCCCTTCGGCAATCGCCGTTAATATGGAGAGAAGCTCATCTCCCAGCTCCCTAATCGTTGCGTCATTATATTGTTTTTGACTGAACTTCCAGCTAAATTGCAACTGCCCGTCACTTACCACGGCAATAATCTCGTGCTCATACTGCCGCTTATTTTCGCCATCACGTATATTGTGAAGTTTTTCATTGGCGAGGTTTATTACTGGATCAGATCCTGCCGAATCCAATCCCCCTGAATTCACTTGTTTGCCGAGATAATTAATCGCGACCTGGGCCATAGGATAAGCTTCAAACTCTCGACGTATATCAACATCGCCATTCAATGTTTTCAACATTGAAAAACTGACGCCGTCATTTGGAATGCTGTCTAATTGCTGTTTTAAGGCAGTCAACTGTGTCGAAACAACCTCGTCGGCGAACGACAATACCGCAGGAAAGCCATAGCCAAACCAACCCGCTGTTCGCGTAACATCTAAGCCCTCGGTAAACGCGCTGCGGCCATGCCCAACAATATCAATCAGGATGCGATTATTATCCGTTTTTGTAGATAATAATGAGCCCATCGCAATAACAAGCAATTCATTGATTTTAACCGCTTTATCCCCATCGACCAGAGAACTTAAGGCCTGTGTTGTTTCAGCAGAAAGCGAAAATAAACATTCAGTAACATCAGACTCCCTATTTTCACCCGTGCCTAGATCCTGAGAGAAAGAGGTTGCGACCTCGTCACTAAAACACGCCGACCAATATTCACGGTCTGAGGACAGTTGCTCAGATTGTGAACTTTCAGCCAGTTTCTCAGCATAATCTTTGAAAGAACTGGTTTTCGACGGTAGCTCAATAGCGCTGATGGTAGCTTGCGTTTCCTTCTGATTTAATTCTTGACTCGATTTAGAAATCCCCTCCAGTAACGTCACCAAATCCTCAATAACAAAACTCAAAGATACGGCATCCATCACCAAATGATGCACGATCAATAATAACCGCCCTTCAGTACTCGCACCGTCTATCACTGGGCCTTTAAAATACGCCAGCTGAAACACTTCAGCAGACCCCAAGTTCAAACTTGCTTGAAGTTCTGCGGCTTGTTTTTCAACAGTATCTGAAAACGACGCACTATCCGAGTCTGAGCAGTAGTAATAGTGACTCAACAAAGCATCTTTTTTGTCAAAACTTTGTTGCCATTTAGCCGCCCCGGTATCTGCGGCTAAAAATCCACTGCGTAACACATCGTGATGATCCGCCAAACGATGAGCGATCACCTCCAAGACATCCTCAGTCAGTGCTATATTGAGTTTAAAGAGCGTGCTCACATTCCAATGGTTTACATTGTGGTAATCCAAAGCAAAAAACGATTCTTGAATACTGGAACAAGGGCCAGCACCCATTACAAGACCTTGCTCAACTTCAATCACATCGGCATCGTCTAACTGTTCAATAATTTCTTGAATGGTTGGGGTACTGAACATTTTCTTGGGGTCAATAAAAAGCCCCTCTTGCTTCGCTTTTACGACGATTTTCACCCCGAGTAATGATTCCCCCCCCAACTCGAAGAAATTATCTTGGATGCCAATTTTTGAAATCCCCAAAGTATCCTGCCAGATTTTTGCAAGAATTTTTTCTTGGTCATTTCGAGGCTCAACGTAAGGCGTCGATAGACTGGGACGTTCATAGAGATCCAAGTCGTCGCCATTTTCACTATCAACAGATTCACCAGAAGCGTCCGAACCATCAAGTAATAGCGATTGGTTAAACCTTTCGTTTTTCTTCAATAATTCTCTAAAATCTCGTGTAGACACGATAACTTGAGAATGGGAAGCATCTAAAACACGCTGAATAACATCGACACCTTCATTAGCCAGTATCGCTGCTTTCATATCTTGAGGTTTTATCCCTGCCGCTAAAGCAATTTTATTTTTAACCTTCTGCTGAGAGGTCTTCCACACATCCCAGTTGATCGTAGAAAAGCAAGTATCATTGTCCTTTTGTGAATACGACAGAGCATCGAGGTAGGCACAAGCACTGATATAACCCACTAAACCAAACCCGCTAGTCACCGACGACATTGACGAACATAACAGCACAAAATCGAGATTATCATCGCCTAAGGCCGCCACTAGATTGTTTGTACCATTGACTTTGGGAGCAAGAACATCACCAATAATTTTTTCATTGGTTTCTTCAATACTGACGAATTCACCGTATCCCGCGCAATGAATCAGGCCATCGATCACCTTCCACTGCTGTCGAATATTTTCCAAAGCTGAATTGAGCTGATCTCTGTCACATACATCGGCCTGAAGCAATAGAACCTCAGCGCCTTGTTCTTTTAGGTTTTTAATCCCATTAATCTGATCGACTAAAATCAAATCATCGTTTTTTTGAAGAATGGAATCCCACTCACTTTCTTCCGGGAATGCACTGCGTTGCATCAGAACCAAGCGTGGTTTGTAAGGCGCCAGCGCTGCTGCATGAACCATTCCAACACCACCAATTCCGCCAGTAATCAAATAAACACCCTGCTCTTTGATATTATGCGGTTTGGCATCATTGGCTTTAAGCGGCAAAGCATTAAAATCTTTCACAAACCTTAAATTATGGCGTAGCGCAATCGTACTCTCGCTGGGTAAGGCTGGGGCCAGAAGCTCTCGCACCACCTGCTCCACCAAAATTTTCGGAATCGAATTTGATTCGAGTAAACCTTCTAATCCCAAATCGACAATTCGAAAAGAGATATTCGGATATTCGTAAGGAATGACCTTAGCAGGCCCAGCAATTAATGCCTTATCTGGGTCCACCACATCCCCCGGCGTCACGCTTTCAAGTTGTTGCGTGACCGCGATAATATCGATATTAGTATCGTTATGTTTATCGCCCAAGGCTTTGGCCAAATACACAAAGGGGAGATGGTAGCGTATTGACGTTTGATCTTGCGCGCATTCATCGCTAGAACCAAAAGCAGACAAAGGGTCTAGATTCCAACAATGGAGTATTTTATTGGGTAGATTACCCTGCTTGCTCAATTCTTCGAATAAACGCTGATAGTCTGCTTTGGCCAGAGGGTTCAGTTCAAAACTAGAAGTCGATAATTGACGATAGGATTCCCCTCTCGCAACAATCACAGGACTGAGATCGTGAGAGGACAGAAATATCACTACCTCATCACTCAAACCCGTCGAATCAGAGAATATTAATATCTTATTTGGCGAATCTACATTCTCTTCAAACCCATTTTTAGCGGTCTCAGCTAATCGCCAACTCGACTGCCAGAACCATTCATCCACCGCCAATTTTTGTTTCGCTGTTGGACGACCTTTTTTGGGCTCTATCCAATAACGCTTACTTTCATAAGGGTAGGTTGGCAACGGTATGCGTTTGCGTGTTTCATATTCGTAAAATGTTGACCAGTCTATATCAACCCCATTGACCCAAAGTTTCGCTAGCGTTTCCAATAAGTAGGCTTGGTCATTTTTTTCTTCTTTAAAATGACGCATGCCATTGATCAATACATGTCCGGATTTCGGCGTTAACTGACAACGCACAAAACTGCTAAGGGCATT
This sequence comes from Agarilytica sp., assembly GCA_033852165.1. Classification (GTDB taxonomy): domain Bacteria; phylum Pseudomonadota; class Gammaproteobacteria; order Pseudomonadales; family Cellvibrionaceae; genus Agarilytica. The sequence goes on along the minus strand of JAWSUZ010000049.1, from coordinate 26,133 downwards.
ACCCGGCCCCACTTCCAAGAATATACAATCGCCTTCCGACAACAGCGTCTTAACACCATCCGAAAAACGCACGGTTTGACGCAGGTGTTGTTGCCAATATTCAGGCGTTTGAATCGCCTCGTCGGCCCAGGCTCCCGAGATGTTCGATATAATGGGAATATCGGCGGAATTAAATTTCAGCGTATTTAAAAACGTTCCGAATTCCGGCAGTAAAGGGTCAAGCATAGAACTATGGCCCGCGGTATCGATCGCTAAACGACGACACTCTATATCTTTTTCATTTAGGGCCGACTCAAATTTCTCGATAGGTTCGATCTCCCCCGCCACCACACAGCGATCGGGATCGTTGATCGTAGCAATGGAGACACCGGGAATTAGCATGGCTTCAACTTTAGCAGCCGACAAATTCACACTTAGCATGGCCCCTTTACCAATTTTTTCAAACAGTTCACCGCGAAATGCAATTAACTTAATCGTATCGTCAAGAGTGAGCACACCAGAAATACAGGCCGCCACATATTCACCCAGACTGTGGCCTATCATTCCATCAGGCTGAATTCCCCAGCCCATAAACAATTTTGCCAGACTGTATTCCACCGAAAATATTGCCGTAAAAAACTGCTTAGGGCGCTGTAAATATGGAGTATCAGACTCAGACAGGTCCACATTTTCATATAAAAGCGCAATCGGGTCCAAACCATTTTCGCGTTTAAACAATTCAGCGCATTGATCCATGCTGCTTTTAAATGCAGGCTCTGTGTTATATAAATCTTTTGCCATGTTGGCGTACTGGGTGCCACCACCGGGAAACATAAAGATAATTTTTTTAGTTTTATCCGAAGATAAGGCGGTAAAACCTATCTCAGCCGAAACTAAATTCGCGCTATTACGATCCCCATTAGGCAGGACAAAAGCGCGTTTGAATGCGTAAGTTTTACGGCCTTCTTGTAATGTAAAAGCGACATCACCTAAATTCTCCTCACTACTTTCGAGGTAACGCGACAAATTACCACTCATTGTTTTTAACGCACTTGGGGTCTTAGCAGACACCAATAACAATTGGAAATCTCTCGATGGAGAGGAATTTATTTCGGGGGGTTCTTCTAAAATGATATGCGCGTTCGTACCGCCAATCCCCAAAGCACTGACACCAGCACGCGCGGGGTATTCAGATTTTTCTATACGCTCGAGTTTATCGATAACATAGAACGGGCTGTTTTCAATATCGAGTTTAGGATTAGGTGTTTCAAAGTTAAGGCTTTCGGGAATTAATTTATGTTTCAGCGATAGCGCTGCTTTAATAGTTGCTGCCGCACCCGCCGCCAATCCCAGATGCCCAATATTAGTTTTTACTGATCCTATGCCACAAAAATTCTTTCTTTGTGTTTCAATGCGAAACGCGCGTGTTAAGGCCGAGAATTCGATGGGATCGCCCAGCGGCGTACCCGTACCATGGGCTTCGATAAAGCGGATTGAATCCGGAGATACTCCGGCAATCGCCTGGGTTTCGGCAATAATATTGGTTTGGCCTTCAATACTCGGGGCGGTGAAACCAATTTTTTCTGATCCGTCATTGTTAACAGCAGAACCTTTAATCACCGCATAAATATGGTCATTATCCGCAACGGCTTCATCCAAGGCTTTTAATAACACAAAGCAAGTACCGTTGCCGCCAACCGTGCCTTTTCCTTTTTCGTCAAACGCTCGACAAAATCCGTCGGGGGAACTGTAGCCACCTTCGTGATACATCTGCCCCACGGTATTCGGTGTTGCGATATGGCTACCACCCGCAAGCGCCATTTTGCACTCACCATTGAGAATACTTTGCGCCGCCAAATGTATACAGACAAGAGAAGTGGAGCATGCGGTTCCCAGAGAAATACTGGGGCCGTGTAAATTTAATTTGTAGGAAATACGTGTGGCGACCATATCTTTATCGACGCTAATTTGCATCTCGAGGGCGTCCTTAGACTCGTTATCACCCTGCGCCAATAAATTAAATAGCAGATAAGTACTCATATTTGCACCGGCAAATACACCCACGCTATGTTTAACTTTTTCGGGAACATAGCCAGCATTTTCCATCGCCTGCCAGGCAACTTCCAGCGCTAAGCGATGCTGGGGATCCATCTGCGCGGCTTCGCGCGGATTAACATCGAAAAAATGCGCGTCAAATTTATCCTGATTTTCAACAATGCCAGACACCGGAACAAAATTGGGATCTTCGATGGTCTCGGGATCCGCTCCTCTTTTGAGTAATTCTTCTTTTGTAAAACGCGTAATACAATCTTGCGAACTGACAAGATTTTCCCAAAACTCATCGATATTGTCGGCCATGGGGAAGCGTCCGGCCATACCGATAATCGCAACGTCATTGGATAGATCGTCATCGTATGCATCATCATCGCCATCATAGTCATCATCGATATTGCTGTTACTGGTCATTCTTATATCTCTGTTAAATTCGGTTTATAGTTTCGTTAACTATTTAACTGTTCAATTTGTTTCAACGGTTATCGCTTACCATTCATTGCTAGCCGTCGTCATGGTTGCTATCGTCGGCCGCGACCACCTCGCCCTTTGCGTCTACGCTGCATGGCTGCTTTTCTATCTTCGGCAACAGAACGTGCTTGCGACGCCACCTCTTCTGGTTTTTGTTGATTGCTTAAAAAGTTTGCCACTTTTTCCACTGACGTTGCATTAAACAATTCCACTAAGGCGAACTCGACTGCGAGTTTTTCTTGAATTTCATGATGGAACTTGACGATTAACAACGAGTTTGCCCCCACATCAAAGAAATTATCTTTCACTCCAATTGGCTGCGTCACATTAAAGACATCGGTCGCTATCTTGATCAACTGCTCTTCGATCTCGTTGCGAGGCGCGACTTTTTCTTCTTGTACATGCGTCACCCCGGCTAGCGATAACAACACGGCTTGTTCGTCGATACTGTTATCAGCATTCAGCGGAAAGCTTTCTTGGCAAATAAAGCGGGGTTCGACCGCTGTACCAAATTGATCATCCAAGGCAAGTTGTCCAAGACTTATCTCAAGCGCTTGCGGCGCCTGCACAAAACACAGCACTTCTTGCAAGGCCGGTTTATCGTTCACAAGCCGTGTATAGATATTCGCTTTACTGCCATCTAAACCAATCAAGACATTATTCAGACCGTTCGACAAACACACCAATAACGAATCCATGCCCTGCTTCACGGTAATCGCAGCAAAACCCATCGACTTGGAAATACTTTGCATGTGGCTATATTTTTTGCCCATTCCCATGTCGTGCCACATGCTCCAGGCAAAGGTGTAGGTGCGGACATTTTTATTCTGTCGAGTGGCGTCGACAAAACTCATTTGATAACGGTTAGCCGCAGAATACGCCCCCATCATCGAGCCACCAAAGACACCATTGACCGAAGAGAAATTCACAAATATCGTATCCGAACGCTTATTGACCACGTGATAAAGCACGTTGGTGCCCACCACCTTAGGCATCAGTATCGCGTGCACATCGCCGTCATTTTCTTCCGCAATGGCCTTATCTAAAGACAGGCCTGCCAGATGGAATATACCGTTTAGCTTTTGTTGCCATTCTTTTTCTGCGAGGCCAAGGGATTTTTCTATCGCGTCCATATCGCAGATATCAACATCGTCATAAAAGACGTTACCCATGCCCTGTAAGGTTTCTAATTGTTCTTTTTTATTCGCGTCTAAGGCTTCGTGAGCAGTACGGCCCACCAACAATAACTTCGCATTAAATTGCCGAATAAGATATGTCGCTAACTCCACGGCAATACCGCCGAGTCCGCCGGTAATCAGATACGCCCCGCCATACACCAAGGCTTGAATACGTGATTCGGCATTAAGTTTCATGGTTGCTTCGGTTAAACAAGCCACCCAGCGCTTACCATGGCGATAGGCAATTTCGTGATCGTGATGCACCGTATGCAATTCACGAAGAATATGCTCGGCATGCGCTACGTTTTTATCCCCGGCTAAATCAATATGATGGGCCACCACTCCACTTAGTTCTTTCTCTAGTGTTATTAGTAGCGGAATAACCAGGGTTTTTTCCGTGCTAACACGATCGTCTTCCATTACTTTTTGTGCATTTGAACTGACATACAGCCAGCGTTTAGGGTGATCTAATGACGACTCTTTTAGTGCCTTAACTAAGGAATACAAGGAACCAAGACCATGGTGGTAGATGGTATCTATGCCCGTACTTGTCAATCCAGCGGCGGCAGCAAACTCTGTCCCGTCAACATTTCCGTATTCCCATAAGTGGATAACGCTCGAAATTGCGATGCCTTTGGCAATCAATGATTCCATCGCTCGAAGATAATCCTGCGGCGCTTTAGGGTCGATTCGGTAAATATTGGAATCGCATTCTTCATAGGCGTCTGCAGCAATAAACTGAATCACTTTGCCGTGATAATGACGCGCAATAATTTCCGCAAGGGCATTGCTTTCGTCGTTGGATAAAATCAGCACTTGGTCCTTATTCGCATCACTTTGTGAAACACTAATTTGTTTAGGATTAAGCGCAAGAACCGGCAATGACTTTTCTATCCATTTATTTTGATAGAACCAATTGGGTAAGGTGTCTTTGTTGCCCTCAAGAATATCCAGACGTTTTACCAAGTTGTCGAATTGACCTTCGCCAAAACGCTTGCTCAACTTAGACAATTGAATCTTTCCAATTTCTGTTTTAGGAATATCCTCTTTATCGAGCGGTAAGACAAAACTCGGATGAACACCAATACGACTGACGATTGTGCGTCGAATATTTTTGATCAAGCTTAGCAAATCATCATTTTCAACAATATCGGTATTGAAAAATACCGCTAATTGATCACTCGGATTACCATCTCGTTGCACCGCACAAGCAGCGGTATAGGAAACATTAATACCGTCAACATCATCGACTACGGATTCAATTTCGTGGCTGTAGAAATTAATACCGTTGATAATAATCATGTCTTTTTCGCGGCCAGTAATGGTTAAATTTCCAGCCTCGATAAACGCGATATCTCCGGTTTTAAACCAGCCGTCTTCCGTAAAAACATCACCATTGATCTCGTCGCCACCAAGATATCCCTGAGTCATGGTTAATCCACTGACCTGCAAACGCCCCGACTGCCCGCCGTTCAACAAATTGTCGTGTTCGTCGACGATACGCAGGTTAACGCCCGGTACGGGTTTACCCACCGAAACAAACACACTGTCGTCACCGGAATACGTGAGTTCAAGTCGCTCGGGATAGGTAATCCCCGATGAAATTTCTGACATGCCATAAATCGGTTTGACCGCATCTTCATGCAATCCATGCGGCGCCAGCAGTTCAATAAATACCTGCATGGTTTTGGGAACAACCGCTTCCCCGCCATTTAACATAAAGTGCATGCAGCTTAAATCAAAACTACGCTTCGCCAGATCTTTTTCTTTGTCCACAATCAGTGAATAAGCAAAATTAGGTGCCCACGTGATATTGACGCGATGCTCGTGAATAAGCTCTAGCCAACGCAGGGGATCTGCCAGAATATAGTCAATGTCGACATTGACTTCCTTAGCCCCTAAATACACATCGCGGATATGGAAATATACAATTCCACCCACATGATCCATTGGCATCCAACTGATCGAAACAAGATCTTGATCGAAACCATTTTTTTGTATCGAGCCTTGGCTTCGGCTAATGACATTTTTATGGCTGAGCTGCACACACTTGGGAAGTCCAGTACTGCCCGATGTAAGCAGAATCAACGCCACATCATCCGGGTCGACACGCACCACTTGATCGTCTTCTGGCAGTGCATAAAATTCACTGACGCTGAGGACCTCTAGTGAAGAAATATCTTCTATCTTCCCAATGTTTTTAACGCCGTCAACTATGTCATCACTTGTTAAGACAACAGGCTTATCCATCATCCGATACGCATGCGCCAGTTTGATGGTGTTCGCATTCGACTTACTGTAATCACGACTGGCCGCAATTGGCACCGGCACCAGTCCCGCTAAGGTACAACCCCAAAATGCGTTGACAAAATCTTCATTGCGATTAAATTGAAAAATAACTTTTTGGCCACGCTGTAAACCGCTCTGCATCAGTCCGGTTTTAATACGGCGCGCTTTCGACAATATGTCAGAATACGATAACTCCGATTGCACACCGTCCGCATAATAAAACTTAACCGTTTGATGTGTCGCCGTGTTCGCTGCGTGTACAATAACATCTTGTAGAATAGTCAGATTGTCATTAATCTCGGTCAACTCGCCACCATAGCTAATGGCGGGCTCTAACGTTAACGACTCGTTCAGTGACCGGCGTTTTTCCGTGGATACCGACAGCGCCGGTTTGCCAAGTGTTTTTATCTCTGGAATTAAATCACTGAGATGGGAAAGTTTTTGCACCGGCGTGTGATAACGCGGTGAAACACTCACGCGAGAAACGCCGTCTAGCGACGAAACTTTTTTCTCCACGTGTTCAATCATCCCCGTACTTACCACCGGAATTGCCGATAGTTCATTCACATTAACATCGCCGTGAGTCAATACAGGTAAACTCATTACAGGCGTATAAGCATGGGGTAAAGGACAAGCGGGCATTGCCTCGCGCAGCTGGCTATTTAAGGCCTCTTCGTCCAGTTCCATTTGTGACGACAGGTACACAATAATTTTGGTCTGTGATTTCCCAGCGTTTTCATTATGAATATTTTTAAACATGACATAACAATCGTCAATCGCCGCAGAGCGCATAAATTCTTGCGCGACGATCTCCGGGTATACCAGCGTATCGTCTACCAACGCAACACGATCAACGGCTGCCAAAAGAGCGAAACCTTGATCGGTTAATCGTGCTGAAAACCCAGTGTTGAAGGCCGTCTCGCCCGAGGTTAATCGAACCAGTCCTCTTACACCTGTAGCCTGAGTCGACTCATTCGCGTCACCCATATTTTCGGCGATCAAATACAAAGACCCTACAGTCCCCGATGCGACCGCATTATGATCACCATCCAATACCGCGTATTGGCTTGCTTGATTCGAGACCTCACATGCACTCGCCAATAGCTTAGTTAAGACGGGATAAGTGCTTAGATCGCAAGATGAAAATTCAAGCGTTGCGGGTGCTTGGCTCTCCGGTAACGCCAGCAATGAAAAATTCGCGATACTTACGTTGGGCCGTTGCAGCACCGCATCGACTAAGAATGAAAACTGCTCAGCATACGCGGCGATGGTTTCGCGTTTGAATAAATCAGTATTAAACTCAAAATACCCCTCCAGACCTTTTTCTGTATCAAGCAACTCCAATAACAGATCAAATTTCGCCGTTTTGTTTTCGGTTTCGATATTTTCAATTCTAATCCCGGACAAGCCATCTTTAAGGCTCGGCGGTTTTTGCAAGGCAAACGACACCTGAAATAATGGCGAACGCGAAGGGTCGCGTTTGGGTAATACCAAATCCACGACTTTTTCAAACGGCAGGTCTTGGTTCTCGTAGGCACCAAGAGTCGTGCGCTTAACTCGACTTAGGACATCCAAGAAACTAGGGTCGCCGCTCAGATCTGTGCGTAAGGTTAAGGTATTGGCAAAAAAGCCAATTAACGGTTCGATTTCTGTTTTGACACGATTGGCAATCGGCGTACCGATACAAATATCATTCTGACCGCTATAACGTTGCAACAAAATATTAAACACCGTGAGCATGGTCATAAATGGTGTCACGCCTTGCTGAGTGCTCAAGGTGTGGATTTTTTTCGTTAGACTCGGGGCAAGATTAAAATAAACCCGATCGCCACTATACGTTTGATTTTCCGGGCGATCAAAATCCAACGGCAAGGTAATAATCGGAAGGTGTTCCAGGGTTCCGGACCAATAACTGGCTTGTTGCTGATACACATCCCCTTGAAGATAGGATTTTTGCCACACGGAAAAATCGGGATATTGCACCGCTAATTCTTCTAACGGCGACGCCTGTTGATGGCTAAAAGCCTCATAAAGCACGCGCATCTCTTTGATCAAAACAGAAATTGACCAACCGTCGGCAACAATGTGATGCATATTAATAAACAGCTTATGCTCATCATCGGAAACTTTGAATAATAGCGTGCGCAGTAGCGAGTCTTTTTCGAGATCAAAATTACGCTGTAACTCTGCGGCAATACGCGCATCAAACTCAGCCAACGCCGACGAGGGGTTAGCACTGGCATCAACAAAATCAAAGCTCCACTTGATTTCATCAATCGGCCAGACTTTTTGAATCGCCCCGCCATCCTTGTTCATAAAGTTGGTACGTAGAGCTTCATGTCGTCTCACGATTTCAAAAAATGACTGCTCTAGTGCGGCCTTATCTAAGCGTCCGTGCAATCCCAAAATACTCGGCATATGGTAGAAGTTACTGTTCGCTTCATAACGATCCAGGAACCACAAGCGCTCCTGTGCAAACGACAACGGAATGTCTATATCGTCGGTAATGCGCTCAATCGGAAATTCGTTAGCGCTGGATTCAGATTGCTGAACCGCTAACGACAAGGCTTCGATCGTTGGGTCTTTAAACAAAGTTTGCAGTGTGATTTCGACGTCGAACTTGCTGCGAATTTTGGAAATTACCTGCGTGGCTAATAGGGAATGGCCACCCAATTCAAAGAAGTTTTGATGCACACCAATTTTTTCAATCTCAAGAATCTTGCACCAGATTTCCGCTACGCCAATTTCTGTGGCATTTCTGGGTGCTAGGTAATTGTCATCACTAATAGCCGACTGATCAATATCAGGAAGTGCTAAGCGATCGACTTTTCGGTTCGGAGTGAGTGGCATTGCGTCCAAACGCATAAACAATGAGGGCACCATGTAATTCGGCAGTTTTTTCCCAACACTGTCTCGAAGGAAAGATGTTTCTACATCCTCTTGCTGCTCGTTAAGAACATAAAAACACACCAACCGAGCCATCGCTTGACCGCCATCTCGGCTGACCACGGCGACTTCAGCGATACATTCCAAGCCCCGTAATATATCTTCGATTTCCGTCAATTCAACACGGAACCCGCGAATACTGACTTGGAAATCTTCACGGCCTATAAATTGAATTTCACCATTAGGCAAGTAGCGGCCTAAATCGCCGGTTTTATACAGACGTGCATTTTGCCCGCCTAAAAACGGACAGGGAATAAAACTTTCCGCAGTCTCCATTGGATTTTCGATATAGCCCACCGCAAGCCCAACGCCAGAGGTATAAATTTCTGCAATCACCCCAATCGGCACCTGCTGTAGGTGCTCGTCCAACAAATACATTTGAGTATTGGGTAAAGCCTTGCCAATCGTTAATTTTTGCCCGACCTTGTGATACTCATACATAGTAGAGCCGAGTGAAACTTCGGAGTTGCCATACAGATTTAAAAAGCGACAGCCGCGTTTAGTCCATCGGTCGACAACAGCATCCGTACACGGTTCTGCCGAGGAAATAACGGTTTGTAATGAAACTGGCATTCGGTCTATAGGAATCACGGACAACAACGAAACCGGCCACGTCACATGGGTAATTTGTTCTTTCTCCAACAAGCTGTACAGAGCTTCACCCGGTAACGCTTCCTCTTTAGTGACGCTGTATAACGTGCCGCCAGGCGCCCAGGCCATAAAGGTTCCCCATAACGCGATTGAGAAACTCAGCGAGGCGAATTGCAGCACGCGATTTTCCGTCGAGTGCAGGCCAAACTTCTCGTGTGACACCGCCATATTGCGGAAACTTTTATGCGCGACTAAAATGCCTTTTGGCTTACCTGTGGTCCCCGACGTAAACAGAATATAAGCCGAATGATCAGCACCGACGTGTATAGGATTGCTCACGGCTTGTGATTTAATTTCGTCCCAATCACTATCCAAACAAATCACTTCAACATCTGAATCGGCATACTGCTCCGCCAAATACGACAGCGTTAATATGACTTTAGGCCTGGCAAGGTCCAGCATATGCGCCAATCGTTCTTTCGGGTAACTTGCATCTAATGGGATATACGTTCCACCCGATTTAAACGCCGCCAAACAACTGATACCCGCCCACGCGGAACGCTCAACACTCACACCCACGCCCACTTCTGGGCCGATACCACGGCTAATTAAAAAGTGCGCCAATCGATTCGCGCGTGAATTTAACTCGCTGTAGGTATAGCGGTCATTGCCGCAGACGTAGGCCAATTTATTCGGAAAGCGCTCGGCGGTTTTTTCGAACAAGTGATGCATACACTCGTCTTGCGGGTACGCCACCTGAGTCTTATTCCAGTCTTCAACAAATTCCATTTCTTCCTGCGATAACATTGTTAACGCTTTCACGGGAATACGGCTATCGGCCATGGCAGACTCAAGCACGGTTTGAAAATGCTTGGCGATACGGTGGATCGTATCCTCGTTAAACAAATCCGTTGCGTACTCAATCGAGCCTTCAATACGGCCATCGATTTCTGTCAACGAGATGTTTAAATCTAATTTTGCGCTGTCGACAGGAATGTGTATTTTTTCCGCCGTCACATTTTGCAATGATATTGCGTCTTTTGCTCGGTAATTATGCAAGCGAAACATCACTTGGAAAATCGGTGGTATGCCTAAACTACGTTCGGGCTGTACCGCCTCGACCACATTATCAAATGGAATGCTGGCATGATCCAAGGCTTCAAGAGCTTGTTCGCTGACGTGCTCGACGAGCGTATTAAAACTCTGATTCGTATCGACCGTCGATCGGATAACCAAGGTATTCACAAAGCAGCCGATAAGACTTTCCAGTTCCTTCTGGGTACGATTTGCCACGGCGGTACCCACCGGGATATCCGTGGAGCGCGAATAACTGGCCAAGACGACATTCAAACCCGACAATAAGGTATTAAATAGCGTCGTCCCATGTTTGATCGCATAGGTGTTTAAGGTTTCGGTGAGCCCCAGCGGAAAAGAAAAGAGCACTTCGTGGCCACGATAACTTTGCACGGGCGGCCGAGGATAATCGGTCGGCAAACTTAATAGCGGCGCCAAACCTTTTAATTTACTACGCCAGTAGTCAACTTCCTGCTCGTGCGCCTCGCCTTTTAAATGGTTCTTTTGCCATACCGCATAATCCCCATACTGTATTGGCAATGTCGGCAAGGGATTTTCTTGACCCACGTTATACGCTGTATATATCTGCTCAAATTCATTCATCAGAATATCGGCCGACCAGCCATCCGCAATAATGTGATGCATCAACAGTGTCAGTACGTATTCTTGAGAATTAATTTGTAATAGCCGCACGCGGATTGGCAGTTCGTTTTCCAGATCAAATACGTAGCCAAAATCTGCCCGGATATGATTCTCCAAAGCATTGCTGTCCTTGAAGGTATCTAAGGTCAAAAACTCTAAATTAAATTCACATTCATTTGCCGCGATAACTTTTTGACTGGCGATTCCATCCTCAACAACAAAGAGCGTTCTCAGAGATTCATGGCGTTCGATAATGGTTTTAAAACTACGCGCCAACGCTTCTTTGTTGACGTCGCCGGTTAAGCGCATCACTGCAGGCGTATTATAGGTAGCGCTGCCCCCCTCAAGCTGATACAAAAACCAATAGGCTTGCTGCTCCAAGGATAGCGGCGGCAATCCCTTAATATCTCTCGGTTCGACTTTAGGATACTGCTGTACGTCGGCAATACTTTCAGCGCTGTCAATTATTTTTACTAGCTGCTCAATCGTTGGGTATAAAAATAAATCGTTAACTTTAAGTTGTACGCTAAACGCCTCTCGTATACGCGAGACCACTTGAATCGCAAACAGTGACTGTCCGCCAATTTCGAAAAAATTATGCTTAATGCTAATTTCGTCAAAATGCAGAACGTCACTCCAGATATCGACAAGTTTGCGTTCCACTTCATTGCGCGGCGCCACATATTCAACGGTAGACTGAGCCGAAACATCCGGTTTAGGCAGCGCTTTTCGGTTGACCTTGCCGTTCGGTGTCAGCGGAAATTCGTCCAAAACAACGAAGAACGAAGGCACCATATAGTTAGGTAGGCTTTCGGCTAATGCGGTCCTAAGATCATCAACACAGTAAGTTTCTTTATCAACAACAAGATAGGCCACTAGGCGCACATCACCTTCTGTGTCTTCTCGTGCAAGGACAACGGTTTCTTTAACCGATTCACAGTTTAATAAGGTGTGTTCGATCTCGCCCAGCTCGACCCTAAAACCGCGAATCTTCACTTGGTGATCAATACGACCCATAAACTCTAGATTGCCGTCGGGCAACCAACGCACCAAATCGCCGGTTTTGTAAACGCGATCATTGGGGTTTTCTGAAAAGGGATTGCGAACAAATTTTTCATCGCTTAGGTCTTGGCGATTAAAATATCCTCTCGCCAGACCCACGCCCGCCACTAACAATTCACCCGGCACACCTAACGGCAAGAGCCCATTATTCGCATCGACAATATACAAGCGGGTATTTTTAACCGGCTTACCAATAGAAATTTCCATGTTTTCATTGGGCGAATAAGCTTCAGTGACAACATGCGTCTCGGTGGGACCGTAGTGATTGAGCAGTTGAATATTATTGTCCGCAATAAACGTCTCTAGCGAAGCGTTTATTTTCAGTTGCTCACCTGCGGAAATAATCGCCTTTAAACTCGGAAGTGCTATCTGACTTGATTCATAGGCTTGCGCTAGTTCCACAATCGCCACGGGCGGCATAAAGATATGAGACACCTTGCTATCGTTAATATGCTGTAACGTGGTCAAGGGGTTAAATTTATCGTGGTACGGCGTTATGACGAGCGTAGCACCCGCATGCCATGTGGTGGCAATCTCTTGAATCGACACATCAAAAGATATCGAGGGGTATTGTAATACTGCCGAAATTTCCTCTCGATCAAAATCGAATTGCGATTGCACTAAATTCACAATCGTATCGTGTTCCTGTAGCACACCTTTCGGTGTACCTGTGGAGCCAGAGGTGTAGATAACATAAGCCAAATGCTGTGGCGTTAAACCGATACTGGCGGGTTCAATGTTCTCTATAGACAAACCATCCAATACACACAGCAGTTTTTTATCGTCTAAACATAAGGCCTGGGCTTGCGAGATCGGTGTTTGATCCAATAGCGAGGAATGTGTAATAACGGTGTTTAAATTGCCATCCGTTAACATGTGATCCAAGCGCGACTCGGGGTAATCCGGATCCAACGGTACGTAGGCAGCTCCCGCCTTCAGTACGGCCAACACGCCAACAATCATTTCTATCGATCGCTCAAAACACACACCGACCAAAGTATCTGGGCGGATATTTTTTTCATCTACTAAATAATGCGCGAGTTGGTTGGCTTTACTATTTAGCTGCGCATACGTTAGTTTTTGGTCATTAAATTCTACCGCAATGGTATCTGGGCGATTTTTAGCTTGCTGCTCGAATAGCTCGTGGATACAGTCCTCAACGGGAGATTCTTCCGCAGCATCATTTAACTCCATCAATTGTTGATGCCGCTCAGATTCACTGAGCAGTTGCGCGCTGTACACATTGCTCTCGGGGTTTGATACGAGACTCTCAACAAGGAGGGTAAAGTGATCGGCCAATCGCGCAATGGTGTCTGCCGCAAAAATATCGCTGTTATATTCCCACTCCAATCCCAGCGTGTTTTCTGATTCTGACATATGCAAGGTCAGGTCGAACTTCGCTTGCACCTCTTCTTGCTTAATAAAATCCGTCTTGAGGCCAGGCAACGCTAAGATGCCCTCTTCGTTATTTTGCAAGACCAGCATCACTTGAAATAAGGGGCTATGACTTAAGTTACGCTCGGGCTGCAAAGCCTCAACAATCTGCTCAAATGGCATTTGTTGATGGGCATAGGCTTCGATGGCGGTTTGTCGGCACTGTTGTAACAATTCAATAAACGACGGCGACTCGGAAAGATCACTGCGCAACACCAAGGTATTGACAAAAAACCCGATCAGATCGGCAACTTCAGTTTGCTCGCGGTTCGCCACGGGGCTACCAATCACAATATCTGTCTCGCCACTGTAGCGTGCCAACAGCGTCGAAAACGCAGCGTGCAGGCCCATAAATAGCGTCGCTCCTTGCGCGACGCAGAGGCTTTTTAAACGTGTTAATAGTTTTTGATCCCACTGACACCGCAGCATCCCACCGTTAAAACTTTGCAGTTTTGGCCTCGCTTTATCGAGCGGAAGACCGTGCACAAGGGGCAAATCAACTAATTGAGTTTTCCAGTAGCTCAGTTGCTCTTCTAGCACTTGGCCCTGCAGCCATTCACGCTGCCACACGGCATAGTCTGAATATTGAATCTCTAATAGCGGTAAGGGATTGTCATTACCTTGCAGATAAGCCGCATACAAGGCACTCATCTCATTAATGAGAATCCCAGTTGACCAACCGTCGGAAGCAATATGGTGGACGGTAATTAAAAGCAGATGATCATTGTCTGAAAGTTTTAATAGCTTGGCGCGCAGCATAAGATCTTGGCTGAGATCAAACGGTTGCTGAACTTCCTCTTGCATGGCTTTTTGCATGGCGACAGATTGATTATCATCCGTCATATCCGACACGTCGGTTTGCGGCAATGAAAAAGACCAAGAGGATTGAACCACTTGCACCGGGCCATCACTGCCATCAATAAAGACGGTGCGCAGGCTCGAATGGCGCTCAATAACCGTGTGTAAAGCCTGTTCTAATACTGAACTATTCAGCGTACCTTCTAAGCGTAAGGCGCCCAACATATTGTATTGTGCGCTATCGCCCTCGGCCAATTGATCCACCACCCACAGACGCTGCTGTGAAAAGGACAATGGCAAGGCGATGTCTTTAGACGCTGGCTGAATTTTACTGTTAACGTCAAGATAACCATCCAAACTGGATACTTTTATCGCCAGCTTTTCGATCGTCGTATGGCTAAATAAATCGGTGACCTTTAAGGGGATGTGGAGTGTTTCTTTGATTCGTGAAATCACTTGTATCGCGAGTAAGGATTGCCCGCCGATTTCAAAGAAATCATGTTTAACACCAACGTTTTCAGCCTTGAGAACCGTCTCAAAAATTCCGGCAAGTGTTTTCTCAAGTTCATTACGCGGCGCAACATACTGAACCGGAATAATTGATATTTCCGGATCGGGTAAAGCCTTACGATCGACCTTGCCATTAGGCATTACCGGCAGTTCATCGAGCCGAATAAAATAGGCGGGAATCATATAATCGGGAAGATCGTCTGCAAGCTTATCTTTAATATCGGCGATAGTAGAGGATTGCGTCTTCTCATCATCATGAGCGACAAAATACGCAACGATCTGTTGATTGCCTAACGAGTCTTCAACCGCGACGACAATCGATTCTCTAATATCTTCTTGCTGAGATAATAGGACGTCGATCTCGCCAAGCTCTACCCGAAAGCCTCGAATTTTAACTTGGTGGTCAATACGCCCCAAGAATTCCAGATTGCCATCCGACAACGTGCGAACGCGATCGCCGGTTTTATACAACTTCGCGTCTAGCTTATTGGTTAATCTATCCGGGATAAATCGTTCATCACTTAACTCCGGCTGATGCAGATAACCGCTACCAACCCCGGCACCACCGAGATACAGTTCACCGGCGACACCAACCGGAACTACGTTATGATTTTCATCCAAGACATAAGCGCTTAAATTATTAACGGGACGGCCAATAGGAACATATCCAGACAGACCCAAAGCTTGGTCGTTTTCGTTTTGATTTACGCGAGCAAGCTCAAAAAATGTTGCGTTAATTGTACATTCCGTAGGGCCGTATAAATTAACCACCTGCTCGGCAATATCCAAACCCGCATTGGCGAGATCCACCGTCAACGCTTCTCCACCTAAAAATATTCGTTTCAAACATTGAATATTTTTGACTTCGGGCAACGTCGTTATTGCATTCAAGAGTGACGGCACCAGTTGGATTTGCGTCACTTGTCGACGCACAATGGTGTCCAACAAATACTGGATATCTTGATGGCCACCTGTTTTTGCCATCAATAACGTTGCGTCACTCAATAAAGGTGCCCAAATTTCCCAAACGGAGGCGTCAAAACTAAAAGGCGTTTTGTGTAAAAAGGTGTCGCTACTATCAAACGGGAATTGATCGAATACCCAATTCATTTGATTACATATTGCTGCATGACTAATCGCCACACCTTTCGGACGACCCGTGGAACCAGATGTGTAAATTACATAGGCAAGATCGCGGCTCGATATTGGAACTTCAGGTGCTGCCAAGGGGTAATCGGCAATAGATGAAAAATTCTCATCCAAACAAATCGTCGTTACGTTTTCTTCTCGTGTTTCGCCACCCGAGAATATCGACTGCAAATGCGCTTGTGTAATTAATACCGGTGCACGACAGTGATCCAACATGTAGCGCAGACGATCAAGCGGATACGAAGGGTCTAATGGCACGTATGCCGCGCCAGCTTTTAAGATACCCAACATTCCCACCAGCATTTCAATCGAACGATCAACACACAAGGCAATGGGCGTATTATTTTCTACGCCAGAATTTCGTAGGCAATGGGCGAGCTGATTAGCGCGTTCATTTAATTCACGATACGTTATCGTCGCCGCATCAGAATGTATAACAGTCTTATCATCATCGTCAATTTCTTGATCCAAAATAGCCGCGATTGCGTCAGGCGACGATGTAGCCTTGGATTCAAATAACTGGTGAAGACACTGATCCGATGTTGCTTCGGTTTCTGCGGGTTTCAACTGATTTACAATCAGGTCGTGTTCTTCTTCGCTCAATAAGGGCAAAGCCCCCACCAAGGTATCAGGATTTTTGGAAATGCCGGTTAACAGAATTTGAAACGCTGCCGACATTTTTTCAATCGTGGATCGATCAAATAGGTCCGTCGCAAACTCCCACGATAACGATATTCCCTCGTCAGTTTCACACGCGTTTAAGGTGATATCAAACTTGGTTTTAAACAGTGATTCATCCAAGTGTGCCGTCAACGAATCATGCAGTTGAATCTCGGTCGATTCATTATTTTGCATGGCCAACATGATTTGAAATAGCGGGTTATAACGTGTACTGCGTTGTGGCTGTACCGCATCGACTAACATTTCAAAAGGTATTTGCGAGTTTTCAAGCGCAAACAAGCACTTTTCTTTACTCTGTGCGAGCAACTGTTTAAAACTCAGCGCTTCGCTTAAATCGCTGCGTAACACGGCCGTGTTAACAAAGAAACCAATCAGCGATTCCACTTCTACGGGGGAACGATTGGCAATGGGCGTACCAATCACCACATCATGTTGACCGCTATAGCGACTGATTAGGCTGGCAAGTGCGGCGTTAAGCAACATAAACAGTGATGCGTCGTTTTCTTTGGCCAGTAGACTTAACGATTGCGAAAGTTCTGACGAAAGCACCTGTTTTAGCGTGTCGCCATCATAACTGGGCACAGCCGGTCTATTTCTATCCAAGGGCAAATTGTGTACGGACGGCAAACCCTTCAGATCATTTTTCCAGGCCGCGATCTGATGAGCAAAGGTCTCTTCCGTAATATTGTTGCGCTGCCAAACCGCATAATCATTATATTGGCAGGGTAATTCCGCCAGCTCGGCATCCGACCCGGTGACGTAAGCGCTATATAACACGTTTAATTCACGAATTAATATCGATGTTGACCAGCCATCACTGGCAATATGGTGAAGCGTTACTAAAAGCAGGCTCTCATCTTCGGCAAGCGAAATAACGCTCGCGCGGATACTGAGGTCACGTGACAAATCAAATGGCTTTAACGCCTCCTGCTTCACCAAATCTTCTGTACTTGTGCCGTTGCCGTCGTTTAACGCGATTTTTTCTAAGGAAAAATCCCAGTCCTCCAAGACTTCTTGAACCGGCTGTCCATTTTCTTGTGAATAGGTCGTTCGTAAAATTTCATGCCGCGTAATAATGCGACTAAAGGCGTTCTCTAATGCGAGAACATCCACCTGCCCGGCTATGCGTATCGCTGCGGGCATATTATATTGAGAAGAAGATTCGCCTAATTGATCCACAACCCACAGTCGTTGCTGGGAATACGACAGCGGCGTTTTTTCACCGGTGGCTACCTCGCGAATACAATTATCGATAATACTGGCGTCTGTCGATCCGCTATCGTTGAGCTGTTTCTGCTCATCAATAGCAGCGGCTAAATCTGTGAGTGTTTTTGCTGCAAAAAACCGTCGCAAAGGCAGATGTGTTAACAATTCGTTTTGAATTCTTAACATCACACGCACCGCCAGTAGCGATTGTCCACCTAAGCTAAAGAAATTACTGCTGCGACCAACCTTGTCTACGCCGAGTATTTCCGACCAGATACCCGCGAGTACTTTTTCGGTTTCTGTGGCTGGCGCGATGTAAACAACGTCTTCCCGATAATCGGGATCAGGCAGCAGCTTGCGATCGATCTTGCCGCTCTGGCCTTTAGGGAAAGCCTCCAAGGCCATAAAAAACGCCGGCACCATATATTCGGGAAGCGTATCCATGAGTGATTTTTGTAATTGTTGGGTATCCACTTCCCCATTTTTGGCAACATAATAAGCCACCAATCGGGCATTGCCTTGTTGGTCTTCTTTGGCAATAACAACACTTTCGGAGATATCCTCATTATCGAGCAGTACCGATTCAATTTCTCCCAGCTCAATTCGAAACCCGCGTATTTTTACCTGGTGATCAATACGCCCTAAAAATTCGATATTGCCATCTGGCAATAGTCTGACCAGATCACCAGTTTTATAAAGTTTGTTCGCTACACTGTCAGAACTGTTAGAACCGTCAAAATTGTCAGAAAAAGGATTCGCAATAAATCGCTCCGACGTCAGTTCAGGCTGATGCACATAACCTTGCCCCACACCCGCACCGCCGATATGAAGTTCTCCCGCCACACCCATTGGAAGCAAAGCGCAATTTTTATCGAGTACATAGCTGCAAAGATTAGTCACGGCCTTGCCGATAGGCGCGTACCCCGATAAACCTTTATCTCGAATACCCTTGCTATACGCTGATCGAGACAATTCAAAAAATGTTGCGATAATTGTACATTCCGTAGGACCGTAAACATTTATCACTTGGTCCGCATATTCGAAAGCTGTTGCAACCAATTCTGTTGGCAGGGCTTCTGCACCCATAAATATTCGTTTTAGGCTGTTAACATTTTTTAGGTTTGGCAAGCCCATCATTGTTTGAAACATTGACGGCAACAACAGCACCTGAGTAATTTCTCGACGCACAATGGTGTCCAGAAGGTACTGAATATCCTGATGGCCATCGGGTTTGGCCATAATTAACGTTGCATCGCTTAAAAGAGGAACCCATATTTCCCAGACCGAGGCATCAAAGCTAAGCGACGATTTAAATAGAAAGTTGTCGCTCTCGACTTGAGGAAATTGATCATGCACCCAACATATTTGATTGCAGATCGATCGGTGACTAATCGCCACACCTTTCGGTTTTCCGGTAGACCCCGAGGTATAAATCACATAGGCCAGGTCATCACCACACACCGATAATTGTGGTGCATGCCTTGGAAAATCGGCAATCGTCGCCCACGAAAGGTCCAAGTTTATTTGGGTCAAATCTCGGTCTTCTGAACCGACCAAAACGAGATCCGACGGCAATTGTGATTGCGTAATCATCACCGTCGCCTGACTATTGTCCAGCATGTATTGAAGGCGGTCTTGAGGATAAGACGGATCTAGAGGCACATACGCAGCCCCCGCTTTTAGAATACCCAACATCCCCACCAACATTTCAATTGAACGCTCGACACAAAGAGCCACTAAAGAATTGTTCGCTACGCCCTTGCTCTGTAATAAATGAGCCAATTGATTGGATTTTTCATCCAATTCTTGGTAACTAAGAGAAATGCCTTCTGAATTATCACCACAATCCAAAATAGCCGCTAAAGCATTTGGCGTTTTTTTACATTGCTCAGAAAATAAATCGTGTAATCCATTGGCATTAGAAAAATCTATTTCTAAGCCATGAGCGAGTTTGTTCTGCTGCTGAACATCCTCGTCATCAAGTAACAACAAGCTGTTTACACACAGTTCTGGCGCGGCGACGATAGCGGACAAAGTGTTTAGAAAATGCCGCTTAATCTGCTCAATAGTGGATCGTGTGTAGAGTGATGTTTTAAATTCAAAAACACCTTTAATCGTATCTTTTGAACTCACCAATTCTAAGGTAATATCGAATTTAGAGGTTTGTGAGTGTTGCTGTATGTCTGAAACGTCTAGCCCAGGAAACACCACCGAAGTCGACTGCCCATCTTGCAATACAAACATCGTTTGAAATAGCGGCGTAATCGCGGCATCCCTATCCGGCTGGACAAGTTCAACCACTTTTTCAAAAGGAATATCTTGATTGGCGTAAGCATTAATGGTCGTGGTTTTGACATTGTTAAGTAATTCAACAAATGTAAACTCCTCCGCAACATCAGTCCTCATGACCAAGGTGTTGACAAATAGACCAATTAAATTATTGGCTTCTGAACGCGTTCGACCAGCAATCGGGGACCCGACACAAATATCGTTCTGACCACTGTATTTGGCCAGTAAAATATTAAACGCCGTTAACAGCGTCATATACAATGTCGCGCCCTGTGTTTGACTAAGGTTTTTTAGCTTGCGACAAAGCTTTTCATCAATACAAAAGCTAACATGATCGCCAGCATAGTCCGGACTAGACGGACGTGACTTATCCGTTAACAAGTCCAGTGGCTGACAATCTTTGAGCTGCTCCAGCCAGTATTCTGATTGTTTCTGAAAGAGATTTTCTGCTAAATAGTTTTGCTGCCAAGCTGAGTAATCTTTGTAGTGAATAGTAATCGGATCGAGGGGGATTTCGCGCTGTTCAACCAGAGCGGTGTAGATCGATGATAGCTCTTGCATCAATACTGCAACAGACCAACCGTCGGCAATAATATGGTGCATCGAAACGGCAAGCGTGTATTCACCGTCAGATTTTTTATAGAGTGTCGCGCGGAAAAGAACATCTTTAGAAAGATCAAATACGAATTGCATTTCACTTTCGATAGCAGCAGCAAGCTCCGACGCATCTCTATCACTTAGATCCAAAATGCTTAACTGCCAGTCCACGTCTGTATCAACCAATTGTACAATCTGGCCATTCGATTCGACAAAACGTGTTCTCAGGGATTCGTGCCGGGCAATAATTTTCTGGAAGGCTTTGGCAAGGGTACTGCCATCAACATCACCAGACAGCTCAAACAAACCCGATATATTGTAAAGTGTACTTTGCTCAAACTGAGACAAAAACCACATTCTTTCCTGGGCATGCGATAAGGGATATCGCTTATCTTCCTGATAAATTGCTTCTATTGGTTGACGTGATTGATTTTCTGTTTGAGACAATATCAACAGTTTATCGCTGAGTAATTCGATCGTTTCACAGAGAAAAAGTACTTCAATCGGGATATCAATACTCAGATCTTCGGCCACTTTAGCGGCAATACGAGAAAGCGACAAAGAGTCCAAACCATAGGCTAAAAACTCTTTATCTAATGGGAATTCTTTCCCCTTTAGACCGGCGAATACGGTGAACAATCTTTGTAAGTAATTGGATATGATGATTTTTTTCTGAGAATCAGATTCGCTAAGCGAAGCTTGTTTCCAAAGTCCTACCGGAAATTCAGGTAGCTCGGACTCATCAATTTGATCACGTTTATCAACTCGTGCGATAACCTCGATATCATCATCGAGAAATAGTTGTTTAGAACGTTGCCGCTGAACTTTACCACTGGACGTTTTTGAAAGGCGACCGGGTTTAATAAATAAAATACTGTTCGCTTGCAGATCATGATGCTCGGCAATAGATTTTTGCACCGACATGGCAACATCATTTTCATCGAATTTCCGTAAAAATGTTCGCTTAACTTCGAGCACTAGCACTAATTGTTCATCACCACCCTCCTGCACGGAAAACGCAGCAGCACCATTCGGCATTAGGGCTTCGTGGCACTCAAAAGCGGTAAGCTCTATATCTTGCGGATAGTGATTGAGACCGCGAATAATCAATACATCTTTTAATCGCCCAGTAACAAATAATTCTCCATTCAAAAGAAAACCTAAGTCGCCGGTGCGTAAAAATGGTCCTTCTTTTGAGTCTGAGATATAAGCATTAAAAACCGCTTCCGTGACTTCTGGTTTTTTCCAATAGCCTTTAGTAATGGTTTCACCTTGAACCCAAATCTCACCAATTTGAGTCTCTTCGCAGGCATTGAATGTCTTAGGATCAACTATTTTAACAAGGTGGTCACACCAAGCTCGACCACAGTTGACCAGTTCTATAGCGCCCGGATCAGATCTATCCATTTTTTCTATAGTATTTTGAAGCAGTAACTCAGCATCAAAAAATTCACTATATTCCGCTCGCGATACTTCATTCGAAGTCATATGCAGAACTGTTTCAGCCATTCCATAGCAAGGGTAATGCGCTTCATCTTTAAACCCACACGACGCAAACTTTTCGCTAAAAGCCCTCATGGAGCTGATACGTATCGGTTCTGCGCCGTTAAACGCAACTTTCCATGAACTTAAATCGAGGTGTTCTAGGTCTTCATCTTTGACTGTGCTGACGCAAATGTCGTACGCAAAATTGGGGCCACCGCTAGATGTCCCCCTATATTCAGAGATAGCTTTTAGCCACCGCAGCGGTTTTCGTAAAAATGCTGTGGGTTGCATGAATGTACAAGTAACGCCAGCAAATACTGGCTGCAGGACATTGCCGATCAAACCCATATCGTGAAACAAGGGCATCCAGCCGACAATGACATCATCATCATTGTGTGACGTGGCGGTGTAGATCAGTTCGGAATTAATAATCAAATTTGATTGACTGACCATAACCCCTTTGGGATCACCCGTTGAACCCGAGGTGTATTGCAAAAAAGCAATCTCATCTTTTTCAGGCTCAATTACACAAAAATCAGCGCTAGCGTCATCTAGCCCCTCATCCGTTCGTAACCATGGTAGGTGCTCTAAGGCGCTGATAGCAGAAAATTGTGGGACGGCTATTTCGTAACTTTGTGAGTCAGTTAGTACGATTGATGCATCACAGTCTTCAATCAGGATTTGCAGGCGTTGTAACTTTTGATTCCGTTTAGGTGGATAAGCAGGAACTGCGATCACTCCGGCATACAAACAACCAAAAAACGCGGTAATAAAATCCAAGCCCGAGGGATAAATCAACAGCGCGCGATCTCCCCGATCACAAACTGTGAGAAGTTTCTGCGCGATTACCTTCGCTTTTTGATCAAGCGATTTGAAGGTTAGAGTTGGTGCTAGAGGGGTTATATCGCCATCGGGTAAAAACCGGAACGCAATATCACCCGCTTGATGCTTTGCTCTGTATTGTAATAACTCAACGAAATTTTGAAACTGACCGACTTCCACATTGCTCATATACAACTCTTTCAATGAACCTGATCTGACAAATAATGGTTACCTAGGCACAAAACCCAGGAGCTAAAAATCTCTTTAAAATCATCGACCTACAAAAGGCATTTTAGCTATCGGAGCGTTAACCCAATCCGTTGACTTAGACGCCAGACTGAGGCCGAAACTCGGTAATAATTGAACTCTTTAAAGGATAGCTGTTAATGCTCTTTACGCTCTTTTCGCAGGCACCAAAAACACCATTCTTACGTCATAATAATCAAACAGACGTATTTTTGGCGTAAAAATGCTGTCACGCAGCACTTGTTTTCAACAAAAACAAAACTGCACGCGTGACGAGGCCAAAACGGGACAAACTAAGTCTCCATTTTTAACTTCGATTTTTGGTTTAAATACGGGGAGTTAATTGTTATGAACGGTTATTCCAAGAACAAGTACTGATTATAAAATGCTCCTGGCACAACGCGTATGATATGGAATTGAATATTGAGCTAAAGGCAAACCTGCCTCATTAACTGACCACACTCGTCCCCCAACGATTACGGCCCTCAACTAAACCCCATAATTATCAGTGATTTAACTGATCTCTTAGACTTTTTGGCCTAAGGTCAGTCCAGATCAGCTTGATGCGATCGAGACAGTCTTCTTTGCTTCCCGTTACACCTTCTTCGCACCACCCGTCGGGTAAATCACGATAAGAAGGCCAAACGGAATACTGTTCTTCTGTATTCATTACTACACGATAATATACTTCGGTTGTCATTCGGCTACTCCACAATGCCAATGATTTGATGTATATCGTCCATAAAATTTAGTCTTAGCTCTTACTATACTGCCCACATTTCAAACACATAATACGACATACAAGAAGGGCTAAGCGTCATACCTGACACCTTATACATCATTCTAGACTTTTCTTGCTGCTATGCAATAGCGATTTGTTGTAAAAACGAATTTATTAGATAAATTCGATATAAAGGTGACACAGGTCATATTTTAGGCGCCAAGAATGACTTAATGGCGCCAAATATTGAAATTGGGGACGGGGGAGGAGAGAACACAGTTGATTGGTGGTATGGACTGGATTCGAACTCATTGATTTTTTATATAGCTGGCATTGAAACAGGCAAGCGGATAAAACTGCACATGAATAGAAAACAAACCACGTAAATCAATTACCAACTGCGGTTGTACGTTTCTTGAATGACTCGTGCATCGTTACTTGCGCGATGGCGAGAAAGATTGAGATCATTAATCACAGAATCCTTCGTTGCATGCCAACAATCCATTTGCTCTTCCGTCATTATGGTTTGAATATCATAAATACGAAAAGTTCTTTCAAGCCCTGCTGCTTCAAACAAGCGTATTATCCAGGGCTCATCGACTCCCCAGGCATCGCTAAAGACGCATCCATCTTGCAGGAACCCATTCAGCTCGCTGGCGACCTCTACAATGGCTTTACCTTTGGATGCGAGTATCTCTCTTGAAATACCGTGAAGGTTTTCTGCAGATTCATCCCAATGCGTCCAGGCTGCCTGTGGCTTTATTAATGCGCAATAACGAACACCGGACTCCAAAGCTAGCCCTACTTCTATAGGATAACTGTCTAGGCCAAAGCCTGAGGCTTCCACATCAACGATGTAAGGGTGCTTAATGTGTGGCATGGGTGTTCAATTTTGAAATGGGCTTCTACTTTTAACAATACTCATTTTAATTTTAGCTGATCTTTATTCGATTGTTAGATTTTGGCTGTAAACCCTCACCAGATCGATCGTCCACACATAACAGACCCATTACTCAACACGTAAAAAGATGCCGAAAAATCGCTAATAAAACTCCGATAACGAAAAAGAATGAAGATTCACCGCTTCGACATCTCCGCCATCTACAACTCCCAACGCCAACAGATAGTCATCGTCTAGGAGTTTTTGATAAAAACTGCCTGTACGAACATTAGCGCCTTCGGTGAAATTAAGTTTGATACTTTTCTCCTGAGTAAGGTCAAACCAGAAGTTGTCGAGCGGGTGAGATAAACCCATCCCTATCGCTTTAATATACGACTCTTTAAGGGTCCAAAAGCGATAAAACAGCGTATTGCGTTCCTGAGGGTCGCAGTCCCTTAGCGCTTGTATTTCCGCCTTGGCAAATACGCTCTCGGCTAATCTCAAACTATCGATGCTTCTTTCGATAGACTCCACGTCCACACCTATGTACTCATGCGGTGCTATTGCGCAAACCACTTTCCCCTGAGTATGAGAGATATTGAAATATAAGGGCTGGCCATCTATTTTATTCGAAATAAAGGGCTTTCCGTATTTGTTTTTATTGAAGACCCACTCAATGGGTTTTATATCTTTTTGGTATCGCGACAATAATACCCGTAAAAAAGCCCTTGCACAGAGGTTCAACACCCGGTCATTGGGCCGCATAAACCGCGCAACCGCCGCTTTCTCTTCTTCTGTAAGGAAGGTTCGCAAATGATTCTGCAATGGAGCATCGACATCAACGGTCGATAAACACCACACATCAACCTGAAGTTTGGTANNTTTCGTAAGGCGTTAAAACAGAGCAATATGTGGATTCAGCCGCAGACGGTAATAGACGTTTCAAAAATACGGACAAGGTCCCCGATGGACCAACATCAATGTACGTATGCGAACCTTGTGACTCCAGATATTGAATCGTTTTTGGAAAC
>JAWSUZ010000048.1:0-25481 GCA_033852165.1 Agarilytica sp. | reverse complement strand
ACCCGTCACCCGTCACCCGCAAACCGTCACCCGCAAACCGTCATCCGTAATCCATCACCCGTCACCCGTCACCCGTCACCCGTCACCCGTCATCCGTCATCCGTCACCCGTAACCCGTAACCCGTCACCCGTCACCCGTCACCCGTCACCCGTCATCCGTCACCCGTCACCCGTCACCCATCACCCATCACCCGAAACCTATCACCAGTGACAAACTCCTACTACCTGTAGGAAATATCTCACAGACATTACCCACAATGTCGTCTATGACCCAGATCACTTTTCCTGAATAATACATTTCATCGCTTGAGGGACAAGTTAGAATCAGGGATGAAAGAAGCAAGGAAGGACGAACGAAACAAGGACGACAAGGAAACAGTTTTTATACAAGATTAAGGGACTATATTGGGGGAAATAAAGGAATTCACTTACCAGGACGGTGAGTCACCAAGGAAACGGAAACACGGATAGGAATAGGTGATAAGGGATTATTAATTTTAAAAAAGCCGAGACAGGAGTTCTCGGCTTTTTTAATTTTCACGCTTTCACCAAGCTTACTCAAACCCAATAACAGCCCTTCCAATCAAAAACAACGAATTAAAATCACTGCTAACCAGATCGGCGCGTCCAAGTAAACGGCATTGCAATGCGCCAAACGGATAATGCGGTGTGAACAAGGCTTTTTAGTTCACAACTAGGAACGCCAATTTCATCCGCAAAAAATGAAAATGTAACTCAAACTGATCGCCGCTCAAACATCACCATTTCGTTCCATATTTTAGTGGCGCCAACGTCTGCCAACTAGATTCGTGCCGCCGATCCAGATTTAAGCCTCTGAGCTAAGCGTAATGATCCACACCATAGCCCGCATTAATTTCAACGCTTTGGGTGACGACTTGCTCCTCTTCTTCAGCCAGCTCTTCATTCGATTGCGCTGTTTGAGACTCTCCGTCGGCATCAGCATCTTGAGAAGCTTGATCAGAGACATCCACATTTACCAAGTCCAAACCCTGCTCTTCCAACATTTCTTTAAGCCTCACAAGACTTTGATCCAAGGCATCTTTCACCTGAGCATTCGGGGCGATAAAACTCACCGTGGCTTGATCTTGATTCACACTGACCCTTACCTGCAATGGCCCTAATTCAGGCGGATCGAGTCGCAGTTCAGCAAATTCAATCGACTGCGCCGCCATCATCGCAGAGCGCTCAGCAACCATATTGGCCCAACCACTTTGCCCAAAGGTAATCGATACCGGTAATTGAACGCGTGCATCTGCAGCAAGCGGCAAACCGCTAGCCGAAACACCCGGCGCAATTCCAGCTCCTACCTGCGCGAAAGGCTGAGTCTTTCCCGACGACTCTATTTGATCCGCAAAATTTGCCAAAGTCCCCCCCACCAAGCCACCTTCTTTCGAAACCAAAGACAAGGGTTTTTGTGAAACTGAAAGCATATTATTCATAAAGCTGCTGGTTGTAGCCGACGGGTTTAGTTTTTTTCCTGAATCCGTATCAGCCGTGGCAGAAGCATCAGTGACATTACCGCGAGCAGCAAACTGCTCAATCGAGCGACTAAAAAATCGACCGGTTTCCCCCAGCTTTTCTCCACTCAGTCTTTCTCCACTCAGCCTTTCTCCACTCAGTCTTTCTCCACTCAGTCTTTCTCCACTCAGTCTTTCTCCACTCAGTCTTTCTCCACTCAGTCTTTCTCCGCTCAGATTTTCTCCGATCAGCTTATCGCCACCCACACCTAACTCAGATAAAACGCCTGATTTATTAGGGCCCGCAAGCGGAGAAGCATTTACCGCTGCGTTAGCTCCAGCCTGAGTAGCCATATGTGCCGAAGCCCCAGAAGGTATCGTCTCTCCAATTAAACCTGTCCCTCGTAAACCAAGAGCGTCACGTCCTTCCGTATTTCCAGCCAAACCCAGAGCAGCGCTATCAGCAGAAGAGGTATTTAACCCAAGCCCAGAAACGGCTTCGCCTTCAACTCCCGTGCCGGTGTCTTGCCCAGAAGCCACAACTGAATTCATTATATCGCCAACAAGGCTTAGCTCCGTGCCATTCCCATTGTGCGTTTCGGGGAGTACCGGTCCAACCAACTCTTCGTCTAAAGTCTCTGGAGTCCCGTCTTCAGTACTCGCGTAGGATTCAGCCGAACCTTGAGCTTCGGCCCTCACATCTTCAGTATGTGGCGTTTTTTCCGTCCGAGTATCCGTTACAGCGCCCGACTTCTCTTTAGTTTTGGTACTGTCCGCCGCTTTTGATTCTCGCTGTTCTCGAACTTGGCCTGCTGCAGGCTCGGTTTCTCGCGCCGGTTTAGTATCGGCTTTAGCCGTTTTCTTAACCTTAGCCGTTTCCTTAACCTTAGCCTGCTTATCGTAAGCCTCTTTGAAGCTCGGGCCAGAATCATCAGCCTTTACCTTCTGCTTAGCAGAGCCTCTAACAGCCAAGTCCGTATCAGAAGAAGTTACGGTGATCGGTGGTAATAATGGATTCATTCGTCCCCCTCAGAGAGTGTCGTCATGAAAGCGCACATGGGGTTCGGTAAATGACAGGCGCTATTCAGTTACACATTAACTATGCATGAGCTATGCCACAGATAGAGAGGTACTCTTAAGAAGGAACACATAAGAAGGTGCGAAGGATGGTCTACGGGGGGGAACTAAAGAAAGCTCTTTAATTCAGAAGTTACAGCGGCAAGTTTTTGCTCGATAGCGGCCAATTGTTGCTGCCCATCTTCGATCTCACCGGCAACAGCCTGGTCCTCTAAAACGGAACAAATATCAGCCAAGGGGTTGGCACCAATATTACGACAACTGCCCTTCAGGCCATGGGCTGCATGACGAACGACCGAATCATCCGCATCAGCCAAACCCGATGTAATCAGGCTTATGCGCTCGCTAGAATCTTTTAGAAAGGTGTCAATTAGCTCAGCAAATCGTTCACCGAGTAAATCTTTCAGCATGTTTAGGTTGTCCAGGTCTAACTCATCGCTCATAAACACACCTTGAATTTGTTCTTTTTTATTGTGTATGTTTTTTTCTTGCTGATATTTTATTGATGCTTGCTCGACAGAACGTCTAAGGACTCACAAATAACGCAACCAATCTTCAAAACCAGCTATTACAACCAACTTTCACGACTGGCGTTAACAGCCATTTTTCACAATTAGTCTTCACGATTCCAACGATAATTGACTTCAACATCATTACCCGGCTCATGAATAATAATCGACTGAGCCAGCTGTTTAATCAGCGTCAAGCCACGGCCAAACAAATTCTGGTTATTTTCATTCGTTTCTTTTTTCTTAAAACAGAACCCTTTACCTGAATCTATCACACGGATATTTAACAGTCCGCCTTTCTCATCGGCATAATGCGTTAACCGGAACGTCACTTTGCCTTTTGCGAGATCGCGTAAACGATCAGCGCGCTCATTGTAATACGTCGCAAAACCGTCGAGAGATGATTTTAACTCAGACGACAAACTCAATACCCCATGCTCAAGCGCATTGGTATACAGCTCGGCCATCACCGTATAAAGCGGTGTGCGATGTTGACGTAAGCCTGGCACCTCCGAAATAATATTCATCAACATGGGTAAAGGGTCAAATTCTTTTAAACTCGACTCAGGTAATTCAAAATCCATGTGCCAATCGGACAAGCTGCCCTGCTTCTTCTCGGTAATGTGCTCAACTTCAGCAACCACATCAATGTCTTGCATTTCAATTTCGACGAGGGACATATCATCGTCTTTTTTAAACTCACCGATATGATCGTGAACACCCGTCAGGATATTATCAAACAAGTCCTTTTCACCGGCATGATCATACAAAACCTTGTGTAAGCGTTCCTCGCCAAACATATCGCCATGGACATCTCGGGCCTCAAAAGCGCCATCCGACCACATATACAATTTATCGCCGTACTCCAACTGAAAGTTTTCAGTTTCTCCGTTAAAGCTATTATTCGGCAACACGCCTAAAGGGAGATGTTTTGAGGGAAGTAATTGATATTCCTTTTTCTTGGAATGATACAAAAATGCTTCTGGCAGGCCGCCATTCCACACTTTTATCTGCCGCTCTTTGAAATTGATGTCCACACAAATGGCGCAACAGAAAAAGCCTATCGGCAAAATATCGTTAAGCTTTTGATTAATTTCGCTCAGAATGTCCGACATACTGAAACCCTTACGGACCATGCCGTAAAAGGTCGAAGCCAGCGGCATAGAACCAATCGCAGCCGGTAAACCGTGACCGGTAAAATCGCCCAGCATCACCACCATATTACCGTTGGGGCTAATCTCAGAAACCAGCACATCCCCATTAAACACCGCCAGTGGCGACATGTAATGGCGGATATTGCCCATATCCAAACAGCCCGTATGTGCGATTTTATCGAACACTTGCTTAGCAACGGTTTGCTCTTGAATAAGGTGGCGGTTATTTTCTTCAATTTGGATTTTTTGCGCCAACAACGTGGAATGCAATCGACGTAAACGTCCAAATGCTCTGATTTTGGACTTAAGTACCGCTTGGTTATAGGGCTTGGAAATGAAATCATCGCCGCCCGAATCCAAGCATTCGACCAAAGACTCTTGATCGCTTAAAGAGGTAAGGAAAATAATGGGAACAACATTTTCCTGATTATTCTTACGAATAGTGCGCGCAACATCAATGCCGCCCATGTTGGGCATCAGCACATCGAGCAATACAAGATCAGGTTGTTCTTTCTCGTAAGCTTCTAAGGCCTCTAGGCCATCGCTTACACCAATGGGGACATGTCCGGCTTTGGAGACTATCGTCTCCAATATCAGCCGGTCTGTAGCGGAGTCCTCGGCGATAAGGATTTTAAGAGAATCTGTCGCCTCATTAATCAAAATATCACCCCTTCCCCGTTTATCAGCCTAGCGGCCTATTGAATGGTGAAGAGTTGTTCGAAACTCGAAATAGCGAAAATCTTTTTAACTTCGGGTGAACAGTTTTTGATAGTGATGTCAGCTTTATCACCACCGGCATGGTCTCGCAAAACAAGCAACATACCCAGTGCGGAACTGTCTAGATGGACGGTGTCAGCTAAATCAACTTCATAGCTCTTAACATCACCCGATTCCAGATTTTCGAAACTACGACGAAACTGTTCCAAAGAAGAGGCATCGAAGCGCCCTTCGATTGATATCGTTAACACTTCACCGTTATCAGCTAGAGAAGATGTAATGGACATAAAAAACGCTTCCTAAAGTTATTTTTTCAAATTGATGCAAATAGTTTGGTCTGATTCATCGCAGTCACATCCAACAAAACGCTACAAGCGATCATATCGATAACAGCCAAACCCTTAGGCGCTCATCATAGAGCAAGTTCACACAATTGTCCCAATCAGAACGTCTATTTACTTCTACAAGCATAGTCTATTTTATTTAAATGCAGCGGACAAAATCGCGCTCGCAATGTTATCCAATGGCAATACTTTATCTACTGCGCCAAGTCCTACTGCTGTGCCAGGCATTCCCCAGACAACACTAGTCGCCTCATCCTGAGCAATAGTCAAACAGTTCGCTTCTTTCATGCGCAAAAGCGCCTCAGAGCCGTCTGCTCCCATCCCAGTTAGTAATATTCCCATGGCATTATCTTTCGCGGCATCAATCACCGAATCGAACAAAACCTCAACAGAAGGCCGATGTCGATTCACCAAATTTTCCTCTTTCAATACACACATATACCCCTTCGCCGTATGCACCACCCGTAAGTGCATATTACCTGGCGCAATATAAACCGAACCAGGCTCAATCATTTGATGGTGTTCCGCTTCATAAACCTTTACCGCCGAATGACTGTCCACACGTGCCGCATACGATCGGCTAAACGACTCCGGAATATGTTGCACCACCACAATAGGCGGCGAATTTTCTGGCAGCGCGGTAATCACTTCTTTGATCGCTTCTGTACCCCCTGTAGAGGCTCCGATTGCAATAAGAAAATTGTGTTTTAATCGCTTCGACTTCACAAAAGAAGCATTGGTTTTCGAATAATTTTTTAACTGAACCGGAGTCGGCTGATCCTGCACCGCACGCACATGCGCACTTGCAGCGTTCGCCACTTTTTCAATGATCAGTTCGCGACTTTCCTCTAAACTTCCATCTTTATCCGACTTAGGCTTAGGCACAAAGTCCACAGCCCCCAACTCCAAGGCCTGAAGCGTCGCTGGAGCCCCTTCCTGTGTTAGCGTCGAAATCATTACCACCGGCATCGGTCGTAATCGCATCAGGTTTTTCAGGAAGGCAATGCCATTCATTTTTGGCATTTCAATATCGAGCGTAATCACATCAGGATGCAGTTGTTTAATTAAGTCCCGGGCTTCAAAGGCATCCTTCGCGCAGCCAACAACTTCGAAGCGACTGTCCGATTCCAGCACCTCCTGTAACAAGGCACGAACTAACGCTGAATCATCGACAATCAATACTCTAATCATCGATTTGTTTGCAATCATCAATTAAACCTTTTTAGCCAGCTGCACACATTTTTATTACTTTCATAGCCATTACAAAAGTTACACTAAAACAACTCGATGCTGCCCACATCAGGTTGCTTAACAATCGTATCGAAGTACTCGCGTTCTCGTTGATCAATAGTATCGTTTGCAGTTGACAGCAAGCGTTTCAATTTAACCGCGCCGGTATCGGGAAAATACAAGACCTTCCTCGGGCAATCACTGCCGACATCTTTCGCTTTAATTGTAAAACCTTCTTTCGCAATATATTCCAGAACAAACTCTAAATTACGACCGCCAATATCAATATGCGAAAAGTTAGATAGCACTTTACCACCGCCAAATATCTTAATTTCTAACTTGGATTTACGGCCACCCTGCTTAAGTATTTCGTTGACTAAGTATTCCATTGCCCAATTTCCATACGCCAACTCTTGAGTAATGGCGTTAGCGGATTTTGCACAATCTTGTATCGGTAACATAAAATGATTCATACCACCCACACCCGTGGTGGTGTCGCGAATACACGCCGCAATACACGAGCCCAGAACAGTCACAATCATTTCACCGGTTTTGCTCACATAGCACTGCCCCGGTAATATTTTTGCCGCCGGTTGACGCATACGAGGGTCCCAGTAGCGATTAATATGTTCGAAGCCTTCAATCGTCGGCGTCGTCATCTTTTGTCGCATTAGCTCAGTCTTCATTAATCAGATTTTTCATAGATGGTTCGGCCTTTTGCTACAAAACGCGCAGTCACATTATGTAAACTTTCAGAGTGACCAATAAACAAATTTCCGTGCGGTATTAGAATATTGGCATATCGTTCGAATAATTCACGCTGGACGTCGATATTAAAATAAATAACCACATTACGACAAAAAATAATATCGAACGGCCCTTTCATAGGCCAATGTTCTAACAGGTTGAGATGTTTAAATGTAATAATTTCACAGATATGCGGTGCTATCTTCACCTGCTCGTTGGTTTTATCCACACACATAAATTTGCGGTAGTTTTGCGGAACCCCCTCCGCGCGCTCTTCCCCATAAATTCCTTCGGCTGCCGTTTGTAAAACATTGGAATCTAAATCGGTGGCTAAAATTTTCACATCCCAGGTCGCCAATTGGATAAAGGATTTAAAAATCATCGCGATCGAATAAGGCTCCTCTCCGGTGGAACAACCTGCCGACCAAACACGAATGCGCTTCGATGCAGCGTTGCGCCGAATCAAACGAGGAATAACGGTATTTTTTAAATATTCGAAATGATGATCCTCACGGAAAAACGAGGTGAGGTTAGTGGTGATTGCGTTGATGAACTCCGTCGACTCCGGCGTATTATGATTTTCAATCAAATCACAATAATCGGCAAAACACTTCACCTCCAATCGACGTAACCGTCGCGCCAAACGCCCATAAACCATATTGCGTTTATGGTGGCTAAGGGTAATGCCGGTTAACGATTGGGTGATACCAACGATGCGTTCAAAGTCTTGGTCAGTCATGGGGAACTCTCGTGTCGAGAAGTCCCCCGATTCGCTACTGACTGCGGCTTTCATGGTTGCCCTTCAACTCAGGTCTCTTCTTAGAACTCTTCCCAATCATCGCCACCTGAGGCCTGTCCACCCTGCGCTGCTCGCTTAGCCTTAACTCGCTTAGCCGGAGCCGGAGCCGGAGCCGCTGGCGCTGCCCCGCCGCCTCCACCGGGCGCACCTTCATGGGAGAAGAACTCGACCACCCGATTCATCGACCGTGCCTGATCCGACATTGCCTGCCCGGCAGCAGAAGCTTCTTCCACCAGGGCCGCGTTTTGCTGAGTCATTTCGTCCATTTGGGTAATCGCTTTGTTCACCTGTTCAATACCGCTGCTCTGCTCTTTGGCTGCCGCAGCGATCTCTTCCATGGTGATGTTCACTTTATCCACCGAATCGACAATCTCGGTAAGCACCTCGCCCGATCGGTTAACCAGTGAAGTACCGTCTGCAACCTTGTCGACACTGTCGCGAATTAGATCTTTAATCTCTTTCGCCGCACCGGCTGATCGTTGAGCCAAGTTTCTAACCTCACCGGCCACCACTGCGAAGCCTCGACCTTGCTCGCCTGCTCTTGCCGCTTCCACCGCCGCGTTCAGCGCCAGTAGGTTGGTTTGGAAAGCAATTTCATCGATCACACTAATAATGTCGGAGATTTGTTTACTCGATTTATTGATCTCCTCCATTGCTATCACCGCTTTCTCGACCACCAGTCCGCCTTCTCTCGCGAGGGACTGAGCTCCGGCGGCCATTTCATTGGCTTTCTGAGCATTGTCGGCGCTTTGTTTCACCGTCGAGGTCATCTCTTCCATACTCGCTGCAGTTTCTTCCAGTGACGATGCCTGTTCTTCGGTGCGTTGACTGAGGCTCGCATTACCTTGTGCGACTTCGTTCGATGAAGTCTCGATGGACGTTGCCGCCCCGCGAATCGCGCTAATCACTTCAGTGAGTTTATCCACTGTAGTATTGGCATCCATTTTCATTTGCCCGAAGGAACCTTCGTAGTCGCGTGTGATGCGTTCGGATAAATCACCCTGGGACATCGCGCCCAGCATTCTAATAATATCGTTGAGGGCCACTTCAACCGTGCTCACCAAACTGTTCAGGCCATTACCCAGGTTGAGGAAGAAGCCTTCTTTACCTTCGGTAGTGATATTAATCGAGAAATCACCGGTTGCAGCCGCCTCGACCATCTGATCAATTTCTTTTTCAATTCCCAGTTCCGCCGTACGGTCATTCCATTCCACCACCGTGCCCGCGCGCTCACCGTCTTTATAAACCGGATTAGCAATTACCGTAAAGGTACGACCACCGGCCTCCGCTTTACCATTGTATGTGCCTTTCAAATCGCCCAACAAATTGCGCTGGTAAGAGGGGTTTTTATGGAAGATATCAATATTGGTGCCTTGCAATTTACTGGCATCGAAGTGCGGTAGGTCTTTCTTAATATCCGACTCGGCAGTACGCATCATCGTCAATACCGCTTTATTGAGGTAGATAATGTTGCAATCATTATCCGCGATCATGACGTTGGCGGTGACATTATCCAACGCTTGTTTCACTCGCGCATTTTCTTCGGCGATTTTCTGCTCTTCACGCTCTAAAGCTAAGCGCTCAGTTTTGTCTTCCCATTCGACCACCGTGCCTAGCCATTCTCCTTCATCATCGCGAATCGGCGTGGCGGTTAAGCCAAAGGTCAAACCCGCCAAAGGTAAATCGGTGGCGAAAGTAGTGGTAAGATTTTTCAATAGGTTGCGTTGATGGCTCGGGGTTTTATGGAAATTATCCACGTTAAAGCCCATCAGTTTTTCGGCATTAAAGTTCGGCAGTACCGATTGCAATTCGACCTGTCTATTGCGTAGCATGTTTTGCACGGAATCATTCATGTAGATGATATTCATGTCCGCATCGGCCATCATCACCGAGGTTTTACACACATCCAGCGCGGTTTTAATTTGCGCATTGGTTTGTGCAATGGCTTGCTCCTTCGCTTCTGTAGCTAAACGCTCCGTCTTATCTTCCCACTCGACCACCGTGCCCAGTAACGTACCATCGTCGTCGCGAATCGTGGTGGCGATTAAGCCAAAGGTTAAACCCGCTAGCGGTAAGCTGGTTTCAAACGTGCCGGTCAGGTTGGCCAACATGCCGCGCTGCTTACTGGGATCGACATGGAATCCATCCACATTAAAGCCCATCAGTTTATCGGCATTAAAGTTCGGCAACACCTCCTTCAATTCTTTCGAGCGGTTTTTCATCATCTGCGTCACGGATTCGTTCATGTAGATAATGTTCATATCCGCATCGGCCATCATCACCGCTGTATTACACACATCCAGTGCCGTTTTAATCCGTGCATTGGCCTGGGCGATTTCAAGTTCTTTCGCCTCTTCCGCTAAGCGTTCAGTTTTATCCTCCCACTCGACCACGGTGCCCAACAAGGTGCCGTCATCATCGCGGATGGTGGTGGCGATCAAGCCAAAGGTCAAACCCGCCAGCGGTAGGTTGGTTTCAAAAGTACCGGTGAGGTTGGCGAGCATGCCGCGTTGCTTACTGGGGTCAACGTGGAAGTTATCGACATTAAAGCCCATCAGTTTGTCGGCATTAAAGTTCGGCAAGACGCCTTTTAATTCCTTCGAGCGATTGCTCATCATCTCCGTCACGGACTCGTTCATGTAGATGATGTTCATATCCGCATCCGCCATCATCACCGCCGTGTTACAGACATCCAGCGCGGTTTTAATTCGGGCATTGGCCTGGGAAAGTTCGAGCTCTTTCGCCGCCAGCGCTAAGCTTTCGGTTTTATTTTCCCACTCGACCACAGTGCCCAGCAAGGTGCCGTCGTCATCGCGAATGGTGGTGGCGATTAAACCAAAGGTTAAGCCACCAATGGGTAGATTAGTGCTAAAAGTACCGGTTAAATCGGCCAGCATTTTACGTTGTTTACTGGGGTCGACATGGAAGTTATCAACGTTAAACCCCATCAGTTTGCTCGCATCAAATTGCGGCAAGACCGTTTTCAATTCCGCTGAAGCGTCACTCATCATGGTTTGTACGGAGTCGTTCATGTAGATAATATTCATATCCGCATCGGCCATCATCACCGCCGTATTACACACATCCAGCGCGGTTTTAATTCTGGCGTTGGATTGGGCGGCTTCGCGTTCTTTCAACTCAGCAGCCAACCTTTCGGTTTTATCTTCCCACTCGACCACGGTGCCTAATAGCTCGCCGTCATCGTCGCGAATGGTGTTAGCGGTTAAACCAAAGGTCAATCCGCCCAACGGTAGATCGGTTTCAAAGGTGCCGGTTAAATCAGCCAGCATTTTGCGCTGTTTACTGGGGTCGACATGGAAGTTATCAACGTTGAAGCCCATCAGTTTATTAGCATCAAATTGCGGCAAGACCGCTTTCAATTCCTTCGAGCGATTGCTCATCATCTTTTTCACGGATTCGTTCATGTAGATGATATTCATATCCGCATCGGCCATCATCACCGAAGTATTACAAACATCCAGTGCGCCTTTAATACGGGAATTTGCCTGCGCGATTTCGCGTTCTTTCACCGCCAGGGCTAAGCTTGCGGTTTTATTTTCCCACTCGACCACGGTGCCGAGTAAGGTGCCGTCGTCATCGCGAATGGTGGTGGCGATTAAACCAAAGGTTAAGCCACCAATGGGTAGATTAGTTTTAAAAGTACCGGTTAAATCGGCCAGCATTTTACGTTGCTTACTGGGGTCAACGTGGAAGTTATCGACGTTGAAGCCCATCAGCTTACTGGCATCAAACTGCGGCAAGACCGCTTTCAATTCCGCAGAAGCATCGGACATCATGGTCTCCACAGAACCGTTCATGTAGATAATATTCATATCCGCATCGGCCATCATCACGGCTGTGTTACACACATCGAGCGCGGCTTTAATGCGGGCATTGGTCTGGGCAGCTTCGAGTTCCCTCGCCTCTTCAGCCAACCTTTCGGTTTTATCTTCCCACTCGACCACGGTGCCCAGCAGTGCGCCATCATCGTCACGAATGGTGTTAGCGGTTAATCCGAAGGTCAATCCGCCCAACGGTAGGTCGGTTTCAAAAGTGTCGGTTAAATCGGCCAGCATTTTACGTTGCTTACTGGGGTCGACGTGGAAGTTATCGACATTAAAGCCCAGCAGTTTGTCGGCATTGAAATTCGGCAAGACCTCTTTCAATTCCTTCGATCGATTGCTCATCATTTTTTTCACGGAATCGTTCATGTAGATGATATTCATATCCGCATCGGCCATCATCACCGAGGTATTACAGACATCCAGCGCGCCTTTAATACGAGAATTTGCCTGAGCTATTTCGCGTTCTTTCGCCTCGAGCGCCAAGGCCTCAGTCTTATCGATCCACTCGACCACGGTGCCCAAAAGTTCACCGTCATCGTCACGAATTGTGGTGGCTGTTAAGCCAAACGTTAATCCTCCGAGCGGTAAATCGGTTTCGTAAGTGCCATCTAATTCTGCTAGCATTTTACGTTGTTTACTGGGGTCAACATGAAAACCATCGACATTAAAGCCCATCAGTTTGTCGACATTAAAATTGGGTAAAATCGCCTTCAATTCGGTCGCCCGATTTCGCAGCATTTTATCCACGGAGGAATTCATATAGATAATATTCATGTCCGCATCGGCCATCATGACCGAGGTTTTACAGACATCCAGTGCGCCTTTAATACGGGAATTTGCCTGCGCGATTTTGCGCTCTTCTTTAGCTCTTGCGACCTCTTCAGTCTTATCTTTCCATTCCACCAAGGTCCCAATTCGCTCACCATCGGAATCGGTCCAAGGTGTGGCAATTAAACCAAAGGTGAGCCCCGCCACTTCGATATTGGTATCGTAAGGGTCACTTAGCTCTTTAAGCATTTTTCGTTGATGATCAGGATTCGCATGAAAATCATCGACGTTAGTGCCAATCACCTTATTCACTGAAAAATTAGGCAGCGCCGTCTGCAGTGTTTTTTGGTTATCGCGCAGCATCGTGGTGACGGTTTTATTCATGTAGACAATATTGTTATCGTTGTCAGCCAACATAACATTTGCCTGGCACAGCTCGAGCGCATTGGCGAGATGAGAGTCGGATTTATACGAGGTAATATCGGTGCCGTATTGCACCACTTTATAGGGCTTACCGGTTTTATCCATCAACGGATTAAAGGAACCTTGCAACCAAACATCTTTGCCCGATTTAGAAACCGTTTTCGATTCTGCGGTGGAGTGTACGCCACGCGCTAAACCTGCCCACAAATTCTGATAGTCAGAGGTCACGCGCTCAGCAGCACAGACAAACATACTGTGGTCTTTGCCAATCACCTCATCCAGGCGATAGCCCATCAGGTTGAGGAAGTTATCGTTCGCGTGCAGCACCGTCCCCGATATGTCGTATTCGACCACGGCTTCGGAGCGGCTAAGCGCTTCAAATTTATCTGCCAGCTCTTTACAAGCGCTGCTATCACCTAACCCAAGAAGACTCATTAAACCTGCCATTATCTTACCCTTCCGCCAATTTTTCTGACTGTTCGATTTGCTTGCTAAGATTTGAAAGATCCGGCATATCATCGATCGTCAATAATTTATCGATGTTTAACAAGATCACCATTTTTTCATCCACGTTGGTCAATCCTTTAATAAAATCCGTATTCATTGAAGCACCGATATCCGGCGCCGGGCGCATGTCTTTTTCCGCCAGTGCGTAGACATCCGAAACCGCATCCACAACGATGCCCATAATGCGTTCGCCCTTATCGGTATTAACCTTTAATACGATAACCACAGTAATGGGCGTGTATTCAATACTTTCCATGCCAAAACACTGGCGCAGTTCAATAATCGGGACGATG
Organism: Agarilytica sp.; assembly: GCA_033852165.1. Lineage (GTDB taxonomy): Bacteria > Pseudomonadota > Gammaproteobacteria > Pseudomonadales > Cellvibrionaceae > Agarilytica. The sequence continues at coordinate 11,590 of JAWSUZ010000048.1, read as the reverse complement.
GTGCCGCGCAGATTAATCACGCCTTTAATATGCTTGGGCGCATTGGGAATCGGCGTGGCCTGCTCCCAACCGCGAATTTCTTGCACACATAAAATATCCACGCCGTATTCTTCACCGGCAATAATAAAGGTGAGAAATTGGTCGGCGCCGTCGGATTCCATGCTTATACCCCCAGCACCGGCACCCGCCATGGAGCGCGACTGGTCATAGGTTTGTTCATTACTGCTTTTTATTTGCATGGGAACCTCGTGTAAAACACCTTAGTGCTGTGTGTGATTTTGTGGCTGCGCCATTAAGCCTTGGGCAGCGTTTTGCATGCGGGCATAGTTATCACCGGCAAGCCTCACAATTCCGGGAATATCGACAATTAACGCCACCGTTCCATCGCCGAGTATAGTCGCGCCGGATACGCCTTTTACGCGGCGGTAATTGTGTTCCAAACTTTTGATCACGACTTGCTGCTGGGCTAATAGCTCGTCGACCACAATGCCAACTTTTTCGCCTTCGGATTCGACCACCACCATTAACGACCCGTCGAGATCTTTATCTTCAAAGGGAATATCGAAGGCTTGGGCGAGGCGAATAATCGGTACGTATTCTTCACGCAGCCTAAATAAATTACAGCCACCAGCAATGCTGTTAATTAATTCGGCTTTGCATTGCAACGATTCGACAATCGACACAATGGGGAAAATATAAGTGTGGTCGGCAACCCGGACTAATTGGCCGTCCAAAATCGCTAGCGTTAACGGCAGGCGAATCGTAATCGTCGAACCACGACCCACTTCAGATTTAATCTCGATAACGCCGTTTAACGCTTGTATATTACGTTTGACCACGTCCATGCCAACACCACGGCCAGAGACATCGCTGACCACTTGAGCGGTGGAAAATCCAGGGGCAAAAATAAGATCGTAGGCTTGATCTTGCGATAACATCGCTGCCGCTTCTTCGGTAATAACACCTTTTTCGACGGCTTTTTGCTTGAGCATTTCAGCGTCGAGGCCTTTACCGTCGTCCGAGACTTCGATCACCACATTGCCGCCTTGATGGAAAGCATTCAAGCGCACAATACCGTGTGCAGGTTTGCCCATGGCCATACGATCGGCAATGGTTTCGATTCCGTGATCCACTGCATTCCGCACTAGGTGAACCAAAGGGTCGCCAATTTTTTCGAGGACGGTTTTGTCTAATTCGGTTTGGTCGCCAAGAATTTGCAGGTCGATTTCTTTGCTGAGGGCCTGACTTAAATCGCGCACCATGCGCGGGAAGCGACTGAAGACAAAGCTGATGGGCAGCATGCGAATACGCATCACGCTTTCTTGTAATTCTCGGGTGTTTTGCTCTAACTGCACCAAACCTTCAATCAGTTTAGGGACGCGATCCATATCAAAATCAGTGCCCAACTGCCCCAACATACTTTGGGTAATAACCAGTTCGCCGACCATGTTGATCAGGTTGTCGACTTTGTCGATGCCGACGCGGATGGACGAAGATTCGGCAGTGCCGCTTTTTGATTTAGGGGCTTTCGAGCGTTTAGGGGCTGCCGCAGCTGCTTCTGCCTCAGGTGCTTTTTCCTGGGACGCCTCAGCCTCAGCAGCAGGTGTCGCATCAACACTTGCCTCCTCTTTATTTTCTGACGCCGTTACAACGGCTTCTGCCGGAGGCGTTTGAGTTTCAGCTGCACCCGAGATACTCACCACATTACTGGTTACTGTTGGTTCTACGACGTCAACAGACGTCTCTGCACTCACCTGATCATCCGCTGAGTCGTCGGAGAATAAACCACCCACAGATTTTATTTCAATTTTGGCTTCGTCGATTACCCATTCAAAAACATCATTAATTTTCCCTTCGTCACCCGCTTTTGCATCGAATAACAAGGCCCAACTCATGTAACACAGTTCAGGGTCCATCGATGAAAAATCGGGCAGATCAATTTGGGCTTCTATCGAGTGAATTTTGCCAAACTGTTCGAGCGCAACAAATAATTTGTAGGGGTCGTTACCGGTGCGTAAAACTTCTAATTTTGGTTCGAAATAAATCGACCACAATGCGCATTCGTCAGCATCAACAACCACTTCAGTCGGGTGCAGATTGGGGGCAGTTTCTGTTTCTTCAATATCCGTTCCACCGACCAAAGAGATTTTAATATCAGCATCGTCTATCACCCATTCGAATATTTCCTCTATTTCGTTTTGGTGGACCTCTGATTTCAGGCGGATTTTCCAGCTCAGATAAATTTTCTCGGGATTCAGTTTTTTAAGTTTAGGGAACCGTTTACGTATGGTTTCGCATTCCATTTCCCCCAGTGTCGCTAGTTCATTAATGATGCGAAGAGGGTCATTACCAGAGGCTAAAATATCCTTATTGGGCTTAAATTCAATTTGCCAAATTTTAGGGTCAAAAATCACTTCAGGGGTTTCACTTTCCTGTGCTATATCCACTTTGTCCTGAGCATCAGCAGCGTCTCGTATTTCAACATCACCGTCTTCTGCCTTCGCAGCAGCTTGCGTACCGGCGCCTTCTGGTTCTGCCCCAGCCACGTCAACCGCAGTCGCTTCACCGCCTTCTAATATCAAATTAAATTGGGCCAATACCGCTTGCGAATTTTCGGTATCGCTATCATTACCCTCTTGCAACGAGCCAAGCATTTCCCGCATACAGTCAACCGACTGCAAAAACATATTAATATCGCTGGTGCGTAAAACACGATCGCCCGCTCGGAACTGATCCAGCAAGGTTTCCAAGACATGAGTAAATTCGGTAATTTTGACAAAGCCAAAGGTCGCAGCACCACCCTTAATAGAGTGCGCGGCGCGGAAAATGGTATTAATATCTTCAGAATCGACGTCTTCCGGATCAAGATCCATTAACGAGGATTCCATGATATCCACGTTCTCGAAGCTCTCTTCGTAAAAGACTTGATGAAACTGTGATAAATCGATAGCCATAGTAAACCCAAATATTGAAGGTGGCGTTAACCGCCGCTACAATTTTATATGTATCGTTTCTTTATATAATGCTAAGTAATAATGTTAAATAGTACTAGCCGTAGCGCTAAGAACTGGCGCTACAAAACGGAATTAACCGTCGTTACAAAACCTTATTGATCGTTGCCAGTAACTGGTCGGGGTTAAACGGTTTAACAATCCAACCCGTGGCCCCAGCCGCTTTACCTTCAACTTTTTTATCGCTGCTCGATTCAGTGGTCAGCATCAATATGGGCGTAAACTTAAAGTCTTCCAAAGCGCGTAATTCTTTTATCAGAGTAATGCCATCCATATTAGGCATGTTGATATCCGAAATTACCAAGTCAAAACCAGACTCAGCTTTTGCGGTTTTAAGAGCGTCAACGCCGTCTTCAGCTTCAAGCACATCATGCCCCGCACTTTTTAGCGTAAAACTCACCATCTGCCGCATAGAGGCCGAATCGTCGACTGCTAAGATTTTTGCCATGGATGTTTCTCCGTCTATCTACTCAGATAATGGGTGTTAGTGAATACCGAGAGCGCTCTCTAAACCGAGTACACTGGCCGCTGTCAAAAGTTTTTCCGAAGGTTCCTGCCAATCCAGCTCAATTTTGTGTTCTTTAGCCGAGTTAACAAAAGCAAGTAAAAGTTGAACACCCGCCGTATCGGCGCGAGAAACAGCACTTGCTTGTATATTAATATGATCGTTTCCCTTGGTGGAAACCAAGGCTTCTAACTCTTCATGCAAACCGTGAACGTTTGCAATTGTTAGGTTTTCAGGGAGCTTGAAATCTACAGATGTACCCACAATTTTCTCCTAGGCAATGCCACCTTTGAACTTCTCCTCTTAGTCTAGACACAGATTTAGAACTTGCTACAAAATACACAGTTTTGAGGACACACTTTTTCTCGAAGCACAAATCATTTTTTTCATTAGAATTTATTCGGTTATACAGCGAGGTCAAAATAACCAAAACGTATTAAAAAGGGGAAATCTATCCAAGCTTTAAGCTCAGCCCAATAGTCAGTTTAGGAATGGCGATACAACAACACGCCACAATGAAGCTTGGGTTACCACAGGGGATCGTAAAAACCAGAATGTAATCAAAACGGGGGGTTTTAGGAAGGACTAAAGACTACTTTCGAAAATAACTTTGCGAGACCCACTCGTCTACGCGTTTTTGTTCCTGCTTATCTAGAAGCGCCAATTCTTCTTTTTCCAATTGGGCGACATACCCCTGTAGGCGCTCATGTTTTAGATGACACAACCGCCATTCATTAATTGCGGCGTCAAACTCTTGCTGCATTAATGTCACTTGAGAACCCTGAAGCTCGCAAGACAACGCTAACTGGTGAAGGAAATTCCGCTTAGCCGCAAATTCCTCTGCACGTATCACCGTATTAGCCTGCTTAAACTTCAAATCGTATTCAGTATAATATTCCTTTAAATCACCGAGACGCTGCTGCTCATCATTGAGCGCTTGGCGTTTTTTATCCAGGAGCGCAGCAGACTCGTCTTCTTTTTGTTTGGCCATATCAACCACAACACGTAAACGATCGGCCCGTCTCTTCATTGAACTTTACCAAGGTGCTGACGCTTAAGCGCACTTTGTGGCGGGTTTAACACGTTATTTAACATTCCCTTACTTTCTTCATAAGCAGAAGACTCCTTCATTTTTTGCGCGATGTATTTTTGTAAATGCGGAAAGCGTTCGATCGCCACATCAATAGCGGGATCATTTCCTTTACTATAAGCACCAATGGTAATGAGATCTTTATTGCTCCTATACGTCGCCAGCTGCTGCTTAAACTTCTGCGCATTCGCAAGATGAAGATCATCGACAATATTCGGCATCACCCGGCTAACAGAAGCTTCAACATCAATCGCAGGGTAAAGTCCTTGGTCCGCTAAATCTCGCGATAGAACAATATGCCCATCTAAAATCGCCCGCGCCGCATCCGCGATCGGATCTTGCAAATCATCACCTTCCGTCAACACCGTATAAAAAGCCGTAATCGAACCCCCACCTTTTTCAGCGTTACCTGCACGCTCAACCAATTCCGGAATTCGCGAAAAGACCGAAGGCGGATAACCCTTCGTTGCCGGAGGCTCACCAATAGCCAATGCAATTTCGCGCTGAGCCTGGGCAAACCGCGTTAACGAATCCATCAGCAATAAAACATTTTTACCTTGATCACGATAATACTCAGCGATTCGTGTCGATAACTGCGCGGCACGTAAACGCATCAATGGCGCATCGTCTGCAGGCGAAGCAATAACGATTGCACGTTTAAGCCCCTCCTCCCCTAAAATCTCTTCAATAAACTCCCGCACCTCTCGGCCACGTTCGCCAATTAACCCCACCACCACAATATCCGCCTGAGTAAACCGCGTCATCATCCCCAGCAACACACTCTTACCCACACCACTACCGGCAAACAAACCCAAGCGCTGCCCTTTACCCACAGTCAACAAACCATTAATCGCCCGAATCCCCACATCCAAAGGCTCTTTAATCGGACTACGCCGTAAAGGGTTAATCACCTCCCCTTCCATCTCAACCTGCTCGCCCTGCTGACCACTGACCGAAGCCAAACCATCCAAAGGTTGACCCACTCCATTCAACACACGACCAATTAAATGATCGCCCAATGATATCTTCTTATGTTCCGCAATCGGAATAACCTTAGCCCCCGGCTGCACTCCCTTAATTTTTTGTATCGGCATTAAATACGTAATTTGATTGTGAAAGCCCACCACCTCCGCTTCAACTTCATTACCCTCCGACATAATTACCCGACACTGCCGACCCACCGAAACATTTAAACCCACCGCCTCCAACGTTAACCCCACCATTCGGGTTAAACGTCCTTCCGCACACATAGGTGCACGTAACAACTCAAATCGGCGATATTTGTTTAAACGTTTTTTTAGCGTGAAATCAGGCATCTTGACTGGGCTCATCAGATTCACCTGTTGCGGGAGGAATTTGATCTACTGAATGACGAGAGTTTAGTTGTTTCGTTTTAATGTCAGCGCCGGGGTTTTCCGAATCACTATTTTTTGAATCGATAGTTTCGGGAACATTATTCTCAGGAGTATCAACTATAGTTTCGCTAGTTTCAGAAGCACGACTCTCAGGCTTAGCAACTGCAGTTTTGCTGGATTCAGAAGTATTACCCTCAGATTTAGCAACTGCAGTTTCGCTAGCCTCAGAAGCATTACCCTCAGGCCCAGAAACTTTTGTTTCGCTAGATTCAGAAGCATTACCTTCAGGCTTAGCAACTTTTGTTTCGCTAACGCCAGAACCATCTGTTTTTTGAACAACAGCGTTTGGCTCTACGCCATCTTTTTCTTGCAAGCGATTATCAGGCACCTCTTTTTCGGGGAGGGTGTTTTCAAAATTCTCAACAGCCTGTATCTCCGGTTCTTCAAGCGTTTCTACCGGAGGATTTTCTTCTGTTTTAATTTCTGTTTCTGATTCTGATTGCACTACTGGTTCTGGTTCTGGTTCTGGTTCTGGTTCTGGTTCTGGTTCTGGTTCTGGCCGTTCAAATTCCGGAACAGGTGATACCTGAGACTCATCCATATCCCCTTGCTCGCGAACATGTTTCAGAAACTCCGCCAACCGATGTTCACAACTGTAATCCACCAAACTTTCCAGCGTCTCAACTCGACACCCACCAGAACCTAAAGCCGGATCAACTTTAATCTTCCAATCTCGATTGGACTCAGGCAAATACTTTTCCAACAATTCACCATCACTCGCATTCAAAACCACCGAAATATTATTCGACCCCGCAGGTAAAGCCAACAAAGCCCGTTGCACTAAAGACAACAACACCTGTGGATTCTGTTGAATCTCCGAGCCCAAAATCTCTTTCGCAAAATTCATTGCCATATCGACAATTATATTTTCTAGCGCTTCTTCTTGCTGTTGCATCGGCACCAACAACGTACTCGAAATTTGATTCAAACGATCAACTTCACCAATCACCATTTGTTTCGTTTCGTTATACGCTTTTCGCTGACCGTCTTTATGCCCTTTAGCCGTACCATCGGCTAACCCTTTCGGCAAGCCTTCTTGATAACCTTGATCAAATCCTTCTTTTTTTGCTTCGTCGGTAATCGCCTTCAAACCTTCAGCGGTAATCGGTTTTGGTTTTATCTTCCCTTTGTATTCTTCGACAACCTCGCCCGCACCTGGTTTTCTATTTTTATCCTGCTTGGCATTAAAAACAATACGGGCCTTCTTCTCAACCGAGGGGAGTTTCCAACCGGATACCGCACCATCTTCAAGTGATTCGAAGGGAATTCTACCGGATTTATTTTTGGATTTTTCAGTCATATATTTATTAAATTCTACATCTGTTCATTCTTAAATTAGCTTTATATATTCAGCTTCGATGACGATCTCTGGAAAGGGTGACCTATGGGTAAGACTCGCTCTAAATACATCCCTGTACGCTCGACTGCCGCACCCTCGACCACATGCTCCTGCGCGGTCTACTACTCCACATCCATGTGGAAAATGCGGCACACGGTCTTACCCATAGGCCACCCTCTCCTTCCACGCCGATAGTCATTACAGTTCTAGTCTCTTCAAAAACTAAAACAAACAATCAGAGCAGTTGATATTGGGAGTTTGTTGAAGAAGTGTCTTTAGCATAACCACACGGATGTGGTGTAGTAGAGCAATGCAGGAGCAATTGCCGATGGATGCTAAAGCCAAGCCTACAGGGATGTATTCAGGGCCTGCCCCGCGAGCACAGCGAGTGCTTTGGGTACGGCGTCTTCTGCAACAAATTTCCAATAGCAACTGCGGAATTCTCAGCATATAAAAATCTACTTAACCTGCTTTAACCATTATTCACTCTTGATATGCATTCCCACGGAGACCGTGGGAACGAGGAGAAACACTTTCACTTTTTTAAAATTAGAGCAAACACTCGGAGCAGTTGATATTGGGAGTTTGTTGAAGAAGTGTCTTTAGCATGGATGCTAAAGCCAAGCCTACAGGGACGTATTTACGGCGTCTTCTGCAACAAATTTCCAATAGCGACTGCGGAACTTGCAGCATAATCATTTCTACTAAACCTACTAAACCTACTAAACCTACTAAACCTACTAAACCTACTAAAAAATTCTGCGCTTTGGATAACCATTCCAGTGAGGAACAAAAACATCAGTTAACGGTGGAAGACGCCTTCGGCTTTTCCACCCTACATCATATCTTCGCCACCACCACCAAGATTAATCTCACCGGCATCCGCCATACGCCTCGCAATCGTAAGAATCTCCTTCTGCGCACCCTCAACCTCAGAAACCTTAACAGGCCCCTTCGCCTCAAGATCATCACGCAACAATTCTGCCGCACGCTTAGACATATTCGCAAAGATCTTCTCGTTCAAAATCTCGTCCGCCCCCTTCAAAGCCAAAATCAACACATCCGAAGAAACCTCCCGCAACAAACCCTGAATACCCCGATCGTCCACCTCCTTGAGATTCTCGAAAACAAACATCAGATCCTGAATCTGCGTACCCAAATCTTCGTCGATCTCCTTGATCGAATCCAACAACTCCCCCGCCATCGAACTGTCCAAATTATTCACAATCTCAGCCGCGACTTTAAACCCACCCATATCCTTCGTCTGCGAACCCGCATTGCCCGAAAACTGCTTCTCAAGAATATCGTTCAATTCCTGCAACGCACTCGGCTGCACCGTATCCAAAGATGCAACCCGCAACATTACATCCAAACGCACCTTCTCAGGAAAATAATTTAAAATCTCCGCCGCCTGATCCGAATCCACATACGCAATCACAATCGCCTGAATCTGAGGATGCTCATTGCGGATAATATCCGACACCGACCGCGCATCCATCCACTTCAAGGTATCCAAACCCGTCGTATTACCGCCCAACAAAATCCGATCAACCAAACCATCGGCTTTATCCTGGCCCAACGCCGTGACCAACATATTCCGAATATAACTGTCCGACCCCATGCCCAAGCCGGTCAACGTTCGGACCTCATCCATAAAATTGGCAATCACAATCTCAACTTCTTGCTGTTGAATATTCTCCAAGCCAGCCATCGCCGTACCCAGACGCTGCACTTCTTTTGGCCCCATATGCTTCAGCACTTCTGCCGCCGCAGATTCGCCCAAAGACATTAGCAAAATTGCAGCTTGATCGATCTTCGATAAGTTAGTTCCACCAGCAGCAGGTGGAGCATTCGGTACAGCAGGAGCATTCATTCTTCATTAATCCAACGTTTTATCACCTGAGCCACACGCCCAGCATCTTCTGCAACTAAACCTTTAACCGAATTTAATTGCTGCTCATAACTTTCTTCCGGACTTGGCAAACCTAAAGCATCCCCACCGGTTAAGGTCACCGTCTCATCCGACAAACTATCGAAAGAATCGATACCTGAAGCCTGTAAAGCTTCAAGTTCTTTTTGCTCTTGCATCTCACGGGACTTAATACCCGAACCCGCCAAAGTTTTCAGAACGGGGCGAACCAAACCCATTAATAACGCAATAATCACCAAAGCACCAGCCAAAGGCTTTAATAGCGTTTTTAACGTTTCAGACTCCCAAATAGGCACTTCTACATCACCCACTTCAATCGTAGGAATCGGGTAAAAGCGCTCGTTTAATACATTCACACTGTCGCCACGCACCGCAGAAAAGCCTATCGCACCTCTAATCAGTATAGCTATGCGTTCCAATTCATCATCCGTCCAACGCACCTTCTCTTGCGTTTCACTCGTAAAATCAAACTTATCGTCCACCACCACCGCAACGGTTAAACGACGCAAGCGGCCTTTTTCAAAACGGGTATAACTGACCGTTCTATCAAGCTCATAATTCACCGTTGATTGCGAACGACTGCGACCAGACTCCCCTTTTTTAGCGCCGCCTTGGGCACCCACTGCAACTTCTGGCGCTTGCCCAGCCGCAGGCGGTTGATTGGTCAACGCACCCGGAATTCCGCCGACACCGCCCGCCCCCGTTTGTGACTCGTCAGATTTTTGTTCGCTACGAATAGCCGGAAGGTCGGGGTTAAAACTTTCTTCGGCTTGCTCGATCTCGGTAAAATCAATATCGGCAGAGACTTCGGTTTTAAAATTCGCCTCACCGATAATCGGCGTGAGCAAACGTCGAATTCTCAACACCATGTTGTCTTCAACTTTACGCGCATAATCCAAATGTTGACCGGCGATCACCAGGCGTTCATCTTCAGCACCGACCGATAATAAATTACCCTTTTGATCCACCACACTCACATTTTCAATATCCAACTCAGGGATACTCGAAGCAACCAAAGTCGCAATGCCGCGTACTTGTTTCGTTTTGATCGGACGACCGGGGAATAATTCTAAAAACACAGAAGCACTTGGCTTACGACCGTCACGCATAAAAACGCTACGCTTGGGTATCGCAAGATGCACCCGCGCACCTCTAACCGTATTAATACTGGAAATTGTTCTAGCCAACTCACCTTCCAATCCTCGGCGGTAGCGCATGGATTCAATAAATTGACTCATGCCCAAAGGCTGCTCGCCTTCTAACATTTCTAAACCAAAGGATTTATCACCTTGAATACCGTTTTCAGCTAATACAATACGGGCTTTATGAACGTCACCAACCGGCACCAATAAAGCACCCGATGAACCGTCTATTTTGTAAGAGATTTCGTTAAAGTCGAGTACTTGGCCAACTTCTGCAGAGTCTAAACGGTCTAGGCTACCGTAAAGCGGTTTGTAATCTTCGCCCATACTCCAAAGCGCGATGGCAACACCAAAAGCAACACTGGCCGCAAGCCCAACCATCAATCCGCCTTGGCGTATCAGATTGAGGTTGTTGAATCCTTCGATGACGTTATCACTTGAGCCATCGTTTGCGAGTTCTTGTGCCATTCTTGACTACCGTTTATATTTTTTAAAAACTACTTTTTCGATTCGTTATTGCCTCAGCCGCCGTTTATGGCCGATTAAAGGGGCATATTCATCACGTCTTTATACGCTTCTACAAGTTTGTTTCTCACTTTTAACATCGCATCAAAAGCCACACCGGATTTTTGTGAAGCAATCATGACATCGGTAATATCAACGTTGGGGTCTCCTTTTAAATAAGCCGTTTGAAGCGCGCCGGAAGCGTGCTGAACATCGTTCACTTTATCGATCGCCTGGGTCATCAGCTCCGAAAATTTAGGCCCGTTGACCTTGGCCGCTTGATTGGCCACGTCTTGTGCCGCCATAGAACCGCCACTAAACGCTTGCGTCTGCGATTTAAGTGCGCGCATTTCCATCATTAATCGGTTGATGTCCATCCTGTCGCTCATGGGGTTCGCCTCGGTTGAGTGTGGTCGTCAGTTCTGTTGTGCAGGTTCTGGGTTAGTGCGACGAGTTTTTGGCACTTAAGGCATAAACTCTGGCTTTGTATAGGCTTGTGCACAAACCAGGCCAGATCTTGCCGGGGGAAAGGGATTGCCAGGGGACGGGGGACGGGGGACGGGGGACGGGGGACGGGGGACGGGGGACGGGGGACGGGGGACGGGGGACGGGGGACGGGGGACGGGGGGCGGGGGACGGGGGACGGGGGACGGG
>JAWSUZ010000047.1:0-88025 GCA_033852165.1 Agarilytica sp. | reverse complement strand
GCTTGACCACATCAGGGACGGGAAATGGGAAACGGGTGACGGGTGACGGGTGACGGGTGACGGGTGACGGGAAGGGTGGTCTTGGTGTTTTGGGTTATGGGAAAGTGGATTTGTGTGCAATTAATCTGTAAGAGCAGCGTCTCGGTAATCTGCTAAGGCTTGATCGATTTCGAGTTTTGAATTCATTACAAAAGGTCCGTATTGGACAATGGGTTCTCTTAATGGAACGCCAGCCAGCACGAGTACGCGGGCGGGTTTGAGGTTTGGGTTTTTTATCCAAATATCGCCTTGGTTATCGAGCCGACTTAATGTGTTGGGTATTGCGAGTTTGTGCTGTTCCCCGAGTAAAACTTCACCCTCGTAGTCGTAAACTAATGCGGTTTCTCGGTCTAGTACATCGATGCGAACTTCGGTTTCACCGTCGAGTTGGATATCCAGGTATACGGGGTCTGTGTGTGTAACCTGAAAATACCCGTCGATTTCGGTATTGTTCACAATGCTCTTTCCTGCAATGGCTTTAATCGAAACCCCTTCCATACTGAATTGAGGGATCTGATGTGCTGCCACATCTTTATAGTGGGCAGCTTGCATTTTGTCTTTGGCAGGAAGGTTTAGCCATAACTGGAAGCCGCGCATCTTACCTTCTGTTTGCTGCGGCATTTCGGAATGAATGATTCCTTTACCAGCCGTCATCCATTGCACATCGCCATCCTCTAGCAAGCCCACATTTTCCATATGATCGCGATGTTCCATTTTGCCTTGCAGCATATAAGTAATGGTGGAAAAGCCACGATGGGGGTGAGAAGGAAAACCGCCGATATAGTCATTGGCATCTTCAGAGCCGAACTCATCAAGGAGTAGAAATGGGTCATAGCGTTCGGGCTTCGTACCGCCGAAGACCCGCTCTAATCTCACGCCGTCACCATCGGCGGTAGGGCGGGCCATACTTTGTTCGATGACTTTGCGTGTGTTTATGGATCTGTTTAGCTTGATTGCGGTATCTGGGTTCATGGCTGTTCTATTCTTCTTTTCTGCTCTTATTTTCTGGGCTTCTTCTCTACACTTTTTCGCTGTTTGCTCGATTAAGATTCTCGGCTGTTTATGGGTTTTGGCCCGTGTCCGATTCAGTGTTATGCCGCGTTGCTTTGAATGAGGTGGGCAATTTGCGTCTTAGCTTCGGAGATGGCTTTTTCTTTTTTGTCGCCACCTAAACTTAAGCCTTCAGCATAAATAAATTCAACGTCGTCTAAGCCAATAAAGCTGAGAATGGTTTTGAGAAACGGGACTTCTAAGTCATTGGTTTGATCTTTATAAATACCGCCCCGAGTCGTGACGACGTAGACCTTTTTGTTTTTTAACAGACCTACCGGTCCGTTAGATGTGTATTCAAAGGTTACCTTGGCGCGGGCAACATGGTCGAACCAGGCCTTAAATTCACTGGGGACACCAAAGTTATACATTGGGATTCCTAAGACAATGACGTCAGCGTTTTGCAGTTCTGCTATCAACTCGTCGGCTAGTTCGGCTTTGCCTTCTCCAATGTCATTGATTGTTCCAAGGGTCAAATGCGGTATCGAATCACCGGATAGCTCGCGAGATCGAACTGCGACAAGCTCGTGTGCTTCAGTAACTTGCTCGATGATATTGTCCGTGAGCTGGGCTGAAACTCCGCCCTTGCCGAAAATACTGCTATCGATTCGTAGTACGTTGAGTGGCTTAGTCATGGTGAAACTCCAGTCTTGTTGATAGTCGTTATAAGGGGCGTGTTATTTGGGTTGCTCACTTGTATGAATCCAGTCTATACGTTAAATTCCGATTGATGGTTGCGATATTTACGTCTTATTGATCGAATAATTAGATATATGATTCCAAAAATTAGCTTAGAGCAATGGGCCGCCTTCAGGGCGGTGGTCGAAGAGGGTTCGTTTGCACGAGCCGCTGAAGTCATGAACAAGAGCCAGTCGACAGTCAGCTACAGCATCACCAAGATGGAAGAACGTTTGCCTTCCTCGGTGTTTGTGCAGCAGGGTCGTAAGGCCGAACTGACGGAGTTTGGGAAAGCGATGTACCGCCACGCGACAGCTCTACTGGATCAGGCCCTCTTGGTGGACCAGGCTGCGGAATACTTAGCGAGTGGTTGGGAGGCGGAAGTGGTACTTGCTGTGGATGGCATCGTGCCGATGGATCGAATTTTCTGTGGTTTGCAGGGTTTTTCTGAGGAGAGCCCTCAGACACGTATTCGAGTCCTCGAAACGACTCTATCGGGAACGGAGGAGACATTGCTGCGACGTGAGGCGGATGTGGTGATTTGCGGCCGCGTTCCGCCGGGTTTTTTAGCTGAAAATTATGGTGTGGTGAATAAGGTTCCGGTGGCGAGCCCTTCGCATCCTGTCTTTTCGTTGCAGGCGCCGATAACGGAGGCGGTGTTGAAGCAGTTCAGGCAGATTGTGGTGAGGGATAGTGGTGTTAAGCGTGAGCGGAGTTCGGGTTGGTTGGGCTCGGAACAGCGTTGGACGGTGTCACATTTTGCGACGAGTATTGAGGCGTTAAAGTCGGGTTTGGGTTTTGCGTTTATTCCCCGTGAAAAAATTGTTAAGGCGTTGGCGGATGGTGATTTGAGGGAGGTGCCGGTAAATTTGGGGAGGGAACAGCAGGTGCCTTTGTATATCGTGGCGTCTGCACAGAGTCATGCGGGGTTGGCGACTCAGGCGGTGATTAGGCATTTGTTGGCGGCGAAGGGGTTTGACTGACAATAGTGAGGATTCTTGTTGTTAAATTTTTGTTGGTTTTTAGCCGTGCGGTGGCGGTATCTGTGGGGACCGCTATAGCGCTTCAGGAAGAAGAGCCAAGACGCGTCAAAAGTACATATATCTACACCTCGCTCGTAACAACCTTTTATTTCGACTTTTCATAAAACTGTAGACGTATATTCGGCCTTTGATTTAATCGCGATCCGATTATGGCCTAAATGAGAACCGCGCCTTTGCTGCTTATTGTCCTTACGGCACCAAGGTGTCGTGTACTTGTCAGCTATCACAAAGGAATACTCCAATACTGCCCTTTATATAGCGGGGACATACCAACATAGCCTAGGAAATATCAGTGTCGGCGGTCGTTATGAAAAACATTCTGAGGTTGAGGGTGTGTTTGTTCCGCGTATCGCATACACAAAAGCTTTCGAAACAATTCATCTGAAAACTCAAGTGAGCGAAACTTTCCGAGCGCCTAGAGTTGGAAATATTAATGCGAATATCGATAATTCCACCATTACAACAGAGAGAACAAAACTTATGAGTTGGAAGTGGGCATTCAATTAAGCCAGAATGTTTCAATTATTGCAGACATTTTTGATGTCAAAATAAAGGATCCTATTGTTTTTCAGTCCGGTATTGTTGGAGGATATTTTAATGATGCTCAGACTGGGACTTCAGGTATTGAACTCTCCAGTAAAATTCTCCTAGAGAATGGGTATTTTGATTTAACCTACTCGTACTATAAAGATACACATAACCGCGTTGATATCTATAACGTTCCTTCGAGTGATAGCCTTTTATCGTTCCCACAACATAAATTTACGCTTAATAGTAGCTACCAACTATCCGAGAATATAAATGTAAGCCCTTCGACTATCTACCTTGGTAGCCGACGGGCAAATATTATAACAATGGTTGAGGGGAGTCGATCGAGTAATATAGAGAGGCTAGACTCGAGTTATTTAATTAACCTTTCGTTATCTTTTGACCAGTTTTCGGATGTGGGGATTAGGCTAAGGTTTTCAATATTTAATCTGTTTGATGAAGAATATGATTTCATACAATCTAGTGTAGGGTTACATAACCCTCTGCCGGGGTCTGATCGAGAGATATTATTTCGCGCTAGACTCGAATATTAGACGGAATGACTTATTCGTATGGACGTGATTGATGCCGGGTAGGCAAGGGCTCGCTTTCTGTGATGACCGTAACTTACTAGGAGTCGATATTAATCCGATTCTCATCGGGGTAGCATTCGCAATAAGTCGCTTTAGTTATAAAGAATCCCGTTCGATATCTTATTTTTTTATGTAAAGTAAAGATCTCCTCTACTATTTTTTAGCATCATAAAAATGTTCACCCTGCCTGTCCACTGTATCTATAATACAGTGGAGGTCGTCTATTCAAGAACGAGAGTTATGAGCGGTTTTTTCAATGCTATTTTCAATAGCGTAAAGATAAAGCAGCTAGGCCTGCTAATATTGATGGCTCTGTGTCTAGGAGGGAACACCTTTGCCCAGCGAAAAATCGGCATTGATGAAATAAAAAGCCTGTTTATAGTGAAATTTTTTAAGTATTTAGAATGGCATGATGACGCTTCTACTCCATTCGAAATCGGTATTGTTGGTACCAGTCCCTCCCTTACTAAGGTTATCACCTCGGCATCAAAATCACCTCTAGTCAAAAACCGGCGGTTTAATGTCAGAGAATTCAACTCAATAGAGGATATTGACGGAAAAGACATACACCTACTGTACATCGGAGACGCCC
This sequence comes from Agarilytica sp., assembly GCA_033852165.1. Classification (GTDB taxonomy): domain Bacteria; phylum Pseudomonadota; class Gammaproteobacteria; order Pseudomonadales; family Cellvibrionaceae; genus Agarilytica. Next base: position 83,502 of record JAWSUZ010000047.1, on the reverse strand, counting down.
ATATTAACCGTTTACCCGAAATTTCAAGGCGGGTTAGGCGGACGAAAACGGTTCTTGTTACATACAATAGCCCATATAGCCGTGACATTATGCTTAATTTAAAATTAAACGATTATGGGAATATGGTGTTTGAGGTCAATCGAAGTAATTTGGTCTACGAAGGGGTTACGGTAGATAAGGAAATACTTCTGATTGGCGGATCTGAGTTAGACGTCGCGGAGCTATTTAGAGAGCTAGAAAATAGTTTGTTTGTTGTAAAAAATGAGTTAGATGAAAAAACACGAAAAGTAAGTGAGATTGAAAGCGAGCTGCGATTAAAGCAGATTAACTTTCAGAAAATAATTAAAGAGCACAGTAAAGAGATTGAGACTAAAAAGTCCAGTATTCAGTTGGCTCAGTCAAACTTAGAAAATATTTCAGATGTGCTGGTTAAGACTAAGCAGAAGCTTTTTCAAAACAAACAGACATTAGACCATCGAATATCTCTATTGAAAATTAAAGAGTTAACGATAGATGACCTCTCGAAAGAAATTTCAAAAAATACTGAAGTGTTGGATCGCCAGCGGCTGGAAATTGGAAAGAAAAGTGCGGTAATTGTTAAACAACAAAAAGTTCTCAGTATTATTGTCGCCATATCTTTTATATTTTTATGCCTTATGACGGTAATCGTGAAGCTTAACCATAAAAAGAAATTAGCGATAAAACAGCTTGAAACAGAAAAGGAAAAGACGATGCGTCTCAATAATGAACTTCAGACATTTTCCTATACCGTTTCACATGATCTTCGGTCTCCTTTAAGGGCTATTGATGGCTTTAGTGATGTTCTCCTAGAGGAGTATGATGACAAGTTAGATGATGCTGGTAGAGAGTATCTTCATTATTTGAAGCAAAGCAGTAAAGAAATGGCTGAACTCATCGATGGGCTTCTCGTTCTGTCTCGATGTTCGCGCGGAGAACTATCGAGAAAAAACTTTGATATATCAAAATGTGCAAACAGCGTTGTAAAAGATATAAAAGGGGTGGGTACGGAATCGCGCCTTGAAATATCTGTTGAAGATCATCTTATTGCTAATGGTGACCCAGTACTCATAAAGAATGTAATGACCAACCTAATTGGCAATGCGTGGAAATATTCATCAAAAAATGAACATCCAAAAATAGCGGTTGGTCAGAGTATTATCGAGGGAAGCGCGAGTTTTTATGTCCGTGATAATGGGGTCGGTTTCGATATGACCCATAAGGAAAGGTTGTTTCAACCCTTCCAGCGACTTCACAAGCAATCAGAGTTCGAAGGAAATGGCATTGGACTTGCTACGGTGAAAAAAATAGTTGAACAGCATGGAGGACGAGTTTGGGCAGAGGGAAAGGTTAATGAAGGTGCAACATTCTATTTTACTTTGGGTTAGTCGTATAAAACCTAGGTGAGATAAAGTCGGCGAATGAAAGTAGGCGAAAAAAGATGACAAATTCTGAATACGTTCTTCTAGTGGAAGACAATAAGAAAGACGAGTTACTCGCAAAAAGAGCCTTTGCCAAGGGTAGTGTCAATTGTCGAGTAGAAGTGGTCAGGGATGGTCAAGAAGCATTAGATTACTTTATTCAACTCAACGAATCTGAAGATCCACTCCCGAAATTAGTCCTTTTGGATTTGAATCTGCCGAAGATTACCGGGCTCGAGGTCCTAAGAAACATTAGAAAAAGCAATATAACCAAACTACTTCCGGTTGTTATTCTGAGTTCGTCCGACGATTTAAACGATATCAGCAATAGCTATGAAAATGGTGCAAATGGCTATGTATGTAAACCCGTTATATACAGTGATTACGCCGATACAATTAAAAAACTTTGGGATTATTGGTTAAGTATAAATAAGAGCGTTCTATCGCAATGACTTTGCGGACTAAGGCGTTGCGAATACTGATGATCGAAGACTCTGCGAAAGACGCTGAGCTGATACGCCTTAGTCTGAAAAAAGAAGGGCTAGATGTATCCCTTACTGTGATTGATGGTATTGAGGCATTAACTGAGCAATTGGATAAGGCGCAATGGGATGTCGTACTGTCCGACTGCATGATGCCCACGATGTCGGTAGATCAAGTATTTGAAATTGTTAGAGACAAAGATAAAGAAATTCCTTTTATCGCATTATCGGGTGAATTGCGGGAGGAAGATGCGGTTCGTCTATTAAAAAATGGAGCGCAAGATTTTATCAACAAAAACAACCTCTCTAGGCTTGTACCCGCTATCGAGCGAGAGTTAGAAGACGCGCAAGTAAAGAGAGCCCACCGGAGTGCAGAACACGCCTTACAGCTGAGTGAAGAACGATTTCAGCTTGCCATGCGAGGCGCAAACGACGGTCTTTGGGACTGGAATTTACAGGCAAAAGAAGTCTACTACTCGCAGCGGTGGTGCGAAATGATTGGGTATGCGCAAGATGAGGTCCCCAGGACGAAAGACTTTTCGCGTGATCAAATACATCCAGATGATGTCGTGCGTGTTGGACTAGAGGCTGATCGTTATATAAAAGGTGGGTCCGAGCGCTTTGAAGTTGAATTTAGAATGAGACACAAGGACGGGCATTATGTGGACATTTTGTCGAGAGCCTTCGCTGTTCACCAAGACAATAAAGTCATACGCCTGGTCGGTACCCATGTAAATATTACTGATAAGAAAAAAAGAGAGCTGGAACTAAGGAGCTCTAAAGAACAATTAAGGGAGTTAGCATCACATATATTGCATGTGCGAGAAGAAGAAAAGGCCAAAATTGCCCACGAAATACATGATGAGCTAGGCGCTACACTCACTGCCCTTAACATGGATATACGATGGTTAAATAGCAAAATTCCTGAAGAGATGGCGGAGGTTAAATCGAAAATCGAATCGATGGGGTCGCTGGTTGCAGGCGCTGTGGATGAGTGCAGTCGTATAGTGACAGATTTGAGACCTTCATTACTAGATGATCTTGGTTTGCTCGCAGCCATTGAGTGGCAAGCGAAAGAGTTTAATAATCGATACCAAATACCGTGCCAAGTCACTAAGAATGTCGATCATCTGGACTTGACAAGTAATCAAAGTATCGCCGTATTTAGGATATTGCAAGAAGCGCTCACCAATGTCGCACGTCATGCAAATGCCACTAAAGTAGAGGTCATCGTACTTAAAAAGTCGAATACACTTTATTTACAGATAGCAGATAACGGCGACGGTATACGCTCCGATAATGGAAAGGATTCTGACGAATGGGTCTGGCACGACCCCTTAAAAGTGGTAAACCAAGCCGAAGGCAAGCGAAAAAAGTCATTCGGTTTGCGGGGTATGAAAGAGCGCGCCATATATATTAATGGGAGTTTAAACATTGAATCTGAAAAAGATTCGGGCACTCGTATTATTTTATCTGCACCCATCGAAGGTCTGTGAGGTTTCATATGAAGCGCATATTGATTGTTGATGACCACTCGATTGTACGCCGAGGTATGAGACAAATACTGGAAGAGACAGGCGATTCCTTCGAATTTGGTGAGGCCGAAAATGCCTCAGAAGCCATCACTCAAATACGGGATTCTAAATGGGATCTTGTGCTGCTCGATGTTGCTATGCCCGGAAAGCGCGGTCCTGAACTGCTGGTTCAAATCAAACTCGAGACCCCAAAACTACCGGTCTTGGTCCTCAGCGCCTACCCAGAAGAACAATATGCTGTGCGTTTGATTAAGGCGGGTGCAGCAGGGTACTTGAATAAAAAGAGTGCGCCCGACTTTTTGGTTGAGGCCGTAAAAACCGCCCTTAAAGGGAGTAAATTTATAAGTCCGCAGGTTGCCGTATTACTTGCCGATAGTATTTCTGACAACGAAGAAGGCAGTAAAAAACTCGCGCATGAGAAATTATCTGATCGTGAGTACGTCGTATTTACACAGATTGCTTTGGGAGTTCCCTTGTCGGATATTGGTAAGGAACTCAATCTTAGCGTCAAAACCATCGCAACGTATCGCACCCGCCTTATGGAAAAAATGGCATTGAAGAGCAATGCCGAGATCACACTATATGCAATGCGCAATAACTTAATCGACTAACCCGACCGACTTGCTTATACGCGAATGCATCAACGTCAACCTTATTTATACCTCTTATAAAGCTCTCGTGTTTGAGCGGCTCACACGTCTCGTCAAGTTTGAGCGAACCATCTCATTCCATTTTGTTCTAGAAAGCCAAGTTTTACCGATTTAAAGCTAGGTTAGTCGATCCGGCTGAAAATTCTTGTCGATTAAATTCGGGCGCATGGAGTACTCGGTCTTTAGTAAGGATTTTTGATTACAGCCCATAATAATCCGAAAATAGTAATTAAAAACAGTTAATTACTCAAAATCACTCCATTTTTATTCATTTATATTTAGCGAAACTGAATATCTATTTCCTGTCGTTTTATCTGTAGGAATTTTCCTACAGAGATTCCAGTAAACATTCCTACAAGTCCTAGCGACTAATTCCGACATGAAAAAAACGTCACATGACAGATACTTAATAAAACGAAAAACAGAAGTATTTGACGTTAAGGAAAAATCAAAATGAAACCAAGTGTTGAGTATATGGAGTCGAGAAAAGCTAACTTTATTGAAGAGTATGACATGAACTATTTTTATCACGAGATTGTTAATGGAGCTATACAAGATCTTATGCTAGCAGTAACAAGTCAAGATGTAGAGTTGGTGGTTGAGAAAATATTTGACAATATTGGATTGCCAGGATTCTACAAAATGACACATTCCGATAATTCAAAAACAAAAATGTTCGGCGATAACTCAGGGCCATCATTTACAAAAAAAACGATGACATTTGTTAAGCACCCTGGCGATGCGGGGAGTACATATAGAGATGATGAAGTGGTGTTTGGTAAATCCATATACCTGTTATATCTAATCGATGTCGAAAAGTTAAATTCTTTACACGTAGATGCGCTGACTCTTCTTATTGAAGGGTTTTCTTTAGAGGTTAATAACTGGTTTAAAGAAAATAGACCGTAGATTTTAATCTTCACATTAACTCTAGAAAAATACGATGAGGCTGGTCATGTTATACAAATTCAAAGTTTCCACTCGAATGGCAGCGCTTGTTAGCCTGCCTCTTTTCGGAATGATGTTTCTTGTGTTTTTTGGTGTATTACAGTTTTCAAAAATAAATTCTGGCGTAATACGAATATACGACGATAACGTTGTGCCAATGATCTCGTTAACCAAAATTAATGATTCATATAAAAACGTCATCGACGGTATAAATAAAGCTGACAATGGATTAATCCTTCCAAGTCAGGCGCTCAAAATTATTCAATCGGCAGAAAGAGAGATAACGAAAAGCTGGAAAGTCTTCAATATGTCGACTCGTGGCGAGCAAGAAAAGGATTTGTCAGATGAGGCGGTAAAATTATTTAGGGAAGCAGATGAAGGTATAAGAGAAGTATCTCTGGTTTTAGAGGGAATGGGCGAAGAGTTGACATGGGATGACTTTGGCGAAACACCGCTTTCCGATTTTAACGGAGACTTATACGACAGAATAGATCCAATAAGCGAAAAAATATCGGAGTTGCTGAATAGAAAAGTACTATCGACTGAGTCAGAACGAAAACGCTCTACATCCATCTATTCGAAAACGAAAAACAGTTTCATCATCATCGCAGGCCTTAGTTTTTTAATACTTAGTTTTTTCGGCGGCGTGGTCAGCAAATCCATATGTAGGCCCCTATCAATTCTAAAGCATTCAATAGAAAAGGCTGAAAAAGACCGAAATTTATGCGTAAAAATTAGAATCGATACAAATGATGAGATTGGTCAGGTCGAAAAGGCTTACGTAAGAATGATGAACCGATTCAATGGAATACTTGAAAATGTCCACAGCGCGGCTGAGAACCTTCAAAGTAATTCGGACTCCCTCTCTGAAAACACAATTAAAGCACGCAAAAACACCGATGAGCAAATGCGGGATACGGAAACAGTTGCTCGAGCAATCATAGAAACTAAACAGGCTGCTGAAGAAGTAAGCCAGCGTGCACAGCAAGCGGCGATTGCAGTTGACGATGCCAAAGAAGATTGCGAGCAAGGAATGCTGGTCGTCGAGAAAACGATTGAAGTGATTAATCGCCTGTCGCAAGGAATACATGGTGTCAGCCAAGATATTAATCGTGTAGCGGACGATAGCGAATCCATTGGCACTATATTGGATGTCATTCGAGGTGTCGCTGACCAAACAAATTTACTCGCATTAAATGCAGCGATTGAAGCCGCTCGAGCAGGAGATCAAGGGCGAGGTTTTGCAGTTGTAGCCGATGAAGTTCGTTCGTTAGCCCGGCGGACTCAGGAATATACACAGGAAATACAAGTCAAAATTGAACGGTTACAAAAAGGGGCTCAGGACGCGGTTGTCAATATGGAATCGGGTTCGCAGGAGATGATTTCCACATTAGAGGAGGCAGAAAAAGCCAAGGATTCCTTCTCTTCTATTACACGGTCGATTGGTTTAATTAACGATATGAATCATCAGATCGCCGCAGCCACGGAACAGCAGATGGCAACATCTCATGAGATCGCTATAAACGCAGAGAATATTGCAATTGCTTGCAGAAAAACTAATGAAACAGCCACATTGGTTGATAAGTCAGGGCAAGAGGTTAAGGAAGTCGCCAATGAATTAAAAGATAGCTTATCAGAATTTACGATTTAGGAGATTTAGAGCTAACAGCTCACATCATGTGAGCAACATAACGATATAAAAAAAGATGTTTAATTTTTAACTTTAACTTTTATAAGGCAGGTACTCGTAATGAGGAAGATATTTAAAAGCATTGGACTGTCGGTATGTTTAGTTAGCCTAAACACGCATGCAGCGCAGCCAAAAAGCGTCAGGTATATAGAAGATGTAATTATTCAAGGCGATCAGATGTACGCTTACTACATCGTCAAATGCAGTAATGGTGTACACATTGATGTTAGCGCCTGGAATGAAAGGAAACTCTGGTGCATCGGTAATGGAGAAAAGACCGACTGCAAGAAAAAGCAAATAAAAATTGCAAAACTAGCGTGTAAAGGTGTTTAACATGTGGTTATTTAATGACAGTAGTGACAATCGAAAAGCCGCATTGGTTTTAACTGAAATCGTTGCAAACAAGAACTCCCTATTTAGAGCAGCCGGCACCTGTTTTTTAGTTGGATTATCGGCTGTAACCCAAGCGGAGGTGTCAGAGAAACCCAAACAAAATGACTATTTGCAAACGCGAATGATGGAGGAAGTATTTGTTTCCTCAAATAAACTCGGCAATGCCGATATGCAGGAGCTTCCAGTGTCCGGAAAACTGATCACTGAACAAGAGCTTCTCGATAGAGGTGTTTTTGAATTTATCGATTTTGCGGGTTCAATTCCAAGTCTTCAGTTTCAAGATCTAGGCCCTGGCGATAAAGAGTTTATCATCCGAGGCGTTAACTCATCAGGCCCTTCAACTGTGGGTGTATATTTCGACGAATCTCCCATTACTGGAAGTAATGCACAAGATGGCGGTGGCCGAAATGTCGATATTAAACTCATCGATATCGAAACTGCAGAAATATTTAATGGACCCCAAGGCACGCAGTATGGCGCGAACTCAATGAGTGGGCTTATTCGTTATGTACCCAATAAGCCTGACGCATACGAGTTTTCCGCTGCCGTTGATATGGATCTATCAACAACACATGAAGGCGGTGAAAATGCTACTTTTAGCGGCGTCGTTAACGTTCCACTAATACCCGAGAAATTAGCGGTAAGGGTCGTTGCTTGGGGAACAGAAAACGATGGCTGGATCGATCAATCGCGTTTACTTGGCGGTAAAAAGGAAAATATTAATGATGAAAGTACCACTGGTGGACGCATCATGTTTCGGTATATGCCAATCGATGGGATGGTTGTTGACCTGTCTTATTTGCATCAAAGCATGGATTTAGGCGGTAGCTCACGCTACACACCCAAAGGTGCAGACTACTTTGGTACAGACGGTAACCCATATCCAGCAGGTGTGGCCACAACAGACTATGAAAACACCGATCTAGGCGAAAGTCCGTGGAGTGAAGATCTGGACTTGTTGAGTCTAACTTTTAGCTACGAATTTGATTTCGGCCAACTCACGGCAACGCACAGTAAATACAAGCGAGACATTGAGTTTAGCTTTGATGCCTCTGCCTTAATGTTTGGGTTTGGTATGCCTTTTCCTATTGGGCTTGTTCAGCCTCAAGTGCGTGATGTTTCATTCTCTGAAGTTCGATTTTCTTCCTCGTTTGATGGACAATTTCAATTTTTTATCGGCGTATCAGAGAGAGAAGAATCGAATGATTGGCAGTCATATGGCGTTACTTATGACGATCAAGGTCATGTCACCGACTTCGTTCCGGGCCCAGAAAATGACTTTTTTGGTAACTTAGATTTCAGTACATTTACCAGCACAGGAAATGTGATCTATCAGCGTTACGTGAATTTCGATCTGGAACAGCAAGCGCTATTTGGTGAAATGTCCTACGAAGTGAATGATGATCTTACACTCACTGGGGGCGCACGTTATTTTCAGTCGAGTCAAAAGCAGGCCGAAGGGAGTATTCACCCTGTGGATGACGGGGCGTTTGTAAATTCTCCTCCCGACGATAGCAAAGTAACGGGTAAGTTGAGCGCTGTTTATCAATTGGATCAAGATAAAAACTTATACGCCACAATTACTCAAGGCTTTCGTGTGGGCGGTATTAACAATTCAGAGAGTCTCAGTGGATATACGGAGATACCCGGTTCATACAGCCCCGACTTCCTCACCAACTATGAAATTGGCTTTAAAACAAAAATATTCGATGAATCAATGACATTGAATGGCTCTCTCTACCATATTGATTGGGAAGACATGCAACTGGAACTGACTGCGAATTCGGTGCCCTATATCGACAACGTAGGATCAGCCTCAATTGATGGTGCTGAATTAAGTCTATCGTCTTACTTCTTCGACAACTACTATTTCGAATTTGCGGGTAGTTATGCAAACGCACGCCTCGCTGAAGATCAGCCAGGGTTAGCAGATGACGCAGATTCTGATAGAGATCGTGGTTTAAAGGGCGATGGAATTCCTAACGTACCGAGTGTACAAGCCTACGCTGCGCTAAGTTATACCACCGACGTTCCGTGGGGTGAGCTGTATTTACGTGGAGACGTCACATACCGTGGAAGTGCAGATATTACATTTGATCAAGATCACGCCAATAGTTACGAGCTTCCATCTTACTCCATGCTTTCTCTAAGAGCTTCACTGAAGACGCTCGGAGATTGGACAACCTCTGTTTACATAAGGAACATTACTAATGAAAAAGCGGAGTTTGATGCGATTAATTCACAGCAGGATCCTCTAGCTGTAATTGGTGCGAAGCCAAGAACGATAGGACTAAGAATACGAAAAGAATTCTAGTTCTTGTCGCGTGAGAATAGGTGTTTAATATCTTGAGCACCTATTCTATTTTGAACTAAAAATATCGACCGAATTTACTTTTTGACTTGGCGCTTTATAGGCGGATCTACATAATTCTGCTTGTTCGCGATTATTCATTACTCACTGATAGTTGTTTTTGTAAGAGTAGGGAATTGAAGATGTACAAAATACTCGTTGTAGATGATCATGACATCGTAAGAAAAAGAACAATTAATGCCCTTGAAAATATGGATAAGTCATTGTCATTTGGTGAGGCAAATAGTTTTTCACAGACAATATTAATGATAAATCAGGAGGTGTGGGATTTAATCCTAATGGATATCGCGATCCCTGAAAATAGAGGAAAAGAGTTGTTTGATACTATAAAAAAAATTCACCCGGATATACCCTTGCTAATACTAAGCCGATACCCAGAAGAGCAGTATGCAGTAAGCTTTATTAAATCTGGTGCAGTGGGGTACCTTAATAAAACCACAACGCCAGAGCTGCTTTATAAAGCGGTAATTGAATCAATTGAAGGGAGTACGTTTATTAGCGGAAAAGTGTCCATGCTGATAAAAGACGATCAAGAAATTATAGGGAAAAAAAGTGATGATGATCTTCATGAAGATCTGTCAACGTTTGAATACTATATTTTCGAGAAGATTGCGCTTGGCATACCCATCAAAAAAATTGGAGAAATGACAGGGCTGGGAGTAAATACTATTTCAATATATAGAGACAACCTACTTAGAACGTTACGCATTACAACTAATGCAGAATTAACCATTTACGCAATAAAACATAATTTAGTTGGACGATAGATTATTCGATCGAAAATCAAGAATTGTTGGAGTTTAAGTTTCTCACAATAGGATGTCTTCCTTAGGAATTATCGTTCCTTCTTTAAACGGCAATGTGCCACGAGTTTCTTGAATGTAGTGAGATATCTCAGGTGCTTCTTGCCGAACAAAATTACCAACGGCTTGATTAAATTCGGGTTGGCGCAGCCAGTGGAAAGATTGGGTTTTGATGGGCGTAAAACCGCGCTGAATTTTATGCTCACCCTGAGCGCCGGGGTCAAATCGTTTGAGTTTTTGTTTGATTGCGTATTCAATACCTTGGTAATAACAGCATTCAAAATGCAAACCGTCGATATCGATTTTTGTTCCCCAGTAACGACCGTATAAAACATCTTCGTCACGGAAATATAAAGCCGCAGCAATCATCTCTTGGCCTTGGTGAGCACTGGCCAGCAGTACTTGTTCAGGAATAGCTTCGGCAATTAACTGAAAAAAGTTATGCCCTAAATATCCGCTTCGACCGCTGCGTTTTAAATAGGTACGGTTGTAAAGAGCAGAAAATATTTTCCATTCGTCCGCGCTGACTTCCGTCCCGTTGCGCATTTTAATATCGAAATTAAAGCAGGGCTGTTCGGATTCTGTTTGAAACCCTATCGCCATGTTGTTTTTAGGCTTTTGATTTTGCAGGGCTTTAATTCGCTCTTTTCGAATGTTTTTCCGCTTGCGGGAGCTAAAGGTTGACAAGAAATCGTCGAAGTCGTCGTAGTTGTTATTAAACCAATGAAATTGAGAACCTATCCTTTGAGAATAACCCGATGAAGTGAAAAATTTTGCTGTATTCGTATCGGGGAATAAACAGTGGAACCCAGATGCACCTATTTCTTCTGTGATTTGTTTGACGCGATGCATAATGGCTTCGCTGTAAGCCGATTTTTTTTCTTCTGAAAGGGAAAGACTCAATGCAATTCTCGGCCCTGTTGCCGGTGTGAACGGGGCGGCGTTGATTAATTTGGGGTAGTACTCAATACCGGCCTGATGATAAGCACTGGCCCAGGACCAATCAAAAACATATTCGCCGTAGGAATGCATTTTAATAAACAGAGGCATCGCTGCCACGGGAGTTTCTGTTGCGGTCTTTAGCGAAGTGTCTGCTGTATCGTAGACAACAATGTGTGCCGTTCGCCAACCTGTGTTGTTGCGTGTTTTGCTGTCGATACTGCCGGAGTCTTCGAGTGCGCTAAAAAAGGCGTGGCGGGTAAAAGGGTAGGTACTTGGCCAAAGGGCGTCCCATTGTGTTGCGGAGATTTCGGTTATGGATGAAAGTACTTGAATGTGCACTTAATTAATATTCTCCGAAGCGGTAATCTGGAATCAACGTTGCGTTTGTTTTTGTATGGCGCTATTTGTTTAGCTTTCTGTTCAGTTATCGCCTCGACTGTCGAGCTATCTATTGCCCTAACCATCTCCTAACTATCACTCTAAAACCCGTTAACTTAGTGCGTAGTCACCGACAATGCCGATGAATATGACCATGCCGACCCAGTTGTTGTTTAAAAAAGCCTGTAGGCAGCGTGCGGGGTCTCGATCTTTAATCAAGTATTGTTGATACACGAATAGTGCAGCGGCGACGATGACACTAGTAAGATAAACATCGCCAAGTTCAAAGCGCTGGCCGATCATCATTAATGAAATGATGGTAATGACTTGCAAGCTGCCGGTAGCGACTTTGTCCATCTCGCCAAAGAGTATTGCTGTCGACTTAACCCCGATTTTTAGGTCGTCTTCGCGGTCGATCATTGCGTAAAAAGTATCGTAGCAAACCGTCCATACAACGACTGTGGTGAAAACTAACCATATGGCGGGGTCTAATTCTCCGGTTTGCGCGGCAAAGGCCATGGGCACGGCCCAAGCAAAGGCGGCTCCTAGTACGACCTGTGGAAGGTGGGTGTATCGCTTCATAAAGGGGTATGCCGCTGCGAGGGCAACGCCGCCAAGGGATAGCCAGATGGTTAGGCTGTTGGTCATAAGAACCAGGCAGAAGGCGAACAGGCATAAACCGATAAAAAGATATAAGGCCTCTTTCGGGGAGACTTGGCCGGTAACAATGGGGCGGTCTTTGGTTCGGTTTACGTGGCCGTCGATGTTACGATCGGCGTAATCGTTAATCACGCATCCGGCTGAGCGCATGGTTGCTGCGCCGAGTAAAAAGATAATCAGTACATCGATATCGGGTAAGCCTTTTGCAGCCAGCCACAGGGCCCATAGGGTGGGCCACACCACAAGGAAAATCCCAATAGGACGGTGCAGACGCATCAGTTCGCCGTATTGAATAAACTTTTCTTTATCGATTTCTATTTTCATTGGGTGTAAATACGTCAGATGAAGAGGTAGCGCGGGAACCATACCATTATCTATGCTCGGTTTGAATCTAGAGCTATAGGGTGTCTCCATTAATGCACGTTTTCGCGATGGCTGCGCCAGTTCCGTACTCGAAGACCCAAAGCGTTTCACGGGGCCAGCTATTCTCGTGTATCCGATACGCAGCGTGGTACTTCCTTGCTCTCACAAAAATTACTGTTTTTCGATATACCCGAATGGCTGGTGTCTCTTCTGTGACAATTTTTTCGTTTTTTTACGCGCCGAGTAAAAAGCTGGGCTAGTCTAAGAAGACGACGATAAAAATTAGGAGGCGGCCTATGAGAAAAGCCGATTTAGTGAAAGCTGTTGAAGATATTGCAGATTTATCACCTCGCCAGGCGGACGACGCAGTGTCTTCAACGTTTGAACAGATTACTAACGCCTTAGCGCGTGGTGATTCGTTAAATTTAGTGGGTTTTGGTTCGTTTTTAGTCAAACCGCGAGCAGCGCGAACAGGTCGCCATCCCAAAACGGGTGAGGCAATCGAAATTGCAGCCAGCAATCAAATTGGTTTTAAGCCGGGGAAAGGTCTAAAGGACAGTGTGCGCTAATCAGATTGTCGGCAATTTGCAGATGGTTTATTTATTAACCGTATGACGACTTGAAAAAGGTAACAGTAGCTCGAAAGTACTGCCCGTACCATAGGTGCTTTCGACGCTAATGCGTCCACCCAATAGCTTGACCAGGTTGGAGACCAGCGCTAAGCCTAAACCTGTCCCTTGAATCTCCCGTGTTTGTTCGTCATTAACTTGTTCAAAGCTTCGAAATAAACGCGGAATATCTTCTTTCTTAATACCCATACCTGTGTCCGATACCATGATGCTGATGGATTCGCCCAAGTCTTTGTCATCTTTTTCGCTGGCGACTAAATGTATTTGGCCTTCTTGGGTGTATTTGATTGCGTTGGAAAGCAAGTTAACAATAATTTGTCTGACTTTTGTTTTGTCGGAAAAAATGCTTTGTTTTGTGTGTGAAGAAAAAACGAATCTAAGATTTTTTTCGAGCGCAAGCGGATTCATTTCGCCGGACACTTCTTGGCAGAGTTCTTGAATCGAAAAATTACTGATCACCAAACTCATTTTTCCAGATTCTATTTTGGTAATGTCCAGTGTTGCAGTGACTTGATCATTTAATCGAATGCCGGCTTCTTTGATCATGGTGAGTTGCTGGAGGGATGCTTCAGAAATTTTATCTTTAAGATCGTAAATTAATAAATCCGAAAACCCGACAATCGCATTTAGTGGCGAGCGAAGTTCGTGAACCATTTTTGCGTAAAATTCTTTTCGTGCAAGTGAATTTTGTTCGCTGGCGATGCGCTCGGCTTCCTTCTGTTCTGTGATATCGAAAGCGTAACCCACAATGCTGGGTTCGTTGTCATTTTCGAGAAGGTGAAAGTGCCAAAGGAAGACTCGATTTTCTAGCTGAATTTCGGCTGTTTCATCGAGGTTCTTAAATTGCGTAAGTTTTTCAGCTATTTCTGAAATATTAGCGGGGATGGCGTTGGCCGCACCGCAATCATCGAAGCCGTATTCCAATACCAATTCTTGCAGTGCGCTATTGCCAAACAGTAATTGGCCGTCCATAACGAACTCGGCTAAGGGCGCTGGACTCTTTTCGACGTATTCGGAAAATTTTTCCATCTCTGCTTGATTGTGCAGTCGGGTGGAGTTGTCGATAAAACTGATAACGCGAGAGGCCTCGTTAAAACCGACGGGAATAATGCGGTAATCAATCGAGACGTAATGGCCGTTTTTGTGCGTCCAAAGCGTGGATGTTATTTCACTTTTGGGGTAAGGGGAAATAAGAGAGCAACGTGCGTGAGCATGTAGGTCGCCGCGTGCTGAGGCGCAAAGCGTATCGTGAGGTTCTTTTCCGTATAGCGCTTGGCGCGTATGTCCCAAAATGCTTTGTGCCATGGGTGACACTTCTACAATGCGGTTGTGTTTGTTGAGACCGAGGAGACCATCGGGCCAATTGTTAAACCAGCTGTTCTCGATGTCAGACATTTAAAATGAGTCGTTTGTGTATGAGATCCGTTGGAATAAGGGGATCAATAACACTTTTGACGGTAATTGGATTTTTAGTTTCATTGCCTGCAGCCAGATCAATAAAGAACGGAGTATCCAATAAATTTCCTTTTTCGTCGACATGTATTTCAACAAGCGGTAATAGCGGACAGCTAACTGAGACTTCTCTCACAACGCCAACGGCGCCATTACTCAACTTGATGGCGCTTGAAATTGGGTAAACGCCAAGTAATGATATTAACTGGGCCACTGATGCTTGATCGTAAATATGTTCTTGTGCGTCGCTGTAAAGTGAGCGCAGTGCGTTGGTGGTAATCATGCCCGGCTGATCGGTCAATTGGTGAACGAGTTCGTCGTAACGGTCTACTACTGAAAATAATTTGCTTAGGGGGTGAATTTTTTCCGCCGAAAGTTTATTGGGGTAGCCTTTGCCGTTACACAGCTCATGATGTTCAGCAACGATGCGTTGGGTAAGATCAGAAACTTCGCATTTTGATAGGGCTTTGACGCCCAACTCACAATGCTTGTGAACCAGTAATTTTTCTATTTGGGAATAGGTTTTGCGTTTTCCCATCAGTTGGATGGGAATTTGTGCCCAACCCGCTTCGTGCAATAGGGCCGCTACGCCCAGTGACTCGATGTCGTTCGGAGGGACATTAAGATTTTGGGCAAGGTTGAGGGCGATACAGCAAGTACTGAATGCATGGTCAGCGAGTTTTTGTGTGCGATAACTGAAGTGTGCCAAATTGAGTAGGGCTTGGTTATTCCGCTCTAGACTTTCAAGTGTTTGGTCGATAAGGGGGGCGAGTTGTTTTTTGTCGATAGCGTTACCGGCACTGAGAGACTCTAACGTTGAGGTTAGGGCCTTTCTAACTGCATCGCGCAATTTCAATGCTTTTGAAACTTCTGCGTCTAAAGATTTTCCTTTGGCTGCCGCTGAGGCTTTCGATTTTGTTTGACCGGAGGAATCATGGGAGGTGGAAGAGGCGCTACTTGCAGAAGGTTCTTTATCCGCTGAAGGCTCTACCGTACTTTTTTGCTTGCCTGCGAGGGTGATACTTGCGTCGTCATATTTATTGGGGTCAACAATTACGGCGGTTACGCCGGCCTTTTTCAATTGATCAATATCTTTCTGCGATTTGATGACGCGATTGTGATTGAGAAAGGGGCTGTCCATCCATGGGATTTCAAGTTTTGTTATATACATCCCAACCACCAGTGAAGGCAGTGGTATCGTTTTAAGCGGTAGTCTATTCATTAAACGAGTGTTCAAATGTCGCTCGCTGAGCGTGAGAAGGTATTAATGTAATCCGGTTTTTTTTTTGAGTACATTGAGCACTCTAGGAGACAAGCTAGCTTGTCTCCAAATTGTGATGCTTGTGTGCCCAATGTGTACATGTCTAAGCATCTTGCGGCTCACCAGTAATTAACCGCGTAGTTTTTCGGCAATTTCATCGAGGTCGTCGCCGGACTCTAGAATATTTGCAATCGTTACGCGTGCGGTCTCTGGGTCAAGGTGTAAGTCATTAAATAAGGATTCCGGAATTTCGGTCCCGAGTGAATCACCGAACCCACCATTGGCAAGCAGTGCTTGCGCTACGTAAACCAGCTTCGCGTATTGATGGTTTTCGCCGTCATAGGAAGTGTTGAATTTTTGCCGAAGGGCTGTGACGACTTCTTCAGGCATATTCCAATTGTCCAATAGCCATGCGGCAATTTGGTTTCCGGTCACGCCAATAATATGTTGTTCGATGGCGGCGGAGGGAATATGTGGGTTGGCAGCAACCATACGGTTAATATTTTCGAAATAAGGGGGAAATATTTCAGCCAATACCAAATGGCCAAAATTATTCAGCAAGCCTGAAAGGTAGGACATACCGAAACCGGGGCGATGCGCGCGATCGATACTGGTCACTAGTCCCTCTACTGCTGCTGCCGTATATACAGCCCCACGCCAGTAATTGTCGACTTCACGTTTACTCATGATATCCATTGAAAGTGTTTTACCGAGGGCTAGACCTAGAGCTAAATTGAGCACCATATCGAAGCCCAATACGCGGACGATAGCATCATGAACTGATTTGATTTTGCCTGGCGCTGAATAATAAGGTGATGCGGCCCAACTGACGACTTGTGCCGCCAAGCTCGGGTCGACTTCTACGATATTGGCGAGGTCGCTGATATCGGCATTTGGATCTGCTCGTAATTTAATAATACGGTGGGCTGTTTCGGGCAGTGGTGGCAACTCCAACGTTTCATCAAGACGTTGACGAATACGTCGTTCGGTAAAGCGATCAATCGATGCAAAAATTTGGCTTTCATCGAGTGATGGGTCATTGACCAGTGCGGGAGTTTTAATGCCAAAGCTGCCGGTTGTTGCCTCTTTTATTAGGGAGCCAAACTCGTTTTGGGTCAGTTCCAGTACATGGCCGAAATTTCCAGACTCCAGCATCAACCGGTCTTTTTTCAGCAGCGAAGCCTCAATAAAGCTTTGCATGCCCTTCCAGCTTGGAATGGCGGGAATGGTGGACAGGTCGTCTTTTTTTATCAAGGGACGAATATCTGCGGCAACTACGGCCTCAAAGCGACGGCCGAATTGTCGGAACATCGCGTCCAAATCCAAGATGTAATCTGCTGGCATGAGAACTTGTACGCGCCCTTTAGCATCTTGCACAATCATCGATTTGACGAGGGTTGGGGCTGTTTCTCCGGCGACAAGGGTTAATTTGCTTCGGGCGTCAAAGGTGGTGACATTGAATTGGACGTTTTGCTTTTCCAATATGGCTAATACGCTTGTTGGCACGCTCACATCGTACTCCTCGGTTATCGTGTTGTTGTCTATATGTCAGCTATCTGCTGGCTAGTAGGCTGTTGAAAACCAATTTACATGCATTGTTGTTGTTATTTCTGCCACAAAACGCTCATTTATACACATAAAGTCTGTTTTATCGGCAAAAATACTTAATTGATGCTGCGCCATTAACATTTTTAGCAAACTGCTCGTTTTATAGCCCCATAAATACCCGGCAGGCTACCTAAAATATAGCTGCGGATTGGGCGTTCGCTAGTGCTGACTTGGGCATCTCTGCATTCTTCTTTAAGTTTATGACAAAAGGACGAATACTTGAGGGCTAGATTTAGACTGAATAGCTTTATTAGCGCTGAAAAGGTGAGCAATTAATCATAGGTTTGGCACTGGAAATGCGGGGAGGGTTGTTGGGGCTGTAGCGGAGGGAATATTTGTTAGGGCAGCCTTATTGATCTAACTTAGCCTGCTAGCAGGGTAGATCTTTTATGCGTTTGCGTAATGCTTCTTATCGCCAATCCACCGTTCGATTAGCTTTTCAGTAACAGGGGATTGACTTGCCATTAGCTGAAGACCGGTTTCGTGCACAAGGGGCAGTAGATGCGCATGGTTTTGTACATCGGCAATGCGATAGCTCATGTCGCCTGCTTGGCGTGTGCCGAGCAATTCACCGGGGCCACGGAGCTGCAGGTCGCGTTCCGCAATCACAAAACCGTCATTGGTTTCGCGCATGACTTGCAAGCGTTCTTTGCCTTGATGGGACAGCTTTTCGCCGAACAGTAATACGCAATGACTGGCGACCGAGCCTCGTCCCACCCGTCCGCGCAGTTGGTGTAATTGGGCTAGCCCTAAGCGCTCAGGGTTTTCGATAATCATTAGGCTGGCATTGGGTACGTCGACGCCCACTTCAATTACTGTTGTTGCGACCAATAATTGGATTTCCCCCGCTTTAAAAGCGGCCATGATGTCTTCTTTGTGTTGGGACTTAAGTCGCCCATGTATCAGGCCTAAGCTAACACTGCCTAATTGTGCCTGAAGGTCGGTAAAGGTTTCTTCGGCATTGGCGACGGATAGGGTCTCCGACTCTTCAACCAACGGGCAGACCCAATAGACTTGGGCGCCTTCTTCGCAGGCCTTTTTAACGCGTTCGATAAGCGCTGGGCGACGAGCTTGTTTGACCAGGGCGGTTTGAATGGCTATCCGGCCAGGGGGCAGTTCGTCGATAACCGAGTAATCCAGCTCTGAATACGCCGTCATTGCCAGTGTTCGCGGAATGGGGGTCGCGGTCATGACGAGTTGGTGTGGAACTAGGCCGTCACTGGTGCGTTTACGTAAACTTAAGCGCTGATCGACGCCAAACCGGTGCTGTTCGTCGATGATCGACAAACCTAGGTTTTTAAATAGAACGTCTTCTTGGAATAGTGCGTGGGTGCCAATGACGACTTGGGCCGCGCCGCTGGCGAGATCCGCAAGAGCGGTTTTTCGCTCCGAAGCTTTGAGTTTGCCGACTAGCCAGGTGACTTGAATCCCCAGGGGGTCGAGCCACCTGCTAAAATTGTGGAAATGCTGTTCAGCAAGGATTTCGGTTGGGGCAACGATGGCGACTTGGTATCCGGCGCTGGCGACATCTACCGTTGCGAGTGCGGCGACTAATGTTTTACCTGAGCCTACATCCCCTTGCAGCATACGCAACATGGGTAGCCCTTTGGCAAGGTCGCCACGGATCTCTTCAATTACACGTGTTTGTGCCGCAGTAAGTGAAAAGGGAAGGCTCGCCAATAGTTTGTTCGCCTGGGATTGATGGGGCTGGATTGGGGCGCTGCGATACTCATGCATTTGTAAGCGCAACTGTTGCCTCACCATAAAGTGAGCGATGAGTTCTTCAAAGGCTAAGCGTTGTTGGCTAGGGTGCTGATCGTTGAGTATCTCTTCGACCGGTGCATCGGGCGGTGGAAAGTGCAGGAAGCGAAGTGCATCACTGAGAGACTTAACGCCGAAGTGAGCGTTCACAGACTCTGAAAGCAGTTCGTCAGGGCTATGTGAATTTAATATTTCGACAGCCTGCTCGGTGAGTTTACGCAGACGTGATTGGCTGAGTCCTTCAGTTAAGCCATAGACGGGGGTGAGGCTTTGTTCGACCGGGGTTTGGCTGGCACCGTCGATAAACTCATATTCAGGGTGATAAAACTCAATACCTTTTACGCCCAATCGAGGGTCGCCATAGCAGCGTACTTGCCTACCTTGCTCGAAGTTATTTTTTTGTGTCGCATTGAAATGATAAAAGCGCAAACAGGTTGAACCGGTTGCGTCTTCCAGCGTGACGGCTAGGCTGCGTCGGCGGCCAAAGTTTACTTGAGACGAAAGTACTCGCCCTTGAATTACGACGCTGGTGTTGGTACGTAAATCGCGAATAGCCGTAATTCGGGTGCGGTCTAGATAGCGAATAGGCAAATGAAAAAGCAGGTCTTGAACCGTATTGATGCCGAGTTTTTGTAGGGTTTCACTCAGGCGAGCGCCAACCCCTTTTAAAACGGTAATCTCAAGATTATCTAACGAAAGTCCGTTGCCCATTTGTACTTTTACCTCCTACGCGGTCACCACGCCAGACTGCTTGATCGCATCACGTACGGCATCAATAGCTTTTAAGCGGGGGAAGCTGGCGCGCCAAGCTAGGGCGACAGTGCGTTTGGGTATTGGGTCGACAAAGGGGCGTGTGACTAATAAATCGGAAGAGGTGTGGCCTGATTCTGCAGCAGATTCGGGCAAAATGGTGATGCCTAATCCTGAGGCGACCATGTGCTTTAATGTTTCCAAAGAGCTGCCTTCTGCAGCCGTTCGTATTTTTCCCTGAGGGTCGTCGATATTCGGTTTTAAATTTGGGCAGGCTTCTATGACTTGATCGCGAAAACAATGGCCATCGCCTAGCAGCAAGACGTTGTGCTCGCTGAGTTGATCGGGATGAATAGCAGTTTCTTTCGTTAGTGGGTGCTTGCTGTCCAATAGAATGACAAAGTTTTCGTCGTAAAGCGGTTGGGTGACAACATCTGACTCAGTAAAAGGAAGGGCGACAATAATGGCATCTAAGTCACCCTGGCGAATACGTTTGCGCAAATTTGCTGTGTAGCTTTCTTCAATATACAGCGGCATGTCGGACACATTTTTTTGCAATTCTGGGATCAATTTAGGAAACAAGTAAGGGCCAATGGTAAAAATCGCGCCAATATGAAATGGGCTGGTGAGCTGATCTTTTCCTGAGTTTGCGATATCTTGAATCGCGGATGCTTGCTCAATCACGCGCTGTGCCTGCTCTACCACGCGCTCACCTAACGGAGTTGCACTCACTCGTGTTTTGGAACGCTCAAAAAGTGCAATATCTAATTCTTCTTCGAGTTTTTTCACAGCGATACTTAGGGTAGGCTGTGAGACATTGCAGCGCTCGGCGGCACGTCCAAAATGCTGTTCTTGTGCGAGGGTCACGATGTAGCGAAGTTCGGTTAACGTCATAAGCTGTTGGTTTTGGCTGATTGCTTCGATTGTTTGCTTTGGCTTTTATTTTAACTTTCGTTCTAGCGCTTTGCTTGAATGTTTCGTTTTAACTATTAGCCAGAGCCTGTTAATAAATTTTAACTTAAGGGTATTCCTTTTTTGACTGGAAAAAAACATCTTTTTATTGGCTTCGGGGATTTGGCATCCCGATGTGCGCAGGCTCTGATTGATGATGGCGATTCTGTCGTGGGCATTGCTCGGGGTGAGCGTCCACCTCAAGTCGGTCTGGAATTTTGGCAGGGGGATGTAACAAGCGAATCGATATTGCGGCGTATCCGCGAAACACAATTCGATTCCGCTGTTATCACGCTGACGCCAGGCGGGCGCCGGGAAGATGATTATCGACGGGCTTACTACGACCCGGTAAAGGCACTGCTACAACATTGGCAATTGGGCAATACCCCTGAACGCATTTTATATATTTCCAGTACGGGGGTGTATGCCCAATCGAATGGCGAAGTGGTCGACGAAAATAGCCTTGCTGAACCCACATCCCCAACTCAGGTGGTTTTACGAGAGACGGAAGAGCTGATCCTTAATTCAACCTATCGCGCTACGGTGATTCGCTTTTCTGGAATCTACGGACCGAAACGTAATTATCTGTTGAGGCAGGTTACTCAAGGAAACGGCGGCAATGATCAGTTAACTAACCGAATACATGAGGAAGACTGTTCCGGGGTTATACATTTCTTGGTTAATCTTCCAATAGGACAATTGCAAAAAGTTTATTTGGCTACGGATAAAACCCCCGTCACGAGTCGAGATATTCGGGATTGGTTGGCCGGGGAATTGGGTGTCGATGCGAGTACTTTGAGCGAACCCGAAACGTCTGCGATGGGTAACGGAAAGCGTTGCCAAAGCACGTTGTTAGAAAACAGTGGCTATGTATTTAAATATCCCAACTTTAAGTCGGGGTACATGGGCTGCCTAGAATTCTTTCGAAAGCTGGAAAGTGAGGTCTGATGAACACTAATTCTGTTCAATATTCATCTGACTCCAATGCGAAGTACAATTATGCGTACGTGATATTAAGGTATCTGAAATGATTCCCAAGTTGATTTCAATCGACCATATCCATTTGTCGGTGCGCGATAGGGCGTTAGCCGAAAAGTGGTATAAAGATGTGCTGGGCTTTACGCGCATTACTTCGTTAGAACGCTGGGCGGTTGACGGTGGGCCTTTGACGATAGCTTCTTCCAGCGGCAATATACATTTGGCGTTATTTGAGAATTCTGAAGTTCAGAGCACGATAGTAGCGTTCAATGTTGCCGCGAACGAATTTTTTGAATGGATGGCGCATCTTGATCGAAAAGGTATTTTTGTGAAGGCGGTAGATCATGATCTTTCATGGTCTATTTATTTTAAGGATTTAGATGGGAATCCTTTTGAAATTACGACTTATGAACATGAAAAAGTCAAAGCAGAGTTGGAAAAATTAAGCGCCTAGTTCTAGGCATTTTCTGCAGGGTCTTTTATTGGGCCTGTGACACGATAATAATAGTAGAATGATTTCTAAAAGGGACAATTGTGAATATTGTTGAGCACAACCGGACTGCTTGGAACAAAGAATCCCTAGCCGGAGGCGAGTGGTCAATGCCTGTGAGTGTTGAAGATGTTTCGCAGGCTCGTCAAGGTCGTTGGGGCATTGTTCTTACACCGCGAAAAATCGTACCCAAAGAATGGTTTGGACTTATTAGCAATAAACAAGTCCTGGGTCTCGCTGCAGCGGGTGGGCAACAAATGCCAATATTGTCGGCTGCTGGTGCTGTCGTAACAAGCTTTGATAATTCCGATGAACAGCTGTCCAAGGATCTGCTTGTTGCCGATAGGGACGGACTCAGCATTTCAACCGTTCAGGGCGATATGGCCGATCTATCAATATTTGAAGACGGGCAGTTTGATTTAATTTTTCACCCTGTTTCTAATTGCTTTGTGCCGGATATCAACAAGGTCTGGCGAGAATGTTTTAGGGTTTTAAAACCGGGTGGTCGATTGTTGTCTGGATTTATGAATCCCGCCAGTTATTTATTCGATTATGCCAAGGCTGAAACTTCCGGACAATTAACTGTAGAATTTTCACTGCCGTATTCAAATATCGATGCCGGAGAAAAGTATAAGCAGGAAACCATTGGTAAAGGGGAGCCGATACAATTTAGCCATACACTGGATAGCCAGATTGGCGGACAACTGGCCGCGGGTTTTACCATTAACGGTTTTTACGAGGATGAATGGACAGACGAAGATATGTTGCTCAATCCGTATATGTCGACATCCATGGCGACCTTGGCGGTTAAGCCTTTGAGGGAATCGGGGACTACCAATGAATAAGCTTTTCAAAAATCCTAAATTTTTTACTACCCATATCATCGTATTGATTATTTTTGGTGCCTGTTTGCTGATGAATGGCCCTATGCGAGAAGGATTGCCTGTCGGTGGAGATATCATGGGTCGAATGGCCTACGTAGTTGAAAATATCTTTTGGTGGAAATTTGGCTGGTTTATGTGGATGGCTTCCGCATTAGGACTGTTTCTATTTTCGGTATTTTTAGCTGACTCGCTTAAGCCGAGCGTATTTCGAAACTTTGCTGTTGGGCTGGTTGCACTGGGTATGGCACCGGATCTAATTGCAGAGGTTGTTTATGCCTTTATTTTACCGATGGCCTATCAGTCGGGTGCAGAAGTATCGTTCCTTATCTTTTACGAGCAACTAGCCGTTCACTTAACGGGGTTTTTAGGTAATGGTCTTTATTGTTTGGGTGGGCTTCTACTGAATACCTTACTTATTAAGCAGCGATTGGTGAATCAATGGATTGGGTATGGAGGTGTTGTTGCCTGGGTACTTGGCATCGGGTTATCGATTGCAATCGCGATGAGGAATATGCCCGCAGCTGAGGCTTTAACTGCCGCGAGTATGGTCTTAAGTACGCTGTGGATGCTCATTATCGCTCATACACTTTTTAAATCAGCATGATCTATTCAATTTTAAAAACAATACACCTCGGCGCTTATTCTATGGTTGGGACCTGCGTTGGGTTCATGGCTCGTATTGATTTATTCACAACGAATAAATGGTGAACGGGCAGAGTCTACATCGCTTATCTACAAAGTATTTTTTGCCACAATCACGCTTGAACATATTGCTTTTGTTGTGCTACTCAGTACCGGCGGAATAATGGCCTATATGTACGATATGCTTCAGTACCCGTGGCTTTCACAAAAATGGATGCTGATATTAGCGATCATTATTCCTCTCGAAATTGTTGATGTTTGGTTGGGAAATTGGAAGGTCAAAAAACTCGTCGAAAAACGAATTTCGGGGCTGGAATTGACGAAGAAAGAAGGGTTGTACATTTATCACTATCACACAACGTTTACGCGATTGGCGCTAGTGGTTTTACCTGTCGTTGTACTTCTTATTATGTGGCTTGCAGTATCGAAGAACGGAATTATTTAAGTAACTCTGTTACCTCACAGCGCAGGCTTTTTGAGATTTGTTCGAGAGTATTGAGCGTTGTATTCTGGGAAGCGCTTTATAATCTATTGAGAGTGGGGCGACTGATCCCCAATTTTCGAGCGAAAGCTGCCTGAGTTTGCTCATCTCTCTCTTTTCACTGTTTAGTTTTCGAATAATTCACGAGTGAGCAAAACTCATTAAATAGTAATGGAGCTCAACACTTCTATCCCTCTATCCCTCTATAACTGTTCTACGCGATCTAATACGTCTATACCTTGGTGGAATCCAGGCAACGCTCTAATCTGCCAGCTTTCCTTGTCTGTCTTTCGGGTCGTATGTTAAAACTTGAAATAGGCTGAAAACAACTCAATGCCCGCACTGAGCTAGAGCACTTCGGGGAGTGTTTTCAAGACCGTCTAATGCCATGGCGACCGCTGTACTCCTGTACGGTCTAATACACCACCTCCTGTGGTAAATGGCATTAGCAGAGCCTACAGGAAGTACTTGTGGCGTGTCTTGGAAACACTCCCCGAAGTACTCTAGCGGCCCCCCGACAACTCATTTATCTGGGTGAAATCTTCCGAATCAAATTCTCTCGTGCATTCATTCAGCGCGGAAGGGGGAGTTACTGAGTAGCGGATGCCCATATGAATTCTAGAGGGTAACCCTAGCCGATAGATGACGCGGCCCGACAAAGAATTTGGCGCCAAAGCGACCGCTTGATGGCGTGATGTCTAATTTCTAACACGCAAGTTCTCAATCCCTATGAAAGGATAAAAGAAGAGGCTATCCTTCCCGCCCTTGGATAGTGTGGACCACTAATTCCACAGCCCCTTATTATTTCAACCTGCCATCCAAAATATGAGTTTTTTAGCCGGTTTACGCGAACGCCAACCCGATAAGCAGCAAAATTTACAATTGAGCTATCGTCTCTCCATCGATAGCGTCTCTCGCTCTCTTTTTCTACAGCTCCATTTACGAAACGAGCAAGACCTAAGGCAGTCGACGAGCGGAAAACACTACAAATTACAGCGCGAACACCTTGTGCGCCCCCCGGCATTTCTCACGACAATCGATCAAGCAATACTTCGAGAACTCTCTGACGCGGATGCACGCTGGTTTGATTGTGACGGAGCCGCTTTTCCAGAATTAGTGACCTGGACTCTACTCAAAACCATGATCGAAACAGGACGTTGTTATCTATCGACGCCGTCAGACCAATGGCAACGATTGAATGTTGGGCATGCGCGTCCAGCGGAGCCTTTTTGGTCGATTAAACCCTCTATCGAATACCAACTGTGTTGGCGCATTGTGAATGCAGAAAAGTCCAGCTCTGTAGTGTTCTTGGCGAATGACGTACTGCATCTCAGCGCTATTGATTCGGGGTTGGCTATCGGACCCACTGAATCTCAAGCGAGGAAGAGTGGTGCTCCGTTACATCTCCTCATTCCAATCACTCCCCTTGCTCTTAGTCAGCATGAATCTTTTACCGAAGACGACAAAGAGCGGTGGCGGAGCTGGAATGTCCCAGAGCCTCAAGTTGTGGAGTCAGTAGCGGTTGAGGCTCAGCTTAAGCCAATCCTTTATTGTGTGTCAGAGCGAGACGGGAATCGAGATGTCGATAAAATCGTGCTGCAATTTAGTCTTTGTAGTGAGCGTTACTGCAGTTTGCCAGCTTCGAATCCCACTGAGTCCGTGTATTGGGATGGGGAACTATTAAACGAACTGAGTGGTGATCAAAGCGTAATAGAACAGCACAAAAAAAAGATTGCGGATTGCTTAACGCCTTTTGTAAAAAGCGATAAGACGCAAAGTGTATGGCTGCCGAAATCTGAAAAAAATTGGCAGCTCCTGTTCGGTGATTTGCGCCCATCTATAGCCGCATTGGATGTTAGCTTTTCGTTTGCCCCATCGTTTCGACACCACTATGTGATGGTTCAGCATTGGTTGGTGGCGATTAGCGAGCACGAATCTAAAGGCCTTAACGTTTCTATCGAACTGCATTCGAGTGACGGCCATATCGACCTGAGTGAATTATTGGCGCAGCTCAAGGCGTTTAACCTTCACACCAAAGAAGAGCACCTTAGTGTACCGCTGGCTGATGGCCGTATTTTGTTGGTGTCTGCGAATGAAATCTGTAATTTGATGGAAGAATTAGAGGGCTTAGATGTCAGCTCCGAAGGTTTTCATATCGAACAAAGCCAACGTCATCGCTTGGCGCAGCTACAAGAGCAGTTGCCAAGCGGCACGAAATGGTCTGGGAAAGTTGAGCACCTTGATGACGCAATTGCGCTGCACAATAGTCCGGTGGTTTTGGACAGAAATTTGGATTGTGTTGATGCCGAGCTGCGTTCGTATCAATGGTTAGGCGTGAGTTGGATTCGTCACCTAAAACAACACGGTTGTAACGGTTTATTGGCCGATGATATGGGCTTGGGTAAAACCATACAGGCCTTAACCTTATTAGCTTTTGAGAAGCAGCAGGGAGAACTCAATAAGCCAGCATTAATTGTTGTGCCATTGAGTCTTGTGCATAACTGGGTGGCTGAAATTAAACGCTTTGTCAGTCAGTTAAGCGTCAAAGTCATTCATGGCCAGAAGCGCCATGATGACTGGCAAGATTTGGCGGGCTACGACATTTTAATTACGACGTACAATCTAGCCGCTATCGATTTATTGCGTTGGCAATCGCAAGACCTATCTTGGATGATTTTGGATGAGGCGCAAAACATTAAAAACCCGAGCACACGATTTAGCCAAGCGATGCGTGAAATCCCTAGCGACAATCGCCTGTGCCTTTCGGGTACGCCGGTGGAGAATCATCTTGGTGAGCTATGGTCCATTATCAGTTTTTTAATGCCCGGGTCTTTGGGCACGTTAAAAGATTTTAAAACGCAGTTTCAAAAGCCCATCGAACAAGAAGGGAATTCTCGTCGTATGCAGCAATTGTTAGCACGTGTTGCCCCGTTTATGTTGCGGCGAACGAAGGATCAAATCGCACAAGACTTGCCGGCGAAAACTGAGATTTCTCAGCTGATCCCTTTGTATGAAGAGCAGCGGGATTTTTATGAGCAGCTAAAGCGTGATACCTGGCAAGACCTGCAAGCCAAAACAAACGGTGATGAAAAGGCTGGAAAAAACCACATTGCGGCCTTAACTGCGTTACTAAAATTACGCCAAGTCTGTTGTGATCCGGCTTTATTTCCGGATGTGGATATTCCCTCGGCAAAGCGTGACTATTGTGTGGAGATGATCGAAGAGCTGGTGGCGGAAAACCGCGCAGTATTGGTGTTTTCTCAATTCACGAAAATGCTCGATATTCTGGAAGAAACGCTTGAAGAGAAAAACATTCAAAGCCTTATGCTGACGGGCAAAAGCCGCAATCGGCAGGATATTGTCGATGCCTTTCAGCGTGGCGATGCACCGGTGTTCCTTATTAGCCTTAAGGCGGGCGGTACCGGCTTGAACTTAACCCGCGCCGATACGGTTATACATTACGACCCTTGGTGGAATAGCGCGGCAGAGAAGCAGGCGAGTGATCGTGCCCACCGTATTGGTCAAGATAAGCCTGTGTTTGTTTATAAACTGATTGCTGAAGATACGATAGAAGAAAAAATTGCGCAGTTACAGGCGCAAAAATCAATTTTGAGTGATCATGTCGATAACCAGGCTTTGCTCAATGCAGAATCTTTTGCCTTTAAATTTGAAGAATTACTCACGCTTTGGGAAGACGAATAACGCTTATGAAAACTTTCGACCTGACACTATCAAGCATTGAATACTTTATGTCACTGCAGGGGAATTTTTGTCTGGTTGACTGGCTGTTGAAAGAAAATTATCTGGTGTACAGTCAATACGAAGACTGGCGTTATGGAAAAGAAAGCTTCTTAGACGATGGGCTCGACGTAGGGGTAAAGGATATTGATACACTGATAAGTGATGCCCAGGGTCTATGCGAAAAGTTGGGGCTAAGTACACAAGAGCAAGATTATTACCCTTGGAGTGAAGGCGAGAAAGAGCTTCTACGAATCAGTAAGCGAAAACCAGTTCATGTTGCGTTTTCGCAGCAGTGGATGCGGCCACAAGACCTGCCGCAAATGGATTTGTTTATGGATAACTCGGGGGTTATTGCTGAGAATGATATTTTGGCTCAGCTTAGTGCTAGGCAGTTCGATCAGTCGCAGCAACACTTGGAACGATTAACCGAGTTAAATCCTAATCACGAAAAGCTGGGTAAGTACCAAGATCTAATCAATTACGGCCAACACATGAGTAGCTCGACGGTGACCGATGCTGATCTTGTGGTTGAATTGGCTGCGTTAGAAAATGAAGTGCTGCCATTAGCGCGTGAAATGATGAAACATAATGCGCGTGATTATTTGGCTTTCGCTTGGCGACGGTTGAGTGAGTGTATGGAGGGTAAAACATTCGACACGCAAAAACCCGAACTGCATATCAGCTATGCGTTGATGCAAATTCCGGATTGGAATGCAGTCTTAGATTGTTTGAAAAAAGATGAATCGTTACAGTCTTCGCCGGAATTATTGAGGCGGCTTGCTGTGTGTTATGAATCGTTGAAACTGGAAAATGAAGCGATAGTGACGTGGTGTTTACTGATGGAGTTGGACGGTGAATATTGCGAGAAATCTATTGAGCGTAAAGATTCACCTGTTATGTGGTCGCTATGGCAGGATTTTTGGGACATTAATGATGGAGGGTTGAAATCCTTTTTCCCCGCCTTTGTATTTGCTTCTCGTCCTGGCCTTGTTCATTTACTTGATAAGCTACCGCCTCTTCAGGTTGCCAGCAACCTAGCCGTTATCGAGGCAATTCAAGCTCGCTTAAGCGGGGGCGATGAAATTTCGGCCCGAAAGAAAATGCAGGATATTAGTCCAGGCTTATTACGTTTGTATTTGAATGCGAAATAATTGTGACGGGTGACGGGTGACGGGTGACGGGTGAGGGCAGTTGGAGGAGGCACGGGCTGGGGTCGGACTCATTGATTTTTGCTGTAGTCGGCATTGAGGTAGGCGAGCGGATAAAGCCCATATCTGATTAGAAAACAAACCACGTAAATTAATGACTCTGACCCGAATGGCACTTCCTTAAGAGCTAAATCCAATGGCTGTATAGCTTACAGCGAAATACCGCCCCTCTCGTTCCTCACGCTCCGCGTGGGAACGCATATCGAACGCGTGAAACAACGTCCTATATTGAATACTGAGTACCGTATGCATTCCCACGCGGATCGTGAGGAACGAGAATAATGCTCTTAAACCCCTTTGGCATACTGAAGCAAGACCTTAAGGAAGTGCCATTCGACTCTGACCCCATGATTCACGAAATAATGGTGACGGGGAACGGATTTTGCGGTTTTAGTCTTCGTCTTTGCTTCACTCCTGTGAAGGTGCCCACCTAGTGCGCGTAGCCAGGTAATTATCCGCGGGGCATTTTATTGCCCCACAAAAAAACCTATTTTAGATCTGTCTGGGTGTTTGTTTTCTGGTAGGTTTCGGTGTTTGCAATTGGCCTCAATCGAGAAGCTATGTAAGAATTCCAAGTTCATCCCACAGGCCATCAATCTTTTCCTTAACCTCATCGGGCATCTTAATGGTTGTACCCCATTCCCGCGTAGTCTCGCCTGGCCACTTGTTCGTTGCATCAATTCCCATCTTAGAGCCGAGCCCTGAAACCGGCGATGCGAAATCCAAATAATCTATCGGCGTATTATCGATAAGCGTCGTATCACGAGACGGATCAACGCGGGTTGTTAATGCCCAAATAACGTCATTCCAATCGCGTGCGTTAATATCATCGTCGGTCACGATCACAAACTTCGTGTACATAAACTGTCGTAAATAAGACCACACGCCCATCATCACGCGCTTAGCATGACCGGGATACTGTTTTTTGATGGTGACAATCGCCATGCGGTATGAACAACCTTCTGGCGGTAAATAAAAATCCACAATTTCAGGAAATTGCTTTCGTAGCAAGGGTATAAACACTTCGTTTAAAGCCAAGCCTAAAATTGCCGGCTCGTCTGGCGGACGTCCGGTATACGTACTGTGGTAAATGGGGTCTTTTCGGTGCGTAATCTTATCTACCGTAAATACGGGAAAGGACTCCACCTCATTGTAATAACCTGTGTGATCCCCAAACGGGCCTTCGTCTGCCATCTCACCCGGAGCAATATGCCCTTCAAGCACATACTCAGCATGAGCAGGCACTTGTAAATCATTACCTAAACTTTTGGCAACTTCCGTTTTACTATTTCGCAGTAGCCCTGCAAAAGCGTACTCGCTAAGCGAATCTGGTACAGGAGTCACTGCTCCCAAAATTGTCGCTGGGTCCGCACCTAAAGCAACTGACACAGGGAAATTTTCACCTGGGTGTGCAGATTGCCATTCTTGAAAATCAAGCGCTCCGCCGCGATGGCTTAACCAGCGCATTATCAGCTTATTTTTACCAATAAGCTGCATGCGATAAATGCCCAAATTTTGCCGTTCTTTATTCGGGCCTTTCGTTATGACCAAGGGCCATGTTATCAACGGGCCAGCATCGCCAGGCCAGCAGGTTTGAATCGGTAGCGTATTCAGGTCTACGTCATCGCCTTCGATCACGATTTGCTGGCAGGGCGGTTTCGAAATTACTTTTGGCGACATGGTGAGTACGCGCTTAAATATGGGCAGTTTGCTCCATGCATCGCGTAAACTTTTGGGGGGCTCGGGTTCTTTTAAGAAAGCGAGTAGCTCGCCTACTTCGCGTAGG
The DNA here is from genome assembly GCA_033852165.1 of Agarilytica sp. GTDB lineage: Bacteria > Pseudomonadota > Gammaproteobacteria > Pseudomonadales > Cellvibrionaceae > Agarilytica. The sequence continues at coordinate 52,226 of JAWSUZ010000047.1, read as the reverse complement.
GAGTCGACCGTTTCTTGTCCCATGCCCATGGCAACGCGTTCGGGTGTTCCGAATAAGTTGGCGAGTAGGGGAGTGTCGTGACCAACAACGTTTTCAAATAAAAGCGCGGGCCCTTTTGCACGAAGTGTGCGATCACAGATTTCGGTAATTTCGAGATTACAATCAACCGGGTGTTGAATGCGTTTCAGCTGCCCGCGTTCTTCGAGCAGCTGAATGAAATCTCTTAGGTCTTTAAATTGCATCGAGTGTGTCGACTTGTTTTTGTGACGCTAATAATGTTAAAGGAAAACCTTATTATGATCTCATCGACATGAAGAATTCATCGTTAGACTTAAATCCTTTCAATCGATCAATGAGGAACTCAGTCGCTGCCGTGTCTTCCATATCGTTTAGAAGCTTACGCAGAATCCAAACGCGTTGGAGTTCATCTTCTTTCATGAGGAGATCTTCGCGACGTGTGCCGGAACGGCGAATGTTAATCGCTGGGTAAACGCGTCGTTCAGCAATTTTTCTGTCGAGGTGTAATTCTTGGTTACCCGTACCCTTAAATTCTTCGTAAATAACTTCGTCCATTTTTGAGCCGGTATCGACAAGAGTCGTGGCAATAATGGATAAGCTTCCGCCTTCTTCGATGTTACGTGCAGCACCGAAAAAGCGCTTGGGTCGTTCGAGTGCGTGAGCGTCAACACCACCGGTTAATACTTTACCGGATGAAGGAATAACGGTGTTGTATGCACGAGCAAGACGGGTAATGGAATCGAGAAGAATGACAACGTCTTTCTTATGTTCTGCCAATCGCTTGGCGCGTTCGATTACCATTTCAGCCACTTGCACGTGGCGAGCGGGTGGTTCGTCAAAGGTAGAAGCAACCACCTCGCCTTTTACTGATCGACGCATTTCCGTCACTTCTTCTGGACGTTCGTCAATTAGCAATACAATAAGAAAGCACTCAGGATGATTGCGCGTAATGGCTTGCGCAATGTTCTGCATCATGATGGTTTTACCGGCTTTTGGCGGAGCAACGATCAAACCGCGCTGGCCTTTACCAATGGGAGCGACCAAATCAATAATTCGTGCGGTTAAATCTTCGGAAGAACCGTTGCCTGCTTCGAGGGTAATGCGCTCATTTGGAAACAGTGGTGTAAGGTTTTCAAATAATATTTTGTTACGAGAGAGTTCCGGTCTGCCGAAGTTTATCTCGTTAACTTTTAGCATAGCGAAATAGCGTTCACCTTCTTTAGGTGGACGTATTTTTCCAGAAATGCTGTCGCCGGTGCGTAAATTAAAACGTCTTATTTGGCTGGGTGATACATAAATATCATCTGGCCCGGCTAAGTAAGATGAGTCTGCGGAACGCAAAAAACCAAAGCCGTCTTGTAGTATTTCGAGAACGCCATCGCCGTATATATCCTCTCCACTGCGAGCGTGCTTTTTGAGGATGTTGAAAATAACATCTTGTTTGCGTGAGCGGGCAAGATTATCCATGCCCATTTCTTTCGCTGTATCGACTAGATCTTCAATGGGTTTGGTTTTGAGGTCGGTGAGGTTCATACAAGTAGGTCGTTCCGTAGATTTGGGCGTTTCTTCTGAGAATGCCGAGTCTAGAGTTAATTGTTGTGGGGTTTGGTTTTTCTTGTGCAAAATAAGTGATCGAAAATTGGATAGGGCAGAATTGGATAATAAACTAAAAGGTTATTCGCCCGACCGCCGGGGCTTTACACAAATACCGAGTACCAAAATGTATAAACATGATAAAAATACAAAAGGGAGGTAAAGCTAGACGTGTTCGATCGTTGAATATCTCGGAGTATAGCCACTAATTTATATTAGTGCAAAGAATCAGGAGACACTTTTTCCGTTTTTGAGGGTTTTGTAGCAGAAGTGCTGGATTCCCCCTACTTCATCGTGCGACCAAGTAGGGGTGATATCGAGTCTGCTTTATAGCGCTGATTCGATAAATTCTTTTAGCTGCGGCTTGGACAATGCGCCAACTTTAGTGCCTTCAGCATTACCGTCTTTAAATATCATTAACGTAGGAATACCGCGAATATTGAATTTAGAGGGTGTCTCTTTGTTTGCATCGACATCCATTTTACAGATCTTAACTTTGCCTGCGTATTCTTTCGCAAGTTCGTCCAGAACTGGTGCAATCATTTTACATGGGCCACACCATGCTGCCCAAAAATCAACCAGAACTGGCCCTGTTGTGCCGAGTACATCTACATCAAAGCTTGCATCGCTGACGTGTACAATCGCGTCACTCATATTTTCTCTCCGGACCATTAATTCTAAAGCCGCCAATCATAATGTTAGTAGAGAACCCTGACAATACTTGTTTAATTTGCCAGGAGCCTTTATTTACCTTTGGCGCTTGCTGAACTCTATATAGGGCCTGGCCGGGTTATTTCAAGCCCGCAGCCCGACTGTCTTTGCGCCTAACTACCTCAATCGTTTAAGAGGAAAGCTGCGTTAGTAAGGTGTTTTGGGACGAGGCGCCGTCGCCGGAGGCTCGGGTATAGCGACCTTCGCTATCGAGAACCCATCGAAGTTCCCCATCATTTAGGTGTAGCATAAGATCATCGATAACGCGCTGGATATGTTCCGGATACTGGACGGGAAAGGCGGTCTCAACGCGGTATTTAAGGTTTCTTTCCATTAGGTCTGCACTGGAACAGTAGACGGGTGATGCGGCATTTGCAAAGTAGTAAACACGGGTGTGTTCCAGAAAACGTCCAATAATCGAGTGAACTCTTATATTGTCTGAAATGCCCTCTAAGCCAGGTTTTAAGCTGCACATCCCTCTAATAATTAGGTCGATACTGACGCCCGCCATAGAGGCGCGATATAGGCTTTGAATCACTTTTGGTTCTGTTAAGCCGTTACATTTAATAATGATCCGGCCCTTGAGGCCTTCTTTTTGTGCTTTGACTTCGCCTTCAATTAATTTGAGAAGTTGTCGTTTCAGGGTGAAAGGCGCATGTAGGACCTTATCCATCCGCTCAGTTTTGCCCATACCTGTCAGTTGCTGGAACACACGATGAACATCTTCGCCCATGACTTCATCGGCGGTGAGGTAGGAATAGTCGCTATACAGGCGAGCGTTACCGCTGTGGTAGTTTCCGGTCCCCATGTGTACGTAGCGCCTGAGTTTGTCGCCTTCCCGACGAACAATCAGTATCATTTTAGCGTGAGTTTTATAGCCCACCACTCCATACACTACCACCACTCCGGCTTCGTGTAGGCGGCTGGCAAGTTCGAGGTTTTCTTCTTCGTCAAAACGTGCTCGTAATTCAACTACGGCGGTGACTTCCTTTCCGTTACGGGCGGCGTCTACCAATGCATCGATAATGGAGGATTGGGTTCCCCCTGAGCGATATAAGGTTTGTTTGATCGCCAGAACTTGCGGGTCTTTAGCGGCCTGTCGCAGCATTTGTATGACGGGAGAAAAAGACTGATAGGGGTGGAGTAACAGGTAGTCTTTGCGTGAAACGGCATCAAAGATATTGTCTTTGCGGCTAAGGCCCTTAGGGATACTGGGGGTAAAGGGGGGATATAGTAGCTCCGGGCGCTCCACAAAAGATAACACGCTGAGCATTCGTTTTAGGTTAACGGGGCCGTTTACACGATAGAGCTCTTGCTCGGTTAAGCCGACTTCTTTTAATAGAAAGTCGGTTAATTCAGTAGGACAGCTATCGGCAACTTCTATACGTACTGCTGTGCCAAAGCGACGTGAATGCAGCTCGCCTCTCAAAGCACGCGCCAGGTCGGCAATACCTTCTACATCTACATCAAGATCAGCGTTACGGGTGATGCGAAATTGGTAGCAACCCTTAATCTTCATGCCCGGGAATAGTCGGTCGGTATGGGCGTGAATCATCGATGAGAGGAAGATAAAGTTATTGCCTTGTTCGCAAAGCTCTGCGGGCAGTTCCACTAACCTGGGTAGCGAGCGTGGGGCGGGTACGACGGCGTAGTTCAAGTCACGGCCAAAAGCATCGTTGCCTTCTAGCTTTAAAATGAAGTTTAGGCTTTTATTGACCAGCCTAGGGAAAGGGTGGGCGGGGTCGATACCAATGGGGCTTATAATGGGGAGTACGTTGTTGTTTACGTATTCTTTTACCCATTTTGATTGCGCTTTTGTCCATTGATTACGACGTAAAAAGCGCATGTTCTCTTTTTCTAGTGCTGGCAAGAGCACGTCGTTCATGATTTTGTATTGCTGATCAACGATGTCATGGCAGATACGACTGATATCTCGCAACACTTCTTCTGCATGGTGGCCATCTGGCCCGACAGTTTCTCGTTCGAACTTTATGCTTTGCATGAGACCGGCTACGCGGATTTCAAAAAATTCGTCGAGATTTGAGCTGAAGATGAGGAGGAACTTTAAGCGTTCGAGAAGAGGGTAGCTCGTGTCTAGGCTCTGCGCGAGCACACGCTGGTTAAATGCTAGGTGGCTGAGTTCTCGGTTGTTGTAGAGTGATGGGTCGGCCAATGGCTGATGATCGCCTGACTCAGGTTTGTGAGCGGTGTTATTAGCGGTATCTGAACTTTTATTTCGGGCCTTAGTGCCGGTTTTCGCGCGGGCATTACGGCTTCCTGTCGAGGCTTCACTCATTTGTCGAAATTCCTAATCGCTCAATCTGGGCACCGATTTGCCTGTGTTTTATGTAGATTACATTACAATGCTGGCGGTTGTTATTCTGCTAAACGGTGGTCAAAATCACAAAATTCATCCATTTATGTGTTTTGATTGTGATACTAACGTGAATCTATTAGCCAATAGCATTATTAGTATATGACCATAAGTATAGTTTACGGAATGCTGCGATAATCGCAGTTGTATTGAAAGCATGTTTCATTAGGAAAAAAAAGATCAAAATGCCAAAAAAAAGACTCATTGTGCTGGGCTTGGTTGCGCTAGCGATTATTGTATTTTTAACCTTTGACCTATCTCAGTACTTTGAGCTTGAGCGATTGAAAGCGTGGGTTGAAGAAAAACCGGTATTGGCAGGTTTAGCTTTTGCGTTGGTTTATATGCTGGTTGCTAGCTTGAGCTTACCCGGCGTTGGCCCGCTTTCATTTGCGGCGGGGGCCGTGTTTGGATTGTGGTATGGGGTATTGATCGTGTCCTTTGCCAGTTCAATAGGCGCAACAATCGGCATGTTAATTTCCCGTACTCTATTAAAAGAGTGGGTGGAAAAGCACTTTCACAAAGCCTACAAAAAGGTGAACGAGGGGGTAAAGAAGGATGGCGGTCTTTATTTGGTGACGTTACGACTGATTCCTCCTATCCCCTTTTTCATTATTAATTTGGTTTTTGGTTTAACAAATATGAGGGCTAGGACGTTCTATCTTTTTAGTCAGCTTGGTATGTTACCGGCCACATTTCTTTATGTGAATGTGGGGGCAAGTTTAGGCTCTATCGAGAGTTTATCGTTTTTTGAAATCTTTAAACCTGAGGTTATATTGTCGTTTGCAGCTCTAATCGCTTTCCCTTTTATTATTAAGGCTGTTATGAAACGCTGTGGTTTTAATAGTGGGTCGACGGATGTTTAATTTTTGGACCAAGAAAAGGTACGATGCAAATCTAGTTGTCATCGGTGCGGGAGCTGCTGGATTGGTGAGTGCTTACATTGCTGCGGCGGTCAAAGCAAAAGTGTATCTGGTCGAAAAGCATCGCATGGGAGGAGACTGCCTTAATACCGGCTGTGTGCCCAGTAAGGCTCTGATTCGTGCTGCAAAAATACGCTATCAAATTCAGCGGGCGCCTGAATTTGGAGTGAATGTAGATAGCATTGCGGTTGATTTCCCCCGTGTTATGTCGCGGGTGAAACAGGTTATCGCAGATGTAGAGCCTCACGATTCTGTCGAGCGTTATAATGACCTGGGGGTTGATTGCCTGCAGGGTGAGGCCAAGATACTTTCGCCGCATGTCGTTATGGTCGGGGATCGGAAAATTTCAACTCGGCATATTATCGTTGCAACGGGGGCTCGTCCTGCTGTCCCTCCGATTCCTGGTTTGAATGAGGTTGATTATCTCAGTTCCGATAATCTTTGGGATTTACAAGAATTACCGCAAAAGCTGTTGGTGCTTGGCGGAGGCCCAATAGGTTGTGAGCTGGCTCAGGCGTTCGCTCGGTTGGGTTCGCACGTCACCCTAGTGGATATGGCTGAAAAATTATTGCCGCGCGCCGATGATGATGTTTCTCAGCTGCTCCAGGCTCAGTTTGAGCGTGAAGGAATTCAATTGGAGCTTGATGCAAAGGTTGTGGCTGTGGAGAGAGGCCAGAATGAAAGCCAGAGCACCTCTAGCCAGAATACATTAGATCAAAATACAAAAGACACTATCCCGCAAGATCAGGTCAAAATATCCCAGTCCGGAATAGAAAAAACGATTGTTTTCGACAAAATACTGGTTGCCGTTGGACGGCAGGCGAATACGGCTGGCTTTGGCTTAGAAGAATTAGGCGTAGTGCTGAACAAAAACGGTACGGTCAACGTCGATGGGTATATGCGCACGAATATTAAAAACATATTGGCCTGCGGCGACGTTGCCGGCCCTTATCAGTTTACCCATACGGCGAGTCACCAGGCTTGGTATGCCAGCGTGAACGCCTTGTTCTCTGGAATTAAAAAATTTAAGGCAGACTATTCGGTTATTCCTTGGGTGATTTTTACAGACCCGGAAGTTGCGCATGTCGGGGCTTCGGAATCGGAATTAACCGCTCAGAAAATTGACTTTGATATTGTGAAATATGATCTAGAGGATTTGGACCGGGCCATTGCCGATGGTGAAAATTATGGCTTCGTGAAAGTGCTGGTCAAAAAGGGTAAGGATAAAATACTGGGGGCCACCATTGTGGGGTCTCATGCGGGGGAGATTTTAGCTGAATTTGTTGCCGCCATGAAAAACAAGAAGGGCCTGAATAGCATTTTGGCGACGATCCATAGTTACCCCACGTGGAGCGAAGCAAACAAATATGCTGCGGGTGTGTGGAAAAAAAATAACGCACCGCAAACGATTTTAGCGTGGTTAGCACGCTACCACGCATTTAGACGAAGATAATAACCGCTTATAGTTAGTGCCCAGACATTAACTTAAGCCAAATGAATATTGTATGGAGTATTTCCTATTATGTTGACTGAAGAGAACGTGAAGGCCCGGTATGCAGAGGGCGCACAAGAAAAACAGCAGGCGCTATGTTGCCCGGTAGATTATCAAACGGAATTGTTAAAAATACTGCCAGAAGAAATCATCGAGAAGGATTACGGATGTGGTGACCCGTCACGTTATGTTGAAGAAGGTGATGTGGTTCTTGACTTAGGTAGTGGCGGTGGAAAAATCTGCTACATGGCGGCGCAGTTGGTGGGCGAGTCTGGGCATGTTCATGGCGTGGATATGACGGACGATATGCTGGCGCTGGCGAGAAAATATCAGCCGACCATGGCGGATGCCATCGGCCAAGATCGTGTTACTTTCCATAAAGGGTTTATTCAAAACTTAGCTTTTGATCTTGATGCCGCTGCTGCGAAAATTGAAAAAGAGCCGATTCAAAATGCGGCGGATATAGAAGCTTATGAATCATGGAAGTTAAGTCAGCGAAAGCAAAACCCGATGATCGCAGACAGCAGTATCAGTTTGGTTATTTCAAACTGCGTGTTGAATTTGGTGGATCATGAAGATCGTGTTCAATTGATGAGCGAGATATTTCGTGTTTTAAAACCCGGTGGTCGGGTGGCCATTTCGGACATTGTGTGCGATAAGTTTGTGCCTGAACATTTACGTCAAGATCCTGAACTTTGGAGTGGTTGCATTAGTGGAGCCTTTCATGAGAAAGAATTCCTTGAGGCATTTTCAGCGGTTGGTTTTGTGAATGTCGCTTATGATAAATGGGAGTCTGAACCTTGGCAGGTCGTCGAAGATATTGAGTTTCGATCGGTTACCTTGGTGGCGACGAAACCGATTAAAAGCACGACATGTGGTAAAAACGATGTGCTTATGTATGTGGGGCCGCTCGTGAGCGTTAGCGATTCGTTTGGAAATGTTTATCCGAAGGGTGAGCGTATTAGTGTATCCGAAAGCGCATACCTTCACGTATTGGAGTCCTCATTGGGAAGCGAATTCGTGGGGTTTTCAGAAGGTTATGTTGGCAAGGCAAACGGTAGTGCTATGGCTAAATCTTCTGGCTGTTGTGGTTAGTATTGGTTTTGATACTCAACTAATATTTTCGTAGGCCGGAAAAGCAAAGCGCTTTCCGGCACCGAAAAATTAAAACTTCTCCTCAATCCAAAAAATAACCGTTGCCTTGAGTTCCTGTTGAATCACCTTTGGTGAATTAATTAGTGCCCATCCAGAAATGGCTCGTCGGGAGGGAAAACAAAAACACTCTGATTTTCGCCACTACATGTGGGAATTTTCCTATTACAAATAACTACATGTGGTTGTGCAAAGATGAGCGTTTTTATTTTTCCGCAGTAGAGTCCTATTTCAGGATGGTCACTAATTAGTCGCAGCATTCGAAAATATGGGCTGGGACGAGATGATATGTCTTGGTGGATGGCGTCTTTGACTTTTCCACCCTACGGCTCTTGAAATTATTCTTGATACGATTTAGACGGAAATATTCCTTTTTTTCGTCTAAATCATCTCGATTTTTTTAAAGGTTAAGAATTTCTTGGCTGATCTTCTGTGTATCTGAAAAATCTTCCTCTCTCAAAATCTCTTTACCGTTCTCAAATATCACGAGAGTAGGAAAGTTTCGTATTTTGTTGTCGATAAACGATGTGTTGGAGGTATCAATTGTTAGTTTTACATTCGTTTTATGGCGATCACGATATTTGTTTAGCTCTGGTTCACCGGTCCATAGACGATTGGCGACGACCAACCATTGCCAATCAGGCTTTATTTTTTTTTGTTGGTTAATGAATTTCTGAGCCGCCATACAATTTTTGGCCATTGTTGGGCGAGTGTCTTTAAAGTACCAGTCGCACCATGTTGAGGTGTAGAGAACCCCGATACGACCTTTGGTGTTGAAACTCATTTTATCAGCATCTTTCGATAATGGGTCTGCGGGGAGGGTCGTAGGTAATTTTCCTTCTGCGATGAGTGAAATCTTCTCATCTAATTCCGCTGATGCTTCGTGCCCTGTGTGGACGATGCGGCCTTTCTGGTCGATCAATACATGCATGGGGGTGGCGATTAACCCAAAGGCTTGAGCAAGCTCTCCTTGGGTATCGATGAGGGTGGGCATACGCAGATTTTTCGTTTTGATGACATCGTCCATCGCTTGACGAGTTTCGTTGACCCATAGGTTGATGCCAACGGTTGTGAGCGAATCAGAATATTGCTTATGGGTATGATTAAAGTGGGGCATTTGTTCCATGCATGTCGAGCACCACGATGCCCATATTTTGACGTACAGCGGGCCATTTTTTCGCAATGAGTTTAAAGTTGTGGTTTTTCCATCTTGTGTCGTGATGGCGATGTCGAGCGGGGACAGAGTACTTGCATTGCTGGTTAGGGGGAGAAATAGCAGTAGCGCAAGGTATAGTGATAAATATTTCATTTTGGCATGCCTCGAAAAGTTTGTGAGGGTAATTGTAGAGAAGTCATATATGAAATAAAGTACAGAAATAGAATTATATAAGTGACAATATTTCACGAATGGATAAGTTTAGAACGTTAGAAATGATGGTTGCGGTGGTCGAACGAGGAAGTTTTGCGGCAGCGGCAAAAGCGCTGAACAGCAGCCCCTCTACGGTAAGCAAAGCGATAGACCGCTTAGAGACGTCAGTTGGCGTGCGTTTGTTTCAACGGACTACGCGCCAATTAAAGTTGACGATGGCGGGGCAGGCCTATTTCTCAAAAGTAAATGAACTGTTACAAGAACTAGGGGATTGTGAGGCTAGCCTCATTGATGAAAATAATTTAGCGGTTGGGACCTTAAAAATCAGTGCCCCAGTTTCCTATGGTCGTGCCTACATTCGTCCAATATTGGTTAAATTCCTGGTCGCTTATCCTGAAATTTCCATAGACTTAGTTTTAGATGATGACCATATTGATCTTATCGAGAATAATTTTGACTTGGCAGTCCGTACGGGGTCATTAAAAGATAATCGTTTTATTGCGCAGCAGCTAAGTTGTATGGATATGGTTACGTGTGCCGCCCCAAAACTGATCAAAAAGATGAAGGGCGGTTTGAAAATTTCCAAGTTCGAGGATTACCCTTGGATACATTATCGATTTAAACATACGGGTAAATTAATGCCCTTTCGTATCAAAATCCGTAATACCGTGGTTACGATCAACCCGGAACAGCGGTGCATTGTTAACGATGGGGATTTGTTATTGGGTATGTGCAAGGAGGGGGCTGGCTTAACGCAGATGCCGCATTTTTTGGTGCGCGATGCCATTGCAAAAAAACAGTTAGTTGCTGTGGCTCCTACTCTGTCTTTTCCGGGGGGCGGAATTTATTTAGTGTATCCCTCTAAAGATTATATGCCCTTACGTGTTCGTTTATTTATTGATTTTGTTAAGCAAGAGTTAAAACACTCGGGTGAAACGGCAAAAGGAACGTGGGCGAGAAATCTGCCAATTGTTGTGAGTTAGATCGTCTAGGTTTACTGCCAGTGGTGAAGGAAAGGATACACTTTGGGTAAGGCCGCCTGCCGCATTTGCCCCATGGATGGGGGTGTATTAGACCGCGCAGGAGTTGTTGTCTGAGCGTACAAGGACGTATTTAGAGCCTGCCCTGCGAGTGTTTTGGGTGCAGAGTGCTTTACTTAACGAGTCCCCTTTCCTGGGTGTTATATTGAAATCAACCGTATCCATTAATAGTACCCCGTTAGTGTCTGTCTTGTTCGCATAGGATTGTGACTAAAGGGACGGCATTATTGCTGTCTATAAGTCACTTTGTTGTTCTGTCCTATCCTAAACCAACGGAAGTGAGAGCCTCGTTGAGTTTGTCTATCGTCACGGGTTTACTTAGGAAATGATTCATTCCACAATCAAAAACTCGCTGACGATGGGAAGCTTCAACATGTGCAGTGAGCGCAATGATGGGGGTTGAGGTGATCGCTCGATTTTTCTCTTCTTCCCGAATTTTTCGGGTTGCATCGAAGCCGTCTAAGACGGGCATTTCACAATCCATTAGTATTAAGTCGTAGTTTTTCGAGGCATTGAAAAATAACTCAACGGCTTCTTTTCCTGTTTCGGCAAAATCAGGTTTGATTGCAAACTTACTCAGTAAACCTTCAATTACCATTCGGTTAACGGGGTTGTCTTCTGCTACAAGTACATTTAATTCCGAGTGATTGGGCTTGTCTGACGATAATGGCATGAGAGGATTGAGCTGAGTGCCAAAACCCTGTGAGATTAATACGTTTTTTAAGTTCTGAATGGCAATAGGACGTGGAACAATCGATGTTACTGAATAAAGCTGTGATTGCGAAAACGAAGACGCTTGCTGGTTTGTCAGCATCAATACCGGTGTGGTTTGATACTTTTTAAGTTTGCGGATTTTTTTCGCAATGGCAAACCCATCGTGTATGGAAGGGTGGTGATCGATCAAAATAAAGTTATAGACTTCACTTTGTTCCCGTATCCGTTCAGCGATAGTTTCGTCACTTGCATCAACCGTATCCAGGTGTAAATTCCAGCTGGGAGTTTGTTGTCTTAGCCCTCTCAGCATTGTGTCACTTAGATTGATGGTGAGTAATCGTTTTTCAGAAAGAGAAATGCTGCAGCTGGGTGGAATTGCGAAGATGGCTTCTTCATCGGTGGAAAAGCACGCGGTAAACCAGAATGTCGAGCCCTGGCCTTTTTCACTTTCAATACCAATTTCGCCACCCATTAGTTCGGCGAGCTGTTTACAAATGGCGAGCCCGAGGCCGCTTCCTCCAAATTTCCGTGTTGTGGATGTGTCGGCTTGTCGAAAGGCTTCGAATAATTGTTCTTGTGCGCTTTCTGAAATACCGATACCGCTGTCGGAAATTGAAAATAATAATTTCACGTTGCGGTTGTAAAGATCTGTTTCTGTATTGATTTTGAGTATTACATAGCCTTCGGATGTGAATTTAAACGCATTACCCACTAGGTTAATAATGATTTGTCTGAGGCGGGTGGGGTCTCCAATCAGTAGAGTTGGGGTATCGGGCGCGATATTGCTGATTAATTCAATCTCACGCTTACCGGCTACTGCGCTAAATAGTTTAAAACTGTTCTCTATTAGCTCTTCTAGGTCAAAGCTGATTTTTTCGAGCAGCATTCGTCCGGATTCAATTTTGGAGTAATCGAGAATGTCGTTAATGATTTCAAGTAAAGATTCACCGGAGCGAAAAAGAACGTCCAGATAGTGCTTCTGGTTACTATTGAGGGGCGTATCTCTTAACATTTCGACCATGCCGACTACGCCATTCAGCGGTGTCCGGATTTCGTGGCTCATAGTTGCAATAAATTCGCTTTTTGCGCGGTTGGCTGCTTTTGCCTCTTCTATTAATCTGCGCGTTTCAAGTTTTTGTTCTTTTTCTTCTAATAGCGCCAGTTCAATTGCTCGCTTTTGCTCGATGTCACGTATGAGAGCGAGGCGCATAGTTTCAATAGACTTCACCACGCGGTCAAATTCATCGGGTATCGCATTTGCTGGTCGCTTGCGATCCAAAATCAAAGGTTCAGCAAGGTTGGCACTCTTGCGATTGGCGAGATAAGTCGCGATGGTCGTAATGTGGTTTATGACATGAGCCTTTATCGCCAGCAGAATTAAGACCGCCAAAATAGCGATAGTGACGGACTCTAAAATTAAGTGCGACGCTAGTTTGCTAACGGTCCTTCGCGAAAAAAACGCTTCCCTTATTGAAACCTGCATTTCAGCAATACCGGAATTAAAAGGGTAACGATAGATTTCGACCAAATCATTTGACCAATAAAACTGATCTTGTTCTTTATGGTAAAAGTTATGCGTTTTAATGGCATTGCCACTATTGAGGGTGAGTTTAATACTGCTCAACTCTTCTGTTTCGATGAGGCGCTCCATTAAGATGCGCAGTTCATTTTTGTCAGAGCTATTGAGTGTTTGAATTAAGGTCGAGGTGATGACCCTGGAGAATGAATCCATTCGCCGCTTAAGATCAGACTGGTTCTCGATGTCAAGAATCGTGAGCCGCAGTATTAGGCTGATAACGATAGCGAATAGGCCAATGCCCGTCACAATGTAGGTGATCTTTTCAGCCAGGCTATTCTTGTGAGACCGAGTGTTTTCCATCAAGGAGTACTGTGTGGTAAGAGGGGGCGCGTAGTCAAAGTGTAGCATCTATATATGCTGAAAACTGTTGAAAATGAAGGCCGGGCTAGAACCGTAGAGAGATAAACTCATTACGGCATAAAAATTAAGGTTATCAAGGGTTTAGCTGTGTTTTTTATGAGCAAACGGTCTTGCTAGATTAGCTAAAGGCTTCTAATACGGTGTTTAAGAACAGGCGCCCCAGTTTTGTCGGAGTAATATGGGTGCTGCTGGGTTCGATTAAGCCCTTTCGTTGTAGGTCGGCGAGTGGCGTTTCTATAGATTTGAGTGCTAGCCCAGTGCGTTGTATGAATATTTCGCGCTCAACTCCAGCGTTTAGGCGTAAAGCATTCATCATAAATTCTAGGGGAAGGTTTTCGCTGCCAACGTTTTCTTGGTGGGCGGTAAAAGGGCGACTATTATTGAGATAATCCTTTGGTAGTCGTGTTTTACGATACCGAAAACACTGAGCCGCTCCTGTGGTAATTTTACCGTGAGCCCCTGCGCCAATAGCCATGTAATCACCGAACTTCCAGTAATTGAGGTTGTGCTGGGACTGCTTTCCGGATTTGGCGTAAGCCGACACTTCGTATTGCTGATAACCGTGATTGGCTAGCAGTTGCATACCCTCTTCCATAATGTCGTGGAGCGTATCTTCATGGGGTAAGGTGGGGGGGCGTGAAAAAAATTCTGTATTTTGTTCAATCGTTAGCTGATACCACGATATATGCTGAGGCTGTAGAGATATCGCTTGTGTAATATCCGATAGCGCTTGTTTTGTGGATTGGCCGGGCAAGCCATGCATAAGGTCGAGGTTAAAATTGTCGAACCCGCCTGATTTGGCGCGTTCGACGGCTCGGTAGACTTCATCGGGGCTGTGTATTCTGCCCAATGTTTTTAACTGCTTGGCATCAAAGCTCTGTACGCCTACAGACAGACGATTAACGCCAGTCCCACGCAATTCAGCAAAATCGTGGTGCTCTACTGTACCGGGGTTGGCTTCGAGCGTTATTTCCGCGTGAGTGTGGATGCCGACGATATTATTAGCGGCTTGAATGATCTCACCAATAGCGCTGGCGGGCATTAAGCTGGGAGTGCCTCCACCAAAAAAGATACTTTCAAAGCGACGACCCTGAGACATGTGTCGATCGTTTTCCAGGTCAGTCTTGAGCGCCTCAATATAGGCTTTTACCGGTATTTCTTCTTTTACCTCGTGTGAATTGAAGTCGCAGTAGGGGCACTTGCGAATACACCAGGGAATATGGACGTAAAGGGCGAGAGGTGGAAGTTGAGTTGGTTGTGTGCTCACGGCAAGTGTTATTCAGAAGTTTTAAGGGTTTGTAATTGAGCAATCAAAATCTTCATTGCTATGGCGCGGTGACTCATGCCGTTTTTCGTTTCTTTACTCAGTTGCGCACTGCTGCATTCATGTGTCGGAACCCAAAATAGAGGGTCGTAGCCAAAGCCATTTTCGCCGATCGGTTTTTCGAGAATAATGCCTTCCCAGCTGCCTTGGGCAATAATCGGTGTTGGGTCGAGGGCGTGTTGCATAAAGACTAAAACACATTGGTAGCGTGCGACACGTTGCTCTGGAGGTAAACCTTTTAGTTCTGCGAGTAATTTAGTGTTATTGGCTTCGTCGTTACCATCGTCACCACTAAAACGTGCGGAGTATATTCCCGGAGCGCCGTTTAATGCATCCACTTCTATACCTGAATCATCGGATATAGCAGCGTGTCCGGTTTCTTGGCAAGCGTGACGTGCTTTTATAATGGCGTTTTCGACAAAGGTGAGCCCCGTTTCTTCAGCGTTGCTCACGCCAAATTCAGATTGTGGCTTTATATCAAAGCCAATGCCGGATAAAAGGCTTTTAAATTCACGAAGCTTACCGGCGTTACCGCTGGCTAAAACTAGGGTTTGCATTGCGTTTCCTTCTTACTCATCGGCGTAAACTTTTTGTGAAAACTTTATGCGCAATTCTTTTGAACTGCCTTCTGGTTTAACGAAAATTTCGAAGTGTAATAACTCTTCATTGCCGATGCGAATAGGGGCAAGGTAATAAGTCGCGTCTTTTTCTTTAATCTCTTGCAGTTTAAGTGTTTTTTGCTGCTGCATTAAATTTGTTACGGTACCGCGGACTTCCGCAGGAATACTGCCTGTTTTACCTTCTTGATTGACGGAGAGATTAATGAGCGACTCGTACTTGCTGCGTTTTAAATGATAGATTTCAGCGACCTTGGGTAAAATAAAGGTACTGTTGAAAACAACGTGACGAATGGTGTATTGACCAAAGGTTGTTTCGTTTGATATTTCACGCGCTTCTTCCGCTTGTGCGCATAAGGTGCTTAGGGTCAGGAGGAAAAATATAAGGCCGTGTCGTAAAAAATGATTCATTGTGATACTCGGTATATGGCGGTTTCGCCAAATAAATTGGGCAGCATATGCTGAAAAATGGTGCCGAAAGAGCGTGAGGCGACAACCTCTCGATTTAGAATTTTTATATTAAGCGCCTTACACAAAACTTCGAAGTCGCGAAACGTACAGAAGTGAATGTTTGGCGTGTTGTACCATTCGTAAGGAAGAATGTCCGAGACCGGCATCCGCCCGCTAAAACATAGGTGGAAACGCGCTCGCCAATGACCAAAGTTGGGGAAGGTAACGATGCACTGTTTGCCGACTCGTAGCATTTCTTTGAGGACTTTATCGGGCGACTGCATGGTTTGAATAGCTTGGGACATAATCACGGTATCAAAACTTTGATCGTCGTAATTGTGTAAGCCTTCATCGATATCTTGCTCAATAACGTTCACACCATTTTCGACGCAGCGAATGATATTTTCGGCGTTAATATCAATGCCGTAGCCGTGAATGTTTTTGGTTTCTGTGAGGTGTTTGAGGAGTGTGCCATCGCCACATCCGAGATCGAGGATTCGCGTATTTGCAGATACCCAGCGGTCAATAATTTTGTGATCAATTCGTAATTCGCTGTTATTCATTGGGCGCTAACTCGATTTTACTCATGTATCGCGAAAACAGGGTTTCGTATCGTGGTTGTTGTGGAATCAAAAAAGCATCGTGTCCAAATGGCGATTCTATTTCTGCGTACACGACATCTTTGTCGGCCTTGGTTAGTGCGTTAACAATTTCACGTGAGCGTTCTGGCATAAAGCGCCAATCTGACGTAAAAGAGATAACCAAAAACTTACATTGGGCTTGTTTAAACGCCCGTACTGGGTCGTGATCATATTCCCGAGCTAAGTCAAAGTAGTCGAGCGCTTGTGTCATCAAAATGTAAGTGTTTGCGTCGAAGCTTGTGGAAAAACTTTCTCCTTGGTAGCGCAGATAGCTTTGGATCTGAAATTCAACGGGGTCTTCGCTGCCCCGCTCAAAGCTGCCTGAGCGTAATTCTCGGCCGAATTTTTTCCCCATGCTGTCATCAGACAAATAGGTGATATGCCCAATCATACGAGCAACGGATAAGCCATCGCTAGGAATGGTATCTTTTTCGAGGTAGTTGCCTCCGCAAAATTTTGGGTCTGCCTTGATGGCTTGGCGAGCGGTTTCGTTAAACGCTATATTCTGGGCGGTCAGCTTCATTGCTGAGGCAATCACCACGCAATGTCTAACGCGACCTGGGTATTCTAATGCCCAGCGCATAGCCTGCATACCACCCATGCTGGCGCCGACAATTGCAGCCCATTGCTGAATGTCTAACCTGTCGGCAAGGCGTGCTTGGCTATGTACCCAATCACGTACACGCAACGGAGGGAAATTCGCGCCGTAAGGTTTGTTTGTCTCAGGGTCGACTGAGGTTGGCCCCGTAGAGCCGTGGCATCCGCCCAAATTATTCACTGAAACAATAAAGAAGGTGTTGGTATCGAGAGGTTTACTGGGGCCAATATAGGCGTCCCACCAGCCCGGTTTCTTGTCGTCGATGTGATGATAGCCCGCGGCGTGGTGATGACCAGAAAGGGCGTGGCATATCAGAACGGCGTTTGATTTGTCGGCGTTTAATTTGCCATACGTTTCAACGACCAATTCATATCGTTCCAAAGTGCGCCCACAGGCGAGTGTTAGCGCTTCGTTGAAAATTAAGGTCTGAGGCTCAACGATACCAACGGAATTTTTTGCTTGTGTGACGGACATATTTTTATCGATACCGCTACTTAACTTTAAAACCCAATCACAAGCAGGCTAAGGCCTGTGTGAGGGATTTGAAGTTGATACGCAATGTTTTCCAATATCATATTGAGGACGCTGACGCAGATGAAAATGAAAAATAAAGAGAGATCCATTCCGCCCATGGGAGGAATGATTTTCTGAATTGGCCGCGCAAGGGGCTCAAGTAACTGGCGAGACAGCATAATGATCGGGTGATGGCTATGCGGAGCGACAAAACTGGAGATAATAACCACGATGCCTATGCCATATAAGGTATAGATGCATAATTTTAAAAGGCCCAATGCGCCGAAGGCCAGTGCAGCTAAAGGGTTGTAAAATTCTTGGAAGGCAATAAAAAAATTAATTTCACCGAGAACAAGTTGAATGAGCAACACGAGAATAATTGATGCTGTGTCGAGGCCAAGGAGGCTGGGAATGATACGACGAAGAGGTATCAGCACTGGGTTTGTGACGCTGACTATGCCTTGCGAAATGGGATTGTAGAAATCCGCGCGGGCTAATTGGAGGCAAAACCGCAATATCACAGCGATGATATAGAGTCCTCCAAGCGTTTGAACAAGGTGGTTAAATATCTGAGATGCTAGGGCCATAAGTCAAACTCCGCTTGGGGTCTAGGAAGCCAATTCTTTTGCACGCTGAACGCAGGCGTCCATAGCGCAGGCGACGGTATGTCGAATATTTTGCTCTTCAAAGGTTTGAATTGCGCGTTCGGTAGTGCCTTTTGGTGACGTGACTTTCTTGCGTAATTCAACAATATCGTCGTCACTTGTTTGTGCCAATTTAGCTGCGCCTAGAGCCGATTGAATAGCGAGGTCTGTGGCACATTGTTTGTCCATGCCTTGGGCAACGGCTGCATCAACCATTGCTTCGATAAACAAAAAGAAATAGGCGGGACTACTGCCGGAAATTGCCGTTACAGTATCGATCAAGTCTTCAGTGGCTACCCAACGTGTAATACCGACTGCACTGATGATCGCTTCTGTTTGAGTTTTTTGTTCTTCGCTCACATTGGTGTTGGCGTATAAACCGCTGGCACCTAAAGAAACCTGTGCGGGAGTATTGGGCATGCAGCGAACAAGGGCTTGGTCCGTTCCAAGCCAGCTTCCTAAGTTCGCGCATGTTATACCGGCCGCAATGGATATAACGACTGAATTTTTGGGTAAGTTGGCGCGAAGAGGTTCACACACAACCTGCATTAGCTGTGGTTTAACAGCGAGTAGAATAACGTCAGCATTGGATACGGCAACGTTATTGTCTGAGGAGGTGTTGATCTTGAACTGATCTGACAGTCTGTCCAGGTTATTTTGGTTCGGGTCAGATGCAAAAATTTTGTTGGCCGGAAAGCCTGAGTTTACCAAGCCACCAATAATACTGCTGGCCATATTGCCTGCACCGATAAATGCAATTGTGGGCTCAGTTGAGGAGGCTTTCGATGGGGCAGAGCTGGACAAGGTTCACCTTTCTAGTCGTTTGGTTAGTTGTGTCGATATTGATGTAGGCAGTCATATGGTAATGCTTGCCGGGCGGCATTATAAACCGGAACTAGTTGCGTGGCCCAAAAATATCCGTCCCTATCCTAACGATATTAGCGCCGTTAGCAATGGCTTGCTCTAAATCTGCCGACATACCCATCGATAAAGTGTCCCAGTCGGGAAATTCGTTGAGTTCGGTAAGTCGATTAAAAAGATCATGCATCTGACGAAATGAGGAGTCATCTCCTATTGTGCTAGCTTTTGGGATTGCCATGAGTCCCCGGAGTCTTATGTTGGGTAGGTGTGAAATGGCTCGCGCCAGTGTTAAGGCTTCGTTCTGGTGAATGCCTGATTTGCTTGCTTCTTCATCAATGTTCACTTGAATGCAAACATTGATCGGAGCAAAATTTTGTGGTCGCTGATTGGACAAGCGTTGGGCAATTTTTAGTCGGTCTATGGTATGCACCCAGTCAAAGTGTTCGGCAATTGCCCGGGTTTTATTGGATTGGATTGGACCAATAAAATGCCATACGATATCTTTATGCTTCAGACTTTCAATTTTTTCGAGGGCTTCTTGTAGATAATTTTCACCGAAATCTTTTTGCCCGCATTGGTGGGCTTTGTCGATTTGCGCGACACTGTGTTTTTTGCTCACAGCTAGTAGGGTGATCTTACTTGCCGAGCGCTTAGCGGTAACTGCTTGATCAAGGATGCGTTGTTTTACGTCTTGCAGTCTTTGGGCGAGGTTCATGAAGGGCGTGGTTCCGATGTTACTTAGTCTGGTTGGTTGTCAATTGACGTATGATATCGAAACATAAGGGCGGTAATCATAATTATTTATAGGGACTTTAATGGCATAAGTGAAGATCATCTACACTTACAGCTTGAGATTATATTTAATACGCGTAAATATTACTGTCACCATATAACTCCATCGTAAAGGTTTTACCCCTATGGATATTACAGAGCTCTTGGCATTTTCTTCGAAGCAAGGCGCTTCGGATTTACATTTGTCTGCGGGTTTACCGCCCATGATTCGTGTTGACGGAGATGTGCGAAGAATCAACCTTCCTCCGATGGATCATAAGCAGGTCCATGGCCTCATTTATGACATTATGAATGATAGGCAGCGTAAAGATTTCGAAGAGTTTTTAGAAACTGACTTTTCATTTGAAGTACCTGGCGTAGCCCGTTTCCGTGTGAATGCGTTTAATCAAAACCGAGGCGCTGGTGCGGTGTTTCGTACAATTCCGTCCAAAGTTCTGACAATGGAAGAGTTGGGGATGGGGCAAGTTTTTCGCGATATCTGCTCTGTGCCGAGGGGCTTGGTACTCGTAACCGGACCTACCGGTTCGGGTAAGTCAACGACTCTTGCCGCAATGGTTGATTATATTAATGAAAATAAATATCACCATATCCTGACTATTGAAGACCCCATCGAATTTGTTCACGAAAGTAAAAAGTGCTTAATTAATCAGCGGGAAGTGCACAGAGATACGCACGGCTTTTCGGAAGCGCTGCGTTCCGCTCTGCGGGAAGATCCGGATATCATATTGGTGGGTGAACTGCGAGACTTGGAAACGATACGATTGGCGTTAACGGCTGCAGAAACGGGTCACCTTGTGTTTGGCACCTTGCATACAACTTCAGCGGCTAAAACGATTGACCGGATTGTGGATGTATTTCCGGCGACAGAAAAATCTATGGTTCGATCAATGCTGTCTGAATCCTTGCAGGCTGTAGTATCGCAGACTTTGTTGAAGAAAAATGGCGGCGGTCGAGTGGCTGCGCATGAAATCATGCGTGGGACTTCTGCTATTCGAAATCTTATCCGAGAGGACAAGGTGGCGCAGATGTATTCAGCTATTCAAACCGGCGCTTCCATCGGCATGCAAACGATGGATCAGTGCTTGGCTGACATGGTTGAGCGGCGAATTATTAATCGTGATATTGCGAAAGAATGCGCGAAAATGCCAGATAACTTTTAGTGAGTTTTCAATGGGGTCAGGCTCGATTGATTCTTCCCCTTGAGTTGTGAGTCGCTCTGTTAGTTTTCGGTTTCAATCGGGTTTGACCCCATTGAAACTTTGAATACTTTTTGAATTTATATATAGCTCGGTTAGCTTTTGGTCCAATCGAGTCTGCCCCCATTGAAAACTAGGATATATGTATGGATCTCGACCGGTTATTGATTCTAATGGTAGAAAAGGGGGCTTCGGACCTTTTTATTACCGCTGGCGTTCCCCCATCGATAAAGTTAAACGGGAAGGTGGTTCCGGTAACGACAACGCCATTATCGCCTGAGAAAACGCGGGAAATCTGCCTTAGCGTGATGAACGACCGTCAACGTAAAGAGTTTATGACGGATAAAGAACTAAATTTTGCTATAAGCGCAAGGGGCGTTGGTCGTTTTCGTGCGAGTGCATTTTTTCAGCGTAACCTAGTGGGCATGGTGCTTCGCCGTATCGAAACGAAAATTCCCAGTGTGGATGATCTGGGTTTGCCTGAGATCATCAAAGAGCTAGCCATGACGAAGCGTGGTTTAGTGGTTTTTGTGGGCGCGACGGGCACCGGTAAATCGACTTCTTTGGCTGCGATGGTTGGTCATCGAAATAAAAACTCCAAAGGGCATATAATTTCGATTGAAGATCCGATTGAATTTATACATCAGCATCAAGGCTGTGTGATCACGCAGCGTGAAGTGGGTATTGATACGGCGTCGTTCGAGGTCGCCTTGAAAAACACCTTGAGACAAGCGCCTGATGTTATTTTAATTGGTGAGGTTCGCTCTAGAGAGACCATGGATCACGCAATTGCGTTTGCAGAGACGGGGCATCTTTGTTTATGCACACTGCATGCAAATAACGCGAACCAAGCTCTAGATCGAATTATTCATTTTTTCCCAGCAGACCGGCACCCTCAGTTATGGATGGATTTGTCGCTCAATTTGAAGGCTGTCATAGCTCAGATGTTGATTCCAACCCCGGACGGTAATGGTCGTAGAGCCTGTCTTGAAGTCTTACTGAATACGCCTTTGGCGTCGGACATCATTCGTAAGGGCAATGTGCATGAACTCAAAGAGTTGATGAAAAAGTCTAACGAGCTGGGTATGCAGACTTTTGATCAGGCTTTATATGAACTTTATGACGCGGGTGAAATTACCTACGAAGATGCATTGTCACATGCAGATTCATCTAATGATTTGCGTTTGATGATTAAGCTGGGCTCGGAATCTGACGCGCAGTACCTATCGAATGCGGCGGATGAGATGACGATACAGGAAGACGAAAGTAACCGAAAAGGGCGTTTTTAGGGCTTACTTATTCCCGGATTTACTTCGAGGATTCGTTACTAGTTTGTTCGGTAAGCCAGGTTTCCAGAATAAGGCGGGCGGCAATAGAGTCGACAGGGGATAGTGCGTAATTCCCCTTGTGGCCCCTGGCGTTAGCCTCATGCTTGGCTTCTTTGGTCGTGAGTGTTTCATCAATGAATTCAACAGGGTAGCCAAACCGACCGAGTATGCGATTGCCGAATTTTCGGGCACGTCGTGTGATTTCCATATCGTCCCCATTCATTTTTTTGGGTAGGCCAACTACCACTGTATGCGGGCTCCATTCCTTCAATAGTGAGCTCAAATTATCCCAGTTCGGAATGCCCTCCTTTGCAGGCAGCGGATCGAGTTCATGAAAGACATTAGCGATAGATAGAGCGTCTTGATCCACCGCGGCTACACCAATACTTTTGGTGCCAAAATCGAAGGCAATGATATGGTTAGGCACTAGGCGTGGCCCGCAGTTCCGGAAATAAGGTTAAGGTCTATCCCGAGCTTTTCTGCAACGGCTTCACGGCGCTTGTGGATGGGCACGTCAAAGATAATTCTGCTTTCAGCAGGAACCGACAACCAGCTATTGCCAGCAATCTCCTCATCCAATTGGCCTGGGCTCCAACCTGCGTAACCTAATGCGAATTGAGCTCCGGCGGGTCCCTTTTTTTCAGCGATAGCGCTGACGATATCGCGTGATGCGGTTAGGCATACTCCATCACTGATTTGTAGGGTGGAATCCCATTTACCTTCGTTTTTGTGTAAAACAAAGCCCTGTTGGGAATTGACTGGTCCGCCGGATAAGACGGGTGTTTCCCCGGCGCCAGGCTCATACTCCAGTGAAAGTTGATCGAATACCTCATCAAGCTTTATGTTCAGCGGTTGATTGAGGATGATACCCATTGCTCCTTGCTCGCTATGATCGCAGATGTAAGTTATCGAATCGGAAAAAATGGAATCCTTAAGCCCGGGCATGGCTATCAAGAAATGGCCGCGTAAGCTGTTTTCGGAATAATCACTGAGTAAAATTTTTTGTCCCATGTAGATAAGTATGCCGTTTAACGTAGATAAAACAAGGCCATCTAACGGGTTGTTTTAAGCCCTGTAATTTCAAAACGCCAGGTTCTAATGATTTCCAGTTTATCGGCACGCTTGCGAATTTCTCTTGGAAAACTCCTAAATGGAGAAGCAAGCCTCACTGTGTGGATCGCCGCTTCATCTAAAATACCGTGCCCCGAAGATTGAAGAATCTCGATATCTTCGACTATTCCATTGGGCAATATCATCACTGATAGGCGTAGCTGGCCAAAAATTTCATCCTCAACTGCAGTTTCAGGGAAGTTTTTATTCCCGATGCGTTCAACTTTTTGCGCCCAGGCGTTCAGGTATTCGGCGTCGAAGGAGACTTTTGTAGAGACAGATGTGAGTCTTCTAATGCGAGGCTGTTTGGCAAGATCTTGTTTTAATTTGTCGAGTTTGGCTCGAAGGCTAGCAAATTCCGGGTCAATAAGAGGGGTGTCTGCTTCTTCTCCTTCCTGCTTATTGCGTGTGTCTCGCTCGCGTTCAGTACTATGCTTGCTGTCGATCTGATGGCTGGATGCGAGCAGGGTGGTAATGATGCGCTGTTCCCGTTGGCTTTCTTCTATGGCTTTACGTTGTGGGCTGGGGCTGATGTCTCGAATTCGCGTGTCTTGCAGGTCAGCTCTATCCCTAACGGTAAGCTCCTTCACTTCGGCCGCAGTGCCGCTTGCCTGCTGGTTATATTGAGCGAGAAAGTCGGCTTTATCGGGTTGTTTTTTTGAGTCGTGGGTGGCCAGAGTGACGTTTAGGGTCGGGGCAATCGTATTGCCTGAATCGATGCTAAAGGTCACGCCAAAAATAATAATGGCATGTACGGCAGCAGCCAAAAATATTGTAAAGCTGAGTCTGTCGCTGCTGCCAATGTCTGTTGCTGTGGTCATAGGTAGTTTATGCCAGTAACCGCAAGAGTTCTTCTATGAGGGTGTCGGCTATTTTAGTGTCGTATGCGGCATCGATTTCTCGCGCGCAAGTGGGGCTGGTTACATTTATCTCTGTAAGGTAGTCGCCAATAATGTCGAGACCGACAAAGAGCAAGCCTTTTTCAACGAGTGTTGGGGCAACCTGTTCTACGATCCAGTAATCTCTCTTGCTTAAGGCTTGTGCGACTCCGGACCCGCCTGCAGCTAGGTTTCCTCTAGTTTCGCCTTCTGCAGGAATGCGCGCGAGGGCGTAGGGGATAGGTTTGCCGTTAACGACTAACACGCGCTTGTCGCCATTGCTGATCTCGGGGATGAATTGTTGAGCCATGATAAATGAGCATTCAAGCTCGGTTAGGGTTTCGATTATAACGCTTACGTTGGGGTCGTCCTGTTTGCAGCGAAAAATGCCAGTTCCGCCCATGCCGTCTAGGGGTTTGAATATGACATCTCCATGCTTTTTGTGAAAGGCTTTAAGCTGTGATGCGTCGCGGCTTACTAATACCGGCGGGCAGCATTGTGGGAACTGTGTGGCAAATATTTTTTCGTTGCAGTCGCGCAGGCTCTGAGGGCGATTAACGACAAGGCTCCCGGCTTTTTCTGCGGCTTCGAGTATGTAGGTCGCGTAGATATATTGATTATCGAAAGGCGGGTCCTTTCTCATCAAAATTACGTCCATACTACCCAAAGACATTTTTTGGGGTGCGGATAGCTTGTACCAATTTTCAAGATCGTCAAATACTTCTAGAGGTGAACAATTCGCTTTGGCTTCGCCTTGTTCCAGGGAAAGGTCATTCATTTCCATATAGTAAAGGCGAAAGCCTTTTGCTTGTGCCGCAAGTAAAAGCGCAAGAGTCGTGTCTTTTTTGGCCTTAATGTTGGCGATTGGATCCATGACCACGCCGAGTGTTCGGGTGCCGATTGCTTCCTGAGTGTCCGAATTGGTCAAGCTTTCCTCCAAAATGTAATTGGGTCGATTTAAAGTTGGCAAAATTGCAAAATTTGATCAATTATAAAGGGTATGTGCAGCTTTTCTAGAGGGGATAATTGTAGATTGAAAAATAACTGGATTTCTTTTTCTTTCAAGCAGTTATGGATAATATAGGGAATCTATGTTAAAAGTTAGCCATCGAAAAATAACTGGCAAAAGTCGCCTTGGGCGATCAAGCTTCCGAGTTAACCACTTTAAGGTCAGTCTATGGGCGTTAATTTAGAGCATCTCAAAGTGATGGTGATTGACGATAGTAAAACCATTCGTCGCACCGCTGAGACGTTGCTTAAAAAAGTGGGTTGTACGGTGGTCACGGCAACAGATGGGTTTGATGCGCTGGCAAAAATTGCCGATACCCGTCCAGACATCATTTTTGTTGATATTATGATGCCTCGTTTGGATGGTTATCAAACTTGTGCATTAATTAAAAATAATAGTGAATTTAAGTCTACCCCTGTCATCATGCTTTCAAGTAAAGATGGATTGTTCGATAAGGCCAAAGGTCGTATCGTTGGGTCTGATCAATACCTTACAAAACCCTTTAGTAAAGGGGAATTACTGGGTGCAATTGAATCCCATGTGAAAGTGGCGCGCGCTAGCTAGCGTTTATAATAAGATTACTATCCAGAATTTCCCTGGAGGAAATATGGCCAAAGTGCTAATAGTTGATGATTCACCAACGGAAACATACAAGCTCACAGGGATGCTGGAAAAATCGGGTCACCAGGTGATTACCGCAGCAAATGGTGAGGATGGCGTTGCCACCGCTAAGGCGGAAAGGCCCGATCTCGTTTTAATGGATATTGTCATGCCTGGCTTGAACGGTTTTCAAGCTACGCGTCAGCTTACCAAAGCGCCTGAAACTTCTCATATCCCGGTTATTATTGTAACGACAAAAGATCAGGAAACTGATCGCGTTTGGGGTATGCGTCAAGGGGCAAAAGCGTATTTGACAAAACCTATCGATGAAAAAGAACTGTTCGATACTATGAAAAAGGTTGGCGTCTAATACTCGCATGGCGAATCCCGCATTTGAATCTCTGGTCAATTTGGCTGCACAAAGTCGCCGGTCTGCGATGGGCTTGCCTGCTCAGGCGGATATGGCGCCTCGTTGGAGCGGTATTGGTTTTTCATGCCTGGGTTTTCGCTTTGTTGTTCCGATGGGGCAAATATCTGAGTTAATGGAAGTGCCTGCGACAACACGTTTGCCGGGTGTTCATTCTTGGGTAATAGGCCTCTCAAATGTGCGTGGACGATTACTCCCCTTATTTGACTTGGCTCGTTTTATCGGAGGTCATGTGAGCAGCCAGAAAAAATCACATCGTGTACTGGTTTGGGAATCCGATAATTTGTACAGTGGCCTTGTGGTTGATAAAGCATTTGGTATGCAGCATTTTGTTGCTGATACCTACAGCGAAGAGAATGTTGAACTTCCCGATAACTTGCGCGGCTATGTACGTGGTGTGTATAAAGACGCTACCGGTGAATCGTGGAGTGTTTTTGATATGAGTTCATTGGCCGAAGATCCAAATTTTATAAATGCTTCAGCCACTTAATGTGGTTGGTGTAGTTGTGATTGATAAATAAGAAAATAAAATAAGAAGTAATGCCCGGAAGTTACGGGATGTAAACACCATACAATCGCTTGGGAGCGTCGTATGAAAACTGATACAGCAAGCCTTTTCTCTAGGGCAAAATCTAATCCCGTACTGGCCTCTTTTGTTTTTGGCCTATTAGTACTTTTTGTGCTGATGGGGGTGATTCTTTACAAACTCTTTAACGATAGTCAGCGCGATCAAAGCTATCTGACAATGGCAGCCGAGTTACGCGCGCAATCTTATCGATTGACCTCGCTTTCTCGGGACGCAACCGCAGGTGACGAACAAGCCTTTTCTGATCTACAAGGCGTTGTGGCGAATATGGATAGAACCTGGTCTCGATTGAAGGCCAGCGACAATCATACTCGAGTGGTGCTAGCTGCTCCGCTAGCCGAATTTGATGGAATATGGACACGGATTCAAGATGGTTCAGAGGTCATTGTCGACAACAAAGAGACCATCGTATTCCTGCATGATGTTGCAAACACGCTGAATGAATCGCTTCCCGAGCTGCAAACTGAATACACCAACATTGTTGATGTATTGCTAGAGAACGAAGCACCTGCTGAGCAGGTCTCAGTGGCTCAGAGCCAGTCTTGGTATGCAGAGCGGATTGGGCGTAACGTTGATAAAATGCTGGTTGGTGGTGACGGTGCAGAAAAGTCCGCCGATCAATTTAACATTGATGCGAACGTATTTGGTCGCGTACTTAACGGAATGAAAAACGGCAACATTGCGATGGGAATATCGCGAGTTACGGATGAAGAAGCCCGCTCAAGTCTAGATGAAATTACCGAATTGTTTGATTTCGTAAGTGGCTCTGTAAAAGAAATTTTTGAAGCGTCTCCAGCACTTTCAAAAGCTCGGGTTGCGACTAAAGGTATCTTGGAAGATAGCCCCCTTATTCTTGAGTCTCTTAGTAGCTTAACGGATGATATTGCGGACTTGCCCTCTACACGACCAGTCAACAACTTGGTTCTCCTTATTGTTGGTGGTGCAGCGCTTTTATTCTTATTGTTGATCGGTTGGCAAATTAACCAAGCGACTAACAGACGTTTGAAGTTGACGGGTGAAACCAACGAGCGAAACCAGAACGCAATTTTACGACTACTTGATGAGCTTGCTGACTTGGCTGATGGTGATTTGACTACCACAGCGACGGTAACAGAGGATTTTACGGGAGCCATTGCGGATTCTATTAACTATACGATCGACCAGCTAAGAATCTTGGTGTCTCGAATTAACGAAACTTCAAGCCGTGTTGTGACGAGTTCATCAGAGACCCAACAAACGGCTCTGCACTTAGCGGAAGCTTCTGAGCATCAGGCGCAAGAAATCGCCGGTGCATCTGCTGCAGTAAATGAAATGGCCGTGACAATTGACCAAGTATCTGCCAACGCGGCCGAGTCGGCTGGTGTTGCAGAGCGCTCTGTGTCGATCGCGATCAATGGTGCGAAAGTGGTACAAAATACCATCCGAGGCATGGATACGATTCGCGAGCAGATTCAAGAAACATCGAAACGTATTAAGCGTCTGGGTGAGTCTTCGCAGGAAATTGGTGATATCGTAAGTTTGATTAACGACATTGCTGACCAAACCAATATTCTTGCACTCAACGCAGCGATTCAAGCATCGATGGCAGGTGACGCAGGTAGGGGTTTCGCCGTTGTTGCGGATGAGGTTCAGCGACTAGCAGAACGTTCAGCGACAGCAACCAAACAAATTGAAGCGCTGGTTAAAACGATTCAGAACGATACCAACGATGCGGTTATCTCGATGGAGCAAACCACTGCAGAGGTGGTGCGTGGAGCTCGCCTAGCACAGGATGCGGGTGTGGCACTTGAAGAGATTGAAACAGTATCGGCAAACTTGGCTGAATTGATTCAAAATATTTCGAACGCAGCACGTCAGCAAGCTTCTTCTGCTGGTCACATTTCCAATACGATGAACGTGATTCAAGAGATTACCTCGCAAACTTCTGCTGGTACCAGTGCGACAGCGAAGTCGATTGGTAATTTGGCCGAAATGGCGGTGGAGCTGAGAGAATCGGTTACAGGCTTTAAACTACCTGAAGGTTTATATGGTGAAGCCGACGGTTCTGATGAAACCGAAGAATTTGCAGTGTTAGAAGATATGGAGACACTTGATGACGTGGTTCCAGAGCTACCGTTAGAAGAGCATTTGGATGGTGATGAGCTAGAAGATGAAGTTGTCGACCTCTCTATGGATGATGCTTACTCTGAAGATTTATACGATTCGTCGAGTAACCGAGCGTAAGTTTAACCACGGGTTGGTTTAAACCGTTTAAATAACCCCAAAACGAGCGGTGGTCTCAATATATGGTTTGGTCTCTGCAATCGGCACCGGATCTTTCAGATCAAGAGTTTGACCAGTGGAGTAAATTGCTGGAAGAGCGCGCGGGGATTTGCCTTGGCGAAGCTCAGCGCGTATTTTTGCAGACTCAAGTTTCCATGCGTATGCGTGAGTTGGGTTATAGTGATTACACACAGTATTACAACCGTGTCACCGATGGTGTTTCAGGCATTATGGAGTGGGCGGTTCTTATCGACCAACTCGTTGTCAAAGAAACCAGTTTTTTTCGTCATCGTCCGTCAGTCAATTACGTTCAAAATTACCTTCAAAGTCGAATCAACAATCAAAAGTTAGACGAACCCTTTGATATTTGGAGTGTTGGTTGTTCTTCTGGAGAAGAGCCTTATACGCTTGCGATGATGATGAACGATACCTTTGATTTGGCTCGGCTTGATCCGTATTTTGGCATTATCGCTTCTGATATAAGCCGAGCTGCCTTGGCGATAGCTAAGGCGGGAATATACCCCCAAAGAAAAGTTGAATTGATAGATGCGCCGATTCGTCAGCGCTACTTTACTGGGATGGAAAAAAACCGCTATCAAATTAGTCCCGAGATTAAGGATCGCGTGTGCTTTAACCAAGCCAACGTTCTTAATATCAATGAATTTCCATCGATGAAACTGGATGTCGTTTTCTGCCAGAATTTATTGATTTATTTTCGTCGTTGGCTGCGCCACGACATTATGAATGCTTTCGTAGATCGACTAAAACCTGGCGGTATTCTGGTCTGCGGTTTGGGTGAGGTTGTCGATTGGACGAACGAGAATGTAGAACGTATTTCCGTGGATGATGTACAGGTTTATGTCCGTAAGTAGCTTGAATCGTTATTGTGATTCACGAAAATCGAAAACTCGAAATTTGAAATACAAGGTCCCTGAATATGGGTGATAAACGCAATTTTGCTTCTTTGGACTGGGTTGTCGATGAGATTTCCGACACGCTTAAAGAAGCTCGCCAATCACTTGAGGCATACGTTGAGGATCCTAAGGATTCAACACGCATACGCTTTTGCCTAACCCATATTCACCAAGTGCATGGTTCACTTCAAATGGTGGAGTTTCATGGTGCCGCTTTACTAGCGGAGGAGATGGAACAAGCTGCTCAAGCTATTATGGATCACGAAGTTGCAAGTATTCCTGAAGCACAAGAAGTGCTTATGCGTGCATTGCTGCAACTGCCCATATTTTTAGAGCATGTCAAAACTACAAAAGAAGATAACCCTGCTCGAGTTATGCCCTTACTCAATGATTTACGTGCTGTGCGTAAGCAAAGTTATTTGAGTGAAACGAATCTTTTTTCTCCCGATTTATCTTCTATTACGAAACCAATTGGCCGGCGCCATCCTGTCTTGTCTGATAAGGCCAAGTTAAATCAGGTGATTAAAAAGCTGCGTGAAATGTATCAGTTCGCTGCAGCTAGCGTCCTTCGTGGGATCAAAATTGAAGAGAATCTTGAGTATTTAGACAAGGTATTCTCCCGTTTAGAGCTTATATCTCAGGGCACATTAGGCAACCCAATATGGGAAGTATCATCAGCTTTGGTCGATGCCTTAAAGCGTGATGAGTTGGAGTTGACGGTAGGAGTAAAAGGCTTATTACGCTATATAGCTCGCGAGCTTCGAATTCTTGGTGAAAAAGCACCGGAAATTTTAGACAAGGCTCCACGCGAGTCACTTTTAAAGAATTTGTTGTACTACGTTTCACGTGCTGAAGCTGGCAGTGAAAAAGTAGCTAAAGTTACAGAAAAATATGGTCTTGATAGCGCCTTAGTGGGTTCCGGAGACGGTAACTCGAAGGGTGATATAATGCAGGCGCCGGACGCGAGTGCTATTCGTTCTGTTGTTGTCGCCTTACAAGATGAACTTGGCAATATAAAGCACGTTCTTGATTTATCTTTGTCCGGGAACGGTTCAACGGATGATCTAAAAGAAGTATTACCAAGCGTTAAGCGGGTTACGGATACCCTCGCGGTATTGGGCATTGGCGATTTGCGAAAGCAAATGCTAGAACAAACCGTTCGGCTTGAAGTCATTAGCCAATCCAATAGCATCGATGAAAAAGAATTGATGCTTGTTGCAAATAGCATTATTAAAATAGAGCACCGCCTTAGAGCGATTGGAAAGTCTGCAGGGAAACATTCGGATCTTGCTTCTGTAAACGAACGTGAAGTTGAAATCGATAATGCCAAAGCTGCTGTTATTAAAGAATGTTGCGCCGGATTATCTAAATCAAAAGAATCTATTGTTGATTACATATCTGGCCAGTGGGATAAAACACACCTTGAAGGTGTAGATACTGTCCTAAAAGATATTTGTGGTGGTCTTAACATGATCCCGCTGCAGCGGTCTTCGGCTATCGTTGTTTCATGTGCCAGGTTTATACAGGCGCGTTTAATTGAAAGTGATGAACATCCAAGTTTTGAAGATCTTGAGTCTTTGGCAAATGCCATCGCTAGTGTGGAGTATTATCTTGAGCGCTTGATGGAAGATTTGTATGAAGACTCTGATTCGATGCTTGATATTGCAGAAGAAAACATCGCTGGTTTGGGGTTCAAAGTTGAAGGCTATCAGCCTTCTCAAATGGAACAATCGACCGATGCTAGCGCCGAAATCGATGAACCTACAACACATACACATTTACCGGTAGCGGCTCCGACGGGCAATAACGTTTCTGTTTCTGAAGAAAACCAAGATGAGCTGGCTCAGGCCGAAGAGGATAAAGCTGAAGAAATTACTATTTCGTCAGTTGTGGTGCCTGGATTTGTTGCCGATGAGAAAGCTCCTTCCTCTGTCGAGAGCATTGAACCAGATATTGAAATTCCACCAGAGCCAATCATTAAGCCGGCTGATGAGCAGATCACACCAGTTACGATAGATGAGTCATTTGAAAGCGATATCGATGATGAAATCATCGAGATATTTATTGAAGAAGCGGGTGAAGTGCTTGAAACATTAGCGGAATACTACCCTCTTTGGAGAGCCAAGGAGAGTGATCAAGACTCTCTTGTTATCATCCGTCGCGCATTTCATACCTTAAAAGGTAGTGGCCGTATGGTCGAAGCCTTTGATATCGGCGAGCTGGCATGGTCCGTTGAGAACATGATGAATCGAGTGATCGATAGAACGATCAAGGTCACCCCGCATTTACATCATCTTATCGATGGTGTTATTGAGGTTGTGCCGACTCTTGTTGAAGCCTTTAAGCAGCGGACGGTTAACCCAATAAAAGAGTTAACCGATCAATATCAGGCTTGGGGCCATGAGCTTGTCGAAGGCCATGCGCCTGAAACGCTAGCGAATCCACTTCCGCCCTTTCCGCCAATTGTCGAACCCGCAGTCGAAGTTGAAAGTAATTTTTCTCAAAGTGTTGATGAAGACCAAGGTATTGACGAAGACGAAGAAGTTGATCGCATTTTACAGGAAATTTTTTCCCAAGAGTCAATTACGCATCTGGAAACGGTGCAAAGCTTTATTCGCCGCATGGAAGAAGACGCGCCTCTTTACTCCGTTCCTACAGACGAATTCCAACGCGCCTTACATACGCTAAAAGGCAGCGCAAAAATGGCCCAAGTTTGGCCGATTGCACACATATCTGAACCGCTCGAAAACTTTATGAAAGAGTTGACGACCTTTCAGGTGGCTATTAATGCGGATATTTTACAATTAATTAAAGATGCGGCTAACTATATTGGTGATGGTGTTGCCCAAATAGAATCGGGCGAAACAGTCTACATTAGTAAGACTGAGCAATTTGCTGCTCGCACAAAAGAACTTCGCGATTTAGCCATCGCTCATCTTGTGTTGCCGCAAGATTCAAAAGAGATTTCACCGGCCGTTGACCCCCGCATGCTCTCATTGGTGATGGCGGAAGAAATGGCCCTGTTGCTTGAAGCGGATTCGTTATTGCACCGCTGGCAAGAAAATGAAGCCTCAAGTGATGACGAGCTGAATAGTTTACTTGCTGAGTTATCAGTCCTTGAAGAGGGTGCACGTCAAGCAAACTTAAACGAAATGGCCGCATTGAGTGCGTTACTGACGGACTGCTATAAGCAAGCACGTACGCAAACCCTTGAGGCTAATGACGCGTTTTTTGTGGCAATGAAGCAGGGCCATGAAGCGTTGCTTGATATGGTCGATGCGGTTGCAGCGGCGCAAAATATTCTTACCGCGCCGGAAAAAGTTACCCGCGGAATTATACAATTACTGGATTCAGCAAAAGAGAAAGCTGAGGAAGAGCGCTCACTTGACGTCGTCGACGTAGCAGATGAATCTACTGAAGTCCTCGTTGAGGAAGTGGAAATTGATGCGCCGATTTCCGAGGTCGAAATTGAAGAAACGGTAGTTGATACTGACGATGAAGAATCTATAGCGTCATCAGATGAGCTGGTTGAAGATAAGGGCGAGTTTGAATTACCGGCGATTGAGGAAGGTGACCAGCCGAAAGATAGCGGATCAGAAGACGAGATTGATAGTGATCAATCAGTGTCACGTGTCGATGATATAGAAGTTCCTAGTGATTTGACGGTTATCACTACAGAAGATGCATTAGAGAGCGAAGAACTCTCTAATGAAGATGACCTAGACCTCGAAACGGTTAAAGTCGAAAGTGAAGTTGTCACTGATAGTGTTGCCGTTTCTGACGAAGCTACGACTAGTCAAACAGCCGATGCTTCTGTCGAAGATGCGTCAGAGCAGCCGCACGCCAGCCAAGAGGCCGTGGTCATTCCAGGTCTTATTGATCATATGGATGTGAATTCTGAGGACTATGATGCAGATATCATGGAAGTCTTCTTGGAAGAAGCCGATGAGCTCAACGAAGGACTTGATGAAGCGATTAACGCTTGGGAAAACAACTGGTCAGATGAGGCCGCCCTAGAGGAAATCAAACGTATACTTCATACCTTAAAAGGTGGGGCTCATCTTTCAGGACTCCGCAAATTAGGTGACCTTACCCATAATTACGAATCGATGCTGATCGATATGGGGGAAGACCTGTCGAATATTGATGAAGGTTTTTTCACCGAAATTCACAATTATCAAGATCAAATCACACAAGCGACGCGAGCCGTGAAACAGTTTGTGGACGGAGGCTATGAGGTAGCCACCATTGATGATAGTTCGCAAAAATCGGAAATCGCCGATTCGAAAGGTGTGGCTGCAGAGGATGGGGTTACAGAAGATGCAGTATTAGAAACTGAATCACCAGAAACAACGTCTTCTGAAGTTGAGGAAGACGTAGATGTTCAGGAAAGCACAGAAGCCGAATTAGATGCGCCTGATGACGCAGATGTACTTGATGAGCCTGAAGCTGAAACGTTTACAAACAAACCGGACACTGGCAACGTTGTTAAATTTGAGCCAAAACCCAAACTACAAATTCCGACTTCAACTCCCAGCACGCCTGCTGAATTTGTTATGCCATCCGTTCCCAGAACGGGTGGCGGCGGACCAGTAGTTGGCAATGTTGCCATAAGTAAGAAGTCTGGCCCGCAAGAAGTCGTTAAAATCTCGGCCGAATTATTAGAGGAGCTCGTCAACCTCGCCGGTGAAACCTCGATTAACCGCTCCCGTTTAGAGCAGTACGTTAACGATTTCAGCTTCTCTATTGATGAAATAGATTCCACGCTCAATCGAATGCAAGATCAATTACGTCGTCTTGATATGGAGACCGAGGCGCAAATTTTATTCCGCCAAGAACAAATGGAAGCTCATGATGAATTTGATCCTCTTGAAATGGATCGTTATTCGCATTTGCAACAGTTGTCGCGATCGTTAATTGAGTCAGCTTCGGATTTAGCAGATCTCAAATCAGATTTGGGTGAGAGGCTTAAATCGACAGAAACCTTATTACTGCAGCAATCGCGGGTGAATACGACTTTGCAGGAAGGTCTCATGCGCTCTCGTATGGTGCCCTTTTCTCGTCTCGTCCCCCGTTTGCGGCGTATCGTTCGGCAAGTATCGAGTGAGTTAGGTAAAAACGTAAGTTTCGAACTGGATAATGTCGAAGGTGAGCTGGATCGTTCCGTATTGGAACGTATGGTGCCGCCTTTCGAGCATATGCTGCGAAATGCCGTGGACCACGGTATTGAATCCCCCGAAGATCGAATGGCAGCTGGTAAATCAGAAACGGGCCGTATTGTATTAAGGCTGTCGCGAGAGGGAAGCGACGTACTTATCCGCTTGGCGGATGATGGACGAGGTGTTGACCTTAAACGTGTTCGAGAAAAAGCGATAGAGCGTGAATTGATGTCCGCCGATGCGGACCTGAGCGATCACGACATTATGCAATTTATATTGCATGCGGGCTTTAGTACTGCAGAAAACGTCACCCAGATTTCTGGTCGTGGTGTTGGTATGGATGTTGTTAGTTCTGAAATCACGCAGCTAGGTGGGTCTGTCACCATTAACTCGGCCTGGGGTAAGGGTACGGAATTTGTTGTGCGGCTGCCGTTTACGCTTTCCGTAAACCGAGCACTCATGGTTGCGATAGGCAAAGATCATTACGCGATACCGCTTAGCTCAATTGAAGGTATTGTTCGTGTTAGTCCATTTGAGCTAGAACATTATTATGCGAACCCAGAAGCGCAATTCGAATATGCGAATGAAAACTACCATGTTCGCTATCTCGGTTCTTTGTTGTATACCGGTGCCACAGCCAAACTAGAAGGCGGCGTCTTACCGCTGCCGGTCTTATTAGTGAGATCTGCAGAACACACCATGGCACTGCAAGTCGATGCCGTAATGGGCAGTCGTGAGATCGTGGTGAAAAGTTTAGGTCAGCAGTTTAGTGCTGTGCCAGGTCTCTCCGGCGCAACCGTTATGGGGGATGGTTCCGTTGTTGTGATTCTCGACCCGCATGCATTGGTTCGTCAGGAAATTGCACGAGCGACATTGTCGTTAAGCGGTGATGCGCCAATAGCGCTTATCGAAGAGGAAGATGAAGAAGAAGTACGCGCAAAACTAGTGATGGTTGTGGATGATTCAGTGACGGTTCGCAAGGTAACAACTCGCTTCCTTGAGAGAGAAGGTTTCGATGTGATTACCGCCAAAGATGGTGTCGATGCACTTCGGTTATTGCAAGAAGGCTTACCTGATTTGATGCTATTGGATATCGAAATGCCGCGTATGGATGGTTTTGAAGTTGCTAAAACAGTGCGAACGACCAAGCGTTGGGAAAACTTACCCATTATTATGATTACATCCCGATCGGGTGATAAGCATCGTCAACATGCCGAGAGTCTAGGGGTGAATAACTACCTTGGTAAGCCATACCAAGAAGATATATTACTCGAAGCTATTGGTGAAATATTGGATCCAGAGCCTCACTTGTAGGCTCCATTATCGTGATCCATAAAAGATTAATGGCTCTAGAAGTGTCTAAAGGGGTGTCTAATGGCGTCGCTTAGTTTGGGGCTAATAGCGGATACCAGTATCCAGCTTAGTAACCTTGAAAGTATTGTTACCAGCGCGAAATTTTCGATAGCTGCTGCACTGCTTGCGCGTTTTGAAGATCTCGATAACCTACCTGAGGTCGATGTCTGGGTGGTGCGAGTGGATATGGAAGAAGCGCATTCGCAAGCCTTGGTGGAGCACCTCAATGGCTTAGATGTCCCAGTAATCTACGACGAGGCTGATTCATACTCCTCCTTAGATATTGAAGAGCGCACACGACGATTTTCGAAAAAAATTGATGCGTGTGGTTTTAGCGGTGAAAGCCAAGAGAGCAATTTGTCCCGGGCTAAGTATGTTTGGGTGCTTGCAGCATCGGCGGGCGGTCCAGAAGCGGTCTTACGCTTCATCAAAAATATCCCCGGTGATCTCAAAGAAGTAGCCTTTGTTTATGTCCAGCATATGGATGAAAACATGGCTGCTCCCATGGTGAAGTCGTTGAGTCGAAACTGCGATTGGCAGGTGTTATATTGCAATAAAACTTGGGCGATAAACGAACAAAGTATTTATGTTGTATCGTCAGTTTTGCAGATCGAAATCAGTGAAATTGGTGTGCTTACCCCTACACAGGAAGCTTGGCCTGGCCCCTATAAACCATCGGTAGACGAGGTCGTTGCTAAGGTGTGGCGGAAGTTTGGCAAAGATTCGGGCGTGATTGTTTTCTCTGGAATGGGAGATGATGGCGCTAAAACGTGTCGGATGATTAAAAATGCTGGCGGCCAGGTATGGGTTCAATCATCCGAAAGCTGCGCTGTCGATTCGATGCCGAATGAAGTCACTAAAACTAAATGTGTTAGTTTTACTGGAACACCGGAACAATTGGCCCTTCATTTTTCCGTATATCATAATAAATTGGGGCAAACGACCCCTAGCAGCAACAACAGCAACAATGAAAGAAACGCATTATGACTGAAGAACAGCTAGCCATAACAAACATACAAGAAATTCCCTGTATGTTATTGCCGATGTTGGATCACAATCTTCTCGTGCCGACCACATCGATTGCTGAAATGAGTTCTATTCAACCTTTGGAATCGGTGGATGATGCTCCGGAATGGCTAATGGGGATGTACACCTGGAGAGGCCTGAGCGTTCCCGTAATTTCTATCGAGTCGATCAATGGCGGTAAGTCCGTATTAAACCCCCATGGGCGAATTGCTGTATTAAACAATACCGGAGTGAATCAATCGCTACCGTTTCTAGCCATACACACCCAAGGTATTCCTCGCATGGCCCGTGTTGCCGATGATGATATTACCGAGGATGAAGATATAGATCGACGCCCCTTTGACTCAATGGCCGTCAAGGTTGGATTGGAAGAGTTTTTTATCCCAGACATTACCGCGATTGAAGTCGCTTATCTGAATTTGATGGGCGATCAAGCCCTCTAAGCGCTTTTAGTCTAGCGCTTTTAGTCTAGCGCTTTTCGTTGGGTGTTCAATGCAATGATTTCCCTTCCTTTGGAAAAAGCTCAATCAGTGCTTTTTCCCCAAAACTATAACTCTTTCCACAGAACTGACAATCGATATTGACTATGTCGCGTTCCCTCAACAAAGCTTGCGCATCCTCATAGCCCAGTGATTTTATCGCGCTGCCACTGCGTTC
Organism: Agarilytica sp.; assembly: GCA_033852165.1. GTDB lineage: Bacteria > Pseudomonadota > Gammaproteobacteria > Pseudomonadales > Cellvibrionaceae > Agarilytica. Next base: position 13,959 of record JAWSUZ010000047.1, on the reverse strand, counting down.
TCGATTACAACTGCAATTAAATTGTAGGGGTTTACTGGGGAAAACCCGACACGTAAATTCGTTAAATAAACGCAGTAGCAAGGCTTCGCAATCCAGGGAGTAGAGTTCTTCCTCTGTAACGGTATTAGCGAGTTGAGTCGCGGTTTCCCAAAGCTGCTGGCGTTCAGTTGCATCGGTTATCAATTGTGCTGGCAGGCATTGTAGAAATAATCCTCCACAGTGCGTTGCGTTTGCGAAAAGCTGGACTTGAGTGGGGAGTTGTTCAGATTGCTCAAAATAGACCTGTAGGCAGTCGGCCAGCGAGTCTTTCTCAATAGGCACAATCCCCTGATAACGCTTTCCCTTTTCGGGGTCAATAGTGATGGTTAACAACCCCTCTCCCAACAGCGTGCAGAGGCTAAGGTCAGTTAGTGATGAGGGAGCTTTAAGCTCAGGGTTTAATCGAACAACGCCACGTACATCTCCCTTGTGGCTAGCCTCTGCCATTATGATGGCTACGTCGCCATCGCCGCGTGCTTGCAGTGTCAATATCCCCTCAAATTTTAATACTTCAGAAAGTAAACTTGCTGCAGCAAGAAACTCCCCAAAAACGCGCTCTAGGCCATCGGGTAACGACTGATGAGAAAGCGCCCCCTGATAAGTATTTTCCAGTGTTGTAACTTCTCCGCGAATGTCCGTGTCATCGAATAAGAAGCGCTGAATGAGATCATTGGTTTGCATGAGACTTAATAAAACTCCGGTCTTTTAACTGTCTAACTCGCCTAAAATGTCGCGTTTAACACGCTGTAGTTGGCGGCGTTCTTTTGTATTAGGTTTAGTGGCGGACTTTGCATTTACACCGCCAGCTCTTCGTTCTTCTGCGCGAATTTCACGTTTTTCGATGCTCTCCGCCGTTTCCGAGTAAAGCAACTGCGCCTCTGCTGCACCTTTCCGGTGTTCAGATAGGGCGACAACGTCTATCACTTTATCATCCCAGCCCTGACGAACAGTGAGTAAAGCTCCCACCTGAATCTCTTTACTGGCTTTGGCGCGGTCACCGTTAATGCGCACCTTGCCGCCTTCAATTGCTTGTTTGGCTAATGAGCGCGTTTTAAAAAAGCGAGCGGCCCACAACCATTTGTCGATGCGAACCTTTGATAGCGTCGAAGTCATAATATTTTGACTGGCTTAGCGTGTGTCGATTGTCTTGGGATGCGGAGCATTATAAAGAGTTTGGCGGCATGATTTCATCGAAATGTTCAACACCGATAAACTCCTCGGAACTGTGAGGAGGCCGTTGGCTGTTTGGAGAGGTAATACACACAAGGTGTTGAATGCCAAAAGTTTGGGCGCTGCGCAAAATGCGCGGAGTATCATCGATAAATAACGTTCTCGCTTTGTCAAAGTGCTCTCGTTGTATGAGTTGTTCCCAGAAAGCCTGTTCCTCTTTCGGTGTTTTGAATTCGTGAGAAGAAATCAAAACATCGAGATATTGGTCAATCTCCGTCACATCGATTTTTAAGGTTAAGCCCTTCGGGTGAGAGTTCGTGATTAGGACAAGTTTCTTTTCGAGCTTCTGAAGACGTTTTAGAAAAGTCTCGGCGTGAGGGCGAACTTGGATTTTATGCTTGATTTCGTGCTTTAACGCAGCGACGTCCAAATTAATGAGCTCGGACCAATGGTCCATGCAATACCACGCTAGCGTCCCCTCATACTGTTTGATTTTTTTACCGAGATAATCTTTCGCATCTTCCAAGGCAAGCCCATTTGCCTCAGCGTATCGTAGCGGCAAATGCTCAAACCAAAAATAATGATCAAAATGGAGGTCCAGTAACGTACCATCCATATCCAGTAATACGGTATCTATCGAATGCCAATCAATCATAAGGGTATAATGTTTGCGGCCAGTGAGGTGCCGTCTGCTAGTTTGAAGGTGCCGTCTGCTAAGTTGAGAGTGCCGTCTGGGGGTGTAAGCCTGCCAGTTGTTACTCGTCAGCCTTACGAAATTTTTCCAATTGATGGAATCCATTATGCCTGAAGCGCCGAAAATTCTCACTCGCGAAGAAGTCTCCGATAGCCACCTATTTAAGGTAGACCGCGTAGAATTACAATTCAGCAACGGCGAACAACGCACTTACGAATATTTAAAGGCTGGTGAACATGCCGCTGTAATTGTCGTTGCACTGCTGGATGAGAATACCGTTGTACTGATTGAAGAATACGGCGCAGGTGTTGATCGTTATGAATTGGGATTGCCCAAAGGCAGAGTCGATCCAGGCGAAACAATATTAGAAGCGGCAAATCGCGAGTTAAAAGAAGAGGCGGGCTATGGCGCAAAAGATCTTATTTGCCTGAAAAGCATGGCGCAATCCCCTTCCTATATGCAACATTACACCCACGTGGTTTTAGCACGAGGGTTATACCCTGAAAAGCTAGTTGGCGATGAGCCGGAAGAACTGCCGGTATACCGTTTGCCTTTTGATGACCTAGCCTCGGTTGTCGCAAAAGAAAATTTAACAGAAGCGCGCACCATTGCGGCTCTCTATCTCGCAAAAGAGTGGATTACACAAAACCCATGAGTGCACTTCCCCAAATCGACTTAGTACAACTATCAGATAGCATCCTCGAAATATCCAAACGAGCCGGGCAAGAAATATTAAAAGTCTATAACGACACCGATGGTATAGACGTTCAAGTCAAATCTGACGACTCCCCCGTCACGCAAGCAGACATCAACGCAAATACAGTGATTGTAGAAATGCTCACGGAGCTAACGCCGGACATCCCCATTCTTACAGAAGAATCGACCATGGAACCGTTTGCGATTCGTCAGCACTGGGCACGGTATTGGATTGTTGACCCCTTAGACGGAACAAAAGAATTTATTAATCGCAACGATGAATTTACCGTCAATATTGCTTTAGTCGAAAATCATAAACCTCGGTTGGGAGTTGTGTATGTTCCGGTCAGTGATGTTGCCTATGTCGGTGCTGAAGGGTTGGGAGCAAAAAAGATACAGGGTAAAAATGTTAAGCGAATCACATGTCGAGAACTTTCAACGAAAGATGAACCGATAAGTGTCGTGGCGAGTAAACATCACCTTAATGAGTCGACTGAGCAGTTTATTGTTGCGATGCAAAATGTTTTGGGACGCACAGAGAGCCAATCAATTGGCAGTTCATTAAAATTCTGTTTACTTGCGGAAGGCTTGGCAGATGTCTACCCACGGTTTGCGCCGACAAGTGAATGGGATACTGCGGCAGCTCACGCCGTGTTGGCTGCAGCCGGTGGTAAAGTCCTGAAAGAAGATCTCACTGATCTTGATTACAACGCTAAAGAGAATATTTTGAACCCAAATTTTTTCGCTGTTGGAGATCCAAGTGCCGATTGGAAATCGGTGACGCAGTATGAACATAACTAGCGCCAATCTAGAAACAATGGAGGTTTTCATAAAGAAAGTTAGTACGACACAAAGATTATTGCTGTGGCGCAGCAAAGAAGAAATTGGTGCCGGGTTGTAAATTATGATGACGAAAACACCAAAATGTGAAAAATGCACAAGCAAAACTGTGACCGTGTCGATTTAATCGATTTCAAAAAGTGGGTCTAATGGCCGCTCAAGTTCAACGAACTACTTAATAACGCAAAAGTGTTGAACAAGAGCAGAGCGAATTAATGACAAGACTCCAGTTCAAAATTGAAGAAAGCCAAAGTTTCGACGACAGCAGCGCGTTGATTCGACGGATACAACGTGAAATTTCCTGCCTACAAAGACAACTTGAAAGACTCGTAACGTTTGAAGGTAATGTCGATAAGAGGACGCAGGATACCTATTCAGAAATGATATCTACTCGAAAAGAAATACTCACCAACCTAGGTTGTTAGAGTTTTCATTCATTTCTATTGTCGTGGGTATAAATGTTTAACAGTAGAGCTTTACTGTGTGTGCGAAATTTCGCGTGCCAGTGGCGTTCTATTGTTTAATATGATCCTAATGCAGAAATTTTTAATGTAGAACTAAGTGACACATTGTCGCCGTTGTAATGATCGCGCAGCGGTAACGTATAGTCATAATGCGCCATTCATCGTACACTCCGAGCTGATTGAAGTTTAGTTAACACAGTGTGGAATAATGAATGGCGGCCTTAAAAACTATTGTAATCACTGGCGCAAGTCGTCGGCTGGGACTGTTTCTGTGCGAGAATTTTTGTGCGCTCAATTTCCAAGTTTACGCCCTCACTCGAACGCCTTCAGCAGCCTTAACTTCTCTCTCTAAAGAGCATCAACTTCGTATTTTTTCTGTAGATGAGTATACGGAAGAGAATCTTAATCGAGTGATTCATGAAATAGAAAAAGCCACATCAAAATCAAAAATAGATGCTTTGATTCATAACGCATCAATTTACACAAAAGATGAAGCTTTTTCGTTTGATCAATATCAAGCCTTTTTTAGACTTCACATGGCCGTTCCAGCACAATTAAACGAAGGCCTAAAAGACTTACTTTACGACGAGTCGAAGCCTGGCAGCATAATACATATCACCGATATCTACGCCGAAAACCCCAATAAAGAACGCGTACTATATTGTTCAACAAAAGCTGGGCTAGAAAACTTAGCCAGAGGCTTTGCCAAAAAGTATGCTCCGGGTGTGCGTGTTAATGCGATTCAGCCCGGGCCGATTCAGTTTATGGAAAGTCATACAGAAGAAGCAAAAAAACAGGTGTTAAGTGAAACCTTACTCGGTTACGAGGGTGGCTTTATGCCAATCTTCCAAGCGATTAATAGCCTGATCGAGAACGCATATATTACCGGAACCAGCATCAAAGTGGATGGGGGTCGGGCCCTCGGTTCGGGGTAAGCCGAATGGCCGCATATCCACAAAATCTCCTTTGTCCCTATCGCAAATATTGATGTATGACTCCGTGAAGCTTGCAAAGTAATCAACATCTAGGCAATCGTTCACACCGAGGATATCTATATCGGCAGGCCGGTCTTTAATACTCCTATCCGGGTCATCTCTATCCCTCCCCAGTGAAATTTCGATCGCATTGAGGCGAGCCTTAAGAGCAGAGCTTTCCAAGCTTGAAAGCACAACGGCCACAGAATTCAAAAAAATATGCGGCGATTCAATTTTTTCAGGCTGAGTATAAATAAACGGATAGGTCAAAAGGGCGCCGAACTCCTTGAGTAGCAAGTTCAGCATCCTCACAGAATTCTCTTCTGGATTGATATTTGTGCCGAGAGAAAGGTAGTAATACGCCACAGTCGTTCCGTTAAGTTTCCGTGTTCAAAGATTCTAGGCCAATTTGTTTCGCGCGACTGAAGTCAGTTTTACCCGTTCCCAGTTTAGGTAGCGCTTGTACATGAATAATCTGGCTGGGAATTATCAAGGGATTACAGCTTTGTGCCAGCATAGCGCTTCTGAGTTCACGGGCAGAAATGTCGTGTTCACATAAAAGAAGAATCTTCTCACCCTTTTTCTCATCCGGTAAATTAATCGCCACCACCTCAAGATCAAGGTATTCATCTTGTAAACTCTTCACAACGGCATTCTCAACTGAACTCAGGCTAATCATCTCACCACCCAGTTTAGCAAAGCGAGAGTAGCGGTCAACGATGGTCAAAAATCCATCTTCATCCAAATAACCTTTATCACCCGTGACATACCAGCGAGTGCCGTCCATCTCCCGAATCACTTCCTTCGTCTTTTCACTAGCGTTGAGGTAGCCCTGCATGACCTGCGCACCGCCGACCAGGATCATCCCGCGATGACCGGAATCCAATTCCTCCCACGTTTCAGGGTTTACAACTCGAAAGCTCGTTCCCGGTAAAGGCATGCCCACCGTCCCCCGTTTTTCGCCGACTTGGATCTTCCAGCTGCCTGTATCAAGGTTGCTGGGGACATTCACACTGGCAACCGGAGTGGTTTCCGTTGTGCCGTAACCTTCGAGAATATCTTTATTAAATTTCAGCTTAAAGGCTTCTCTCACTTCAGGGTTGAGTTTCTCAGCCCCAGAAATGACCACACGCAGGCTTTCGAGCATAAGAGGGTGAACCTTCTTATTTCGGCTATAAAGCCGTAAAAATGTCGAAGTCCCACACATAATGGTCGCTTTATATTTGGCGACTGCCTTGCCCAAACCAAGGGCATCGGTAGGGTCGGGGTGACACACCATAGGCAAGCCTTCAATCAACGGTAAAAACTGAGTTACGGTTAATCCGAAGGCGTGAAATAACGGCAAAGAAGCCATTACCACATCCTCGTCCTGCATATTTAACACGTCAACGATTTGTTTAAGGTTAGCCATTATGTTCGTGTGGCTAAGCATAATCCCTTTTGGCGCCCCTTCACTGCCGCTAGAGAATAAAATGGCAGCAGTAGCGTTGGCGTCCTGCTGTCGGCAATAAACACTTTTTAAAAGTGCAGCAGGCATCATTTTAACGATGAGGAACGTGCGGAATAATTCAATTTTAGAAATCTCTTTATGAAGATCTTCCAGGTAAACAACCTTTTTGCTTTCCAGGCAAGCACTAAAGTCGATGCCGCGGTTCGACAACTTCTTTAAAAATTTGCGAGATGTATAGATAGTGCTGACATTGGCCTGCTCAAGAGCAGAGGCCATCGTTGATTCGCTAGCCGTATAATTCAGATTAACGATCGTCTTGCCCAGCATTAGCGTCGCCATGTTGGCAATAACACCACCTGCGCTAGTCGGAACAAGTAGACCAATATTTTGTTCTGGGCTTAAGAGTTTAATGCGCTTTGAAAAAGCGATAGTTGCCGTTAGCATTTTATGAGCAGACATTGTCGTGCTCGATGTATCGGCAATAGCCAGCGAATTCCCTTGGCGAGAACAGGTCTCAATCCAGGCGTGGGCAATTGTTGGCAGAGTCTCTGCGTAGGTTTGCCAAGAACTCACTGACAAATCAAAAACCCGTCGCTTTAGCACATCCGCTTTTGTTTCCTTACTAATAGGTTCACCAAAAGCCACAATAAGGTCGCGTTTCCACCCTGATCGCGAGGTGTTTTTCATCTGAGTAGAAGCCATTGAAAATTGACTGGCCCAAAGACCACGTAAATAAAATGGCTGAATAACCACGTCATCGTTACATTGCTTGGCAGCTAATTCATAACCGCGACGAAAACTGCCCAAGTGCCCCGTGCGGCTGAGCGCGCCCTCAGGGAACAGGCAAACGACCTTTCCGTCATTTAACAACTGCGCAACTGAATCAAGAGAGCCCTTACTGCCAGTGCCTTTTTCGATAGGAACGCAACCGAACATTTTCAAAAACCAGTTTAAATACCAACGCTCGTAAATACTTTTGTGCATCACAAACTGCACCGGGCGAGGGCAGGCAATTTGAACAATCGCCCAATCTATCCAACTGATGTGATTCCCCAATAATAAAACACCGCCATCACTCGGAATGTTTTTCATCCCTTGCACACTAATTCGGTAGCGGCGTGAAATCAGCGTCGATAAGATCAAACGCACCAAACTCTGAGGCAATTTATAAACTGTGTAACAGCCACCAATAAAGGCAAAAAGAGCCGTGAAGAGCAGTAACTGTTTTGCGCTTACGCCAACTAAAGTGAATACAACCGTAAGGCACAAAAATGTAAACATCGAAATGTTCTGAATCAGATTGTTGCCTGCCAGTACTTTTCCGAGTTCGTTCTCCCTCGCATAAAATTGAATCATCGCGTTGAGGGGGACAATAAATAAACCGCCCATCGTACCGATAAGCAGAAAATCTAAGCCCATCAATAACTGGCTTTCTAAGTTAGGCAGTATGGCAAGGCCAATAGCAATACCCGCAGCACCAATAGGGATCAAACCCGTCTCGATATAATTGCGCGAAGCGCGGCTCGCAATAAGAGAACCCAGCGCGATACCCAAGCCGGAAGCCCCCAATATTGCCTGAATAATAATGGTATTCATTTCACCCGTTTGCTCTTTTGCGAAGGCTGGAAATGTCGAAAGTAATATCTGCCCAATCGACCAAAACATAGCGAGACCAATAATAGAAAGGCGAATCACTTCACGCCCCCAAACCGGCTGAATACTCGGCTTGATTAATCCTCCGGAAAAATAGCGACGAATATTGAAGGGCTTAGAGGGCGCAGGCGTATCCGTTTGTGGTAAACGGTACATCATTAGCAATTCAAAAATACTGTTAATAATTAAAACGAACCCTATCGGCACGAGGGTTTGCAACACATCCGCTTTGCTAGTGGCCCCGGCTGGGAAAACCGCTTCAAACGCAACCGAAAAAGCAAAAGTGCCGGCCAAAATCGCAACAATAGAAATGGCAGAAACAATACCGTTGGCTTCCGCTAAACGTTCCTTGCCAAAAAAACCGCGAATGTAACCAAATTTAGCGGGTGAATAAAAGGCGGATTGCACAGCCAAAAGAAAAGTTAACGCAAAAGAAACCCAAAACCAGCCCATGGCATAACAAGCGGTAATACCAATAGTGATAAAGACCGCTGCCCAAGCTGAAACTTTCATTACCCGATGTTTAGCGTAGCGATCAGCGATATGGCCCGCAGGGCTAAATAGTAAAATGAACGGCAAGAGGATCAGCGCATTCAATATCGCCGTCAGAATAATTTGCTCAGGCCCATCATGAATTTTAAAAATCGTATTTTGAATGACAATCTTATGACCGAGATCGACAAAGGCATTAAGGAATACAGCGATCAAAAAGGGCAGGGTGCCTGCGCGGTTCAATAAGCTTTTCATGAATGTTCCGGATAATTAAGAGGTTTACGAAGTGTGTGCAGTTTGGCGAGAGGCCCTTCTTCTTGCGACTAATCCATGATATGTCGTCCATTATTATGCTTATGGTAGCGTAATGCGCTACTCTTGAAGCTTTCAAAACCCGCGAAGCGATATTATGGCGCAAACCTCAGCACTTTTGGCAACTTTAAAGAAGCAACTCAAGGCCCACGGTAAAACCTATGCGGACCTAGCCGAAGCACTAGCATTGAGCGAGGCATCGGTAAAACGACTATTCGCCGAAGAGAATTTTACCTTACACCGTCTAGAAAGCGCTTGTCGCTTCATTGGCCTGCAATTGGAAGAGTTAGTTGCGTTGATGTCAAAAGATCAGCCCCAACTGCGTCAACTCAGCTTAGATCAAGAAAAGGAAGTCGCTGAAGACGTATTACTGCTCCTGATAACCGTCAATGTCATCAACGGTTATACCATGGCCGACTTGCTAGATGATTATGCCATTGACCAGCATGAATGCATTCGTAAACTCGCCCACCTTGATCGGCTTAAAATTATAGAGCTACTTCCAGGCAACCGAATTAAATTACTCGTGTCGCCGAACTTTCAGTGGCGCCCGAATGGTCCGATCCAGAAGTTTTTCCTCTCCCATGTCCAGAGTGAGTTCTTCACCTCACGATTCGACGGTGAACATGAAAAATTGCTCGTACTCAATGGTATTTTATCAAAAGCCTCCAATTTGGAGCTGCAGAAAAAAATCCAAAAGCTCGCGCGAGAGTTCAATGATCTGATTCAAACTGATGCCTCGCTCCCACTTTCAGAAAAATTTGGAACGACGATGGTGATGGCAATGCGCCACTGGCAATACGAATTGTTTAAGGACTATTTACGAGGGAAATGACGCTGAAAACCTTCTTGAATGCCCCGTATTTACTGGCCCTCAAAGTAGTCACCATTCCCTCCAAGATGATCTGCGTCAGCATGAGAGTTTGAACGCCAGGGGCTTTAATACGAAAAAGGTCTAATCGTTTTGTGTGAAAAACGTGCGCTGAGTAGGCTTTTCTTCCGGATTCTGGTCTATCTTGATTACTGTGGTATCAAAACTAGACAATCGTGATAGAAAACTGGAGCAGGAGATGACTGACAAGTCTTGGATGCTTAATCCAAAAACAATTCGACAAGCAAAAGAATGTATTTACCTCATCAAAGATTTAGAAGGAGTAAAACTTAAGTTATCCCAGCCGGATTTCATGCAGCAGTTGCATGAATATGTTGAGAGTACGGGTTCAGCTCAGCTCGGTGAGTCCTACGCCAAATTGATTTCGATGGCCGGTGTGGGTTATGTAGTTCAAAACCTTAAACCGAAATACAATAGTGAAGAAGGTTCCATGCCTCTTCAGCAAGCCGTCGGCAGTTCGCCTTGGTCGTGAGCCTACAAAGCGTGTCACACTGAGAGGAGAGCAAGCCCTTCCCCTGAGTACCTGAAGCCTACATCGCGACACTCATTTCGATTAGAGATTGTGTTGCGAAATTAGCTCCCTAATACTGAACACGAAAGCCACTCTGTTGGCTTTCGTTGGTTTTCCTTCTCCCATGTTAATGCCCGATCAAAATTCGATTGGGCGTCATCAGAACTTTTGTGTACTCTGGCAATCCAATCTCGCTTCACTGCTAACTTACAGCCCAGCTAAAGGAAGACCAATGCCCATTGATAAGCATGTAAACTATGTGGAATTCCCAGCAAAAAACCTTGCAGACACCAAAGCCTTTTTTGAAAAGGCATTTGATTGGGCGTTCCAAAGTTGGGGCGACGAATATATCGCATTCTCCAATTCCGGTTTAGACGGCGGGTTCTATCGCGCGGAAAAAACCAGCGATTCAGATTCCGGCGCCGCATTGGTGGTTTTATACTCCTCAGAAATCGAAGCAACGCAAGAGAGCGTTAAAAGTGCGGGCGGCGTCATCGTCAAAGAGATCTTTACCTTTCCAGGTGGCCGCCGTTTTCATTTCCGTGAACCGAGCGGAAATGAGCTTGCCGTTTGGTCGGACAAATAGCAGGGTAATAGAGCGGAATAAGTAGCCGAATAAGTGAACCAAATTAAAGGTCAAATAGGCAGATGGATAAACAGCCGGACATACAAATGAAATTACCCGTTTTCAACAATCGCCCCAACGAAGAAACGCGCACTAGCGATGATCGAACCATATGGCTTTCCCGTGCCTGTGCCGTAGTTGCTCATGTCATGTTATACGACACGAACACCAAACAATGGTATGTACTATTGGGGCAGAGAGGAACCGGAACTCCAGATTTTCAAGGTTACTGGGGCTTACCCTGCGGCTATTTAGATTGGGATGAAACCCTGACCCAAGGAATGCTCAGAGAAGTCTGGGAGGAGTGCGGGCTCAATCTGCGAGGCCTACGAGAATCAGAGCAGTTTGTGTGGTCTCAAAATTCTTGTATAAACGATATAGAGAATTATCACGAAACACCCTGGGCAATTGCCGACACAGCAAGGGGTGAAAAGCAAAATGTAAGCATGCATTACGCCATACTCTTTAGCTGGAAGGGACCAACGCTTCCATCATTATCCGATGCCTATTCAGAGCCCAATGAAGTGTCCGGTATAGAATGGGTGCCAATCGAGAAAGCGCTCAATATGGAACTTGCGTTTAACCACGCAAAACGAATTAAAGAGTGTTTCGAAACACAGCAAACATTATTGACTCAGGTGGTCAGCCATTCACAGGCTAACTAGTGCCCGTCCATAAACCGGGTCGTAGCGAGAGTAATTTTAATATGTCAGGTTTGCATTACTAGATATGGACGCTTGGTCATTCCAAGTAACAGTATCTAGAGATGTAAAGATGGCGTTTTAAATTCGTTCGCAGTAGACACCTGTTTATGGATGGGCACAAGTCAAAGCATCCTTTTTACAATTACATTACCGAGGTAAGCATGAAAAAATTTGGGGTTTTAATTCTTATTTTAAGTGTGGCGAGTGAAGTCTTTGCAGGTGGGTTCACATTGACCAGCCAAGACCTGAAAGGGCAACTAACAGAAGATCAGGTTTTTTCTGGCTTTGGCTGCACAGGTAAAAACATTTCTCCTGAACTTAGTTGGACAGATGTTCCAAAAGGCACCAAAAGTTTTGCCATTACCGTATACGATCCCGACGCACCAACGGGCAGTGGTTGGTGGCATTGGGTTGCCTTCGATATTCCCGCCAAAACAACTCAGCTTGTTGCGAACGCAGGAAATGTTGATAAGAACCTAGCACCTAAAGGCAGTATTCAAGGCGTCACGGATTTTGGCAGTTTTGGTTTCGGTGGCGCATGTCCTCCAGAGGGCAACGCGCCGCATCAATATATTTTCACCGTACACGCACTCGACGTGGAAAAACTAGGCTTGGATAAAAACGCTTCTCCAGCGAAAGTAGGATTTTATCTGAGTGGGCATACCCTTGCTAAAGCATCATTAATTTCTTATTACGGAAGGTAAGTTGCTTTTATTTTTAGACGACTTGATTAAAATTAGACGGGGGCTCGCCCCCTGAATATTTTTCACGTCGACAAGTAAAATTTATTCTCGTTCCTCACGCTCTGAGACTGTGAAAGTATTCTGAACTCAAATACTCTCGTTCCCACGGTCTCCGTGGGAATGCAGACCGAAGTATGTTTATTGCACTTACTACCAGGACGGAAGGAAAGGATACTCTTTGGGTAAGACCGTCTGCCGCATGGATGCGGCGGTCGAGCGTACAAGGACGTATTTATAGCGCGTTTTACCCAAAGAGTATCCTTTTCTGCATATTATATCGAAGCCTGGGGTATCCATTAACAGTGCCCCGTTAGTAATTCGAATATTGTTTGTTCATATTCCAGTAAATCCGATAATTATGATCGGTTTTCACTTCACGTATGCATTCCCACGGGGGACCGTGGGAACGAGAACGTTCAAGTTTGGGAATACTTTCACAGTCTCAGAGCGTGAGGAACGAGGGGTAGTACCTGTCTGTAAGTCTTACAGATAATGGGCTTGGATCTCAAGGAAAAGCCATTCGGGGCTCGCCCCCTGAATATTTTTCGCTTCTGCAAGTGAAATTAATTTCATCCAAAAATAATGGATAAATAATAGGGCTGTTCAATAATCGATGGGGAAATAAGGAGGATCAATAACCGGAGGCATGTAAAAAAAGCAGGTTGGCTAACTCGCGATAGCCAATTCCATCGGGTTAATTTTCCAATCCATGGAAACAAACAAATCTACATTGGAGGTACATTGCGTAGAATTAACTGTCGAACCCAAACCTGCACAAAATTTAATACACATCAAAGATAACAACACATAGTGTTGAGCAGCATGTTATGGAAAACATATCAAATAACGCGCTACTCACCTTCTCAAGTGAGACCTGTTAGAAACTGATCACAGAGAATGCGAGTAGCCATAGTTATCAAGCAGCATCACTTGCTTATACTACTGCTATAGATAACACTCTTGCGCCAAAATCCCTCCAATCTTTTTTAATGTTTTTTTAATAAAAGAAAAAATAGTTACGCCTGTTTTAATCTTCATAAAATAAAACCGATTAAATCCGTATGTTTTTTTGATCCTGAGTAAGTTCAAATTACAGTTTTTTGGCTGCTAAGTCTCAGATGTTTTTTATACGAATAAAAGGTAATAAAAATTGGAGGGGTGTCTGAAATTGTGTGTTGAGAGTAAATGGCGAATGATACTAATTGATAGTATTGGGTCTAATCGAGACCGGGCCTCACCCTGAATGGCACTTCCTTACAGAGTTAATTCAAGTACCGATGGGGATTACAGCGCATTATTCTCGCTCCTCACTCTCTGAGACTGTGAAAGTATTCCCAAGCTTGAACGTTCTCTACCCTCGTTCCCACGGTCTCCGTGGGAATGCAGACCGAAGTATGTTTATTGCACTTAATTCGAATATTGTCTGTTCATATTCCAGTAAATCCTATAATTCTGATCGGTTTTCACTTCACGTATGCATTCCCACGGAGACCGTGGGAACGAGGCTATTTGAGTTCAGAATACTTTCACAGTCTCTCTCCGTGGGAATGCATACCGTACTCGGCACTCCATATTAGAAAAGTTATTTCTCAAGGTTAATATTCATTCCCACGCACGACCCCAAGGATCGGGGAAGGTAGAGCGACTCATTAGCGCAGGAAGCGCGTAAGTAGAATAACAGAGGTGGCCCCGGAAATTTG
>JAWSUZ010000046.1:0-15265 GCA_033852165.1 Agarilytica sp. | reverse complement strand
CAGACCGAAGTATGTTTATTGCATTCCATTCGAATATTGTTTGTTCATATTCCAGTAAATTCGATAATTCTGATCGGTTTTCACTTCACGTATGCATTCCCACGGGGGACCGTGGGAACGAAAACGTTCAAGTTTGGGAATACTTTCACTGTCTCAGGGTGAGGAACAAGGGTGGTGTATATGGCCGCAAGTCGTAGAACCATGCAGTCATTCACACGGCGAAGAAGCGCTAACCGGACTTAAGGTCCGTATGACTGCCGACAGACGACGCGGGTGTCAGGAGATATACCGCGCCATAAGTTTCATCTGACCCCACTTGTACTAACCGGACTTAAGATCCGTATGACTGCCGACAGAAGACGCGGGAGTCAGGAGATATACCGCGCCATAAGTTTCATCTGACCCCACTTGTTTTTTAGTGGGTTATGGCGGAGCCTGCGGCGCCATTGCGTGGTGGAATCGTATGAGGGGGGATCTCCAGGTCTTCGCCGTTATGGCCGTTTTCCTTGGCTTCTATTATGCCTTTCATTAAGCCTTTCGGATTGATAATTAGGGACAGTTCGCCGTTGCCCAATACCGCAACACCAGCAAATAATTCGACCGGGTTCATGGTGTTATCCATCGGTTTAATCACGATATCCATATACGCGTAAATCTCATCAACACACAAACCCCAATCACTGCCGTGGTGTTTGAATACAATAATATTAATCACTTTACCGGCTTTGTAGGCGTTCTTTAACGTTTCATGATGATTAAGATTGTCCAAATAACTAGACGGTTCGATCAAGGGAATGATGTTGCCATTTCGGTGCAACATACCATCGTCCTTATCGAAGCGTAGCGTTGTGCTTTTATCACGATTGGAAAATCGCACCACCTGGGTAATATCAGAAGAAGGAATCGCGTAGCTGTTATCTTCGATTCTAAACAAAGATACTTTTAATGTTGCCATGGTCAAGGGGAATCGCAACCATAAATCAGTGCCAACACCCAGCTCACTATTCAATTCGATAACACCTTTAATTTCTTCCACTTTACGTTTGACCGCATCCATACCGACGCCACGACCGGATACCGCCGTGACATTTTCCGACGTCGAAAGGCCCGCCTTAAAAATCAAATTCAGAACCTCTTTTTTCGAGATCGTGTCCGCACGGTCTTTTGGCACAAGGCCTCTTTCCAAGCCCTTCGCCAACACCCGCTCGCAATCAACCCCTTTACCGTCATCACTTATTTTAATCACCACTTTACCCGCTTCATTGTAAGCATGCAGGGTCAATACGCCGGTTTCCGGCTTTCCAGCAGCACGCCGAACTTCGGGGAGTTCGATACCGTGATCAACGGAGTTACGAATCAAATGCGTCAGCGGCTCACTGAGCGCATCGATGACATTGCTGTCAATTTCAATATTTTCGCCAATGATTTCCACTTGAATTTTTTTACCCAAATCATTGGCCAAGTCTCTCACCACGCGTTTATATTTTGTCAGTAAAATACCGATGGGCCGCATGCGTGTTTTTAACAAATCGTTGAGTATATTTTCTGACACCGACGCCATACGGTTCGATAATTCACTAATGCGTTGATCTTCCGTACGCTCGGCAATATCGGCTAAGGTATTGCGCAGTTGTACCAGTTCTTCTGAATGGCTCATCAACTGATCGAGTAAGTACGATTTAACCCGCGTAGTCTCAACCACATTTTTAGAGGTTTTATCCAGGATTTTCTTCGCCGATTTATCCGGCACCGCCGCAGTTTGACTGGCCACATTTACCTCCGAATTTTTCACATCTTGATCCGATGTATTCACGGCTTCACTGCCTCCGCCACAGGATTCTGTCACCATCGCCTCAACATAGGCCACTTCATCGGCGACATTTGCGCCGGGTACAATCACATCTTCGCAATACTCCAATTCAAAACCGGAGGACTCCGTCACGTACACAGAAAGCGCCGACAGCGCCTGATTTTGCAGTATTATAAAATCTGACATCGGGCCTTGGCCATCAATATACTCAATTTCAGTATTGATTAAGGAAAAACAATTGGCCAACAACTGACACGCCTGCTCATCCAAAGCATAATCATTTTCTTTAAAAAAGGTGAGCGTCGAAATACAAGCGGGTAAAAGATCTTCAAAGGACGAAAGTTTGAGCTTTTTTTTGTGGGTCAACAAGGCTTCTGCGGCTGCGCAGATTTTTTCTGTCTGCGGACTCTTGTCAAGATCACTGACTAAGCGCTGCACACTGTCGACCAGACTCTTTATATTGTCCATGCTGCGTTCCTATACCGGTATTACGGATTAAAACTCATCATTAATATCGTCAAGCGATATTTCATAACCGAGCCCGTTTAATTTCTGCAAGGTCAATTTTACATCTTGCAACAACGATAAATATTCATTCTTCAATGACCCTTCCGTCCAGAATCCCTGTTCAGAAGACATATCCAACAACTCTGTTCGCAATAACCAAAGCATATCCAAAATGGTCAGATTAAGAGACGATAGTTTTTCATAATCGACCGCTTCGATCTTTGTCGAAAATTGCTTGTAAAAACTCAGCAACTCTTCCGCTTCATGAATCAGTTTTTCGATCAATGCCGCACCCACAGATCGAGCCGCGCCTTTTAATGAATGGTATTCACCAAAAAATGCATCGAGAACATTATAGACATCACAGGCTTCGATACTCGCCAACTTTTCTAGCGACAAAATGGTTGATTCCATTGAGCTGCGTTTTTCTTCACTAAAAATATCCAAAAAATCGGGTACCGATTCCTCTTCGAGATTATCGAAGTTGGGCGTAAATTCGATTTTTGTCACCACCGGAATCAGCGCTTCTTGACTATCACTACGGCCCACATTCAAATCCAATACCAGGGGCGTTTTCAATTCGGTGTTTAATTTATTCTCATCACAGTAACGCTGAAAGTTATGCAATTCATCCAGCAATTGTTTCGGCTGGACCCAGCCTTTATCCAGCATAAACTTACCCAGTTTTGGGCGTTTTTTTGACGCTTCACAGTGTAAGACCGTCACAAATTCATTTTTCCATAGGTCTAGTTTGTTACATGCCGTGGGAAAGTCGACATTTTCGTCGCTCTGGAGGCTTAAAATATCCAATACATTTTGGGAATCTAAATACCCTTGATCAAAGAGCACCACCACACTCGGCGGCGTCGACTTTATCTGTTCGAGCAATGCTTCGGCTAGTTGCCCTGGGGACACTATGCCGGTCTCTACTAAAAAGCCACCAAATCGTTTCATACTGCACCTATCAATTTTATTCCAATCAAACCGAACCCCATTAAAGCTGCGCCCGTTAATTTCTTAACGTCGTTCAATATTTTTATTTATCAGACACAATGCCAATTTTTATAAACTTACCCGGAGTCTTAAACCCTTCCAAGACGAGATCGAGTTTTTTGGGTGATATTGGCTTGCGCACAAATCCCTGAGCACCATAATGTTCAGACATATCATCCGCATGCAAACCCAATTTTTCGCAGCCTTCCAACATTGAATTTATTTTTCCCGCTACAGTTTCTTTTTTTCGTATTCGCTCGGCTATTTTATCCAGCATGCCCACTTTTTTTGTAAAGTCTGCACTGTTGACGTCACAACCGTCTTCCCCCTTAATTTCAGATTCAGAGGTCAGTAATATAATTTTTAAAAATGGGTATTTCGACCGTAGATACACCAGAGCCGAGAGTCCGTCCATAACCGGCATACGCATATCGGTAATCACTAAATCCACGTGAGGCAAACTATCTACCGTATTAATAAGCGCTTGACCATTGGGCGCTGCGCCACAAACCTCGTACGTTCCGTATTGCGGGTCCAATAACGAAAAGGCTCGGCTTAGGCGGTCTAACATGACCTCGTCATCATCTGCTACAACAACCTTCATCGGCTAATCTCCTTCACCATTTTATATTTCGACTTTTATGAAAGCGCTTGATTTCAGCCCGTCCATAATTTGTGCGAGCTTATCGGGCGATGCCGGTTTTCGCACAAAGCCCTGTGCACCATAATGCCGTGCCATATCGTGAGGGTCTAAAGCGAGTTTTTCGCAGCCCTCTAGTATGGTATTGATTTTTCCTTCCGCACGTTCTCGATTGCGAACTCTTACGGCAATTTTTTCGAGCATTTCAGTTTTTTTGGTTAAATCGGCTTTCGCTTGTTCTCCATCACCACTGGCGGCACGCATGGTCGCCGGAGATTCGGAAGACAGCATCACCATTTTTAATTTCGGTTTAATATGCTTTAGATACACCAGTGCCGATAAACCGTCCATAATCGGCATACGCACATCGGAAATCACCAAATCAATATCCGGCATGGATTCTACAATATCGACCAACCGTAGGCCGTTTTCCGCCTCTCCACAAATTTCTATTTCCCCGTACTTATCATCTAACTGCTTGATTGATCGCCTTAATCGATCAAGCATCGAAGGTTCATCATCGGCTATCACTATTTTCATTCAATCAACTCCTGACGTTAACGATTATTCGCGCTATACAGCTGATGCTGCTTTGGGTATAGGCTCACCTGCTTGCAACGACAACTGATCACTAAGATCCGCCACCACCAATGGCTTCAACATAGCGCGGGCAATCATTTCAATCGGGCATGTTTCACATACCGCGCCCATTTCTGACGCGACTTTTGCCATGCCATAAACCACCGATGTGGCTTCATTTTGTGCAAGGGTATATACCCCTTTCAGTTTTAAATCCAACATCCCTTGCGCACCATCTTTTCCCATGCCGGTTAATAGCACCGCGACAGTGGTGTAGCCGTTAATTTTTTTAACCGATTCGAAGAGATAGTCCACAGAGGGTTTAAAGCCGTTGCGAAGCGGTTCATCAACAAGGCGGAGAATGAGCTTGCCGCCATCTATCTGCACCAACTTCATGTGCCTGCCGCCCTTAGCAATGTAGACATGATTATTTTCCACCTCGATACCGTCTATCGCTTCCATCACTTTAACTTTAGACATATTATCCAATTGTTCCGCCAAAGAAGCGGAAAAGACTTCGGCAATATGTTGCACCACACAAATCGGCGGCGTATTTTCAGGCAGTTGCCGCACAATGGTTTCCAATGCCGATACCCCTCCCGTCGACGAACCGATCACAACCAAAGGCTTCTCACAGTAGTTTTCACTGAACTCAATATTTTCCGATTTAATTTCTAACGACAAGGCCCGCGCTAACTCGATTTGCTCCTTCGACTGATAGGCATCTTTTAATGTCGCATGAATAGTTTCTAATGACACCTGATCGACCAGGTCGAAAACACCGAGTTTTAACGCAGAAAACACATCGTCGTTAACGGTATCCTGCTTAGACGATACAATAACAGTGGGAATAATATGCTCGCGCATATAACGCGAAATAAAGGCCAACCAGTCTGGCGTTTTAGTATTGACGTCGAGGGTAATCACATCCGGTTGATGCTTTTTAATCAACTCTTCTGCTTTGGCGATATTTTCAACATCAGCCATCACCGAAAAGTCACTATCGCGTTCAATCAAACGTTTGAGACGCTTACGGCTATGGGTTGCGTTATCGATCACCAATACCGATATTTTATCCGGGTGAGCGTGAGAAACTTGCTCAAAGGTTTGGTCTGGGAAGTTCACACACTCTCTCACTTCACGGAAATTTAATTGGCCATTACGCGTATTAAATCGAATGTGTCGACCAATATCCCCGCCGATTGATTTTCCAATAATGGGGATTGCAAATTTTGATAGGACTTCCATGGCAATGTCAATATTGCGCTCACCAATGCGCTGCTTTTCCATATAGTCGCCATAATGCAATTGGCCACCGCCCAAAATGCGGGCCTGCAAGTGGCTGATTTTCGAACCGCTGTGCTTAAATTTTTTCAGCAAGTTTAAAATCGCTTTCTCGCCATAATCGTTATTATCGGCTGGCGCATCGACCCCATCAATTTCTTCTGGTAAGCGGTAGTGGCACATGCCCCCACTTTTTTTGACCTTATCCCAAATACACACCGCAATGCATACGCCGACCACGGTATAAAAAATAGAGGGGTCATTATTTGCCCCAAAACCCACTTGACCTGAATGTACGTCGACCTCTCTCATGCCGTCCCCTCTTTTTGATAAACGGAGGCACCGACTTTAACAATGCCCACATCCATATGCTCTAGCGTTTCTGTTAAGCCCACAAAAATTAGACCACCCGGAACCAAACTGTCTACTAATTTTGAAACGACCTTTTCAGCCGTATTTTTAGAAAAATAAAACAGAACATTGCGTAAAAATATGTAATCAAATGTCAGTGGAATACGCGAACTGCAATCGATAAGATTGTGCTGCATAAACTTGACATTACGACGATAGGGCTCGCCCACCCGATAAAGCGTTTCGCCTTGTACCTTCGTTCGAGTGAAGTGCTTTTGTATTTGAAATTTCGGCATATTACTTAAGGCGTCGGCCTCATATATTCCCTCTGTCGAAGACTTAACTCGATCGGAATCGATATCACTGCCCAATATTTTGTAATCAAAGGCGGGGTCTTCCTTGATAATCGACTCGCATAACATCGCCAGCGAATATACCTCTTCACCACTGGAGCAGGCAGCCGACCAGATATACACCGTTTTATGGCGATAATGTTGTTTGAGCGATTCCCTCAGGGTTTCAAAATGAAATTGCTCGCGAAAGAACTCCGTTTTATTGGTGGTCAGGCTGTTAACAAAAAATCCGACCTCCCTTCCTGCATGATCTCCGCTTAGCATTTTTTTATACTGTGCGTAGCCGTCCAATTTCAGAGCAGTAAGCCGCTTGCGCAATCGACTTTCCATTAAGCCAATTTTTTCGCGCTTTATTTCGATACCGGTTTTGGAGAGGATCAAACGACTAAAAAAATCGAATTCGGCAGGGCTTAGCGGAGCAACGCCATGACTGTAGTCGTGATGCCCTGGCGAGGTATCCGTTGCAGAGAATGATTCTTGATTTTGGCTGCTTGGCATATGTTTACACAGTTTAATATTATGCAAATCGTCTGTGACGGCGCTATTTACCCATTTAATAGTTTAGCAGCCCTAACGAGACTCAGCTCACTAAGGCTGCGATTAAATTACTTCGCTAACACGACGTCAAATTTATGAATAATGCCCAACGAAAAAACTTTTGGGTCATCGCCCATAGCCGGGACAACTTTATCACCGTGGCCTTTGCCGTTGGCAGAGTACATAACCAGATCGTCATTACTCATCCGGGCATAGGCCGCGTATAAGGTCGTGGCTTTACCCATTGCATGGTCATAGCCAACGGCAATTTGTGTACCGTCGCTATCGTCGGTGTCGTTACTCAACTGAGCATACTGAAGTTTAAAAGTGCCATTCGACCCAACATTAATGCTGCCGCCGATATATATGTTATCGCGTTCACCATCGTCGTCACCGCCGCCTTCATCAATACCGGACTCTCGCTGAATACCGCCGCCAATACTAAAGCGGTCGTGCCGATAGGCAATAATAAAAGCTGCCACACTGTGGCTACCCACACCTACACCCTGACCTATCGAAGCCGCAGCAAAACTTAATTGAACCTTACCAATGCCGTAATTTGCTTTTGCGATTAGATGGTCATTATCCTCAACGCCTTCTTCCGGTACATAGGAAACCGCTGCGTCAAAACCGCCCCAAGAAGGTGTGTGATAATAAATCACATTATCGACGCGACCGGGAACGCCTGAAGCTTCCCAAAGGTTTCCCAAGTCTCCGACTTGGTCGGCAAATAAATTGTAATCATTCACCCACTGATCTAGCCCCGGCAAATGCCCCAAAATAATTTTACCGAAGCCGCCTTCCAAACCTAAATAAGATGGCCGCCCTTTGGTAAACAATTGGCCACTGGAATCTGCGCCACCATTGCCATCATTAGTGCCTTGGTTGGTTAAGTCGACGCCGGTTTCGTATTGAAAAATTGCCCTCACCCCTGGCGATAAATCATAGCCACCGGTAAATCCTAGCCGCGATGAACTGCTGGTAAAATGCAGGCTAGATTCATCACCGTCGTTAACGTTATCAACGGAAAGATGGCCAATAGCGTAAACATTTAAATCCACAGCATAAACCTGCGGACAAACGAGCAATGCGGCAGAAACAGCCATTGCTGCGCAGCTTGTTTTTATAAAAGGGAGATTATATTTTTTATTGCGGGTCATAAGATGTTTTCCTTGGTCATTTTAAAGCTTACATTAGGTTTAATGTTCGCGATGACTTGACTCAACTATCGAAATATTCCCATTATTGACGGAATACCCCAGAATAATTCGAAAAAAAAACGAGCCGAGCCTGTCGCTATCGATAACAACGTTCTACAACAAAAATAAAGTATGCTAACCCAAGATTTAGGGCTCAGTTTTAGAGAGTAAAGCGAAACGCCAATACGGAATTTCACTAACGCTAATCGTCCAATCGCCCCAGCAAAAAATCACGAGGGCGATTGGATTTAGCCTGTTGTACTGGCCGTTAATCTCATTGTTAACTTGGCGGCCATTTTATAAACTCTTGCGTTTTACGCTACGTGTTTCAATATAGCCCAACCCCGATTTACAACTTGGACCACATTTCATTATTGCCACCTTGCCCCACGGCGATATCCATATCGGCATCATCATCTATTACCGACAGTTCGGTGCTGGCGGAATCACGATAATCCGTTTCCACCTGATGATCGTCACTGCCGTGGTCGTATGAAGTGGTGTTATTACCACTATCATGGCCTTTTAAGAAACCATTTAAGCTACGCACCAAACGATTGAGCTCGTCAGCCTGTTGCGTGAGATCTTTACTGGAACCGGATGCCTGGTCAGCAATAGAGGCCGCATGTTGGGTGGCCTTATTGATCGATTCCACCGCATTACTGATTTCTTGAATACCGCGCGCCTGCTCATTCGAAGCTTCAAATATTTTACTGGCGCCTTCGGCCACAATACCCGATTGCTCTTGCGTGTCTTGCACAATTTTGATGCCGATATCGACCCGCTGGGTATTTTCTTTGGCAATACTTTCTGCCTCGTTAACCGACTGTTTGACAATATCGGCAATATCGGTGGCCGCTTTACCGGACATTTGCGCGAGGTTGCCGACTTCTTGTGCCACTACCGCGAAACCGCGTCCGTGCTCACCCGCGCGTTCGGCTTCGACCGATGCGTTAAACGAAAGCAGTTTGGTTTGGAATACAATCTCATCGATGATTTCGGTTTTGGCACCGATCTCGCCAATGATTTTGACCAGGTCGGCAATTTGCGTATTTGAATCAGCGATTTTATTCATAGCTTCGTTAAGCTCGCCCATTTTACTGCCCACTTTTTCCGATAGATCGCGTGACTGCGCTGCCGATTCCACGTTAACTTTTACCATGCCCGAAATTTCTTCGGTGCTGGCCGAGGTTTGCTCGACAGAACTGGCTTGACGATTCGAAATCTGCGAGAGGTTCCGGCTCACCTGATCAATTTTACCGGCTACACCCGCCACGCGGCCGGCACTAATACTCATTTTTTTGACGATTTCACCAAAGGCCACGCTCAACTCATTGAGTTCTTTCGCACTAAAATTGGAAAGGCCACGGAAGATATTTTGGAAAGGTCGTGTAATCGAATTACTGACGACGTAGGCAATCAACAGTGAAATCACCACGGCAATAATAATTCCTGAAATCAGCGAAAAGTGGGTCGAATTGACGGTTTCGATAGCCGCCTCTTGACGTGATTTCATCAGGGTTAATTCACGGTCTCTAAAGGTCGCGATTTGGTTTCTGAATTTATCGAAGTATTTTTTACCACGCGCCTCGCCGACTAACTCGGCCATGTTGTCCATGGTTTTGGCGCTGCCGATTTGGCGGCGTAGATCGATGGCATTTTCGGTAACGTTAGACTGCCAATCTTCGATTGTGCCTTCGATATCGCCCAGTAACGCCACTTGCAAGGGGTTGTCGTTTACGGTGACTTTAAGCGCATTCACCAATTGACCAAAGCGTTTACGGCCACCTTTGTAGGGCTCGAGGAATTCTTCTTTACCGGCCAGTAAATACCCGCGCATGCCGGTTTCCATATCCACGGCAGCGGCTTCGACTCTCATCGCTTCTTGAATCACTTGATTGGTGTGATTCACCCATTCGACGGTAGCACGCAGGGTTGAAATGTCGTTGGTTTTCGCGGCCTCTTCTTGACGTTTTTTCATTAGCACTTGTTCGCGCGAAATAAAGGTTTTGATTTGCGTGCGGAATTTGTCGAAATATTTTTTACCCCGTGCTTCGCCCACTAATATCGCCATATCATTCATCGTTTGCGCGTCACCAATTTCGCGGCGCAGGTCGATGGCGCTTTCGGTCACGTTGTCTTGCCAGTCTTGAATGGTGCTTTCCACATCGCCGAGTAAGGTAACTTGGGCAGGGTTATCGCTCACCGTGCCTTTAAGCTTGGCTATTAAGGCTTGAAAACGAGACTTCCCGGCTTTATACGGCCCGAGGAACTCGTCTTTACCGGCGAGTAGATACCCACGCATACCGGTTTCCATATCCACCGCTGCGGCTTCAATTTCCATCGCTTCTTGAATAACTTCGTGGGTGTGGTCAACCCAGCCGTTGGTTTCTTGCAACGACGATATACTGCTTAAACTGATCAAGCCTAAAATGACCAAAAAACATAAGGTCACGGCGCTGCCCAGTAAGATTTTTACTTTAAGTGATACATTCTCGAACATGATGGTTCTCCAAGGGCGCGCTTAGTGCGCTGTGGTTTGATCGGAAGGTTCCGAATCAGGGTTATTTTTAACGGTTTGGTGTTTAATAAGTTCCAGTTCTTCGGCGGTGAGGACTTTGCGAATATCCAACAGCAAGACCAAAGTATTGTCGCCCGCTTTGGCAACACCGCGAATATATTCACGCTGTACACCACTCGAAATATCTAAATCACTTTCGACTTGCGAGTCATCGAAGCCCACCACTTCATTCACATCGTCGACAATGGTGCCAATGGTAAGGTCATTAACGTCGGTAATAATGATGGAAGTTTTTTTCGCTTGGTATTCACCGGCGTGGACACCCAGCTTAATCCGCAGGTCGATCACGGAAATGATTTTCCCGCGCAGATTAATAAGGCCCTTAAAAAACGGCGGTACATGGGGCACCGGAGTTATTTTAGCTAGGCCGATAACCTCTTTTACTGACGACAGCGGTATTCCGTACTTTTCGTCATCTAGCGAAAACACCAGATTTTTTTGCGCTGTCCGCAGCGCAACTACGGCCGAAGCCGAGGACCGGGATTTTTCATCAACTAATTCATTTGCCAGGGCCATGCTTAACACCTCTGTGGTACACGTTTTCGTGTATATTTTTGGTTCATTTGTTCACGTTGTGATTCACACCTAACAAATCACAACACACTACCTACAACTAAGGCGCTTTAGAAAAATACCCAAAGCGTACCTCACACAGCGGCTAGGGGGACCAACTGCGTATGTGGCGCACTTTATTAGCTACCACAGGTACTGAGTATTTTTCTTAAACGTCCTATTTCGTTGTTCTATCGATTTGGCGCAAAACAGTTTCATCTTTAATGATCACGGAATCTTTTCCCTGTTATCTTTTTCCGGCATCCCGTCTCCCGTATCCTTTCTTTTATTTCTCCTGTTATCTTTTATCTTTCTCCGTCTCCTTTCTTATCTTTCTCCCGTCTCCCGTCTCCCGTCTCCTTTCTTATCTTTCTCCCGTCTCCCGTCTCCCGTCTCCTTTCTTATCTTTCTCCTGTTTCCCGTCTCCCGTCTCCTTTTTTCTTTCCTACAGCTATAACCACCGATCTCAACTGTTGAACGCTCATATATTTATAGAGCGCTCTTCGCTTTCCGTCCACATGATCGCAAATATTTTCGTCATATTTTCATGGTTTTTAATTAAATTCATTCACGTTCATTATCTTTCACCCACGCCGATCATTCTGAATGCACGACATAACACCTAAAAAGATGACTTCAACGCCGACGTGAAAAACACGCCAAAAACCCCAACAATAACAACGACGCATGAACGCATATTGCCATCTACTTTTTTATACTAGAACAGACTTAAACCGAAACTATTTTTTATATTCTTTTTTATGATAAATAAAAAACCTGCTAAGTCATTCAAGGAATAAGGCCTATTTTTGCGCGCCGAAATCCTTTTATTGGCAGAAAACCTATCGCAGCAATCCGTTCCATGGCACATAACTAAATATTTTTAGTTATAACAATTGGCCGCGTTAATTCTACAAACACTAAAAATGATTTTTTTAAATCGGCCAAATGAACAATACTTTTAGGTGGGTGGCTGCCGCACCGATTGTTCGCATGCGCTGGCGATGCTCACGCATTGTCGATCGTGAAGTATTCAGGGAAATCTATGGCAATCCTGTCGCAGAAAATAACGCAGACAATGTTTGTTAATAATATTAAACGTGGTGAGTTATACCCTTGTGATCCAAGAACAAAACCCGTCTAAGCAAAAGGAGAAAGCCGACAGCCGGCTGCTCGGCTTTGCCAGCCATTTCACCATACGATCCAAAGTCATCACCGCTTTTTCATTGCCCATCGTGTTAATGGCGTTGGTTTCAACGCTTTTGTATTTCAGCGTTGGGCTACTGATTAACACGGCACATTGGGTTCAGCATACCCAGCATGTGATCAACCGGTCTCACGTGTTAGAAAAATTGCTGTTAGACATGGAAAGCAGCAAACGCAGTTTTGTTATCACTGGCAACAGAAGTTTTTTGGCTCCGTTTTACAGCGCCAAGCGACAATGGCCGGTTGATATTCAGCAATTATTACTTTTGGTCGAGGATAACCCGCAGCAAACCAGCCGACTCAATGACATTAATATTAAAACTGAGGAGTGGATACGATTATCAGAGGACGCCGAGATTGCGGTTCTACTCCCCCCCCAAACAACGCAAAAACCACCCGACAAACTCGAAACCATCGTGCAGTATATTGCCGGGAAAAACTTAATCGATGGTATTCGTGCCGATATTGATAGCTTTGTAGCGGAAGAAGAGCAACTGATTACGTCCCGTAGCTTTGAGTCTGAACTTGCCGCCACTAAAACGGTGGACCAAACAATATTTGGCGCGATCATATCGATTATTCTTACGGCTGTTGCGGCCATCTATCTGCTGAAGATGATATTGCACACCCTTAAAACCATCAACGATGCGACAGAGCGTGTAAGCAAAGGGGATTATTCTGTCTCTATTGATATTGATAGTAAGGATCAATTTGGCCGTTTAGCCACATCCTTTAATATCATGACCCAACGACTCGCCAATACGCGTTCGGCGATGGAAGAATCCAACGATGATTTGGAATTGCAAACACTCAATCTTGAAAAACGTAAAGATGAAATAGAAAAACAAAACATAGTCCTGATAGAAACTCAGGAAAACCTGACGAACTACACCAATGAGTTAGAACAATCGAATCAATATAAGTCCGAATTTTTAGCCATGATGAGCCATGAAATCCGCACGCCAATGAATGGGATTTTTGGCATGCTCGATCTCTTACTCAAATCGAAACTCAGCCACGATGATTACCGCAAAGTTAACATGGCCAAAACCAGTGCCGATTCGCTCCTTTCCATCATCAATGACATTCTGGACTTTTCTAAAATCGATGCCGGAAAAATGGACATCGAGACCATTGATTTTGACTTAATCGAGCTGCTGGCAAGCGTATCCGCAAGCGCGGCAATTACGGCCCATAAAAAAAATATCGAAGTCATTATCGACACCGTTCACGTTGAGCAAACGATGGTAAAAGGCGACCCCCATCGGCTTCGGCAAATTCTCGGTAACTTAATCAGCAATGCGCTTAAATTTACCGAACAAGGTGAGATTGTCGTTCGTGCCTCCCTAAGATCTAACGAGAATAACGATCTTTCATTACTGTGCTCGGTTAAAGACAGCGGCATTGGCATTCCGCTGGATAAGCAGAAAAACTTATTCGAGGCATTTAAGCAGGTTGACGCGTCTACCACGAGGGAATATGGCGGCACAGGTTTAGGCCTGTCTATTGTTAAAAAATTATGTGGCTTAATGGGCGGCAACATTACGGTGAGCAGCCTAGAACAGCAAGGTTCTTGTTTTGAGTTTTCACTTCCGCTTCTACGCAGCCATTTATCGGTGCCCATTGCGCCAGATAATCCGGTTGATCAACTGCATGTGCTCATTGTCGAAAACAACCTCACAAACCAAAAAACCATCCAGCAACAGCTTGAACATTGGGGCGCAAATGTTGCGTGCACGGCGGACATTTTAGGCGCGAAAAAATTATTGCAAAATCCTCCGACCGGATCACACTCACCACAGCAGTCGGATTATTTTGATTTGATTTTAATTAATAGCGATCTTGCTGTGATCGATGGCCAGGCGTTTTTTGACAATACCATGCTAGCAATGGCCGATAAGCAACACATGACCACGGTGGTTATGAGTTCAATGGCAAACAGTAAAGACAGTGTTTACTATAGAGAATTAGGGTTTAGTGGTTTTTTCCATCGGCCAGCGACCAATGCAAATTTGTTGTACGCGCTGAAACTCAGTCAAAACTCAGACCATGTTGATGTCGATCAGCGCCAGCAGAATGAGAGCTCCGATCAAGAGCATATTCTGTGGGCCAAGAATCATCGTATTTTATTGGTTGAGGATAACGCCATTAACCAAGAATTAATTATGTTTATGCTAGACGATTTATCGTTAGAGTACGATATCGCCAACAATGGTGAAGAGGCCTTAAAGGCTTTGCGTCAAAGCGTTGAAGATTCGCATTATTCTTTGGTGTTAATGGATTGCCAAATGCCGGAAATGGATGGCTACACGGCCTCTAAACATATTCGCTTTGGTGAGGTTGATGACCGTTATCAAAACATTCCCATTATTGCGTTAACAGCCAATGCGATGAAGGGCGATGCCGATGTGTGTATTGCCGCCGGTATGAGTGATTATTTAAGTAAGCCGATTGATCGAGATACGCTGGCGTCAAAACTCGAGAAATGGCTTGAGCCGGATCAAAAAATGGCACATGAGCACTTTGCTAAGGGAATCCGGAGTTGAGAATTGCGAATTGCGAGCTTCTCGTTCCCACGGTCCCCCGTGGGAATGCATACGTGAAGTGAAAACCGATCAGAATTATCGGATTTACTGGAATATGAACAAACAATATTCGAAGTAAGTGCAACAA
>JAWSUZ010000045.1:0-90547 GCA_033852165.1 Agarilytica sp. | reverse complement strand
GGTTGGTTCGGCGCTTACCTTTGGTGAAGTCTTTATGGCTTGATGCTACAACAATAATGTCTCTAGGGTATCCTTCTGGCGAAATGGTATATTCGGTCTGTGTCACTCCCATCTTTCCACTGTAAAGTTTTGATCGTGGATAGTCAGGAGTTACGCGTTTTATTGGTCTTACATTTTGGGTGCAATCTTCATCGCTGAGAGGTTGTGGATATATATTTTGCCGAATATTATTGATCCCGTAGATAGGCTCCATTTCTTTATAAAGGAGTTTTGCCTGATCTTTTTGTTCTTCTGATAGCTTTCTAAATATTATTTGTTTGGTCTTTTCAAAAGAGTTATCTTCTCCACCGTCAGCATTTTCGATAGCCAGCCGCATCAGTACATAAGCCATAACACTGTCTTTTTCGCCCAGCTCGCCACGATATTGCATAACACCGAGGTTGAATAATGATGCTCTATCCCCAATAGCTGCCAGCGCCTCGAAAGAAGTTTTTGCTTCTGAAAAATTGCCAGAGCGGTATATTTTGAGTGCATTTTCAAAGTTGGCGTGGCTGCATAGTGGTAGCACTAAGAAAAAAATTAGGCCAATGCTCGTGAGATTGCGAAGTGTATTTGTCTTGGGGATATATCTATTGAGAATCAATTATTCGGTCTCGTTTGTTACTAAATTTTGTTGTGATCGAACGGATATTAAAATCATGTTGCTCATCATAACCTATTTCTAATGCGGTCGGATTCACGGCTGTCCTAGCAAAGGGTAAGCTATGGAGTGGGCGTTGATGTCACAGGCCGGATGCAATATTTATCTCTAGGGTGGATATATGGCGCATCCTAGCGCCCTTGAGTGGGTTTACGGTGAGGCTAAAGGAACCGCTTAATCAGGGGAAGGGTCATTTATCCTTAGGTTTTAATGACGATGCGCTTACATTTTGTACAGTTTTGGTGCGTTTGAAGTCGTTGAAAAGCTGTCTTGTGGTAAAATCGAGGGCCTAAAAGGGTTGGTCAGTTGTGTCAATCGTGAATAAGCCGAGGTTGTAATGAGTAAATTCTGTCAAAGCTGTGGTATGCCAATGAAAAAGATCCTGGCAATGGCGGTGCGAATTCAGATGGTAGTAAGCATGAACGCTACTGCAGTTATTGCTATCAAATTGGTTTATTTACGCAGCCGGATTTGACCGTGTCGGAAATGCAGTCGTTTTGCATTGGTAAAATGAAGGAGATGGGTTTTCCTCGTTTGCTCGGCTGGTTATTTACACGTAATCTTCCAAAATTGGAACGTTGGTCTAACTAGTATTCATCTATATATAGTTACTCTCGCTACGACCTGTTTATGGATGGTCACTGGCTAGATAGTATTTTAATAAAATAATTTTCACCATTTTTTCTTTTAGTTGTTCGTCTGGGGTAGTTTGTTGTGAGCGGTTTGGTTTTTATTCAAAAATACAAAAAGTCTTTTTATCGGGTTCTTCAGGTTTCAGCATTGGCTGTATTCGTTTGCTATTTCCTTATCTGGAGTCTTTCTCCTTTTGTTGTGCGTCATTACCTTGCCGAGTTTTTAGCTGGGCATAATCTCGAACTTTCGGGGCGCAGTGTTATTCGTTATAACCCTTTTGTTTCGGACTTGGTGATTCGAGATGTGATCTTTTTACAAGAAGGCGATGTTGTTCTTAGTATTGATAAAGCCGATATTGAAATCGATGCCTATCGACTTTTGATGGACAATATCCACATCAAAAAATTCTCAATAGAAAAAATCGACATTACCGTTGATATTACAGATAAGTCACTCGTGGTTGCGGGGTTTGAACTTCCCAATGAACGCCATACAGATGTAGTTCGAGATGGTTCTGAGTCGAACGACTTTCCGTTTACCATTACTGCCCCTGATCTTTCTATGCTGAAATCAAGCGTTAACGTTAATCATCATGGCATTCCTCATTCGCTATTGATAAAAGAACTGTCAGTTCATGATGTGTCGGTTACTGAACAGCGCCAGCAGCTAGAACTTGATGCGGTATTGTCTTTGATGCAAGGAGAGTTGGTTTTGTCTTCTACCCTGGATGTGGTGCTTGGCAAAGGCAAGGTTTTGTCTCGTGTATCGTTAAAGAAACTAGAGCTTGATAAAATTGCTTCAGAGTTATCCGATCACGTGAGAACCTTAGCCGGAAAGTTAAGCCTATCGATAAACCCTGTTGTTGATTTTGACTCGAAAAATGTCAGTCTCAAGCTTGAGGACTCGACTGTTTCAATTCAAGAGTTTTCGGGTGAGATTGATCAACTTACCGGTACATTTGATGAGTTTAAAATGAGCTTGGCTGAAGTGACATTACAGATAGGCGATGGTGGTGTGTTCGATTTGCTTAGTCGTGGTGAGCTGGCGATAAATGGTGTGCGTGTTAAAAACCCCGCTAACGATGCGACATACCTACAGTGGGAATCGTTATTGTTATCGTCCCTTGAGTTTTCTGCGGATCAAAACTATTTAGAGTCGGCTCGTATCGATATTGGTCGCATTGCCTTAGACGAGTTGGTGGGTTCGCACATTGGTGGCGAGGATGATTTGCCACCTTTATTAGGCGTAGGAACGGTATTAG
Organism: Agarilytica sp.; assembly: GCA_033852165.1. Taxonomy (GTDB): domain Bacteria; phylum Pseudomonadota; class Gammaproteobacteria; order Pseudomonadales; family Cellvibrionaceae; genus Agarilytica. The sequence continues at coordinate 87,953 of JAWSUZ010000045.1, read as the reverse complement.
TCGAGGATGTTACGTACGCAGGTAGATCGCTTTCTATTTCGGATATAGGGCTCAGTAATATTGCAGGCCATGTGTTGATTGCCAAAGATGGTTCTTTGGTTACATTAATGAATGCTTCGATGAGCGCTTTGTCTGATGACGGTGCGGATGAAAACTTAGTTAATGACAAAGGCATGGATACAGGTAAAGAGAAGGGTACAAGTAAAGAGAAGGCCGAAAAAGAGGGAGAACCTGAACAACAGTCCGCGCTAAAAATTACCCTTAACAAGGTTTCTGTCAGTGGTGACAATCAAATTCATTTCCATGATAAGAGCGTAACGCCAAATTACGATCGTGTTATCTATCTCGATACCGTTGAAATAAGCGAAATTAACAGTGATAGTGCATCGCTCAGTCCGTTTCGTGTAGAAGGTAGAAGTAATGAGTATACGAAGTTCCAGTTTTCAGGCGGCGTTGCTCCGTTTTCTGGGGTCAGTAATTTAGCACTTAAGGGAAGTGTTAACGAGCTGTCTTTACCTGCAGTATCGTCTTACATTAAAGACTCTTTAGGTTTTGAATTGAAAAACGGGCAGCTGGCTGCAAAACTGGATGTGCGTGTGACGAATTCAAAATTGGACGGAAAGATTAAGCTAGATCTGCGCGGACTAGACATGACTGCCGCTAATGACGACGGGGTCGGTACTTTAAAAGACCAAACGCTGATCCCTCTGAATGTCGCCTTGGGGATGCTCAAAGATAAACGCGGCAATATTAAACTCAATGTACCGGTTTCAGGCAGTGTCGACGATCCTTCGTTTGGCGTCAGTAGTTTATTTCTGTTGATTACCAAGCAGGCGGTTATTTCCCAGGCCAAGTCCTATTTGATGCAAACTTTTGTGCCATATGCGAGTGTCGTTTCGGTCGTGATTAGTGCAGGAGAATTTGCCTTAAAGCTGCGTTTTGAAGACCTAGAATTTAAGCCAAAGGCGGTTGAAATAGCAGATGACCAAAAGGTTTATATTGATCAGTTTATTAAACTTATGAAGGACAAAGAAAAGACAGAAGTAAAAGTTTGCGGTATCGCAACACCTGAGGACATTGGCTTAGATGCTGGATCAAAAATCAGTAACGATGAACTGTTGAATAATCTAAAAGATGTGGCGAAGTTTCGGAGCGAAAATTTTAAGCGGTATGCTGTCGAAATCGGCGGGTTAGATTCTTCACGGTTACTATTGTGTAATCCCGAGATTGATTTTTCTAAGAAAGCTAAACCACGAATCTCAATCAGTTTGTAGCTGGCCACCCGTAAGTGAGCTCTATTTAGGGATTTCTGCTAGGGGCTAGCTGTTAAGCGGCTTACTAATTAGGGGGCTGTTTAGGAGAAAGCCCCCAGCTATGTGGCTAGCGCAAGACCCATTGTATTCCCATACCAACACCATAACCCCGTATACCCATAGGTCAGTAGGTCTCAACGTTTCTAACCGCAACAGTGCAATTATCGGCATTGTGAGAATCGTTTGTTTCGTCAATGATTTTTCCGCCATATCTCATTCACTGAAATTACGATTTTAGAATCATAAAAATTCGTTCGGGAGTGTGATGGGGTAGCGTGGATTGACACTTAGGTATTCGTATTCGGTGCATGCTGCTACGATTTTAAGGCAATAGCATCCTTTCCAAAACGGCTTACCTAAGCCGATAGTATCGGACAGTTAGTCAGTGTAGTTACACTCGAACGCTAGCAAATAATAAAGGGAATGCAGTGGTAGTCTTTGTCCGCTGAATCTTGATTGCAGGTGCGTGTTGCAGCTGAGGCAGATATGGAAAGTGTCATAGTGAATATTGATATTAGGCTGAAGCTGATAAGCCGTTTCATTATTTTGTTTTCTCCTCAGTATCAAATAAGTTTAATTTTTCATGTGAAATATCGATCGATAAAAAGGATACTTTAATTGGTTGAGTTTGTGCAAGCTGAAAAACTATAACGATGATGATTCTGCTTTTTGTCTGAATTTATTTCTGATTGTTTATTCTTATTGATTCTTCTGACAATAAAATGTATTTCGTGAAGAATGTCGGTTTTATTGCTGTCTGTTGTGCCGAAATGCTGGCTGTGATGACAGAAAAAATAACAGATTAGAAAGGTAATTGTTGGCTTTATCTTTTTGTTTTGGTTGGACTAATCATAAAAAATAATAGTTTCGGTGTTATGTTAAATCTCTGCTATACATAATAGCTCGGTTGTTTGAATGCCGATTGTGAGGCGTGTTTTTTGTGGGTAACAGAGAGTGGGATGAAATTCCATGCTGGCGTCCCTCGATAATTTAAATTGCAGATATTGCAATTGTAATAGCTGTTTAAGTTGAAACCGGAGCCAAATGTGATGAGTCAAGAAGTGGTCATTCGTAGCCCTATTAGAAAAGACGCGCCAAAAATCATTGGCGCCGATCTGAGTGACCACGGGATTCTATTCGACAAGAAAATCGATTTTCCTGGCGAGTGTGAATCCCAGACATTATTTCGTGTGGGGCCATTTAATAATGATCCAGAGTTAATTAAGGAAGATCTAGCGTCATCTGAATAATGAGAAACCATTTTCTTAGTGTTGATAAAAATAATTGGAGTAAAAAACCATCAGTATGAGCATCATAAAAGTCGCCATTGTCGGAATCGGAAATTGTGCCAGTTCGTTAGTTCAAGGAATCCATTATTACGGACAAAAAGAGAGTCAGGATGCTATAGGCTTAATGCGTTGGGAGCTGGGGGGCTATCAACCAGGGGATATTGATGTGGTCGCTGCATTTGACATCGACTCTCGTAAGGTCGGGGAGGATGTGAATCGCGCGATATTCGCGTTACCCAACTGTACCAAGGTGTTTTGTGATGACATTCCACTCTCTGGTGTTCGGGTGAAAATGGGACCAGTGGTCGATGGTTTTTCGGAGCATATGAAAGATCATGAAGCTAGCCGAACATTCCTTCTCTCGGATGAACCTGAAATGAGTGAGGATGAGGTCATACACGCCCTTAAGGAGGCTGATGCTGAAATACTGCTCAACTATCTTCCTGTCGGTTCAGAAAAGGCTACACGTTTTTATGCTAACTGCGCGTGTAAAGCGGGGCTGGCTTTTATTAATTGTATTCCGGTCTTTATCGCCAGCGAGCCTGAAGGGTCCTGGGTTCGTCAGTTTGAAGAGGTTGGATTGCCGCTGATAGGGGATGATATTAAAGCGCAGATGGGCGCGACAATACTGCATCGAACGCTGATGGATTTATTTGCGAAACGAGGGGTTCATTTGGACAGAACCTATCAGCTCAATACGGGTGGTAATACGGATTTTTTGAATATGAAAAATTCGTCGCGACTGGACAGTAAAAAAATATCGAAAACCGAAGCTGTACAAGCCGTCGCACGGTCACGGATTGACAGTGACAATATTCATGTGGGGCCGAGTGATTACGTGCCTTGGCAAAACGATAACAAGGTATGCTTTTTGAGAATGGAAGGTAAGTTGTTTGGTGATGTGCCTGTGAATTTGGAATTACGACTGTCAGTGGAGGACTCACCAAACTCGGCTGGGGTCGCCATCGATATGATCCGTTGCGCAAAATTGGCTTTGGATCGCGGGCAGTGTGGTATTTTAACCGGGCCTTCGGCTTACTACTGTAAGCATCCTTTGCAGCAATTTACTGATGATGAAGCCTTGCGTTTACTAGACGCTTTCATTAATGGCGATGATTTGGAAGAGTCTGCTTAGGCTCGCCTGTCGTGGTTCTTTTTCTGTCGATGCCGTTGCATACTTATGGCATATCTGTTTAACCAAACGAATTTACATGTGATGAAACCGAGATTATTGGTATTTGATTTGGATGGGACGCTCATTCAAACCATGGATGATTATGCCGACAAAGCTGCCCGTCTTATTTTTGAACACTATGACATGCCTCAAACAACTGCACGAAGGCGTTACTTCGATACGTCTGGCTTGCCTTTTGAAAAGCAGTTAGCAGAAATATTTCCGGGTGATGAACGTAATGACGTTGTTGCCGAATTGTTTGAAGAATGGAAAAACCCGTATTTAACCCACGTAAGGCTTTCGTCAGAAACTGAGAAGTTACTAATAACGTGGCGGGATTCAGGCATGCCGCTCGCAATATCGTCAAACAACCTCGATTCGTATGTGAAACGAATATCGAAAAATTGGCCTATCGAATTGGCTCTGGGTTATCAGCGGGATGAACAGATGAGTAAAGGCGCAGCCCACTTTTCCTTATTAGAGAGGCATTTTGGATTAACTCGTCAGGAGATGCTTTTTATTGGTGACTCGCCCAATGATGCGCGTATAGCGTCGAGAGAAAATGTGCCATTTTTAGCCCTATTAACCACAGCTTTTGGCCGAAATTCGTTTACGGATATTGCCAATGATATGAGTTGTATTACGCACTTGAGTGAGATTAATGAATGTTTATAAATGCAAAAGCACCAACGCTTTAAATGGCACTTCTAATGAGAGGGTGATTATATGACGCGGTGTGTTTGGTTTCTACGGCATGGCAACAAAGAGTGGGATGAAGCTCCCGATTCTATAAAGAGTTTGGATTACCCATTAGACAGCCCTTTGTCGGAAGCGGGTTGTCAACAAATGTTGGAGGCGAGCGATGCCTTGGTCAATCAAGACATTCATCATATTGTGGCTTCACCATTCCTAAGAACTGTTCACAGCGCCTGTATTGTTGCAGAGCGCCTGGCATTAAAGGTGAAAATTGATTTTCGACTGCAAGAACAGTTTAACGAGTACCCTGATATTGTCGGTCGTTTTTCAGATGCATATCCTGCTGGGATACAAGCGATGCTTGACGGTGAATACCCAATAATAAAAACCCTGAGTACTTCTGATACCGACCTGAAACCGTGGGAACGTGCGGGGATAGAAATTATAAACATAATTCGATCGTTATCGGGCAATATTTTATTTGTTGGTCATGGGTCGACAGTAACCGGTGGTATATGGCGTTTACTTAATCAAACGCCACGGTCTTTTCCCTCGGGGGCGCCCTACGGCAGTATTTCATGTTTGTCTATTGGTCCGTTTGAAGGCGAGATGCCACGGGAGGAGGGGGCTTCTACCGTAGGGGTTATTAAACATGGGGATATTGGGCATTTGTCTATGCCTGAGCTGAGCACGCGTTTTATGAAAAAAAGAAACTTGAATTTGTGGATGTTATCTCAAACCCAAAAGCCGAATTTGGAAGGGCTAACGCGTATTTTGAATATGGAAAATGGGCAGAATTGCATATGAAAGCGTTTACCTATTGGGAAGGGCCTGAACAGCCTTTATTTTCTAAACTGTGTGTTGAGAGTATTTCGAGAGTGTTTAACCAGCAGCATGTTCATCTCACTCCCGAAAACTTGTTTCAGTATATTGATAAAAAAGATGTGCCTCTTGCTATTCTAGAGACGAAGCATTACGGGTTTAAGACGTGTTTTTTCCGCACGTTACTGTTAAAGAAATATGGCGGATGGTGGTTCGATTGTGATGTTTTTTTGTTTGAAAACCCCTCACAGCTTGTTTCTGACCGTCCCATGGTCTGGAAGGAGCACAAGCCAGAAGAAGATCGTTTAGCTGTTGGTTGCGGTATTTTGTATAGCCCGAGGCCAGGTGAATTGTTTTTTGAAAAGTGGGAGCAAGATTTGCGTTCGTGGCAATTGCAGGGTGATGGAATAACGGATGGTGTATGGACACAAGGGCAGAGTATTTTTATCAATATTGCAGAGAATCAAGCCGATGAAACACTGATTGCAATTGGTGATGTTGACGTGTTTATGCCGTTTCACCCCGATAAAGAATGGGATATTTTGTGGACCGGAGAGTATATAAGGCAGGCGAAGAGTTTCGGGGTTCAGTTTTATGGTGCGGTACTTAGACGAGGAGGTTTGGGGGTTAATAACAAATTGGCCACGCAGATATTGTCGTTAAAAGATAAAAATGAGCTGATAGCGCGCTTTCCTAATGCTGTGTTGGCGAAATACTATGCAGTAAAGGAAGAACCGGTTGAAATATAGATGTTTTTTGCACGATTGAATATGGCTAAACAGTTACAGAAATTCTTGCTTTCGCACTCTATCTTAATGTTTGGTCGTGAAGTTTTTGGCTTGTTTGTCAGCCTCCATATCTGGAATCTAACGGAGTACTTGCGAACGTTGCGTTATTTCAGCTGGCTTCCATATGGGCCCATCTATTAACCTTTACAGGCTCTGCCTTTCTGGTCAAAAAAGGATATATCCAGCAAGTGCGGTTAATCGGAATATTCGGTAGTGTTGCGTTTTTTATCACGATATTCTTAATAGGGGATCAAGCCATTTTCTGGCTGGTTCCATTAGCGGTGTTTAATGGTGTATTTGGTGGGATGTACTGGATTGTATATCACACTCTCTATCTTGATTTGCCGACGACACAGAATCGAGCGTATTTCGCGAGCTTAGATCGTAGCGCACGTATTTTGATCAATATTTTGGCGCCGGCGTTTGGTGGTTTGATCATTTCAATCAACGGCTTTGATTTGGGCTATGGTGTGATTTTCATCGTCGGTGCGATTTGCTATTCACTCTCAGCTGCGACCGGGGACGTTCGCACCACGAAAGCGAGCACTTCAAAATATCATTTTAGAAAAACACTGGGGCTAATTTGGCAACAAAAACCCTTAGTAAAAGCCATTGCGGCAAGGCTTATGTCGAATATGTGGTATCAAGGGGCGATAGAAAAAATTATACCCATTTTTATTTTCGAGGTAGTCGGTAATACTTTAGATTTAGGGCTTGGGTTATCAATGTTAGCGGTCATGTCTATTATCGTGACCATGATTTTTGGCAAATATATTCCTCAACGGCATTACCTACTGGTCACTTCGGTGTCTGCTGGTATCGTTTTTATTGGGTTTCTGTGTTTAATTGGGGTTCCTGGTATTTGGGCCTATCTGGCTTTTGTTCTAGTCCGAGAAGTTTTTGCGCCACTGATTAATATTCCTTGTATTATCTATTCAGACAGTCTGGTACGACAGTTACCCGATTATGAAAATCATCGGACGGAGTATATTGTCATTAAGGAATGGTTTATCTTAGCCGTTGGCCGAACGTCCGGATTTCTATGTCTATACTTTGCTGCGGATTTGAAAATGTCACAGGTTCAATGGGTTTTTGTTTGCGCTGGGATTGCACTATTGATGATCCCACTTTTGATATGCTCTATTGTACGTCATAGTCGCTCTGAACCGGTTTCCCCATCTGATAGCCGTGGTGGTATGGGGAGTTCAGATTCTATCTCGTCGCAGACGAAATCCTTGTTGTAAGCTAATAGTTGTAATCCATAGTTGTAAGTCCTAGTTTTAAGCTATTTGATGTAGGCCTCTTGTTGTAGGCCATTTGATGAAAGTTAAGAGAACGTAACTGAATGAAAAATGAAATTGAATACCCATCCGATATTATCGACTATGAGGTTAGTCAAAAAGGTAAAGATATCTCTATAAAAATACCCAGAAATGAGGTGTTTCGTATAGAAGAAATATTCGGTGAAAATGAATATTATGTGCCCGGTATGGAGAATCTAAAAGCTCCGATTATTGTTGATGTGGGGGCGAATGTTGGCGTGTTTAGTTTATATATGAAACTGATGATCCCAAGTTCATTATTGTATTGTTACGAGCCTGCGCCTAATGCTTTGTCTCTATTTCATCAAAATGTTATTCCTTTTGACAATGTTGTTTTGCACGAATGTGGGTTGTCGAATATTGGCGGAAAGGCACAAATACAACTGAATGCCAGTAATACGGGCCAAAGTTCATTGATCAAAGGTTCTCATAAACTATTAGGTGAGGTTGAGATTGAATTGCGTGAAAGCGTGTCTATCTTTTCTGATAATCAGCTTGAAGAAATCGATATACTCAAAATTGATACCGAGGGCAGTGAGGTTGATATCTTACAAAACCTTTCTGATGGCGGGAAACTGAATAAAATTAAATTTATTCTATTGGAATATCATTCGGAATCTGACCGGCGAGAAATTGATCATTTACTGAGTGGGTTTACGGTTTTTGGCTTGTCCAGTCGTTCATTAAACCTTGGGCAGGTTAAGTATATTCGTAATGATTTGATTGGTGATCCGATATCTGCGGCTATACCTGTAGCCTCACTATAGAAGTTGATTTGCTTCTGGGGGCAACCTCCAGCCGCCGCCGAGAACCGTCTAGAGTATATTTATTCACCCAATACGCTCCGATTAATATCTTTGTATTCGATATGCGATGAATAGGCTTGATCGAAAGTGGTTTTTCATCTGCGCTTACGTATTCAGCGCAAGAGCCGCGTACAAAGCCAAATACATGGTCACCGACTTTTAGACGTTTTACGTCTTTTCCGATTTTTTCGACTGTGCCCGCAACGTCTACGCCCAGCTGATTGGTTTTGGGGCGGAATAAACCGCCTGTCATCAGCCTCACAGGAAAGAAACCTTTCCTGTGATGACAATCATAAGGGTTTACGGAAGCGCTGTGGACTTTGATCAAGACTTCATTGTCCTTTGCTTGGGGCTGTTCCATATCTTCGATGTTGATGATGTCTGGCGGCCCATATTGTCGGTATATAGCAGCTTTCATAATCGATCCTCTGGTGGTTTCCATTTATTCGTAACGTAACGATTGAATAGGGCTGGCTTTGGCAATGTTAATTGCATGTGCGGCGACGATTGCCCAGGCGGTAGAAATTGCAATGATGGCAGCCAGTAAAATCAGTGGGACGACGAAGGTGATTTTATTAGCGAAAAAATTAAGGAATGCATTTGAGGCTAGGTAGGTAATCGGTAATGCGATGACCAATGACCAAAGTACAGGGGTTGAAAATTGCCATATAAGCAGCCGAACTATTTGACTCGTGCTGGCCCCCATGATTTTTCGGATACCGATTTCCTTGGTTCGCCTTTGGGCCATAAATTGGGCAAGGCCGAACAAGCCAATAAGCGCTAGAGTTAATGCGACGGCCGAAAAAATGGCGATGACGCTGTTCATCATTTGGAAAATATTAAACATGACGTTGAATACATCGTCTAGAAACTTTCGCCGGATGGGTTGATCCCTGATAACCTGCTGCCAAACCGTATCAATCTCAGACAGTGTTTTGTCTAGGTTGTAGTTGCTAACGCGAACGGACCCGTATATGTGCATGTCATTGCGAATATAGAATGCCGTGGGCTTAATCTCTGCAAACTGCCCATTGAAATTCAGGTCAGGTATTAAACCTACAATGGTGTACTGGTGGTTTTCCGGGGCGCGTTGGGTCGGGATTCTGAAAACTGACTGGCCTATTGCGTCTTGTCCGCGATCAAATCCGAGTTGCTTGGCTGCGAGTTCATTGATTACGATGTTGAGTTGATAGCGATTCTTTTGGTATACATCATTTGAAAATGTGCGGCTAATCGTTCGGCCTGATAGTAACTTAATGTCATAGGTTTCTAGAAAGTCGTCATCAACGGATCGTAAGTTGATGCTAAGGGATAAGGTTTCATTGCCGTTTATAGGGGTTACTTTTACATAGGGGTTCGATTGTTCAAAGGGCACGTTTCTGGAGTAGGTGACAGAACTGACGCCTTCCAATGCTGTTAGCTCTTGTTTAAGCAGTTCGTGTTTGTTCTGTATGGACTGGGTACCAATACCTTCTAAAAGCACTATGTTGGCTTTTGGAAAAACATTACTGGTCTCGCGCATCTTTTCGTTTTGAAAAAATATAATCATCACCATGGCCAGCATAAAAATTGAAATAGTAAACTGGGCTGCTGTCATCGCGCTGCGAATGAAATTCCCGTTGCGGCCTTTTTGTAAGGTGTTACGTAAGCTTTCGATGGGGTTAAGGCGTGATATTAGGTACGCTGGGTAGGCACCGGCTAAGAGTCCGACAAGTAGGGTTGTTAATGCTAGCCACGGCAGGGTGCGAGCGTAGTTCAGTATGACGATTTTACCGGTTAGGTTGTTGTATATCGGGATGAGCAATTCAATGATGGATAGGCTAATAACCATGGCAAAAAATGTAACGGTGATGCTTTCTAGCAAGAATTGCAGTTGTAATTGCTGTGGTGTTGCGCCGAGGGTTTTACGGAGACCTACCTCGCGTGCTCGACCGAAGCTTTGTGCCGTCGCCAGATTGGTGTAATTTACGCAGGCGATGAGTAAAACCAGAATCCCCAGTAGACGGACGGACTCAAGGACGGGAATGCCCATGCTTTCCCATACAGAATTGTGTATTTCAACGAGAGGCATTATTTTTAATGCGCTGACATAATCGCGTTCATCTTCAGGAGCATGCCGATCGGAGATGGTGTTAACGCGGTCGGTTAACCATTCTCTGTCGTATTGACCTGGCAATAGTATGTAAGTCATGTCAAACATAGAAAAATCAGTCCACCGACCTTCGAGTGGAAAGTTTTCGAGCTTGGCTAATAGTGCTAAAGACGCAATTGCAGTAAGTCCGCCATTGGGCATAAAAGACGAATTAAAGTGACTGTCTATCGCAACGTCTTCGATGACGGCTGAAACGTGTAAACTTTCTTTGTGCTCCAGCTCTAGGACTTCGCCCAGTACATCGGTACGACCAAATATCATTTTGGCGGTCGACGCGGTTAAAATCAGTCCGTGAGGGTCGTCGATCGCTGAGGCATCACCATAAAGGTAATTGAAGTCAAAAATACGGGTGAAGCCGATGTCTACAAATCGAAACCCGACATTAAAACCTTTATCTTCAACTGAAAGCAGGCGAGGGCGGAAAAATGCGCGAGCGACTGCTTTCGCTTCTTCAATTTCAAGTTCGAATAAAGGACCGTATGGTGTCCGAACGTTCATAATCTCGCGAATGGTTTGTTTCGACTCAGGCCCAAAAATACTGCCCACGACAAATGTCCTGTCCCGTTTTGAAAACATGTTGTCGTGGTTGGTCTCGTAGTTCAGTAAAATACTACTAAAAACGAAAATACTGATTCCGAAGGCCAACCCACCAATATTGATACACGCATAAAGGCGATTTTTGGCAAGGTTGCGAAGTGCTAGCTTTAAATAGCTGATGAACATACGAATGTTCCTGTTTGAATGTTGTTCAATAAACGGTTGTAATTTCTTGTGTTTAGGATGCGGTACGCAAACTGTCGCGTATACTTTCAGATACGACGTGGCCATCAAAAACATTAATGGTTCGGCGGGCGTAGTCGGCGTGTGCTGCGGAGTGGGTCACCATCACGATCGTCGCGCCTTCTTCATTCAAGCCTTGTAACATTTCCATAACCTCTTGCCCGTGGGTGCTATCGAGGTTACCAGTAGGTTCGTCGGCAAGTATCAATGATTGATTGCCCACGACTGCGCGAGCCACGGCTACGCGCTGCTGTTGCCCCCCGGACAGTTGCCCTGGCATATGTTTCGAGCGATGGGCTATGCCCACTTTGTCCATCACTTCGGCAACGCGTTGTTTGCGCTCTTTACCGCCTATGTTGTGATAGAGGAGGGCGAGCTCTATATTTTCTTCAACCGATAGTTCATCGATTAAATTAAAATTCTGGAATATAAACCCGATGTTGTGTTTGCGAATTTGGCCGAGCTGCTTTTCGCTCTTATGGGTGACGTCTTGCCCCATAAAATGGTGGTTTCCGTCAGTGGCTTTGTCGAGTAGGCCGATTATGTTCAGTAAGGTGGATTTTCCGCAACCGGACGGTCCCATTATCGCGACAAATTCTCCTTGGGCTATGTCTATGTTTACCGAGTTTAATGCGACTGTTTCCATTTCATCTGTGCGATATGTTTTGTAAAGGTTGCGTAAGCTAATCATTGTCTAATCCAAAGCTGTTATGTTGCATGTTAGGTAATTTAATATGTACCGTCTGCGTGTGTTCATCGTACCAAAAAATGATTCATCCCTGAATCAACTTGCGTCCTCAGAATACCTGTCCATAGGCTATACTCTCCGTTAAATTTTCATCCGTGAAATCCTTGTCTTCTCTTATTCCTTGCTCCTTAATTTCCCTATTATTCCTTTTCCAAAATTAACTTATCCATCTCCTTAAAACTTCCATAGCTTGAGGTGATCACATTTTCCCCAGACTCCAGTCCGGATAACACCTCAATAAACCGATTATTGCGCCGACCCAAGCGAATCTGCCTTTTGGATGCCTCTGCACCTGTGCTGTTTACAACAAATACCCACTTACCCCCGGTATCTTGAAAAAACTGTCCGTTTGGAATGAGTAAGGCTTTATCCGAGTCGCCCAGAATGAGTTTTGATTGTAGGGTTTGGCCTCGACGTAAGTTCGTTGGCTGGTTCCCTATCATCTTAAGATCAATTTGAAACTGGCCATTTTTTACATCGGGATAAATCTTAGTGACTCGTAAGGTGTAGTGTTTACCATTACGCTCAAAACTTGCTTCTTGGTCTAGATCTACCCGGCCTAAATAGTATTCATCAATCTGCGCTAACAGTTTAAATGTAGTCGGGTTACTCACCTGGCCAATCCGTAAACCGCGCGTTACATTTTGACCAATCTCCATATCGAAACCTGAAAGTCGACCTGCGACGGGGGAACGAACGATAAGGTCATCTAGGCTCGCGCGGGCAAAGGTTAGGTTTTCTTCCATGCTGACGGTTTTTTCTCTAAAGAATTTTAATTGGGCAGCCATTAGTTTTTCATCTGATGCTTGGCCTTCTAATGTAACTTCGCGTTTTTTTCGTGTGTAGTTTAATTCATCAACAAAACCGTCATATTCTGATTGGGATATGAGTGATTTTTTTATCAGTTCTTTCCTGCGTTTGGATTCGCGGGTTAAGCGGCGAATGTTGTAGTCTAAGTCGACTAGGGTATGTTTATGCCTCATGCGATTTTGTTCCAATTTTAGTTCCTGGGTTCGCATAGCGTTTAATTGTTCGATTACTCGGGATTCCGTACTCATGACGCTAAGCTGAAGGTCAGAGTTTGAAAGCCGTAGTACTATTTGATTCGCTTCTACTGTCGCACCGTCTTCCAATAGTATTTCTTCAATTCGTCCACCTTGTACTGCGTCTAAAAACACGGTTTTAAGTGGTGCGACTTGTGCACGAAGTGGAATGAAGTCTTCAAATGTTCCCTGCATAACTCTCGATATGTTGAGTCTATCTCCAGAAACCTTTACGGACCGTTCGGTTGTTAAATTATCGACAAAATAGTATCCCGCGATAAATACTGTAAACCCGACAATAAGGGAGATAAATGTTTTTCGGCTAAATCGTTGTTTCTCAATTCGTCTGTCCATTCCCGGCTTAATAGTTCCTTGTTGCCTAGGTTTATTAAGTGACGAGGGGAGAGCTTCAATGTTTTCACTGGGTTTAGCGTTAGCACTCATTAGGCGGCTTCAGCAGTCAGTCTGATATTCGTCTCGCGCATGGGGGCAGGTTTGTATAGATCTGTAAACGTGACGCGAAGCATCCAATAAATCATGAGCACAATAACGATAATCGAGGGGGCGAATAAAATATTAGTACTGCGAATGTCTTCAGGGAATATTTGCGTATTGCCCAAAAATATTGATGTTACCGCGATAAGAAACGCTAAACACATGCGCCAAACATGGCGAGCAATCCGCTGCGCTCCTGACACGCCGCCACGAATAATCACGCGAAGATCCAACGCGGAACAAAAGATGAGAAGACCCGTTTGTATATAGTAGAAACCCGCAGGAACAGCGCCGGTAGACTGGCTGTTTATATTGGATACTGTGTAGCCAAAAAATGCAGCAATAACGGCCAGCGATACTACTAAAGTGAGTGCGGAGATTTCAAATAAACCTGTTTCGTTTTCTTTACGCATTATGACCGCTATACCTGTACCGACTAAATAAAGCATGGTGATTCCGATTATGAGTGTTTCTGGACGGTTGACCATGTAGGCCAAGGCCGAACCCGCAGTACCGATCATAATCATCCCTGCAGTAAAAAGTTTGCCGCTGTTTTTATGTAGCGTTGTGCCCTTTTTCGAGAATAGAGCGATAGCGCCTGCAAGTAAGCCTATGGTTGCCGTGACGATGTGGAAGGTGAGTATCGTGCTGTATGACATGGTGAATCCAGCGTTAAGTTAGTGGGTTCTTGCCGTGCCTGTTAATAGAGCGTTGCACAGCGAAGATAGCTGGTTGAGCAATTGCAAAGTAAATGCCAAAGCGTAAGCTATTGAAATATAAGGGAAAATGTAAGGTAGCCTCCGGTGGTGTTCGATAGCGAACAGTGTCGAGTGTTCGGATTTGAACAAAACTCTGTGAACAGGTTGGGCGGTTGGCGTGTGTGTTTTTCTTTGAACAAAGGAGTGGTCGAAAGTCAAATCAAGCTGTACGATATCGGACACCGCGTGCCTGACACTCGGTTTATTGGTTTTCAGGAAGGAAAAAATTTAGCGTGATGAACGACAAACGACTTTTGATCGTAGACGATGACGAAGATATTCTGGTAGCAGGAAAGCTCTTGTTAAAACGACATTTTGGGCGCGTGTCTATCTGTAATCAGCCACAGGAAATTCCCCGCCTTATGGCTGCTCAGAATTTTGATGCCGTATTACTGGATATGAATTTTTCACCGGGGGAGAGTAGTGGTGAACAAGGTTTTGTTTGGCTCAAGCGTATTCTGGAAATTGATCCTGATGCCGTTGTGGTGATGATTACGGCTCATGGTAATGTGGATACCGCCGTAGAAGCGATGAAGCATGGGGCGACGGATTTTATTGCGAAGCCTTGGCAAAACGAAAAAGTGGTTGCGACCTTATCCGCCGCCGTACAACTGCATGATAGTCGTTCCGAAGCTAAGCGTTTTAAAAACGAAGCTTCTCGCCTGCATGACAGTAATCAAGTGTTAGTCGAAGCCTCTGCCGCGACAACTCAAAGCCTATTGGGGAAATCGAAAGCGATGGAAGCTGTTCATTCCATTATTCGTCGCGCTGCACCTACCGATGCTAACGTCCTAATATTAGGTGAAAACGGTACTGGGAAAGAATTAGTCGCGCGGGAATTACATCAACAGAGTTTACGTAACGACCAGGTATTTATGTCGGTGGATTTGGGCGCGGTCTCTGAAAGCCTTTTTGAGTCAGAATTGTTTGGCCATAAAAAAGGCGCGTTTACCGGCGCAACAAAAGATAGAGTTGGTCGTCTAATTGCGGCGAGTGGAGGGACTTTATTTTTGGACGAAATTGGCAATATTCCATTACACCTTCAAGCGAAATTACTCACCGTACTGGAACAGCGGCAGGTGACGCCTTTGGGCAGTAACGAGTCAATTTCAATTGATATTCGAGTCATTGCCGCAACCAATATTCCCCAGGAAGTATTAAGAGACGATAAAAAGTTTAGACAGGATCTACTCTTTCGGTTAAATACGGTTGAAATTCCCTTGCCGCCGTTACGGCAGAGGGTGGAAGATATAGCTGAAATCGCGCGATATTATGCCGTGTTATATGAACGTAAATACCGCAAATCAGAAAAACCATTTTCTGCGAGAGCGATAGAAACTGCAGAGTCTTACGCTTGGCCAGGCAATGTGCGCGCTTTGCGACATGCTGTTGAGCGCGCGGTGATTCTTTCTGAGGGGGATCGCTATGAAGTTGATGATCTTCAGTTAAATACGGTAATCCTTACGCAAAGTCAAAAAATAGTGGAATACAATAATCTGGTACAGCCTTTAGACTCTGAGCAAGAGAACGGTGATTCTCTTGCATTAGATGCGTCGGAGGATCTCAATCTGGACCGAGCAGAAAAACGCATAATTGAAACGGCATTAAAGTTACATCGCTACAATATTAGCAAGACAGCAAAAGAATTGGGATTAACTCGGGCCTCTCTATATCGACGGATGGAAAAATATGATTTCTAATCGTTTTGCATTTCTTTTAATGGGGCGGGTCGCTCTGCTTGGGCTTGCCTTTTTAGGGTTTGGTTTCGCCTTCAGTGCCCATGGCTATTATGGTCTTACAGCGTTGTTCGGGGGGATTGCACTATTGGTAGCTTGTGACCTCTATCGATACGTGAGTTCAACAAATGCAGAGCTAGCACGGTTTTTCGATTCGTTGCGTTACGATGAATTTAATCAATGTTTTGAACCGAGTGGAAATAATAGTGGACTGTTTCGCACTAAGGGCGGCGCGCATTTCGATACACTATTAAAAACATTTAACGTGCTGACGAAAAACTTTAAAACATCTCGACAGGAACAAGAAGAAAGTCTTCGTCATCTGAAAACATTGACTGACCACCTACCGATTCCCTTACTTTCGTTGTATGTTGATGGTCGTATTGAATTGCAAAATAATGCAGCTCGTCGCTTATTTGGCTGTGTGAGTGTGAATAAGGTTGAAGATCTACATGTTTTTGGTGATGTTTTTTGTGATGCCATTAGCGAGCTAGAACCAGGTAATCGCCGTTTGGTTAATTTTTCCTATGACGGTGTTCAGCGTCAATTAGCCGTGGCCGTCACACATATTCAAACGCATACCCCCAACGGGACCATCGGGGAAAAACTGATTAGCTTGCAAGATATTCAAAGTGAATTAGACAGTGTTCAGCTGCAAGCATGGCAAGACCTAGTGCGCGTTTTGACCCATGAAATTATGAATAGTATTACCCCCGTAGCGTCACTGGCTAAAACCGCTGTCGAGTTGGTAAAAGATGCGCAAATTAAATTGAATCAAAAGAGCAGTAATGAAGCGGTGGCAGAAGATCTTGAGGATGTCCAAAGTGCAGTCTCGACAGTCGCACGCCGTTCGGATGGCTTAATGCAGTTTGTGCAAAGCTACCGTAGCCTCACCGTTTTACCGGCTCCCAAAAAACAACCGGTATGTCTCGCTGAAATATTCGCGCGAGTCAAAGAGCTGTTCAGAGTTGATTGGGAAAACAAACCGATCACGTTTACTGTCAATGTGGAGCAATCGGACCTACAGGTCCACGCCGACCAAGGCTTGCTGGAACAAGTGTTAATTAACCTTTTGCATAATGCCGAGCAGGCTATCGTTAATGCTATCCCCCCAACTCTTAATCCACGGGTCAGTTTATCGGCTCGCTTAAATCAAATGGGCTACGTACTTGTAGAGGTTACAGATAATGGGCCGGGTATCCCAGATGAAATCATGAGTGAAATATTCGTTCCTTTTTTCACCACTAAACGCGAAGGATCGGGTGTGGGCTTGGCGTTAACTCGGCAGATTATGATTGCCCATGGGGGGAGTGTGTCTGTAGGTGTGGCTAATGAGTCGGATGACGCAGTGGGGCGCGGTGCGAAGTTTACGTTGATATTTTAATCTTGCTGAACAGGGCAGATGTTCCTTTGGCAAAAACGACTCGTATTAATCAATCATTTTTGCATGTTAAATATTTATTTTTGGATAAGCGCTTTAGAAGACTATCCAAGCATTCTTTAATGTGAATATGTCAATCAACTCAACTCAGTATCCTCACCGGCACTCTCTGCGCCCCCCAAGCTCCCGGCTGCTCTAAAAACACGCCCGCGATTTTTTCAGCACATTTTTCACAGTTTCCAGCCTGATTAATCTTCCATTCTCCCAAAACATACCAATCACGTTCAATTAAACACTCGCCACAGTTTGGGCACCAAGTGCTGCCGCCTTCTTTGTCGTGGACATTCCCTGTGTAAACATAATGTAAGCCGTATTCCATGGCGATGCTCCGCGCTCGGGTTAAGGTCGCGGGGGGAGTGGGTGGTATGTCGAGCATTTTCCAGTCTGGGTGAAAAGCACTGAAATGTAACGGTACGTCAGGGCCAAGGGTCTTCGCTATCCATTCACTTAATGCATGTAGTTCTTTATCACTGTCATTTTTGTCGGGAATCAGAAGGGTTGTTAATTCTAGCCATGTATCCGTTTCGTGATGTACGTATTCAATGGTTTCTAATACATCTTTAAGATGAGCGCCGCATATTTTATGGTAAAAGTGTTCATCAAATGATTTTAAATCAATATTGGCGGCGTCTATATGACGATAGAAATCCTCGCGGGGTTTTTCACACATATATCCGGCGGTAACAGCAACGGCTTTAACGTCTACTTCGTGGCATGCAATTGCCGTGTCGATAGCGTATTCCAAAAAAATGACAGGATCGTTGTACGTAAAGGCAACACTCTTACAATCAAACCGTAGGGCGGCTTGGGCAAGCGCTTCCGGTGAAGCACTGTCTGCAAGGGTGTCCATTTCTCTCGACTTACTCATGTCCCAGTTTTGGCAAAATTTACAGGCTAAATTGCAGCCAGCCGTTCCAAAAGAGAGAACAGGTGTTCCGGGTAAAAAATGATTGAGCGGTTTTTTCTCGATTGGGTCGATACAAAATCCGCTAGACCGCCCATAGCTATAGAGCGAAACGCCGTCCTCCTCTCGTCCGCGCACATAACATAATCCCCGTTGATGTGGGCGCAATTTACAGGCGCGTGGGCAAACGTCGCATTGAACGCGACCATCTGGTAATGAATGCCAATATTCAGTTGGGTATGCACTTTTCGAAACTTTTGCATCCGACATAATAAAATTCAACTCACAAGATTATCGTTCTCGCAGTAATATTTGGCGTGAGTAACTGTACCCACGCATCGGCACAATTATGAAATGAATCGCTTCGGAAAGCCTAATACTAAAATTTTACAAGACAGACCGTGCATACAACGGTTTACGATAAGCTTCTTTGATATCAAGTGATAAACTGAATGTTGCTATTGTTACAACAGAAGCCATACCTTTACTGATTTAGGTTGGGATCATAACCAATCAGATAATACCTGGAGTTGCCATGACAACACGCCAGCCCGCTGTGTGCGGATCGTTCTACCCTGAGCAGGCGAATGAGCTAGAAAGTAGTGTAGGCGACATGCTCAGCGCAGCAGTGCATTCGACACTAAAGCCAAAAGCATTAATCGCGCCTCATGCGGGCTATATTTACTCGGGCGAAATAGCAGCATCGGCATATCACTGTATGGAAGCTGTCAGCGCATCGATAAAAAGAGTGGTTTTGCTTGGTCCATCCCATCATGTTGCATTTAGTGGGGTGGCGACACCGGGGTGTGATGCATTTCTGACGCCTCTTGGAAGCGTGCCTCTCGATCAAAATGCCATAGAAACAATTGAACTGCACCCCGACGTCATGCCTATGCCCGTTGTGCATGAAAAAGAACATTGTATCGAAGTTCACCTGCCATTTTTACAAACCGTTCTGACTGACTTTTCAATCGTTCCGCTTGTTGTAGGGGATGTGGAGGCGCCAATCGTGGCAGAGTTGATAGAAACGCTTTGGCAAGATGACGAAACATTTATTATTGTCAGTACTGACTTGAGCCATTTTTTACCTTATGACAAAGCACAAATCAAAGATAAAAAAACCAATGAACATATTGTAACGCTCAACGCCGACCTTGATGGTAGACAAGCTTGCGGGTGCCGACCATTGAATGGTTTTTTACAAACCTGCCAAAAGCAACAACTCACGATTACCAATATCGATTTACGAAACTCGGGTGACACAGCGGGTAGTAAAGATAGAGTCGTGGGGTATGGCGCCTATGTCGTACATTGAGCTGTCAAACAAGCTGTCAAAAGGTGGCCAAACACAACTCCTCGAAATTGCACGCAATGCGATAACAGGCTATTTCGACTCGCAACCCCTAGATATTGATATTGCTGATGTGTCAGACGAGCTAGCTTGTGACGGCGCAAGTTTTGTGACTTTGCTCGATAGCAAAAAGGCATTACGGGGATGTATCGGCACACTTGAAGCCCACCAAAGTATTATCCACGATGTGGCAGAACATGCGGTCGCAGCTGCCATTCGGGATCATCGTTTTCTACCTCTCACAAAAGATGAACTTCAGTACTGTTCAATCAGCATATCGCTGCTTACCCCACGAGAACCTATTCTGGTAACTTGTGAGCAAGATCTCTTAAACGAGATACAACCACATATAGACGGGATTGTTATAAAAGATGGCTATCGTCAGGCGACGTTTTTACCGAAAGTCTGGGATCAACTTTCGGAGAAGGAAGAATTTCTGAGCCATTTAAAAAGTAAGGCGGGATTTAAAGCGGATGAATGGCCAGAGACAACTGAGTGCTGGCGATATCGGTGCATTGAGTTTTCGGAGTAATGTCTTATGACGCGTATGACAAAAGTTCATCTCGTTCCCGTGATTTATTAGGGAACGAGGTAATGTTGAGCTTATAACAGGGTCCAGCCATAGAAGCCTGATACCGCAAGGGTATAGACGCCTAATAAAATGACGTTGTTAGGATTACCTGAGAGCTTCGGTGTTTTAATCTGTGACACGTTCAATGCTGCAAGCGCTAGGCAACAGCCATAGAGAATTATCGTGAAGGTTTCGTGGCTAAATAGGCTTTCAAACATAAGCACGAGAACAAGTAACAAACTATTGTTGTCGAGGGCTAAACCGGTATATTTCGTACCGCCAGCGAGACCGTAGGTGCTGAAATAGCTTAACCGTATAGCAGCCGCCGCAATTGTTAAAAAAGCTCCAATTAGAAATACAGGCTTAAATTCTCCGTAGCTCATGAGCAGAACAGCTGGTGTTACCCCGTAGCTGACAATGTCTATTAATACGTCAAGTTGCCCGCCAAATGCCGAGTCTTCACCTGTTCGCCCTTTCATCTTACGAGCGATGAGGCCATCAGCCCAGTCGAAAGCAACGGCCCAAACCATGCCAATCATCGCTGCGGAATAGACGCCTATAATACAGAAATAAATAGCAAGAAGTGTGCACGCTAGGCCTGCCAGTGAGCACAGGTTTGGAAGGTCTTTGACATAAGATAGTATTGTTGGGGGCTGTAATTCGTGAGAGGGAGAGTATTCCTCTGTCATCGGATTTCCTTTTTTCAGGTTTGTTGCAGAAATATGGGGGAAAAATGACCAAACGCTCCGTTTTGGGGCAAAATAGTACTATGGAGGAGGTCTGAGGCGTGTATAGTAGCGGCCTAACCCATCCCAATCAAAGGATAAAATCAGATAATGATCGTATACACCGTAGGTACATTTGACTTATTGCATGTTGGCCATCTTGCTTTGCTAGAAAAGTGCAAGGCTTTAGGCGATGTTGTTGCAGTAGGCGTTGCTTCCGACGCGGTTGTAAAAAGCTATAAACCCCGAGTTCCTGTTGTTCCTTTAGAGGAACGAATAGAGATGCTGAGGGCTTTGCGTTGTATCGACATTGTTCGACCTTATCATGAGTTGGAGTATGTTTCTGCCTGTAAAGAATTGAATGTTGATATCTTCGTGATTGGGGAAGATTGGGGTGATAAGCCTCATAACATTGCCGTTGAAGAATATTTGAAGTCAGAAGGAAAGGAGGTTGTTCAGGTGACCTACAACTCCAGAACGTCATCCACAAAAATCAAACAGCGTGTTATCGATCAACGCAGTGAAACTGTGCACGTACCGGATCGTGTTATTCGAAATATGCTGGGCGATCACTACCAATAAAATCATTCCTGTTCCCTGTGTTCTAATCTATAGGCTTGTGCTACAGCAGCAGGCCTATGTTTCCGGAGTCTCATTCTGCCATAGCGGCTTTTTAGGCAAGGAGGTTAGCGGCGTTAATAATTAATTTAATGGCTTCAGCGTTTTTGGGTTCATCTGACAAAGCGCATGTAATAACATAAGCTCCACTTTCCAGGAAAGTATCGAGCGGGAGTTACAGTGCCATAAAAAAATCTTCAACAGGCTGGCGGGATCAATGTTTTCTTTCGGGGGGAACGTCTTGCTGACTTAGGACTGTTTTCCCATCGACAACCCTTGCTAGGGCTTGGTATGGGCAATCATCGTTAAAGGCAATTCCACCTACCGGTTTCCATCCTTTACTCAATAAATCACAAACATTCTCTTCTAGCTGGGCCAGTCCTTCTGGGCCGCTGGCCACTTTATATTCGGTTTTCTTCATGTGGAAATCTATTGTTATTGTTAGCTTAATGGTAGCAGGAACACCCGTAATAAGCTGCCCCCGATGTGGGTAATTGGTGGCATGGGTCTAGTCGCGTTTACGGTTGCCTCGGCTCTATATACTTCTTGGCTTATGACTCGGGGCTCTGATCTAAGGCTTTCCGCATGTGTGTACTGGTTACCTCGAACCCTAATCGCGTATATAGGGCTTGAGCGGCTTTGTTTTGCTTGAATACGTGGAGTCTTATGTCGTGAACGCCAAGACCATGAAGTTTTTTTTCAAGCGCTTTAAAAGCCTCTTTGGCGAAGCCTTTTCGACGAAATTCGGCGCTTATTTCAATGTCGCTTATAAAGGCGAAGGTGTGACCGTGCTGTTCAATAACGGTGAACCACAAGTATCCAATTGTCTGGTTAAAATCTGCATGCTCAATTAGCATCCAGTGCATGCTCGAGTTACCGAGCCCCTTTTCAATTGCCGCCATGGTTTCGGCCTCGGCTTTTTTATGCGCAGCCTCTTCTGACCAAAAACCGGTTTCAATGAGTTCTTCTGCGTAGTGGAGGATGGTTTCAGCAAGGTGGGAGTCGAATTCTGTATTAGACATTGGTGAGAGGGTAATCATAGCGTCCATGTATTCTTTTTTGGTTTGTTCGTTGTTTTGTAGCTTTGAGAAGACAGTAGCAACTTTTTGGGTTTCGTTCTCTTTTAAATGATATTTCGTCTGGTGAGTTAGTAGTGAATACCAAAAGTTTTTACAACCAAACGAAAGAAGGTCTAGCGCTTTGGTTGCGGCTTATTGGCAGCTGTCCTGAGGGACTGACGATTACCTTAGTACATTGTTCCGAATATTTTCATCACTGAGCCAAGAGTTTTCTGGATTCTTGGGTTACAGCAGTATTGCTTCGGTTTCAGCGAATTACTATTGTGAAAACTGTGAGTTGAAAGAAGAGTTTGAATTACACCTTGATCGTGTCGAAGAAGACTTCGGTGTTCTCAAGGCGGTTAGCAGTTGCTCCAGTGAAATGGTGCTATGGGAAGGCTATGATCCGAGTGCATTAATTTTATTTTTTGGCGTTTTGTACACGTTTAACCTGCAAGCTAATACAGAACGGATTCCCCGAAGCTTGTGAGGCTATCTTTCGTGAGAGGGATCGATATTTTTGTTGTTTTTAGAGTCAAAATAATGATTTAAGTGTGTTTCTCAAAGATTGCGCGTCGTCATGTGCTAGATTTATTGGGGTCGGACGAGTATTAATCTCGGTGTTGTTGCTCTTTTGGTGACTCATTTTGATTAATGTTCATCGGACTCCAATTAATTTGTCGAAGCTATGGGGTGCTTTTATGGCGGGACCAGAAGAAACGATAGTGGATGAACTAGAAGAGATTATCGAAGCGGAGTTAGCGGAAGTAATTGAGGAGGAATCGGTCGAGACGGTAATGATGATTACCAAGGGATCGGGGCAAGGGTATGTTTGCACTAAGAATTTAGAAAAGCAGATAGAGGAAAATGGCGGAACTTTTTCAATGGATTTTTACGACGATCCCATCGAACAAAAACCAAGTAAGTTGGAGTTTCGATTTCTAAACGGTTTGCCTAAGCGAAAAATCATTATGAATTTCACCAAGGGATGTCCCCAAGAAACGGCATTTATTAGTGACGAAATTAAAGAGCATAATGGTGATTTTGTTATGACCTTCTCACTGAATTCACCGCCCGGTGTTCAGCTCAATAAAATCGACTTCAAATTTGAAGATTGAATTAAGTAGGGAAATTAAGTGGGCTCAGATGAGCATTAACTTAAAGTTTTGTGGCTACTGATCATAACGTAATGTTAATGTTCATCTGAGCCCACTTAATTAATCCCCTTAATTTACGTAATTCTACGTATTTTTCCTACCTCTGTATCAATTTAGAATGGATGCTTCCATTCTGAATAGTTATCGGGGGCTTTATGAAGCTATTAAAAAAATGCCTATATTTCTGTGCGCTAATTGGCTTAGCCAGTCCGGTTTTGTCCATAGAGCTTAAAGGCATAGGCCTGTCTGCTGGGGTGGGAGCCAATTTTGCTAATGCAGCTGGTGTTAATATTCGCTATTCTTTTGACCAAATAGAGTTGATGTCGGCTTTTGGGGTGGAAGATCACTACAGCATAGGACTGCGTTACAACTTATTTAAACATGCGCAATTTTGGCAGCCACGAATCGCTTTAAATTACGGTACGAATGGCGATTTAGACGCATTGTATAAGGTGAATGACGGTTATTACGTGTACGACAGTTATGGTGAAGGAGGTAATGCCGAGCGTGTTTGGATCTCTAATGAGAGATATAAGCGACGTTATAATGGACTGTCGTTAACCGTTGGTACGCGCTTGGCTTTTGGGCGTAGGCGTCAGCAGGGCTTGGCTATTGATATCGGGTACCGCCTTACTGACGGGGGCTATGGTGATGATCGTCGTCGATACCTGCGCAATAACTCGATCGGTAATCATGGCGAGGGCGGCTTGATGGGCTTGGGTTACATTTTTGGAGTCTTTGGCGGTGGTTATAACTTACAGTTTTCGGTTGGTTGGGAAATGAAATTTTAATCGCTTCAAGATCTGGTATGATTCTCGCGGCTGACTCCGTTGATGGCGTTGCACAATTCTGAAACTTTTTTTGTTCTGCTGACTGCCGACTGTGAGCTGGCTATTCTGCTGAAAGAATACTGTCGGTTACGCAAGCACGATATTAATCGTTTTCCTGAAACCAGTTAAATTACATCTGGTCTCAGTTAAGTTATTACTCCAATTAAATGAATAGGATATTTTGAATATGATTAAAGGTTTATCATTTGTGCTTCTGGCTGTTGTGGCAGGGCTTTCGGGTTGCGATAAAATTAACAATGCTAGCCGAGCAATGGATACGATGTTAGGCGGTGATTATGATGTGTTTATTCAGGGACATGAAACGGTCTATCATGTGAAAAATGGCAAAGTGACGTCGGTTCCCGAAAAAGGGTATTACGTTTATTATCCGATGATTAATGGTGAGGAAATGATGGTGCAGTCACCTATCAATACCACGACGATCGTTAAAACGGATTAGGTCGCTGAATACGTGTCTTGGTATTTCCTTGCCTAGAGAGTGTAGAAAATGGCTGTCGTTATTCTAATACGTTGATAACTCCTAAGAGAAATTGGTTCATTAGGAGTTTGTTGTTTGGACGGGGGAGCCTATTTGTTGCGGAGATTGCCGCTAAGGCCCTGTAATTCGCCTTTCGAATCTGCCAGCAATTCCCTGGGGGAAAAAATAGACACTTAATATAAATACAATTCCCAGCCAAAATAACCAGCGTTCGTGTTCAAATAGTACTTGGAAGGGCGTATCGACAGTTGCACTGGTTGCAAAATTTAATATTGTTGGTATGTAGTTTTGCGCAACGATTACAATCGCAGCACCAAACACTGCACCGTATATTGTACCCATCCCACCGATCACAACCATTAACAAAATATCGATCATTATCTGCATGGTAATTGTGGTTTCGGTGCTGATGTATCGATTGGTTATGGCAAGCATTACGCCAGCAAATGTAGCGAAGCATGCCGACATAACCAGTATGGCGATTACGTAAGTATTGGAGGTATAGCCTAGGGCGTTTGTTCTAAATTCATTCTCTCTGATCGCAGTGAGTATTCTTCCGAAAGGGGATTTAGTGATGCGTAACATCGCTAAAATCATGACGAAGGTGAAACTGAACACCATATAAAAGGAGATCAATTTCCCATTAATCCAAACGCCAAAAAACTTTTCGTCGAGTAATTTAAAGGTTGGAGTTAGCGGGCTAGGCACCTTAACGTGCATCCCATCTTCGCCACCGGTTATGCCAATATTTTGGTTGATGAAAACTGCAAACGCGCTGGCAATGGCGAGCGTGATCATGGCAAAAAATATGCGTTTGACCCTGAAACTTACGAGCCCCAAGAAAAACGCGACGACTGCACTTAAAATTAATGAGCATATGCAACCAACGGTAATGGATAGCCAGTTCGAGCCAAAGTGCTGAACGGACATCGCTACGCCGTAGGCGCCCACGGCAAAAAATATGGTGTGCGCAAAAGAGATAATACCGGTATAGCCAATCAGAAGGTCGTAACTGGCGACGAGTAAAATGAATATACAGATTTTTGCAGAAATCCCGAGCACCTTTGTGCCGCCGAATAACCATGGGTTAAGAAGCAAGCAAATGATTATCAGCACCAGCCCCAATTGCACTAAGCGACTTTTCGGAAGACTTTCTGAAAACAGCGAACGACCCACTAACTAGCTCCTACTTATTTAAAGGAATGAGGCCACGGGGCCGCCAAATTAATATCACAATCATTAAGGTAATAGTGGAGTAGTGTACGAAGTCCTGGGCGATATAGCCGACATAATTCGATAACAAGCCGACCAACAGAGCGGTAACAAAACAGCCCATAATAGAACCCAAGCCGCCACAAATCGCAATGATAAACACTGCGACCATCATACTTTGACCAAGTTGAGCGGATACCTCTTCTTCATGAAAGCTCCAAAGCACTCCACCCAGCGCAGCCAGGGCTGCGCCAGCAACAAAAACAGCGGTAAACAGCATGCTGACGTTGTAGCCGAAAGATTCGACCATTTCACGATTTTCGACGCCTGCTCGTATGAGTAGACCTATCTTTGTTTTTTTGAATATGAGAAGAAGTGATCCAAAGAGCAGTAACCCGGTTACCAGTGCGAGTATTCGATATTTTTCAAAAACAAAATCACCGCTGGACCATCCTCCTCGAAGCGCAAGTGGCTTCGGTACGATAACGCTTTCGCTGCCCCAGATCATGTAAATGACTTGTTCGATAACGATTAGACCACCGATGGTGACCAATATTTGCATCAGTTCATTTTTATAAACACGGCGAATCAATAGCCGTTCAAAAATGACAGCCACGATGCTAACAATGATCATGGCAAAGACAGCTGCGCTAGCGACTAGCAAAAGATTTAGATAAATATTGTCATACATTAAGGCCGGAATATTCTGATTAACAACAACGAAGCCACAGTAGGCTCCAAGGCTAATGAAAACACTGTGACCAAAATTCAGAACCCCCATTAAACCAAACACAAGGTTGAAACCTGCAGTCATGATAAACAGCATCATCCCCGTGGCCAAGCCTGCAACGGTCAGCGTTAGCCAGCTAGACATATCGGGTATGCAGCCCAAAAATACAACCATAATACAGGGGATTAAGAGCCAGGCGGCTGTGTCTTGATGTGTCCACCAAGCAATGCCGATAGGCGTGGGTAAATCGGAATGACGAAGCTTCAATTTATTCATTTTGACTGGACAGGCTCAATCCCAAATAGGTTTTTTGTAAATCATCATTGGATGAAAATTCGGCCACGGGTGCTTGATATACCACCCGTCCGTTATCCATTACAACAACATGGTCACCAATAGAGGTGGCAAATCTAAAATCATGTTCAACGATTAGCATGGTTGTTTTGAGTTGTTTGAGTTCTTGTAAAACTTCTAAGAGTAAATCGACAATAAAAGGCGCGAGCCCTTTACTCGGCTCGTCCATAATCAGAAGTTTGGTTGGTTCAATCAATGCGCGAGATATGGCTAACATTTGTTTCTGTCCGCCAGAGAGTCTGTCGGCGGGCCAATACCAAAACTTTTTGATTTCTGGAAATATGCCGAATATCCAATTCAAGCGTTCATAGTTGAGGCCGCCATGTTTGGCCGCAATTCTCATATTTTCTTCGACTGTTAGTGAGTTGAAAATCCCTAAGTTTTCAGGAATATAGCTAACGCCTTTATTGGATATTTCATGGGTATTTCGTGCTTTTGTTGATTCCCCAAACAGTATGATTTCACCGGACTTTGCGGGTGCCATTCTCATGATACTACGCAAAGTTGTTGATTTCCCTGCACCATTACGACCGAGCAATATGGTCACTTCGTTTTCGGGAACCTGAAACGAAACCCCTTGAAGGATATGATAGTGATCGACGTACGTGTTGACATCATTAAGCTGTAGAACAATATTCATGAAACGAATTTTGCCCCTGTATCTGTTGAAATGCCGAGGTAGGCATTTTGGACTTGAGGGGAACTCATCACATCGTCAAAGCCACCATCGGCTAGTAATCGCCCGTTATGCAATACGATGACGCGCTCGGCTAATGTTCGAACGATGTCCATTTTATGTTCCACCAGAATGACAATGGACTCTTTATCCTGACGAATCGATGATATGAGATCTAGAATGCCAGGGACTTCCTCCATGCTCATACCTGTTGTGGGTTCATCGAACATATATACCTTCGGATTTAGGGCCATTAACATGCCAACCTCAAGTCGACGCTGCCCTCCATGAGAAAGGTTTTTAGCCAGGAGATCACGTTCATCGATGAGGTGGACGCGGCGCAAGTAATCTTCTGAGAGCTCTGAAATTTCCGTTAAACCGCTACTCAGTGACCAAAACTGATGACAGAGGTTGAGGCGGGCTTGGACGGAGATGCAAATGTTTTCAAATACGCTAAGGCCGGGGAATAAGTGCGTTCGTTGAAACGCACGACCAATACCCATTCTGGTGCGCTGGGAAGCTGATTTTTTGGTGATATTTATTCCGTTGAAGTGGATAGAGCCGCTGCTTGGTCTTAGTTGGCCTGAGAGCAAATTAAATAGCGTGGATTTGCCTGCGCCATTCGGACCGATAAGCGCTGTCAATTGTCCGGAGCGAAATTCACAATTGACGTCATTAACAGCAACTTGCCCGCCAAACTGCATCGTTAAGTCGGTTGCCGATAATCTAAGCTCTTCATTTGTCGTCAAAAACAGGGTTCTCCGCAGATCTTATTATTATAATGCAAGTTGATATGATTTTAGTCTGTATGACTCTTAATTAGCGGGGGGTTAAATAATTACCATTGTTCAATAGTTACCGAATAGCTGATTTAACGTTGAGCAGCGCGTAATCAATAGTTGGCGCGCACCGGTACGTTCATTTCTTCTGCGGTTATTTCGCGTACCAATTTAGGAATTCCCCAGAACACGTCTTTTTCAACCTCTATTTTGAAGTGATACATGGCTTGCATCGCTTGATGATCTTCTTTTCGTATTTTCATTTCGCCTTTAGGCGTTTGGAAAACCATACCTTCAGCGGCGGCTATTATATCGTCTGTTTCTAAACTCTTAGCGTTTCTAAGCGCTTCAACTATTGCAATGCCCGTTGTCATTCCGCTTGCTGTAAACATGTCAGGAGGGTAGAAAAACCTTTCTTTATGTACCTTAACGAGCCAATCGTTGACTTCGTTGTCAGGGTTTTCATAGTAATAGTATGTCGCGCCTTCCATTCCAGGAAACTGTTTGTAGGCAATTAATCCCGCGAATATATGGCCTCCAGTGGAGTAGCGGATATTATAACGTTCTGGATTCATTCCCTTTATCTTCCCAAGAGGGTTACCCATACCACTCCAAAAAAAGAAAATAAACCGTTCACCGTCGTAATGCCGAAGTGCATCAAAAATTCTCTGTCCTTGGGCGGTAAAATCCTTTGTCGTAGAAGGAGCGTACTCTTCGTGGACGAGTTTAGCTCCCGTGCTTTCTAGTGCGGTTTTATACGCGGCTACTCCGTCACGACCGAACGCGTAATCCGGCGCCAGCGTTGCAACGTATACGCCGGGTTTTCCGATTGCGAGCGCATTTGAAATAGCATCTTGGCTGGAGTTTCGAGAGGTTCTAAATATATAACGACTGCCGTCTTTTCCTGTGATGCTATCAGCAACGGCGGGTTCAACGAAAAGTATTTTTTGGTACTCTTCAGCAATGGGGAGCATAGCGAGTGCGACAGATGATTTGATTCCACCAACGGCGAGTGTAACTTCATCGTCGGCATAGGCTTCTTCGAGTAATGTTCGGCCAAGATCCGTTTTTAACTGTGTGTCTTTAACGATAACTTCAATTTTTCTACCGCGGACCTCAAATGTGCCATGGGTCGCGTACTCGATTCCGAGCATCAAACCATCATGGGATTGTTTTCCGTAAAGTTCATAGGGTCCGGTTTTGCCGTAAACGTGTGCAATTTTTATGGGTTTAGTCGACTCGGCATTCGTTAACGTATATATACAGGTGAGAAAAAAACAGGCAGCTATTCGTATAAGCGAAATTTTGATCGACGTATTCACAGTAACTCCCCCTAATTTGATAACTAAATCAATAGCTTAGCGATAAGCGCGCAAGGTTATCATAATTATAGCCATTGCTGGTCTTCAAAGGCGTCAAAACCCTAGCGATGTGCGTTGAAGCACGAAAATGGAGTCTTCTTTAGAAATGAACCTGCGGTAGCATTTTGACGCCTTATTCTCATTAAAATTCGAGGGACTTATAGTGCGACACATGGGAATATGCACTAAAATAAACCGGGGTGTAACAGCTTTTATTGCGGTTAAGCCATAAGAACCGCAGGTGATTCCGTTGCTGCTAACGCCTGAATATTGGTCGTTGAACTGTTCAATAAACGGAGACCTTAAGAAATCAGAGTTAATAGCGTCTAAAAATGTAGTGGTTATCAAAGTAGTGGTTATGAAGAAATATTTTATGGATAGCGGGTTGCGATTCATTAGCACTTATCTGCTGATCTTATGCTGTTTGTGTAGCTCTGCGGGCTTTGCTGCAAGCACATCGAAAAGGATGCTCGTTATCGATTCTCAGATAGGAGATCCTTATCAGACAGTCCGAGAGTCAATGATTTTGGAGCTAGAAAGACTTGGGTACACGGAAGCATCAGGGTTTTCCTACGAATATTACTCCCTTTCTCATTACCCGGGTGCTGCTAAGAGTTTGTGGGATCACCGGATTAAAAAGCAAGACTACGACCTCATCTTTATTAATGGGACTTTGGCTAGCAAATCCTTTCGTGAAATTGCTTGGCAGTCGCCTAAATATATATTTTTATTTGCTACTGTAACTGACCCTGTTGGCTTGGGGCTTATTCAAGATTACGGCCAACCGCCCAATGGCAATTTTACCGGTGTAGCATTTCATGTTCCGGTGGAAGACAGAATGGATTTTGTTCGTGAATTGATTCCCGACGTCAAGCATATCGGGCTTGTTCAGGCTGATATGCCGCAATCTCACAGCTATCGTGCGTGGTTAAAGGCTGTGCTGGATCAACCTAAATGGTCGGATGTCACCTTGCATTACCGCCAAGTGCCTTTTATTCCTAGTGATGGCGGTCATAAGCGGATGGCGCAAACGGCCAAAAAATTTATTGAGGAACTGGACCCGATTGTTGATGTGTTTCTTAGCCCAGCCGATCAAATGGGGGCTCAGAGCCCATTTGCTAAACTAGTAGATAAGATAGCGACTAAACCGCTAATTGGTGTCGGGCGGCATGACGTAGTTGACAATTGGGGCGCCACAGCATCTATTTACCCTGACGAGGCGTTGTCGGGGATTCAAGCGGCAGCGATGGCGGACAGGTTGTTACGAGGTGAACCTATAAAGAGTGTTTTACCTGCTCACGCTAAGGATTACGGCATTGTTATTGATATATCGAGGGCTAGAAAATTTGAAATTACCATTTCAGATGAACTAAAACAAAAAGCTACACTCATTGATTCATCTTTGTGATGAATTGATGTTATATGGACTAATATCAAGAGATAGTGAAGAGGGTAGTGTTATCAGACTTTTGGTTATAGTTGTTTGCATTAAAGGTTTTTATGTCGAACAGAGTTAGAATTAAGCATTCAATAGTTGGGCAGGCTTTGTTGGGCGTGTTTTTGTGCGCTTTAGGATGTGCCGTCAGTGCAGAAACGGTCGATTTTCAAAAAAAATTATTACTCATTGATTCCCAGGCAAGCTCTCCTTACGTCGAGGTGCGGGAGGCTTTGTTGGCCGAATTGGAAAATATTGGATATACCGAAGCCGCGGGTTTCAGGACAGAATACTATTCTTTAGCGAATTATGCTGGCGCAGCAAAAAGCCTGTGGCGGCATCGTATGCAGAAAGTAGATTACGATGCTATTTTCCTGAATGGGACCTTAGCGGTTTCGTCCTTTAAAGAAATAGCGTGGGATATCCCCGAGTTCTCCTTTGTTTATGCAACAGTAACCGACCCCGTTGGTGTGGGTCTTGTCGATGAGTATGGTGCGCCGCCAACCGGAAATTTTACGGGTATTTCATTTCATGTTCCTATTGAAATACGCATGGGTTTTATTCGTCGTTTGATGCCAAACGTTAAAAATATCGGGTTTGTATATGCTGATATGGATCAGTCTCATAGTTACCGGGCGTGGATAGAGGAGCTTCTTAAGACTGACGACTGGAAGGATATTACTGTACATTTTCGCCAGGTGAACTTTATTCCCAGCGATGGCGGTCATCACCGCATGGCACAAATTGCAACGCGATATATTAAAGAGTTAGATCCGATTGTAGATGTGTTTCTGGCTGCCAGCGACCAGATGGGCGCACAAAAACCTTTTGCAGAATCCCTTACAAAATCATCATCCAAGCCCTTAATTGGTTTGGGGCGAGGTGATGTTGTTGAGGGCTGGGGTGCAGTCGCTTCTATTTACCTAGATTATGATGGCGTTGGTAAGCAGGGCGCTGAGATGATAAAACGGGTGTTTAACGGGGAAAGGGTTCAAGACATTTTCCCTGAGCGACCTAAAAAATATGGAATTGTTATCGACGAAGCTAAAGCTGCTAAGTTTAATATCTCGATATCTCCTGACCTGCGAAAGGATGCGGAAATTAGGTAGAGCGGGTTAACTGATACGCTTTCAACTGGCTTCAGTAATAATTCAAAACCGTATTAACTTTCAAATTAGGCTTGTATTACTCGTTAATAATTCCACTATAACGAGTAACGCTACCCCTATCCAAACTCAAAAAACTCCGTAAAAGTCATAATATTCTCCCTAATGGAAAGAAATTAGAGATGATTAGTACATGTTCAGATTTGTTTCAGCCTGTGTATAGAAGGAATTCCCGCCCCCAATCTCAGTGTTTGACCCACCAAGGTTCACCAGATTCTAGGAAAGCTTTGAGGCTCACGAATTCCTGAAACGAAAAGCCTTTTAGTTCTTCGTAGGTTGGATACAGCAGCGTTGGGTTTTCTATATTCGAAATGCTTGTTTATGCGTGAGTATTGTACGGCAATCTGCCGTATGTTAAGCTGTTGGAAATAGTGCGAGGTGTATCATGTCAATTAAAACAGTACGAGTAGAAGCAAGATTCCCGGCAGAAGTAAAAGCTTTGGCCGAAAGGGCTGCTTTAGCCAGTGGTTACACGCTCACTGACTACTTGGCCAACCTGGTAAGAAATGACGCCCCTCAGCGGCTAAAAGCACATAACGAAATAGAGCTAGCCAATCAGCCGTTTGACCATTTTATCAAAGTCTGTGAAGCCGCCAAACGGCCCAGTAATAAAATCCTAGATGCTGCCAAAAAACTGGATCAAGAGGGATTTTAATTGACCTTGGAGCAAACCTTCATTGCCGCGGACAAGAGCCTACATGACCTAAAGGCATTCGATTGCGGCAAACCACTCATGAACGAATTCCTAGCGCGCTACTCGATAAAGCACACAAAGCTTGGCCTGAGTAGAGCTTATGTTTTGGCAGAAGCGCAATCCAGCGGAAAAGCCACCATAGCGGCATACTATACCCTCGCTGCCGCCACTGTCACCAGAGAAGAAATACCCGCAAAGCAAAGCTTACCCGCGTATCCCTTGCCTGTCGTCATGCTGGGACGTTTGGCTGTAGACAATCGTTATAAAGGCAAAGGGTTAGGAGCAAAAACCCTGATCTATGCACTACGACAAGCCGCAAGCCTTAGCGAAGCGGGGCTACCTGCATACGGCTTGATACTAGATGTCATTGATGATCAGGCAGTAGCGTTCTATCAGCACTTCGACATGTTTGAGCCTTTCAGTGAGAACCCTATGCGTTTATTCGTTTCTATGAAAACGCTGACGCAAATTTAGTAAAAAATAATCTTCGGCGGAGTTCCGATAGTTTCACTTGGGGTTCTGAGCGCTTTTATTATCAAGACCAAAGAGCATTTTAGTTACGGTAGTCTGTAGCTCTTCAATATTACTATTTCAGCTCATTTACGTAAGGGCAGGGAAATTAAGCTGGCATATTTAATCCACCTTCCTACCCTTACCACTCTCCGCACGTTTCTTATTCTCAGTCTGCACATAAACCGTATCGGTCGTCGCCATACTGGAATGCCCCAGGTCTTCAGACAAGTCTTTTAAAGCTCTCCCACGCTCTATCTCCATACTGGCACCTGTATGCCGCAACCAATGAGTGGAGGCTTCTTTTAAGCGTCGTGCTTTGTCTTCACCATCTTGTTCTTTAATACGGTTATAGGTCTCATCAAAAAGCGCTTGTACAATCCGAGTCAAGTGGCGAGAGGACATGCCGCCATAGCCACGCAGCTTTTCTACGATCGGAGCGGTGTCATCAGAATAGGGCAGTGGACTCAATCCTCTGAAGCTTCTGTAGCGTTTGAGGTACGGTAAAAAGTTGGGGGGCACGGTGGTGTCGCGTAGTTTTCTGCCCTTTCCAAAAACTTTTAACCACCAGTTACCGTCTTCGTCTTCCCAAAAATGGCTCATTACTGGCGACCATTGGCTGCGCTCTGATAGCTCTGAAATCCGTAGGAATAAGGTCTTTAGTGCAGCGACGATAAAGAGCGTGCGCTCGAATTTTGGATCAGCATCGGCAAGCTCAGTGGCTATGTTCAACGCGGTTTGCCATTGGTCGCTGCTCAAGCGTCGTACTTCTTTTACCTGAACATCCTTAATAAAATAGCGGCAATCTTTCTTGGCTATTTGAGCGGGGTTACCGTAAACAAACTCTTCGTTCATGAGGTACTTATAGAAGGCAATGATGGCGGTAAAGCTCGCGATGAGTGTTTGCTGAGACGGTCGGTAACGTCGTTTGTCGGGTTTCGTTTGGGTGTCACTTTTGGCGATTTTTAAGCGATAGGGTGCCCACTTGGGATTGGCCTGAAACTCTCCGTTTCGATAGATAAATTTGTCATGGTTGGCGAGGCAAATCCAGTTCTCGGGTGGATGCCAGCAAAAGTCTGCGTAATCCAAAATCTCACTTTTCTTGAGTTCATCAATGGGCTTTTCCTTAACCAAAAAAGCCCACAGTAAAAACCGCTCAACTTCGTTCCTAAACCGAACATAGGTATGTTCAGATTTGTTTCGGCCGATGTAGAGAAGGAATTCCTGCCCCCAATCCCAGTGTTTGGCCCACCAAGGTTCACCAGATTCTATGAAAGCTTTGAGGCTCACGAATTCCTGAAACGAAAAGCCTTTTAGTTCTACGTAGGTTGGATACAGCGGCGTTGGGTTATCTATTTTCGACATAAGGTTTGAATGCTAAGTCTTTGAATTTTAAAGTTATAACTTGATTTCATGTTTGTTGTTGATGAACTGTAATAGTAGTGTGCCGTATACCTCCCCTTATGTCCAATACTGTTTAGTATCGGACATAGCGTATAAGGGCGTGATCCTTGGGTCTCTGGTTGATTAGACGTTAACTATCTAACTGGAATCAAACCGAATATTTATGAGGGCTTGGTCCCTACAAGCGTTTTCTATTCTAGGACTTACAAAAATAACAATAAATCAAAAGGTGCATCATGATACGAGTCACGTTTCTAATAAGTACATTGCTGCTATTTGGCTGTGGTGGATCAGGCAGTTCCAGCTCCAAGGAACCTGTTATTACCGAAGAACAAAGGGCTGAATGGAGAAAAATTAGCACCATAGAAATTCCCGTTGCTGATCTTGTTTTTGATGGTTTAACCGCCGGTCCAACGACGGGTACAGCCGTTATTTTATTACACGGTTTTCCAACTACAGCTCACCAGTTTAAAAGCACGATTCAGGCATTAGCTGAGGAAGGCTATTATGTGATTGCGCCTAACCAACGTGGATTTTCGGAAGGTGCTCGACCGCTCGATCCCGATGATTATCACATCAGTTTACGCGTTGAAGATATTACCGATATCGCCGATCAGTTGGGCATCTATAGCTTCCATCTTGTCGGGCATGACAGTGGCGCTTGGGTTTCATGGATTGTCAGTTCCAGGCACCCTGACCGTGTGCTTACGCTTACCGCTATATCCGTTCCGCATCCATACGCTTTTGTTTATGCTCTCCTTGATGAAAACTCCGGCCAAGAAGAAATATCCAGTTACGGGCAGGATTTTGCGAGTCCAGGTTTTGAAGAAACCTTTGTCGAGAATGGCCATGCCTATATGCGTGCTCTTTATGAAGATATACCAGCCGAGGATGTTGAGGTGTATATCGAACAAATGGGGAGCGTAGAGGCCATAGATGCAGCGTTAAACTATTACCGTGTCAGAGGCTGGGAGTGGACGACCTTGCAAGTAGAGGACCCCATCACTGTTCCAACCCTGCAAATTTGGGGTGACCAAGACCTATATATGGGCATAGTCGCTATGGAGGGTTCAAAGAATTTCGTGAGTGCAGAGTATGAATTCGTAATATTGCAGGGCGTTACGCATTGGGTAACGGAGACCGCTCCAGAGCGGCTGAATATCTTATTGTTAGAGCACCTTGATGACCGTTACTAAAGAAAGCAGAGAGATCAAATGGTAAAAAGCAATAAAAATAGGGTGCAAGCGCCCTATTTCAACGCCTTTTGCCTCCTATGATCGATGATAATCCAGGCTTTTTAGCTGTCTTTCATTTTAGCTGTCTTTCATTACTTGTAACTGAAAAGTCGCCCACATTTTCTGGGTGCCTATTGCACCACAATTTCAATTTGTAGAGAAATAATCACTATCTAAATCCAAAGGGAATTTGATTAATGAAGCCACTGATCGTACTTTCTTTAACGTCATTCTTATGGGCCTGCTCAGGCGGCGACTCTAATTCAGGCAGCCGTAGCCAAGAAACGACAAGCGCCCCGCCGGTTAACATTGAACTCGACAGCGGCACAGTTGTGGGGAAAGTTCATTCTGAAAGCGATGTTCTAGAGTAGCTAGGTATCCCATATGCTCAGCCCCCTATTGGCAATTTGCGCTGGAAGGCTCCTCAACCTGTAGCGGCCTGGAGTGGCAGTATCAATACGCAGGCTGCGGGCAATGTCTGTCCTCAGCGGGCCGCCTTTGATACATATATCCCTCGGACCTTCGTATGACGCTATTATAGGAATAAAACGATCTGGAAAAAAACGATTGAAGCGTCACATTTGGGCTATGATTGGTTCAGTATGTATCTTAACCAGCAGGCTGACTGAATATGACCCATGTAGCACCCGCTCTAGGATCAGTTGATTAAGGTCGCGTTTTTTCTGTAATTTGGCTAGAAGATTGTATTTGGTAGGCCAGCCGCACATAGAACGTGGATACTCCTGCTGAAATTCTTGATTAAGGTAACGCGACATATATGTCACGTATAATATCCTCTACCCCTCAACTCTTAGCTCTAAATATCTTAGCGGTGATGTTATTTTTATGCCTGTCCTTTATAAAGGCCCATGCAGATCCAGCTGATATTCATTACGCCCTCCCAGACCAATTAGCTGTCGTCGGTTCTCTCGACGAGCACGACAAATTCGAAAACCCCTTTAATTATGTTCTTGAAGAATTATTCAAACGCGCGAAACTGAAATGGAAAATACATGAATATCCGGCAAGTAGAGTGTTCCATGAGCTTAAACAAGGTAACGCAAACTTTTCGGTTTTGGTCAATTCCAACAGGCTGGATGAGTGTTGCCTAGTCGGCAAAACGCCTATGGTTTCATCAGAACTTCGCGTGTACCACAAAAACCATGTCGCTCCTATTTCTAGTGTCGACGATTTAAAAGGTAAGGAAGTTATCACAATACGAGGATATAGCTATGGCCCTTTTAAAGAGTTTGTTAGAGACCCAAATAACCGTATTAAACACCTTCCAACAGGAACCCATACTTCTGCGTTTTCCATGCTAAATAAAGGAAGAGCCAATTACCTACTTGACTACAGTCATCCTTCTGCTGCGGTATTAAAAAAGTACCCCATTAAAGAAATTCAATTTGAAATATTAGATACGATTGATTTTTTCCTGGTTTTACACAGAAGCTACCCAAAAGCAAAACAAACCATGAAAAAACTTGAAGCAATTATGAACGAAATAGACGTAGAGAATATTCTTTCATTGCCTTCCGACGCACAGCAGACTAAATCGTATTAAATTTATGGGCTACTCATAATTATCTTTTATCTACAAACCATATCATCCCAGCCCTACACGATGACTATCTTTCGGATAGTCTTAAAGATTACCGGCTTGACCACTCCCATTCTCCAATTTATTCAATGAAAATGATTGAAAGCATTCCCGGGAGAGCATCATTCAAAAACCTCAAAGTTAATTCTCCCAAAAAATCACAACCTCATGTTTTCTCTAAACATGAATGGTGATTCCGCTTCCATGTTTCAGTGACGCTCAGTTATTTCATTCAGCGATGAATACTTGCTATGATCCACGCTCAACCACATAAAGGACAGACCAATGATACTGAGTATGATCGGCCTTGTTGGCAGCCTTTTGCTGCTAATATATTTAGCTTTACGCGGAATGAATCTTTTTGTCGCCGCCCCTTTGTGCGCGCTACTTATTGCGCTTACGGGTAACGTGGTGATACTCGACACGGAAGGAACGGATAATTTTATCCGGGGTTATATGGATGGATTTTCCAAATTTATTGGCACATGGTTCTTCATGTTTTTGCTGGGCAGTTTATTCGGAAAGCTCATGGAGCACACCGGCGCTGCCGCTAGTTTAGCTCACTGGATCATCAATAAGCTTGGGCCTAAACACGCCGCACTTTCTATCGTAGCGGTATGCGCAGTACTAACCTACGGCGGCATCAGCGTATTTATCGTGGCTTTTTCAGTCTACCCAATGGCGGTTAGCCTATTTCGCGACGCCAATATTCCCCACTATTTTATCCCGGCAGCGCTGGCTTTCGGTTCAGGCACTTTTACAATGACCAGTGCGGGTTCGCCCGAAATTCAAAACTGGATTCCCATCAAGTATTTAGGCACCACACCTTATGCCGCATGGGAAGTGAGCCTCGTGGTCGCCGTATTTATGGCTGTTAGCGGATTTATATGCTTCAAATGGATGATCAAACGAGCCCAAGAGAGAGGCGATGGCTTTGGAAGAGATGAAGAAATTACGCCAGACAGCCAAGAGCAAGAAAGCAGTTCTTCGGATGTTTCGAAATCACCGTTAACACCCAATTCCTTGGCCGATCACCCGCACCCGCTAACAGCATTGCTCCCGCTACTCATGGTATTTGCCACCACCTTTTTCACTCATAAATCGCTACAAGAAAATGCGCTTGTCGTGGCTCTGCTCGCTGGTTGTTTAACACTGGCTATCATTAATTATCGATTCATCACCAGTGCCTCCAAAATTATGGCCGATGGCACCTACGGTGCCTTACTCGCCATTGGAAATACATCTGCTATCGTGGGCTTTGGTACGGTCGCCAAGCTTTCCCCCGCCTTTACCAGCATCGTCACGGCTGTGACAAGCATGGAAGGCAGCTCACTTATCAGTGCGGCTATTGCTGTGACTATCGTAGCCGGTCTTACAGGTTCTGCTTCTGGTGGACAAACCATCGTTCTCCCAGAAATTGGACCACATTTCCTCGAAAGCGGTATGGACCCAGAACAACTCCATCGCATCGTCGCAATATCATCTGGTGGCTTAGATTCCTTGCCTCACAGTGGTTATGTTGTCACATGCATCCGTGTTATTTGTAACGAAACATATAAAGCGGCCTACTTACCCATGGCGGCATTAACTATTGGTATTCCAGGTTTGGGGCTCATACTTGCCATCACATTAATGAATTTAGGCTTGTAAGAACGGGTTTTTGGCTTGGTGTAGCGGTGAAAATCGGAGTGTTTTTATTTCCCCTCGCAACGAGCCATTTTTGGACGGGCACTATTTGGGGCGTTATCTGGAGAGACGGAGCTAGATCTATCAAACTCTTTCGGTCTTGCGGCAGAGATCGGTGTTAACTTCGAAATTGGTTAAAAAAACTCGCGCCGGGACATGCGGCGGTGAACTTGATTCAAAAATAGATATTACTGAATTACGCCTGGATTCAAGGGTTGACCCTCCTCTTTTTTGGCTATAGAAAATAGCGTTTTCTACGATGAGAAGTGGGCCGCCAAACTTAAAATTTCTTTTGCTTTTTGACTAAGGTTTTCTGTTGTTCAACTAGCCTTTTTGTTTTGCGTCTATTCAATTCTCTACTCTTTTTATATCACTTGTAATGCGTTGGCGTTGGTGATCTTGTCATGTGATTACGCTTAGGTCTTAAGTTTTAGCAATGGTAATTGATGAAAATGAAAGGAATAAATAGCGAGGTTTACTGTAAATATTTCCTTTTTTTATTTGTTTGTAATTAAATTAAGTGTAAACCTCTATATAAACGAATCATATAGAGGTTGGTTGACAGCGGTAATTTACCGTCATTATTTTTGGCTGGATGGCACATGTATTTGTTTTTTATTGGTAAATGTTATTCGCGACAATAGTGATTTGCTCCAACTTTTGATAACTAAAATCACAACTTAACTCTATTAATATAGGTGTTTTTGTTTTTTTCTCGACCATTTAAAAATGGAAGTGTTTATCGCGCCATTATTTTATTAGTTTTCATTTGATACTGTTTGCAGAAGATGCGAAACGACTATAGTTGGTTGAAATGCAGTCAGTTTGTATTGCCAAAACTTCTAAATGAATAGAGTGTGATGTATGAGTGCTAATAAATGCAGATGTAAATTTTTCTCCTTTCTTTTAACATTATTAATTTCTGTAAATGGCTATGCTTTTGAGGCCGGAGATTGGCTTATTCACTTAGGTGCAGCAAGCGTTCAGCCGAATGACAGTAGTAGCGCTCTAAAACTTGAGGGAACAAATCTCGAAGATCTTGGGCTGGGGCTTCCCCGTTCAAAAGCTTCAGTTGATTCCAGTACGCAAATCGGTCTCACTATTGTTTACATGGTCAATTCAAACTGGGGGGTTGAGCTATTAGCTGCGAGCCCATTTAAGCACGACATAAAAGCCGAAGGCCTAAATCTCAAGGCAGGATCGACAAAGCAGTTGCCTCCTACCTTGAGTCTTCAATATTACCCTATGAGTGCATCCTCGGGCTTTCAGCCCTATATTGGATTAGGGTTGAACTACACCATATTTTTTGATGAAAAGGTCGATGGCGAACTTGACGGAGCTATTGATAGTCTTAATGGAGATGTGTCTGGTGAGACAGAGCTAGATCTATCAAACTCTTTCGGTCTTGCTGCAGAGCTCGGTGTTAACTTCGAAATTAATGATACTTGGTTAATCAATGCTTCTATTTGGTATGCAGATATCGATACTGAGGCTACATTTGATGCGCCGGGGCTTGGCGACATAACGGCTGACGTGCAAATAGACCCGTGGGTCTTTATGTTTGCTGTTGGTTATAAAATGTAGCGGAGGGTTTACTCTCCTTCTGGGCATATGGGTAAGATCTTGTGTTCCTTTTCAACTGGCAGGCAAAACCGCGCGAGCCTGGTTGCTATATTGATATTGATGCCGCTGTAGATTTCGTAAAGGATATCAAAGGTGTGAATTAGCATTAACTGGGAATCAAAGGTCGATGGTAGTTTATTGATCTCAAATTCAATGCAGTCTTTAACCGAAGATTTTGCAGTTATGCCTCCAGGAATTTTTGATAGGGAACTTCTAATTTTTATATTTAGGCCCATTAGCTCCGATTCTAACTGCATAATAACAGGCTTGTATTTTGCTCTTCCCAGTTCATTGCACATTGAAATAGTGAATTTCAATAAATCGAATTTTATTCGGCCCTGTAGAATCGCGGACTCATTCGATTTCATTAAGTTCATGATCGACAACAAATTACGGCGGTGATTCTGTTCTTTTTCATCGCCAATAAGAAAAATTCCCGCTGCAGACCGCGCGCCTAAATTCTTGTTCAATTCATCAATCACCCTTTGATTCTGTCTGTATGCATCCATCGCTTCTGTTTTCTTAGCGTTTATCGACTCTGTCAAATTTTCATGGGCGTACCCAAATTTTAATGCCAAAGTATCGAGATGAGCGCTAACTAGTGCGTCACTGCATTTTGGGAAGGTTTTTATAGCATTGTTATTGGCTGTCATTTTTTGTCGAAGCCCAATGACTGATTTCTGGATCAAAGATTTTTTATCTTCTTCTCCCAATGCCTCGGTTTCTTTTAAATTCGGAATCTGCCAGCTACTTTGTGCGTTAAACCATTGATTACAAAAGGAATTAAGCGTGCGTTCGTCATTCGCGGTTCGTTCATAAGTGGTAAATGATGTTGGGGCATTCATTCTACATCCTCATAGAGGCTTCGCTTCTGTATTGGGGGGTATCGCTCGCCTTTCTATTATTCTAGAAGCTTCGCAAAAAAATGCCTTATGGAGTCCTCATTTTTCGGGCGATTTCGGGCGTAAGGTCTGATTCAAATATTCGGACGCAGTGTTACTACTGAAACCACTATAGCGATCGTTTTTAATAACTCAAACATAGGGCTATAGGCCAGTATTAACGCCTATGGATAAACGCTATGCACTATACTTTTTTAAGAAGGTCGAGAGGACGAACCGTTCATGTATGCTCACAATACCGCTGATTTTACCCCTGAAATGCTTGAGGAGTTTATCGAAGGGTCGCTGGAATGGATAGCGGAAGCCCTGTCTCAACTTGTTCATATTGAATCAGGAAAAGATTTTGATACGGAAATTACGGTCAATATGCTTTTCCGCCAATTACACACATTAAAAGGAACCGCCCTATTTTTTGGTTTATTGCAAACCAAAAACCTAGCGCACGCCCTGGAAAACCTTCTTGAAAAGATTCGTGATGATGGTCTTGAATTTAGCGGTGAAATCCCCTCAGTCTTGATCTCAGGGCTGAAGGTTCTGTTTGAAACTTGTGAAAATAGTTGTGAAGTGGGAAAGGAGGTTTGTGACTCTGAGCAGTTAAAGCGTGTTCTAAACGACATTGCTGATATCGTCGTGCCAACTGCGGAAATCAACACTGAACTCTACCCTCTCGTCAAAATGCTGGATCCATTTGTTAACGAGGTGATTACAAGTGGTCGCCGCGATATCCTTAATCTGATTCAGTTTTCAACTTTATCAAATGCAGCCTCTACCCTAACAGCGCTCACACTAGATCCCCTGACACACTTAAGTCATTTCGCCAAAAGTCTATCTGATTTTAAATCGGTCTTACCTACCGACTATAAAATACTGGATGGGTTTGAAAAGCTAGAAAAAGAACTCGCACTATTACTTCACCCTAAATCGGAAAAAAAACGTAGTTTTAGGGTGACTGGCCGATACTATTTTGGTGACACCTGTGTTTCACCTGAATTAAGCATAACCTACAATGTTATTAGCGCGCCTATTGCCGAGATAACAAAAGGGACATTTGAGAGGGTAAATGAAGCGCTCATACAGCTGAGTCACAAATTGTCGGGGGAAGCCTTAGTTGTTTGCCAAAAGATGGCTGAGCTTGTTTTTCTACTGGTTTCAGGCATGGAGCAGTACAACGAGACGCTTAAGGCTGAGTTAAATGACATTCTTCACGAGCTTTTGGCGCACATTACAATAGATGAAGATTCTAGCTCTGCGACTACGGACAAAAGTAGAGGCAACGAGACGGTCGATAATGAAGCACCCAAAACCGATGATGAGACTAAAAAGGTGTTGGGGGTTCTCAAAATTCGGCGCAAGAATATGGACCAATTCGTTAAAATGATTTCAGCACTGGGCGATACCATGAACGTGGAAGCTTTGGGGAACCGAGTAGCCAATCAAGGGAAATCTTGGGCCGATGATTCAAAGGATGCTAGTTTTGATAGCGCGTCATTGTTGCGTAACGAGTTAGCTCAGCTATTAAGCACGCCACTTGAAGAGCTCACAAAAAAGATACCGGTGCTTGTGCGTTCAGTCTGCGATAGCCTAGAGCAGGCTGGTGTTAAGAAAAAAATTAAAGTGTTGGTAGACTGCAAGGATATCAGTGTAAGTGAAGAGACTTATCACCTTTTAGAGGCTCCGATCACCCACATCATCCGCAATGCTTGTGACCACGGCATCGAGTCT
This sequence comes from Agarilytica sp., assembly GCA_033852165.1. Classification (GTDB taxonomy): domain Bacteria; phylum Pseudomonadota; class Gammaproteobacteria; order Pseudomonadales; family Cellvibrionaceae; genus Agarilytica. The sequence continues at coordinate 43,788 of JAWSUZ010000045.1, read as the reverse complement.
TGCGAAGAGCGATTAGCCATTGGAAAAACAGAAGAGGGTAATATTACAGTCATAGCGGAAAGCCAGAATGAACGTGTACGACTTATGATTCAAGATGATGGTACTGGTATCAATATTGCGAAAGTAAAAGATAAAGCGATTTCTAAAGGTCTAATAACAGAAAAGGAAGCCAGTAGAATAAGTGATGATGATGCTGTTGATCTTCTATTTCTCCCCGGATTTTCGACAGCAGAAAAAGTCAGTGATATTTCGGGAAGAGGAGTTGGTCTTGACGTCGTAAAGAGCGATATCACGGAAGCTGGTGGTAAATTTTTTATTAAGAACATGCCAGGAGTAGGTATTGTCTTTATTATTAATCTGCCGGCTTTTAAGAGCCTTTTTACTGACTGTCGTGTAATCAAGTCGGACAATCAGTCATTCTTAATCCCCCTAGAGTATATAAAATCCGTTGTATCTGTCACGGAATGTTATGTTAATGATAAAGATCGGGATCTCACGTGGCACAATAAGCATATCCCGTTTACACGTCTAAAGGATGTTTTTTTTACCGGTCGATCAATCCAATCCTCAAAACCTTCATCCGTTATATTTAGTGATTATAATGAGGAAGACCGTGCGATTATTGTTGATCAGATAGGACCGAAAGTATCGATAAGTAACCACGCTACTGAGCGACGCGGGCAGGAAATAGGAACGCTTGGAACAGTAAAAATAGCAGAAGAAAACTACTCACTTTTGGACCTTTCCCAGTTGAAAGACCTGTAATGTCTAGCCAGTTTACCCCGTCATACTCCGTAATAACATTGCCCCCGGCTATGTATTTAACTGATCTAATATATATTCGATCTTGCCTTTTAAGGTGGTTCCTGTAAACGGTTTTACCACATAGCCGTTTACCCCTGCTTTTGCCGCTATGACAATCTGCTCTCGCTTCGATTCTGCTGTTACCATTAATACTGGGATCTTGGATAACTTGTCTATGGCGCGTATTTTTTTTAGTAATTCTAGTCCTGATACACAAGGCATATTCCAGTCGGTAATCACAAAGTCGAATTGATGTTTTTCCAAGGCTTCAATAGCTTCCTGGCCATCGACAGCCTCAGCAACATCCCGATAACCTAATCTGGTCAATATATTAATGGTAATCCTTCGCATCGGTGAAAAATCATCGACTACTAATATTTTCATATTCAATTCCAATTTAATCTGAAACAGCCACAAAGAATATTTTCAATACGATTTGATATTATGTTCTTCTACAGCGTCTAAGACGATATCGCGCAGCTCGTTGAGGTCGGGTTCGCTAATTCCAAAGAAGTATGTAATTGCAGTACCATGATCTTGCCATTCGGAATGAATCTTATCGCAACTCAGGTCGGTTGACTCATCTACGATATACTCGGCAATTTTAAGTGCAGAAAGCAATATTGCTTCCTGCTCGTCTAATTTGTCGAGGTTTTCTAATGCCTGCCGGTTATGATGTAAACGAGTAACTTCGCATAACACCTTCGGTAAATTCCAGCTTTTCATTATGTAGTAGCCGAGCACCGCGTGGTTTGTTTTAAATGCTCTATTTTCGATATCAGTAACTTGTTCATGGGGTTTGTGATCTGCCGAGAGCAATGTATCAAAATAATCGGGGTGCTTCTTAAACAGTATCGGTATGCCACAGTGGTGGAATAAACCCAGGCAGTAAGCTTCATCGACGGTTACGATTGATGACTTAATATTCAGTTGCCGAACAACAGCCGAGATTGCCACGGCCGCAATCGTTGTTTGGTGCCAAAAAGCGCTGAGTTCTTCTGAAGGTGAAAAACCACCGACGACCCGTTTATAAGCAGCGGCATTCAAAATGCTAGTAATGCCCTCGATACCGAGAAGGCTCATTGCATTGGTGATAGAGGTTACCTTGACTGGCAAGGCAAATACTGGTGAGTTGGTCACCTTAAGAACTGCGGCAGAAAGTCCTGGGTCTTGTTCAATAATATTGGCCATTAATTCCAGGTTTGGCGCGACATTACGTATCGAACTAATGATGCTCGGCTGCGTGGGTAAAGAAAAACCTTTAAGAATGTCTTTTGCTATATCGAATTGCATTATATTGGTTCTTACTTTTAATCACTTTTAATCACTTTTGATAATGAAATACGGCAACCTCTCTTTTTGAGTATAGTAACTTTTCGCACGTAAATGTATGAACAACTTATAAAACAATTTGCGATAACAGCGGCGTTTAAACGGTATGTATTAGTCGTTAAAAATGACGTGCTGTATAATAATTAATTAAGTTTTTATTTATCAGAAAGCGTACCTTAGCGCCATTAGTAATAAGCGCGCAGCTTTAAAAAACACCTCTATACTTATCCTTAGCAAAGCTATTTTTTATTCTAGGCCGCTTGGTATATAACCAAACTATCTTGATGGGTATTGATCGGTAATTTAGTAGCGAGATAACAGTCAATCTGAGCATAATAGAGCTAATTACGTTTGAATGATTGCTGCGAACACCATAGAAGATGTTTGTGAAATGGCAGAAAAACCTAAACGACATGGGAAGCAAACAGTCTTAAAGACGGAATTTATTTCGCCCTTCTTGTCGTCTGCTAAGTCAGTATTAACCACCATGGCACAAATAACGATTGCCGCTCAGCCCCCGGTTAAGGTGAGCACCAATATCCCCCAGGGTGACCTCGCCGGCGTTATGCCTATGGCGACGGATAAAATTGTGGGTCAGCTCATCATATCCTTTGAAGATAAGACGATATTGGCGATTGCCAGCAATATGCTGATGGAGAAGTTCACGGTAGTGGATGGTGACATTATGGATACCGTAGGCGAAATTACCAACATGATTACAGGTGGAGCCAAGGGCTTAATGAGTGAAGAGCATAACTTTGGAATGGCGCGCCCAGTGAGTGTCCTGAAAAAGGACTATGGTTGCCTGATATTTAATGCCCCAATTCAGATCATAGTCCCCTATCAGACATCCGTCGGTCCATTCTGGATCGAAATGGGTTTTGGCGAGATCGAAGACTAGTGCCTGTCGCTAACACGACGTCTGACTTCGTATAGGTCTTATCTTCTTAGTAGCTACTAGCCAGGACCAAAGTAGTTTGTTTTACGAGCTAATATCACGTGTTTTGTTTTTTGAGCCTAATCTAGAAACTACTTTAAGTTCCGTGCTGGTTAGTTTTTAAACAGAACGCCCGCTTGACGTCAAACCCCGCATTTATATTCCAAAATCCCTCCAAAGTGTCCTAGCTGTCCCCTTCCAATTTCGTTATTCTTTGGCCCCCTGAAGGTAAACCCCAGAATATGTTTTTCACCGACGAACGCCTGCACTTTTTTAAGCCCCTATCGAGCAAATACCGCGAGCAAATCGTACAGTGTGTACGTCTCTTGTATCAGCGTCAGTACAGCGCTGTAGCCGATTATGGCCAGTCTTTGAACCGAGAACAGCTGGTTGAGATTCTTGAAGAATCCCTCGCCAGATCTAAGAACTTGGTTCTTGAGGATGATGGTGAAGACCAGGAACGTTTCAAAAACCACCGTGAGCATGCCAATTGGGTTCTGAAGCAGCTATTGGATTGCGGTTGGGTCGAGCGCCAGGTCGATACGGCAACCCTTCAGTCGACCTTCCCTTTTACCCGTTTAGGGCGAATTTTCTCCTTAGCGCTTATCGAATCTGACAACACCCAAGTCCGCACGCGTCACAGGAACACCCGTAATACCCTAAACGCACTAGAAGCCTTTCTGAATCGTGGTGAAGTGTATGACTTGCTTGATGCGTTCGAGTATTCCGAACGTATTATTAGCGACTTTACGGATGTTATCGCGGAGCTAGAAGACCGAAAGCGAGAGCTGGTCAGAGAGGTGGAGTCACAGCAGTTAGTTCAGCAAGCCTCAGACCACTTTTTCGACTTTATGGAAAAGCGTTTTCAACCGGATATATCCGTGCGTTTATCGGCCGATAGCGTCGAAAAACATCGCGAAGACATCAATAAAACCATCGCCAAAATCCGCCGCAAGAAGAAAGCCTTTAAGCACGATACCGAAAAAGAACTGCGCAGGACGGTTCCCGATATCTGCGAGCATGACCAGTCCTATCTTTGGTTCATACTCGATTCCATCGAAAAGCACATGCGCAATGCGGCAGAAATTATGCTGCCTGCCCTGCGGAGAGCGCTTCATAGTTTCACCAAACGCGCCGACATTATTATTCGTCAAATTAGCTACATGAACAGCCAGCACAGCAACGACTTGTTGGATGTGTGTAAAGAGTTAAGTGACCTCCCCGAAAAAGAATACGAAGCGCGTCTAGAAAATGCCGCCGTCGCAATGTCGACAATCAAATTACAATTTGTTGACCCCCAGCAAATTAAATTGAATGAGCGCAAGCAAAAGGAAATTGTCGATAGTAGTGTTCACGAAAACTTCGGCATAGATGAAGATGCCCAGCGTGAAATAATGATTCAACAATTGCTCGACCAAGCCTTTCTGATTAATGAAAAAGGCCTCCGAAACTATGTGCTTAACGCGCTGCGTTCCGAGCAGAAGGTTTCCACTGGGAATATAGCGGTCAATGAAGCGCACGATCTTTTAGCCTTGGCGCATATTATCGAAGTGGGAGCCGTCTCCGGTCGTAGCTCCGACTTAGTGTTTAAGGTCGAGCCTACCGGCAGACGCATTGAAAATTCCGAGTACTATCATGCCTTCGACGAATTCACGATTGAGTTGATTAAGAGTGAAAAAGACAGCCGTAGCGATGGCTTTACCGATATTAATGAAAATGGCGGTGCTGATATTAATAAAAGTGGCGATGCCGATATTAATAAAAATGGCGATACCGATATCAATAAGAAAGACGAGAACACGAAAAGTGAGCGGGTTAGTTAAATGTTAGAAGACCTTTTAAAAGAATCTCTCAATAAACTCAACATCACCAACGATGAGTTTTCCGAACTGATTATACGCTTACTCGACTACGGCGTTATTAACCGCGACGAAAGTTTAATCGAAGGTAAACTGTACGACCGTTACATTCAATGTTCTGAAATGGTTGAAGACTATCTCTCAGTCATCAAAGTAAGAATTTTACACGATCAAAAGTTTTGTTTTATTCGAATCTTTCCACCGGGTGCCGTTGTGCCAGGTGTCGCTGATGACGAGCACAACCCGTTTAACAGTGGCTTTCGAGTGAAACCCACACAGCAAGAAGTCGCTGTGATACTGGTATTGCGTGTTGAGTATGAAAAATCCCTTCGTGAAGGCCAGGTCGACGACAAAGGCTGTGTGCTTCTCCCGCTCGAAGGTCTTACGATATCGTTAACCAACTTATTAAAGCGGGCGCTACCGGATAGTTTGCATGAGCGTAAAAATCTCTTTAAGCGACTAAGGCAGTTACGATTGATAGATTTTAACAGTGAAACAGAAATGGAATCTTCGGATTGCTGGATTAGCATTCAGCCGTCAATCACCAGTTTTGTGAACGATGATGTTCTCTCCGAATTGTATCCCGATGATGAAGTAACCACGACGGAGTCTGCTGATGTTTTGTAAAAAAGGCATTTACGTCAACTGGGGTAATATTCCTCACCTTGAATTTGATTTTGGCCCCATCAATTTGTTTTCGGGTGGCAACGGTTCAGGTAAAACAACAGCAGCGGATGGATTACAGTCCTTAATGACTGCCGCACACGAAAATCTTTTTACCTATAACCCAGGGCAAGACGAAACCACCCAACGTGGCCGTGGTGGTAAACAAGTCCGTACACTTGCTTCGTATGTGTTGGGTTGTGATGATGGTAGTTATGCGCGCATGCGTTTAACCGATGGTTACGTTGCGGGTGTGTTCCACCCCACTACAGGTGAAACAGGGGATGGCTTTACTGCCGTAATGGCCGTTCGTGCTCGTTTAGATACTGCCAGTTCACCCAGGCAAGCCCGACAAGATGAGCTTGTATTTCTTATTATTCCGAATCAAGAATTAACACTTGCTCACTTTGTACGTGAAGATTCGGGTGGCAAATATGTGGTTCCCATTACCGATATCGCCAATTTACTAAAAAAGGAATTTGGCAAAGACGCGGTTGAAATTTACGATAAAAAAGGCCCCTATTTACGACGCCTCTATGGCGCATTTCGTGGCTTAAAGGGCGCAGTACCCGACCGTGAAGCCAAACATGCAGCACGTACCTTTTCTAACTTTATGGCCTATAAGCCGGTTAAAAGTATTACCGAATTTGTTTCGCGCGAAATTTTGGATCCGAAAGATCTCTCGGAAGATATTCGACAAGTCTCAGAGTTGATGAAAACCATCCACAGCATGGATGAAGAAACTCGCCATATTAAACTCGCTATCGATAGCCTCGATACCGCACAAGAGCTAGCCGGGCAATATATTGAAGATTGGTTGGGCCATTGTGTTGGTGAATACAGTGAAGCATCACGCCAACTGTTGGTTAAGCAGCAAGAATACCTGGTTCAAAAAGGCAATCAAAAAAACAACCTTGATGCCATTGATAATACCGATGTGCAGCTGAATAAAATCAGCGAGCGCAAACAGTTAATTCATGCCCAACTCATCGAATTAGAAGCTAAACGCCAAGGTGTGTCCGCGCTAAAAGATAAGGACCAGTTAGAAAAAGATATTGAAGTGGCCAAGTCTCAGCTTGTGCAGCAAGTAAAGCCTTTGCTACAGCAGGATCAACAGTTTGCCAAAAACTATCAAGCTGCTGGACAACTTTATCGCGCACTCTCAGAAATGTCATTGGCCGTGGATATCCCGACCTTCGATAGCAGCGTCTTTCGTCGTCAACTTAAGTCAGTCACCGATGGGCCAAAGGACACAGGCCTTAATATGCAGCAACTATTGACCAAAGATTGGGTCGGTATAGATGCCCTAGAGCATCAGCTAGGTGAAGTGAACCAGCTTGAAACAGCCCATGTCAGTTTGGCTGAAACCTTACACAGCGCGGATGGTGAGCTACAAAAGGTCAGTATTCGCGATCAATTATTTTCATTGGCGAATACAAAAAAAGATCAGCTGATTAAGGTTAAGCAGCAGTTAAACGCCAAAGAACTCGAAATCAAACAGCTTGAAAATCATCAGGTGAGCTACCCACCCCATGTGGACGCAGCGATTGCCGCAATAGAACAGCAATGCCCCGACGCAAAGCCTTGCGTACTCTGTGACTTTATTGAAGTGATTGATGAACGTTGGCAGATGGCGATTGAGGGGTATATTGGCGGGGCTCGATTTTCAATTATTGTCGAGCAGGAATACGAGGCGGAGGCGATTCGTATCGTCCGTAGAATGAAAGGCGGTCGAAACTCTGCGCGAATTATTCAAGGCGCAAAAGTTCAGCGTGATGCCGCAAAAGCGAATACGCCTAACCAGTCGATTTTTGAGGTTATGGAATTTGAACACAAAATAGCGGAATACTACGTCAAGGCTTCGTACGGTTCCGTTGTCCGAGTTGGCAATGAAGATATGCTGAGAAAGACCTCTAGGGGAATTACTGTCGAGGGTTTAGGCTCTGGAAATTACAGCATGTTTCGCTGTGACTTGAGTGATAGTAACCTCGTCTTTGGACAAGGCGCTCGAGTTCGCGCTATGCAGGCCAAACTAAGTGAATGTGACAACCTGCTTGAGCAAAATCAAAAAGTCGAAAACTCATATCGACAGACCGCCCGCGCTCATGACCTGGTCAATCAAATTCAATCGGTAAAATGCGGCAACATCATCAGCGACATGCTGACTCAATACCGTCGCCTGCAAATGGCCGAAACACAGCTAACGAATTTGGACCTGAGTGATTTTGATGAGCTGGAAGCCCATCTTAATGATCTCAAAAGTGAATATTCTTCGGTAGAAGGCGAAATTAAGAGCCTTACGGAAGAGCGCGGTGGCTTTGTCAGTAGAATTAAGACTTTTGACAACCTGATCAATAAATTGAGTAAAGAGCAGGATGATTGTCAAAGCTCTCAGGAAACTCAAGAATCTTCCGTAATCGATGCGAGTAAATTGTACCCGAGTTTTGATGCCGAAGCAGCCTTAAGTCAAGCGGATGCCAGTGCAGCTGCTGCAAAATCAAATTTTGACTTTGGCTCTGATAATACGGATTGTTTAACGCGAATGGAAAAGTCCGATCGTCAGTTATATGAAACGGTTATGCAGTACAACCAAACCAGCAATACACACAACAACGTTGTGTATTTTACCGGGAATTCGGTTAAAAACGATTCACAGCATTTTAAGCATATTATCGCCCTTTCTCAGCAAATAGCGGGCATATACAACAGTTTAAAAAATAACGTCTTGGTGGGCAAGCATGAAAAATTGTCGGCACTAAAAGACAGTTTTAATACCGCCTTTGTGACCAACCTCTGTCATTCGATTTTCCAATCGATTAACGATGGAAAACGGATTTTAGAAGATCTCAATAAAGAGCTAGAGCAGCACATCTTCGGAGCCGATAGAGAGAAATTCAGCTTTGGTTGGGAATGGGTTCCAGAATTTCAGGAATATTGGAAGTTCTTTAAAGAAGTGATTGAAGCCCCAAATTTGGGAGACGGCAGCACCCTGTTCGATGCAGACCTCAGTGAAAAATCTTGTCAGGTTCGGGATAACTTGTTGGCAATGCTACTGGATAAAGACACCCAGTATGCCCTCAGAGAGCTACAGCGTATAAGCGACTATCGCCATTACCGACGCTATGAAATATACAAAGAACCGCTCAATAAAGCCCGTATTGCCTTGAGTAAGTACGGAACAGGCTCCGGCGGACAACTCGAAACACCCGCCTACATCATTCGCTCGGCTGCGGTGACATCCGCCTTTAAGTTTGCGGAAGGTAACTCGCATTGTCGTATGGTGTTGGTTGATGAAGCCTTTTCTAAAATGGATGAGACACGGTCTCGCGAGGTCATTAACTACCTTACCTCAGCTTTAGGCCTGCAGCTTATCTTTATTATGCCCACCAGCAAGTCGGGGCCGTTTATGGATTTGATCAGCAACCAAATTGTTTTTACCAAGTGCCCGACAAGTGAAAAAATTGGCGAGCTGAACTCCCGAGTGCTTGTCGATCGAAAATCCTGTAACCAAGATAAAATTAAAGAACTTTGGGCAAACCATCGGAAAACGATTCGGCAGCAGGCAATGTTGGACTTTATGGAAGATATTGTTTGATACGAAGCAACGAGCTACAGCCAATAGAATATTGGTTGTAGTGACCTAGCTTGGGGAAAACACCGCAGTTATTTTTACTTCAAGCATTTGTTTTCGTTCGGAATTTGTTTCGGACTTGCTTCAGCCTTAACTAAAATTTCGGTTTTCAGCTGGGTTCTGGATGTCCAGTTAGATTGATTCACTTAGGTTTGTTCAGCTAGCTAGGTCGGCTCAATTCGGTAGCTTGGATCATTTAGATGGGGTGCTTCAATTAGATAGGCTCAGGAAATCCTAGGTAATACCCCTGAATGAGATCAATAGAACACGCTTTGGCAATCTCAAATTGTTCTTCCGTTTCCACGCCCTCTAGCACAACCTTTTTCCCAATCTTGTGCAACATATCGACCAACTCAGAAAGCATGGCGCGGTGCACTCGATCGTCACTGCACCATTCAACAAATCCCTTGTCGAGTTTAATCGAATAAGGGTCCAGCTCAAATACACGTCGGAAATTGGAACCCTTCACACCAAAATCATCAATAGACAGTCCAAACCCTGCTTTTTTAAGGTGTGCCAGCCGTCTCTTGAAGTGTGACCAGGTATAATTAATGTCTTGCTCGGTTAACTCTATGATGACATTTTTGATGACGAGTCCATTCTTTCGGTAAGCCACCAAGAACTTTTTAATCCCAGAACTCATTATTTGATCAGCGGTTAAATTAAGATAAAGCTGTTTCGAATCGTCTCGAATCTTCCCTGCGAAATCCAAATCAAATATCGTTCGGAGTATCGGATAGCACAGTGTTGCATACAGCTCAGGGTTCCGATTAAAAACCTCCAGTCGTACACCGTTAAACTCCCTTAGTAAAATTTCAAAACCTACAATCTCTCCATCCAATGTCGAAACCAGAGGCATTTTTACAAAGCGATTTTCAGGCGTCGTCATAATTTCATCCATATTCATACCGCTATCAAAATGTTGGTTTTCGCGCTATCCAGATGTTAGCGTTAACATAAACCCTGACGTTAACCCCGCGCCCCCTTATCCATTTCCCGTCACCCGTCACCCGTCACCCGTCACCCGTCACCCGTCACCCGTCACCCGTCACCCGTCACCCGTCATCCATCACCCTTTCTCTACCCCCCTATCCTTTTCCAACTTTTTACAATGCTGAGATCGATTTTCCGTATCGGCTAATCGATTATTGTTTTCTGATTTCTTGTCTTCCGAATCCGAATCCGAAGAATCTACCGCAAGGCGGCGTGCCAGGTTATCCATTATTGAGAACAGGATTTCAACGTTGTAGCCAATTAAAAATGCGATAACAATGGGCGAATATTGCCCTGTAGCGGCCACGCCACCTTCGCCGAAAAATAACCCGCTGGAGATACCCATAACACCACCCAGAACAATCCTGAGGTTGTAATCCAATCGATGATTCAGAGTGAAGGTGCCCTGCTGAAAGGCGCTGTGAATAGAGCGCAACACCAATGTGAAGGCGCCTAAGCAGCCAAAAAGCAAAGGTAATACATGGCTAGAAAGTAGATCGAGCATAAACTCAGCCAGTAAAAGGTTACGATAAAATATACTGCGAGACATATTTAAATGACGCTCTTTTTCTGCATCGTTGAGTGCTTTCTTCTCTTTCTGAATTTTTTTGTCTTGCTGCAAGTACAAATCAGCCGTTAGCTGGCCTAATTTGGCGCGCTCGCGTTCAATGTTTTCCTTAGACTTATCCAGTCCACTTTTATAAACAAAGTCATCGTAGAGTGAGAATCGCGCTTCCTTGTTATTGAGTATCCAGACATTATTCCAATCAAACAACAATATCCGAGTTGCATCGAACTCTTGATCAAGTTGCGTTTCAAGTTGGCGAAGTTTCAGTAGTTCACTACTTTGCGGTCGAGACTCGGTGTGGCTAGCCAATGTCAGCGCTTTTGCTAACTCGACCCGAACCTCATTGCGCTGTAAAAATAGGTCAGTTGTTTTTTTGATAACATTCACACCAACCATATAATACGATTGCAATGATACGGATAACAGTATAGTAATAAATACCGCAGTCCCATAGTAGAACGGGACGCGTTTTACCCGACGAAGTGTCTCACCGTTGCGTTTTTTCCACAACGGTGACGGCCGAGTCTGTTGGATACTGGCCAGTGTTGCGGGCTTTATAAGTTCAATAAGTTGGTGATAGTTCGACCAAAACACAAACTCTTCTTTATTGGAAAACAGCCCTTTTAGACAATAGCGATTCCGTATTTTTATACTGGATTCTAAAAGGGTTGGTTTAATGATCTTTTCCGATCGACTTAAGTAGGCAATAAGCAATTCCATTTCATCAACAGCAAATTTAACTTCTGTATGGCCTTCATCAATAGAGCCAACCGCAAGGGGGGATTCTTGTTGGGTGACGCTAATTTCTGTGGCTTCAGAACGGCTGAGCTCTGCTTGTTGATCAATACGATTGTCTGGCGAACCTTTTGAATCACGTTTTTGAACCATGATGCTTTCCCTCAATGGCTGGCGATTGCCGACTTCCCGTCTGCGCGGACAGCAATGCCATCGTAGTTAAAGATGAAAAAGGCATCTTCAAAAAAGTTAAAGGGGACTTTTATGGAACCTAACGGCTTGCGTTTGAAATTAATCGCAATGTCTGGAGTGGATACAACACCAACGGCTAACGTTTGCGTGTGTGATTGTCCCTTTAATATTCGGAAAGCATAATCTGCCGCGAGTTTAGCGTTGGTTTTAAAACTAACGCCAATGGCCATAAATACACTGTGGTCACCGGCCATGACATGGCTTGGTGTAACGCTTAAAACCGGAACATCTTTGGCCGCGACGTTTATATCCTCGATGACATCAAATAGCTCTGTACTGCCGGTTACGAGAAAAACACGGTCGCCCTCTTCGCCTTTGTGTGCAACAAATCGCCGCATGGGTTGGTATAGACTTTTATTTATGCGGCTAAAATCCACTTCGATAAGCTCAAATCGAATTCCCGTATCGCTATTATCCAAATAGTCTTTAAGGGGATTAACCTGTGTTCGTATCGAACTGGGGTTATTGCGGTCATAAATTATTGCGATAAGATTTAAGCCGGACAAGAATTTTTCTTTAAGATAAGCGACCTGTGTTTCAACACTAATATTGAGGGAGGTATAAGCGATATTGTGTTGGCTCATCCCCACGCTGGCATCTATTTGGTTCATTGCGATCGGGTCTTTACTGCATGCACTGACGACGGGAATGGCACCCTCTTTGTAATACTCGGTCATAAACGCTGTGGTTGCAGATCCCATCGAGAATATAAGATCGACGCCGTTTTCTTCAGCACTTTTAATGATAGTCTTGGCTTGCGCAGTATCACCGCGATAGTTAAATAAAATAAACTCTGTTGTCACTCCTCGGCTGTGAAATTCTTCTATGATTGTTTTTGACGCTACATCGTAAGCACTCGACCATTTTGGCGATAAAATAAGAACTTTGGATCGTGCCGTAGGCGTTGTTTGCACGGTTATGGGTTCGGCAAAGTCCTTAAAATTACTGAGTTGAGCCAACCAACTACTATCCGCTATTCGGCAACCAGGGCCTCTTACCTTAAGGTGAGCGGGTGTAATATCCAAATGTTCACAAAAGGATTTTGGCGCTTCAGATTGAACGCTTGAATAGCCTGTTTGAGGTAGGAAAATGATCAAAATAAACATGGAAAAGCAACTGGCTGCTATTTTCACAAACCGTTTCATTTTTGTAACCGCTATTGCTGTAGTCGTTGGTTGTCTTAAGCGTGTAAAACTAGGCATTTTTTTCTCCGGTATGAAGCATTTTGTTATAGCGTACAAGTTCATATAGCCACGAAAGTCCATTAAGCCCGACAAACAAAATTCCGAGTAAAGTAACCCCAATACCAACGGTTGTTAAGGATTCTACGCGAACAGAGTTGTCGGAATTAAACAGCAATATGGCGGCTAGAGCTGGGCCAGATACATGACCTAATCGCTCCAGAAAACGGTATGCTGCGCCCGTTGTGGCCTTTCCGACTAAGGTTGCTTTTTTGGATTTAACGACATGAGAAATGATCGGGGCATGAATAAAACCATGGGAAACCCCAATGGTTAGCACGCCAATAAGAATCACCATGATAAAGACGATATTTTGCGCGTGATCCGATAATTGCGACACAACATCCAAGCCTAAAAACCAATTCTGCTGGCCGATGAGCATTAGCCCTGCGCCACTTCCTATGCAGCCGAAAAATAGAATCCATTCTGTTTGTTGAAGCCGGGATTTGAATTTCGATATCAAGTGCGTGGAACCCAATACGCCTAAGTAATAGAGAACAATAATTTGGCCGATGACATCTGTATCGAAATTGGCTTCTTTCAGTAATACCGGCATGGTGAAAATTAATACACCGACATACAGCGCTTTTGTGGGGAAACCAATGAGAATGATGGACTTGTAAAATTCTATATCCGTTAATAAATGCTGAATGCTATAACCCTTACCCCGATTTTCCAATGGCTCCAGTTTCGTGATACTGGGTGCGATATCCAAATCTTTAACGACAAACGCGCAATACAGAAAACAGCTCAGGCCAATTAATGTGCCGGTCATAAAAACACCTTGTTCACCCAGCATTGGCATTAATAGCGCTCCAATCGCCGCACCAGAAATCGTGCTCATATTGAACCCAATTACCAATTGCTCGGTACCGCGAATACTCCTGTCTTTACTTTCGAGTTGTAATAAGTAGCTTTGTACGGCGATAAACAGAACGCCCTGACCAAAGCCTGCAAATGCACGCAACAACAAAATTACTAAAGGATTATCCGTAAATGCCAATCCGACCAGTCCTCCCACAGAAAGTGTAAGTGCCGCTAGCATCATATTACGTAGGCTATGCTTTTCTGCCCAACGACCCGCGGGAAATAATGAGGCGGCAAAGCACATAAAATACAGACCGAAGACGGTCGATGCGGAGTATCCACTGCCTTCAAATAAACGGGTAAAATAAGCGGGTAAAAACGAAAGATTGACGGCTTCCATTAAAACGCCTAATGCAAAAACCGGACGAATTAATTTTAGCGATTGTGATAATCCGTCGGATTGAATTGAGATTTCTTCTGGGTTGTCTTTAGGACTATCTTTTGATCCGTTTTTGGGTTTTCGCTTGAGCACATTCCCTTGGACTGTCAGCAATACATCTAGAAGCATGTTTGAAAGTAAAATGGATGCAATAAACAATACCAGAATATTACGTGTGGCATCCCACAGTCTGTCATAAACCTTTTCCCATGGTGTCTTAACAACGATTTGGTAGCTGTCGTTAGTCAAAGGTAAACGCGTTACGATAAAGTCTTCGTTGTTGGTTTCGTAGGCCAGGGAGGAAATAGAGCAATCGATCTTGCCGTTATCGCTATTCCCACTACTGCCCCGTCGATCACCTCTAACACCCGAACACTCTTCTCCTGCATATTGTTCAGTAACGGAGGCTGCGCTCACGTGTCCGTCATGAAATAGGTATATATGACTAATATCCTGGTTTTTTAAACGATAGTCTTGAAACAGTGTATCGATACCACTGAGATCTCGGTCTATATCAAAGCCCAGTTTAAACGGAGCGTTTAAACGCGCCTCTAGGGAGTTGGCAAGGGAGAACGATTGCCCCTTGATGCCAGAAGCGTAGAGCTGTATTAAGTTGATGATAATGAAAAAACCAACAACCACAAAGGTCAGATGATAAAGGGTTTTTTGTAGCCGGACTGGGTGAAGTGAGACAAAATGTTGTGCCAGTGCAATCCCAATCGGGACAAAAATAATCAACAGCAGCGAAAAAATAACCACGGGGCGAAACTGATCGTTGATAACTTGGTTAAAGATGCCGGGAGTCGGGTTAATAATTAGCTGGCCTACCGGCCCAATTTTGTCTTCAAGAATTAGTTTAATCTGGTATTGGCTATGATGGCCAGGTCTGTTTGATTCAAAGGCCAGGCCTTTCCAATCGATTGTGAGAACGCGAAGGAGAGCTTTGTCCCCCATGCTACAACTAAGATTTTGAGTGTCGGTAGCGCCTGCGTTGGGTGCCGCTTCGCCAGTGCTTCTATTGCGAACATTACTGTCGATATCGACACGAACAATTTGCTCGCTTTGTTCTGCCAGTTTTTGCGCCTGTAATCCAAACCCTTGAAACTCTATCGGTACTCCTAACTTTAAATTTGCATCAATCGAACTTTTTAACAGTTCCGCTTGATTACAGATGTTGGTGAGTAATAGCATTGGCGAGACACGATAAGACTCGCCAATACCCACGAAAAGAAGCAGGCCAATCGACAGCCCCATAACGGCCTGTAGCGATAATATGGTTTTCAAATTCTTCAAAGTTGGACCTCGATGTCGATAGAGTTTTGCGATTATTTTCCGAGCAATTAATGGCTTTGATCTAATCATAAAGACGATTAGAAATTTGTTTTCGATAGTGATAAAAATGGCTCAAGGTAACAATCAGCTGGTTGAGTATAAGGCTCTCGTATGAGATGCCGAGCTGTTCAATGCCCAGTGAAACCAAGCTGGTGGAATAGAGTGACGGGGCCTTTATGTCGGGCTTCGGATTAGCTTCCAATACATGTAGCCTACCCAGATTGTCCATACGCAAGTCCACACGGATAAGGCCATGTAAACCCAGGGCTTGATATATCGCACTAGCGATATCGTTCAGCTCGATGATGACATCTTGTTCGCCTTTATGGTTCAGAGGACGAATGGAACTGGCACTAATGGCTTTAGTGTCGATAGATGTAAATATACCAAGGGGATCTTCAAGGTTACGTTCAAACTGTGAAAAACAACGCGGAGAATGATGGCTAAAAAAATTCCACCGCCCGCTACCGCTGTACTGCCCTTCCATACCGCCCATTACAGCGACACAATATTCTCGGCCGGGTAAAAAGGGTTCGACCAAGACGCTATTGTGTGTTTTATCAAACACCCTTCTACAGGCGCTGAGTGCGTCTTCAATTGTGTCGACAATGGAGACAAAATTAGAAGCTCTTCCACATACAGGCTTAACGACAAACCTTACCTTGTCAGAAAAGGCCACCATGTTCTGTACTGTTTGTTGGAACGCATGAAAGCTGCTGGTAGAGGCACCATTAAGGTCGGAGACCGGATTCCATGTGATAGAGGGGGCCGTTCTTATGCCATGGTGATTGAGAAACATTTTGAACAAATGTTTATTGTCCATTAATGCCGTATTGACCGGAGTGTGGCCTACGTAGGGAATCCCCAAACTTTCCAGTAAGGCGGCACAATGGCAAGATGAATCTAAACCTTGTACTCCAGCGGTATTTAACCAAGCGAAATCGATTTTTAATCGACTCAATTGCACCGCTAGATTTTTCCCTTCTTCCAGTAACACTAAATGATCAAAACCCAATTTGGATAAGGCGTTACGTATATCTTCCGCTACAGATTTGTAACTTTTCCAGTGGCGTGGGTTATTTGTTCTGAAACATATGTTTTTAGATCGTTCGGGATTACCCGCATAAATTATGGCGATCCCGAGATCTTTTTTCAAATTCTGCAACGTAACTTCTAGGTACTGCTCCAAATCTATCATTTCCTACCTCAAACCGACGGATAAATTTCATAACACTTGCAATAACTTAGTGAAATTTAAAACTTGAAACTGAGGCCTATCGCGTGATTTGTACTTTCAGAGGTATCTGAGTCTTCATCCGATCGCTTTGCATTACGTTTTATCATGAGAAACACCGTCAAATTGTCGGGTTTTCTTAACTTAAGTCCAATCGGTACAAAACGATACTGTTTGTTGTAATGGGTATTGTATTTATTAAAATATTCGTCGCTGATGAATATTTCTTTGATGTAGGCATTGTTCGTTATCTTCTTAGATAAACTGACTCTAATACGTGATCGCCTAGAATTTTCCTCTTCATTTTCGCGAAAGAACTCCAGTCTATTGCGAATTTTAAGCAATATGGTTCGTTTTTTTCCGTCAAGATATATCGACGGTGTTGCTTCCAGTTCATAGCGTTGCAATGATCGGTTGTCACCATCATCTTCGAGAGATATAAACTTAATCGCACCGCCGATATTCAGATTGGGGTGGACTTGGTGACGGAGAATCGGTCCCATATAAATATCTGATCCTGAACCGCCATCACCTTGAGAGCGTAATTCACCATAGAGGATTACTTTCGTTTTTTTGTCTTCACTATTCCACGTTGCAACGCTTGCTGAAACCCATAATTGTTCATCTTTATCATCGCCTATAGCCGATGAGCTTAGGCCGATTACAATAGCGGTAGTAACTAGAAACCGAAAAAAACCATTGTGTTTTTCTTTCATAGGTGACTCTTATATCAAGTTAATGGACGACATATTTTCCAAATAATGTGAGCCAATACGCTCTATATTCAGTTTGAGTGAAAACAGTTACATACTGATGCTTTTTATTTCGTTGAGTTTGTCCAGTGCATCTCCAGTGACCTGATAGCTAGAATGGCTGAGCGAAATAGCAGCATCGCATGCTTCAGTTGAACAGTTAAAGGTACTGCCTTTAAGCAACATACTGGCTTCAACTAAGATAGTTCCGCCGCAACAAGGGCAAGGGACTTCGGTATGATCTGACATGGTTAATTCCAATTGTTAATTCGGATAAATAATGTCGGCTCAATTGTCTTAAAATTTGTGTCGATAATGACGAGTACGATCCTTATGGATTAGACGCATTAAGCGTTAAACGCAGGAAAAAGCACTTTTAGAGTGGGTTTAAACAATTTGAGCCGAGTCTTAAAGTAAGGTCAAGCGACTGACTTTACTTTGCTGGGTTTACATCTCTACGGAGTTGCTGGTGCGGCTGTTTCAGCTTTTAACTGAATAGGCGCGATGCATTGTGAGAACGCTTGTATAATAGTTTGTACGCCTTCAGGCAATGGCAGTTGACCTGCATGTGCACTGATCGTGTACTTAGCGGAGTTTGATTTCTCATAGTGAGACTTTTCTGAAGAAGCATTTTTGCTAGACGCAGAAACTGAACCACTGACTTCGGCAGAAAAACAACCGTAGCCAATTTTGGCAGAAAAACTACCTTCAGCCGATCGTTCAGACTCAGAAGAAGTTTCCTTATCATTTGAAAAGCTGCTTTTAACCTCCATTTCAAAAGTAACGCTGATATCATCCACCGCAAGTGAATTGAGTGGCATGATAGTCAATAATGGCAAGTCAAACTTAGTTTCAACAGGGTCGCCTGCTGAACCGTCTGCCTTCACTACAGAACGAGTGAGCGTCATTTTGATCATGATGGGTTTGTAGCTTTCAGCAACGGTACCTGTTGATCCGGTGTTGGTAAAACAGGTGCTCAATAAAAATTGAGTTTGCGTTAGCGCCATTTTACTGTTCGCTTCTGCGCCTGCTAGCAATGGAGCGCTGATTAATGATTTAATCGGCAAACCACTGAACTGTTGAGCCATTGAAACTAATGCTCTATTTGACATATGTATAACCTCTATAATTTAAAAAATCTATTTGTGGGTGGTTTAAAAAACAAACGCCCAAAAAACAGATGCTAGAGGCCGGAGTTCGACGAATCCAGGTAGAAATAGATTATCCAAACTTCGGCCATTGATGGCACAGAAAATCCTTTTCCGTGATCATCAAACACTCGACACAAACCTATTTCACCTAGTGGATATGGATCACAAATTCGAGTCGGTTTAACTCCTTGTAAACTGGATATAATCTTGCTCGAAGTGGTAATAATTAATACGAGAAGGTTACTGAATGGGTTACGGGTTACGGGTTAAGGGTTACGGGTAACTGAAACTGGTTTTGGATTTAGATGGTTATGCGGTATACGAAAAGTTATCTCTTTTGAATAGGCGCAATATTTTGAGTAAACGCTTCCAGAATTGTCGTAATACCCTTAGGTAAAGGCAACTGCATTGCGTGTGTTGTTATTTCATACTTGGCCGAATTCGACTTCTCGAATTTTGAATTTTCTGATGAAGTTGATTTTCGAGAGGCCGAAACGGAGCCAGTAAGCTCAGCCGTGCAGCCATTAGAATCTAAAGTTTTTGCAAGAGCACTTTTACTCTCTCCGCCTTCATCATCTTGGCTTTTCTTTTCAGTAGAAAATGAACTGACGACTTCCATTTCAAAATGAACGTTCACTTCATCGACTGCAAGTGAGTTTATGGGGATGATGGTTAACAACGGGATGTTAAAATTCGTTTTCACCGGATCAGCGGGTTCGCCATCTGCGGTTACAACTTCACGTGTCAGCGTCATATTAATCATGATGGGCTTGTAACTGGTCTTGCCGTCAAGCTCTTCCATTTCAAAACCCGTATTAAGTATAAAACGGGTTTGTGTCATTGCCATCATACAATTTGCTTCTGCAGCCGCGATTAACGGTGCAGCGATTAGCGATTTCATAGGCAAGCCACTAAACTGCTGAGCCATTGAAACCAAACTTCTATCTTGATCTGCCATTTTTCAATCCACCATTAATTAGCCGGGTATTTGTGCTCTAAGTGCTTTTTCATAACCTTCAATAACTTTCTGAAGGCCCTCTGGTGGCTCACTACCGCGCAATGAGATTTCTATATGAGTATTGGATGTATCGCCTCGTCCCTCTCCGCCCTTATTTTGTGGTCTAAAGGCGATATACAATTCATCTCTGTCGTCAGCAGTAACTTCCAAGTCTGTAGAAAACTTCACTTCATTTATTCTGGGGCTACTTATAGGACATAAAGTGATTAGCGGAACATTAACAATTGTCGATTCGACCCCATCCTTCCCCTGAGATGGAAACGCCATTGCCACCATCTTAGGACGGTATATAGAGCTTTCTTCCGGCGCAAGTGGGCTTGCAGATGGGCCACTCTGCAGTTCCTTAATCAGTGTGTCAGCCTTTTCAGGGTCTTTATTGCGAAGTGCTTCGTGAGCTTCATTGAGTTTATCTTGACGTTCCGTTGCTTCTTTTTGTTTTGAACTTGGGACTTCGTCAAAAAACTTATCAATATGTTTAAACCCTTCTGATTCAACCGCTTGAGCAGCGCTGTGAATACTCTTTTGAATGGTATGCATTAATGCTTCAAACTTAATCATATTTCACCCTATTACTAATGGTTATGCCATCTGGTTTGAAAAGTCGATGGCTTATTTTATTAATTATTAAAATTGTGGTTTGTATATTTGTTGGTTTCAATATTGTTCGTGGTTTACCTTTCTGACTTACCCTGATCTTCCCAATAGTCAGATGGCCCTCTTCATGTGTGCGGTCTATGTTTGTCTTACTATTCTTTCGAAGCTCTTTATTAGATTATCTATTTCCCGATCATCGTCGGAAAAAACCATGTCCAGAGTTGTCAGTTTCCTTGGTGGCGTGGTCTCTAGGCTTCCGTCTTTTGATTTCTGTTCTTTGTCCGGAAATCGGACGCAAATCTCATCATCTTTATCGACCACCAATTCTAGAGGTGTTTTGAGCCTTAGCTGTGTAATCTTGCTGGCTGGGAGCGAGGATAAAGAAACCAGAGGAATCTTTACTGGAGCCTGTGTTTCACCCGTTTGGCTATCACTTGGCATCGAAACGGATATTGTCTTCAGTTTGTGCGAAGAAGCATCAACTGCAATATTACATTTCCTGATTTTGTTGTAGACAACCTGAACTTGATCCATCGATTTTGATGAAATTGCTAATTCCAATTCATCGGTTAGGGTAAGTAAATGGTCCGGTACAGCGGTATCGGGTAATTCTGTTAAATAGTCACGAATGAATTTTGAATTTTTAAGATCACAAGATTCGTTAGATTTATTTAGGCTGGACTGAATGTTATCGAGAAAGACAGAAACGGGCATTAATTTACCCGCGGTATCTTGGTCAACGCGTTTCCGTCTTGAAAAGAACCTTTTTAGTTTACTGATTAAATTCATTGTATCCCCTCTCTATATCATATTTCGGTATTAGAAGTTATCGTTAGGAAGTGCTAATCACTTTAACGTCAATCACGGGAAAAATAATGTAGCTATATCCTCTGCCATTCTTTGTTTTTTTTCCCGTCACCCGTCACCCGTCACCCGTTCTCCATTTCCCCAACCCATTTATTAATGACTGGCTTCGTCATAATGTGGTGATCCGTCCTCTGTATGCTCGACAATAGGTTTTTCGGTTTTATTAAAGGCTTTGTAAATGGTCTTGTCTTGATACTCCAAACATCCAATGACTATGAATAGGATTGCGTAAATTACGATTACCACCGACCATATGTGTTTTGCTTGTATTGAGTCTTCAAGATCATCGTTATAGCCTTCTAAGGCGGACTTTTCATTATGTTGATTACGATTTTTCACGTCGTTACCTCTCATGGAAGAGATTACGGTTGTATATTTCCAGTCTGCTAAAAAACTTCACAGCGACGTCTAAACCGATCTCTAGGAACGTTTACCCATAGGCTTCTGTCTTTCATCAAAATCGAGAAAATGGCTAAGTCGTTACTCGCTACGTACTTCTGAATGTGTTTCCGCGACGTCGGTGTGTAGTCACCACGGAACCGGAGGTCGACGATAACTTCCTGAATTTTTGGATCTAAAATATCCCAAGATACTTCCCCATAAATTTCAACGCAATCAGCCTTGTCACATATCCGTTTAACGTCTTTAAGAATTTCTTCGTAACAAATATTAAAAAGTTCTTCCTGAACTTCTATCGTAATTTCAAACTCTTGTAGGTTATTGCTCTCGATGAACTCTTCGGCTTCCGGCCCAAATGTTCCCGCCGCTTTAGCGAGTAGCTCACTATCAGACCGTGCTAACCCGGCATTGGCCAAGTCTTCTTCAATTTCGTTCTGAGAGCGTTCCTTCATATCGTAACCACGGCCAATGGTAAGACCGGAACGCTCCGAGGGGACATGCAATATTCGGCTGTGGTATCGGCCACCTTCAGTCCCTTCTGCTTCGTACGTGAGTAAACCTTGTGTAATTGCCATAGGGAATATCCTGTTTGATGGATTGGTGGCGATAGACCAATGATTTAGACAGATCAATGATTTTGGAAAACGGAAGATATCGCTCTGCATTCGCGGAAATATGCACACGACTGGCGTCAATATGTTGTTAGTATCACCAAAAATATTGCATCGGTTGAAGTCAAATCGGCTTGATAAAAATGAGAAAGTGAAAGGCGACACTTATTAATCGAATGAAAACGAATTTTGTTCCGGATATTTTTCGTATGTGGGCACTACTTAGATTGAAAGAACGTGGCTGAACTGTGTTTACGAAACGGCATTCCATTCATTGAAATCATCGAAAGTGGTATTTTCCTGGTATTCCTGTGCGAAATCATTGGCAATAAGGCGCTCAGGGACTTCGACTTCGCGTACTGAGATGCTAGAACTTCCATTGTCTAGTAACGCTGATAGGGAAAGGCTATCCTCACCGTCCGGACGACTCACGACATCTTCTCGTATTAATATAGTGGGATCGAATGACGCGCTCATTTTTTCATTCACAACAATAAGAGCACTTGAATCAATGCTGATGTTGAGCTGGTAGCTTCCACTAGACCCACCACTATTAACGGTTGGTGAAACACTTGTAGGAAAATTGCTATAAGATGTGACTCCGATATAGTAAATGTCCTGACTTCCTGTTGCTTGGTAGTTCAAGTAGGAATCGTAACCGTGTGCTGATCCTCCACCGCCTGTGCTTGTCGAACTATCATCGCTATATGCGACACGATTTCCATTAAAATCATATAGCGTCAATACTGTATCAATCCCCGAAACGTGCCTTGCGTAATCGATATCCAATATGACTCGCTCTCCTGCTTGCAGGCTAATACGATATAGGTCCTGATCATTATTACTGTCAATTAATCCATTTATCTCATAAGAGGGTAAAGAGTCGTCACCTAGATCTGGGTTGCTTGCAATAATAAATGCTGATCGGGGGATCTCGCTTATTCCACTGATATTAACTTCAGCCGTTTGATTGACACTACCGCCCTCACCATCTGTTATGTTGTATGCATACTGAATGGTTTCACTTACTGCAAGTGCTAAGTAGGTGTACGCGCTTGGGTCTATGGTGAGGCTGTTGCCGGTTATCGTAATACCAACATCATTGCCAGACAGTAAACTGATGGCATCCACGTTTAAGTTCGTTCCCGTATCAACATCACTCGCGCCCGCCAATAAATCCACTTGATAGCTGGCTAAACTTATACTTGTCGAAGACGTAATCGCTGCGGACACAACTGGAATATCATTTTCTGGGGTGATGGTCACGGTTCCGATTTGTGAAACGACACCACCGTGGCTATCAATAATATCGTATGCGAACTCTATAACGAGGTCTGCATCGTTCACCGCTAAGCTCGTGTACGCGTCGGGATTAATTGTTAAGTTATTCGACGTTAAACTAAGCCCTGCAGAGTTTCCCGATAATAGTGTAAAAGCATTTATAAATAATGCATCACCATCGGGGTCGCTGGCTCCGTTCAGTAAGTCTATGGAGTAGCTATTAGCGTCTTCGCTAACAATCGAGCTGATTGCAGAGGCAACGAGGGGGGCGTCATTTTCTGGTGTAATGGTAATTGTAGCCGTTTGGGAAACAGCACCGCCGTTGTTATCGATGATATCGTATCGATACTCAATGACCATATCAGCATCACCGACGGCTAGGCTACTGTATGCGCTAGGATCAATGCTGAGCGAATCAAGGTTTATAACCACCCCGCTTGCGTCGCCCGAAATTAGGGTGAAATCCGTAATGCTGAGCTGATCACCATCGATATCCGTAGTGCCACTGAGCAAATTAACGCTATAAATTGAATCATCTTCACTAGCGCTTGAATAAATGGCAGTTGTTATAGTGGGGTTGTCGTTTTCTGGGGAAATAGTAATTCTTGCTGTCTGTGCGAAAGTACCGCCGTTACCGTCGATGATATAGTAACTGTAAAAAATGACACTGTCGGGGTCACCGATAGCCAGGCCAGTATAAGTATTTGGATCAACGATCAAGGTATTCTGATTTAAGCTTATGCCCGCATCATTACCCAGTAAAAGCGACAGCCCGGAAATAGACAATATATCGCCGTCGACATCAACGGCGCCATCCAATAAGTCAATCGTAAAACCTTGCTCATCTTCAGTTGCGGTGTAGCTTAGCGAAGCAAATGCCGTCGGTGCATCATTTTGCGGTGTAATGATGAAACTAGCAGTTTGAGAAACCACGCCACCGTTTCCATCATCGATATAATAGATGTAATTAATAACAAGGTTTTGATCATCAAATGCAAGGTAATTATAGGCATTGGGGTTGATTGTTAAACTATTGTTACCGACAGATATTCCAGAAGCATCACCCGAAATTAAGGTTAAGCCCCCAATGTTGAGGGTATCGTTATCGATATCTGTGGCACCCTCCAATAAATTAACAGTATAAATGGCCGCATCTTCTGAAAATGTTTCTGCAATATTGGATGCAATCAACGGCGCATCATTCTCCGGAGCAATTGTAATCGTTGCGGTTTGAGAGACAATTCCACCGTTTTGATCGATGATGTCGTAGCGGTATTCAATTACAGCGTTGGAATCTCCAAGCGCCAATGAACTGTATGCATTCGGATTAATGTATAAGCGATCCGAATCAAGAGTGATACCCGAATCATCACCTGAAATAAGTAAGATGTTCTCTATATAGAGAGTGTCTCCGTCGATGTCAGTGGCGCCACCTAATAAGTCAACGGTGTAATTGCTATCATCTTCCGATGTTTCTGCAGAAATTGAATAGGTAATAAGCGGCGCATCATTTTCCGGAGTAATTATAACGGTAGCGATTTGAGCAACCGAACCGCCAAACCCATCGACTATGTTGTAGCGATATTCAAGGGTAGTATTTGGGTCACCAATCGCTAGATGGTTATAGGCATTTGGGTCTATGGTTAGACTGTTTATTCCGATCGTTACACCTGAAGCATCACCGGAAACTAGCATTAAGTTTGTAATACTTAAGGCATCGTTATCAATATCAAATACACCGTCCAATAAGCTAAGCGTGTAACTGGCATCGTCTTCTGACATCGATGCGGATACTACTGAGGTAATTATCGGGATGTCATTTTCAGGTGTTATCGTAATCGTTGCGGTTTGTGCAGCTGTCCCACCGTTGCCATCAATAACGTTGTAATTATATTGAATCAATATATCAGTTTCGCCGATTGCTAATGCGGTGTAGGCGTGAGGGTCGACGAACAAGCTGTTAGCATTGAGTGTAATACCCCGGTCGTCACCGGTTATAAGAATGACATCCTCAACATTTAATACATCGCCATCAACATCGAGTGATCCATCCAATAAATTAACCGTGTAGCTCGCATCATCTTCAGTTGTTTCTATCGATATAATGGATGCAGTAACGGGCGCATCGTTTTCTGGGTTTATTCTAATTGTTACGGTTTGAGCAACCGCTCCACCACTGCCATCTATAATGTCATAACCGTATTCCAGTACTATATCTGCATCTCCTAGAGCTAATGCACTATACGCATTTGGATCGATGGTTAAGCTATTAGCACCGACTGCAACACCTGATGCATCGCCGAATAACTGTCGTAGGTTTGAAACCTCAAGGGCTTCGCCATCAATATCATTCGCATTGGTTAACAGATCTTGCACACTTATGGTAAAACTATCGTTATCTTCCGATACGTTGTAGCTCAATTCATTCGAAACGGTTGGCGCGTCGTTGGTGCCGGTAATGGTTATCGTGGCGGTCTGTGCTACTGCCCCCCCTAGTCCATCATCAATGGTATATGCAAAGCGAATATTTTCTATTTCATCTTGTGCAAGGTGTGAATATAAATTGGGGTTAACTTCTAAACTTGTCCCGTTATTAATGACACCTCTCGCATCTCCGCTAATAAGCGAAAGACCGCTGACATTTAGTGTTGCACCTTCGTCAATATCAATGCCGCTAGCGAGCAAATCCTCTTCGCTCAACACAAATCGCGTATCATTTTGTTGCCGGTTTTCTTGGATGCTAGCGCTAACTGTAGGCGCGTCATTTAAACCGTTAATGGTGATTTCTATTGACGAGCTCGTAACCCCATCGGCATTCATCACAGTAAAGTGTTCACCTAGAGATTCACCTACCGGAATATTTTGAATAGACGGCTGGTAGTTATCAACGCTATACATCCATGTTCCATATTCGGTAATAACCAAATTTCCGTAACTTCCGCTTAGGGTTTGACTAATGAAAATGGCTTCCCCTGCATCACCATTGGTCGCCGACAGCTCACCGCTGACAGTTAATAGTGAACTGCCTATTGATAGATTATCTTCCGTCACATAGCCACTAAAATCTCCTGTAATTGAGGGAACGTCATCTGAACCTTCAATGTTGATACGAATGGTGTTGACGGATTCTGGAGTGATTTCACCAAACTGATCGCTTAATTCAACGATAAATGTGTCAGTAACCGTATCGGACTGGGAGAGAGATTGAACGTGGACCGCACTATTATCAAGTTGATAATTCCATTGACCATTTGAATCAATCATCAATTCACCGTATGTTCCGATGGAATCTACAATACGCCAAACTAACTGGGCGTTACTGTCTACATCAAAACCGACTAAGGTATCAGTAAATGAAACCACGAGATCTTCCGCAACGTTACCGATGTTAATCCCGCTGATAACGGGGGTATCGTTAATTCCAGAAACGTCGACTGAAATGACTTGCTCCGTTGTCGCACCAAACTCATCACTTAGCCTTACTCGAAAGCTATCATTTTCCTGATCACTGGCGGTAAGTGCTTGAACATTTACGTCGGATGATCGCAGTTGATAGGACCATTGACCATTACTGTCGATTTCTAAGTCGCCGTATTTTCCTGCGCTATTTTCTATGCTCCAGCTAAGAGTTGTGTTGTTATCAATATCAAAACCGATCAGAGTGCCGGTGGTAATGTTGGCAATATCTTCTATGACAGACCCCGAGTTGTTTCCGGTAATTGATGGTGCATCATTACGTCCCATTATTGTGATTGTAACGCTTTGTTCTGCGCTGGTTGCATTCCCCCACCCTGAGTTATCTTCAACAAGGTACTGAAATGTTATCGCTTGGGTTTCCCCTTCTGCGAGTGATTGAAAATTGTCACCCAACTCATATGTGAATGCGCCATCGATACTCGCGTTTAGATTTCCATTCGCCGGAGTACTGGTTAGCGTAAATTGATGACTGTCGAATATGTTCTCATCGCTCACCACTAGATAATCGGAAACTGTGGTGTCATCCTCGAAAGCACTTACTGAGATTGCACTGGCAATGGGTTGGATGTTTGTGGGTATAAATTCTTCGACCACTTCAGGGTCATTACTCTGCTCGTTACCATCTCTTTCCTCCCTTTGCTCTCTTTCATCTCTTTTGACATATTCCTCCTCGCTAGTGAACGCTTCACTAAAGGGGGTATTATTAGCCGTGTTACTGGATTGGGTTGCATCTTTAAGGTCGTTGCTAAAGTTTGGGGAGGTGCCTGAGGGATAAAGCGATGCAATATTGATAACATTATTCTCGCGCATGTCGGTGCCGGTGCCCGTTACGATATCCTCTGAAGAGTCATCCGTTGACGTTTGTTGGATGCTGAATGGTTCGCTAACTTGATTTTGCTCTAATTGGTTAGCCTGTGGTTGATAGTTGACACCACCAAGGTTGTTTCCAGACAATTGCGCAGCGGCTATAGCGTCTATCGTGGATGTCGACTGTTGTAGACTTGCATCCGCATTGGCAATACTTTGAGACCCGGTAATACCGTTCGCCAAAGCTTGTCCCAAAGCCTGAAAATATTCGCCTGAATCCGCTAATTCTGAATTCCCAGAAATTTCGGCTAGTACGGTTTCGATATTTTCGCCTGACGATAGAGCAAGCATTAATTCGCTAACGGCTTGGTTTTCTTCGGTGGTCGCTTCTTGTGCGCCTTCTGGTGTAATTTCTTGACCGCTTAATTCTTCCGAATTTTGGCCTTCGCTTGAATCTGCGTTAGGTATCGCGGAATTGTTTTGTTCTGATAAAACGGAGACTTGAAGTTCGTTTTCGATTTGTAAAACCTGTAATGACTCGTTACTGGCCTGAGCCATCGCTGCATTAATATCTGCACCGTTGTTAAGAACGTTAACAAGGGTTTGCTGCAGGGTATTACCGGCACCTATATCTTGGTCTTCTGATATTGCACTTAGCTCCTCACTAACATTGTTACCAGAGGCCAGCGCTTCAATGAGCGATTGCATGTCCGGTGCTTGATCACCTGTTACGCTGTGACTCGCAGCACTGCCACTAGCTGCGTTGGTATCCGAGGAGCCGGTAGCTGTACCGTAAGGAGCTACGGCGGTGAATTGTGCTGCTTGAGTGTTATTAGCGGCCTGGATAAGGTCTGATGATACGGCAGTCGCTTGACTCAAAGCCGTTGCGACAGATTCCCCAGCGGCTAAACCATTCATTAGGCTCGCTTGAGCGAGGTCCGCGCTAGATAGTTGTGAGCCTGAATCTTGGTTTTCAGTTATGGGAATGTCATCCAAGGCCTCAGACAACGCTTCGCCAGAAGCTAAAGCAGAAAGTAGATCACCACCGTCGTTGATCGTGTTGGTATCAATCTCTGCGTTAAGTGTGATCTCGTTTTGAACAACAGCAGTTGCTTGTTCTAAAGCACTAGAGATTGGAGTGGACGAGGCTAGCGCGCCGATAAGCGCATCTTGAAATGCACCTTCTGATCCATATAAACCACTGCTACCTGCTAACTGTGTTATGAGGGTTTCTATATTATCGCCACTGGCCAAAGCGAGCATAAGTTCTTGTGTATTTGCATTTTCACTGCTTGGAGAAGGGCTTGTTTCTATATCAGTACTTTCATCTCGGCTGTTTTCATCATCTGAATTTGTAGTGTCTACAGTTGTCTGTCGGGCCGACGAATAGTCGGAATCTGAATCGAAAACCCCGTCTGTGTTAACGGCGGCATGATGAGAAGCCCGTCCAGCTTCTGTCATCATTCGTAGTGCTTCATCAAGTGTATTCCCGCTTTGTAATGAATCGACAAAAACTTGATTAAACAAACTGTTTTGATCTGTGCCCTCTAAAGATTCATTTCCGATATACGATGCGAAGACCTGTGTAACATTTTCACCGCTAGCCAAAGCCAACAAATATTCACTTGATGCATTGGCACTGTTGGAATCGCTGTCTCCCTCACCGTTCCCGCTTACCTCTTTATTCCCATCTCCCTCTTCATTCCGATTTCCATCTGCATTCCAGTTTCCCTCTCCATTCCGGTTTCCCTCTCCATTCCGGTTTCCCTCTCCATTCCGGTTTCCCTCTCCATTCCGGTTCCCCTCTTCATTCCGGTTCCCCTCTTCATTCCGGTTCCCCTCTTCATTCCGGTTTCCCTCTCCATTCAGACTGCCCGGTGCGCTACTACTTGTGCCTGTAGCGCTTATGGTATTGTGCGGGCCGCTTGTTTCGATAAGGTCGTTGTTACGATTTAACGTTGCAGTAATCGAGTCTAGGGCCGTTTTTAAAAAGCTTGATCCAAATTCTAGACCTGTTTGAGTATGGCCATCTTTTACCATAGACGATGCCAGAGAATCGCTAATGGCCTGAATCAACTCAGCACGCGCTTCAGGGCTTAAAACCGACCGTATATTCTCAGGAACTAGAGTATCGATTACTGCATCTACAGCAGCTTCCAGTTTTTTACCAGAAGCCAAAGCCATAATAAAACTATCTGACACTGATGCTTCGTTGGTCCCATCTTGAACAAATAAAATATTTAGGGACGATAATGCGGAGATTAATGCAGCATCGAAATCTAAGCCACTATTTAGGTCGTCAATCAGAAGTCCTAATAATCTTGAACAGACGGCGTCGGAAAATTCTTCAGAATAACCGTCATCAATTAGGTTTTCTTCAATGGTTTGGTACAGTTTTTCAAGTGTTTTTCCGATGCTATCGCCACTGGAAATACCGTCGATAAGTGAGGTTCCTTCAACACCATCTACTATTTTCAATAATTGTTCTTTTAAGTGAATATTCATTTAACGCTCCTTCAAGGCCATACTAAAAGGCCCTATAAAAGGTTGGAAAATATAATCGAGTACCGTTCGCTGACCAATCTGAACAGTACACAGCACCAAGAGACCGGGAACCCATTGAAATTGATCGCCGACTTTATTCTTGAAATAAGACCGCTCCGCTTTCACTCGAATCTTGAAATATGGCGTACCGTCGGGTGAAACTAAGGTGTCAGGGCTAATATGCGCGACAACACCCTCTACGGCATTAAAGCGAAGCCCGTCCACAGAAGCGAGTCTCACCAATACTTTTTGTCCAGTAAAAATATACCCGACATCACCTGGTGCTAGTTTAGCTTCAACGACGAGTTCATCTTTTTGAGGGACGATGTCTGCAATCGTCGCGCCAGGGGGTAAAACACCACCTAAAGTCGAAATGTAAAGTGATTTAATGATGCCGGTTACCGGTGCACGTACAGTCGTTCGCCTCAGGCTGTCCATGTTTTTGAGTAGGTGTTGTTGCAAACTGTGAAACTGTTCTTGGGTGTCGCGGAGGTCTTCACGTACACTGAGATAAAAAACGCTGGAAACTAGTGCCAACCTGGATTGAGATTCCTTTTCCATCGCTTGGATACGTTTCAATATTGCTTCATCCTCCAGAATATTTCCGTCAAGGTTAGACAATGTTCGCAACAGGTCGAGATGACTCATTCTGTTCGACAAACTCGCTTCCAGTAATTTATCGCTAATGGAAACCTGTTCGGCAATTAAAGCACGACTATTCTTGTTCTTTGTAATCCGAGCCCTTACCTCTTCCTGTTGAAACTTATGCTGATCAATAAGTCTCAGTTGAATTGTCAATTGGCGTTCTAACTGCCTACGCCGTGAAATAAAAATATTTATCTCCTGCAATAAACGATGTTCTGGATACACAGTCGAAATAGATATATCGTCAACCCCGTTGGACATCTTACCAATCTTGAGTTCTTCACGGTTCAGTAAGGAAAAATCGAGTGTTTCCCTTTTGTTCTTCTCTGCGTGTAATCGAAACCGTTTAATGTGCAAGGATTTCAAACGTTCCTGAAGATCTGCGCCATCCGCCGCCATAAACGTCGTATCCAAATTCGCAATTACTTGCCCTTGTTCAACCAAACTGCCTTCCGACACCCGGATCTCTCGAACAATTCCACCTTCCATGTGTTGTACCGTCTTTACTTGGCTAGCAGGTACAACTTCACCGGGTGCGCGAACGACGACAGGCAGAGAGCGTAGTGAGGCCCACGTGAAAAATAAAATGAGCATCAACGAAAACAAAACAAAAAACTGACGAATCGAACTGGAAAAATAGGCCGAAATTATGACAACATACTTTACGAAGTTGTTTCGTGAAACCTGAGCGATAGTGACTACGAATAACACCGCCCTATCGACAAAGGGGCTTAGGAATATAATGGCGGGTAGAAATGACAATCCGCAATGTTTTAGTAAGCGTTTCTTTAGTGTGGTTAGTCTGGATAGTACCGTTAGCCGGTTGGTGGGTTTATGGTTTACGATAAAATCGCGGCGATGGTTTAACATCGAGGTCCAGGTTATTCTGAGAATAATATCTAAATACAGGGTCCTGAGAAAGGATGATCTGGGTTTTCCCCAGCTTTGATAGATCCAATACAAGTTGATACATTTCATTTTTCCCTTCAATATCCAGTCCTCCGGTGGGTTCGTCAAGTACTACAAGCGCGCAGCCGCTTGCCAAACCACGCGCTAAAGCTAAACGTTTACGATTGACTAACGATATCGAACCTCCTTGATCTTCAATTAAGGTCTGCAATCCCTTCGCGCTTTGATCAATAAATCTGTCCAGACCCGCCATTGAGATGACTTTACTAATGGTATCCGAGCTTGGAGAATTCTCACTACCGCCAAAAATATTCTCATACAAGGACACATTCAAAAATGAGGGTTCTTGTTGTAGGAACAACAGCTGCCTGCGCCACCAGATAGGTGAAAACTGGCCCAATTCAATTCCCTCAGCTAAGACCGCCCCCTGTTGAGGTTTTATTAAGCCTGCTATGAGTTGCGCAATGGTCGACTTGCCTTCACCACCCGCTCCGGTTACCAATAATGTTTCACCGGCGGGCAAGTCAAAATTGAGCGATTCGAAAACGCTTTGTGAAGACTTAGGATAACAATATGAAATATTTTTGAATCGTATTCTCCCGCTGTATTGTCGTAAACTCACACCGTTGACGAGTTCCATTTCTGCCTCTCCAAATTCTTTAAGCCGTCGCAAAGACTCTTCAGCTCGAATCAGGGAAGCCCCTAAACCTGAAATCTTTGAGATGGGGCCAAACGCGCGGTTTGCCAATAAATTTACACCAATTAAACTGCCGACATTAAGCTCATCTTGTAGTACCAAAATCGCACCAACAGCGTACAAAGATACATTCAGTAGTGATTGACTCGCTTGTAGTAATGCATTGGTGCAAGCGACTTGAAATGATGCCGAAGATTTTTTGTGCAAAATACTGTTAGATATATACCGCCAAGAATCACTCTGTGATTTTTGGTGACCGTAAAGTCGTATCGTGTCGGCGGCCTTTCCCCCCGCGCTACTAAAGTATAATCGACCGCCAAGCGAAGCCTCTGTTGCATCCGCTATTCGTTTCGAAAAGGAACCTTGGTTAATCAACCCGATACATAGCACCCCAATAATGAACGTAAGTGTCACGAGTCCCAAAGACGGTGAAATCAAAAATACGGTTAGCACGAATAGGAAAGCAAACGGAATATCCAAAAATAAAGTGATATTGGATGTGTTGTAAGTCGACTCAATACATTCCAAACGGTCGAGAATATCATGGTGTTTTTTTACATCAGAAACACGGGCTCGAATTAATACTTCAAAGGCCGCTATCATCAATTTCTGGTTTCTATCTGCACCCACTCCTTCGGCTAAACGTAGACGTATGCGACGGAAGCCATACTCAAGTCCTATCGCGATAACTACACCTAAGGTCAGCGTAATTAACGTACTGTTAACACCAAACCCCAAAAAACGGTTCAGTACTTGAATAACGTACAACGACGAGGTTAAACCCAAAATCCCGATAAAAAATGACGAGATAATCAGCTCCATGAGTGCTAGCGGGTTTTCTTTAAGACGGTAAAGTAGTTCTTGCATAATAAACCTCAGCAAACCCTAGCGGCCTACATTGACTTCGCTGTGCTTACCCAATGTATCTTTTCTGCTACTATCTATCCCGCCAATCTCTAGCTTCCCCATTATCGCCAGTAAAGATACCGTAGCGAGTAAGATCTCCGCCTTTGCCGAGACTTTATCGCTTTGCGCATTAACCAAGGAAGTCTCAGACGAAAGTAAATCAACTAACGAACGACGACCCAGCTTCCTTTCTTGACGTGCTAATTCTAAAAACCCAGCAGAAATATTCGCTTGTTGATCCAAAAATTCAGCACGGCCTTTGGAAGTTTTCAATGATTGCCAGCCATTGCGTACCTGCTTTTCAATGGATCTATGTTGTTTTTCGAGGTTTACGGCCAATCTCTTTATTTTAAGTCTGTCGACGCTAACACGACTAAAACTCTTTGGTCCCAGGTTAAACGGCATTTTCAATTCGATTTTTGAAACCAACTCATGCTTTTTACCTTTAACACTTCGTTGGTTCTTATCAAAATTACGTTCAATCGAAAAGGTGATTTCGGGATAAAACTCTTTGGCTAAAGTCCCTTTCCGTTTATTTTTAGCGATTGCATAATCACCTAAAGCCAGCTGAATACTAATGTTATTGCTTCTTGCGACCTGTAGGGCGCGATCCAACAGCGATGGTAACGGTGGTAAAGAAACCAATAATGAGTCGATATCCGCCAGCGGCTCCTGTGAAAATTTAGAGGGTGGAAATTCATCGAATAATTCACGGTAATTATTTTCGGCGACAATTAAAGCACCGCGACTACTGATACGTCTAGAAATCGCGCCAGCCAATTGAGCCTTCGCTTGCAGTACATCGGTTGAATAACCCGAACCTTCCGCAACTCGGTATTCTTCCAGGCCAGTTTGCTGGCGAATATTATTCTCAGATTTATTGGCATACTCGAGAACTTTATGCGCGCGAGCAAGGTTTATGTGAACGGATATCGCTTCCCTCAACAACGACTGTCTGACTTTTTGAAGGCTCAACAATTTCATATGGTAACGCACGCGTGAGCTATCAATTGATGCGTTACTGGCCCCAAAGTCCCATAGTAGTTGAGATAAATTCCCTTTTACCGAATCAAAATGCGATTGGCCCTTGCTGACAAAGTTATCATGATGACCGTAGGCGAGGGTAATATCGACGTCTGGATACCACTTACTCCACGCGATTTTACGTTCGTGTTTGGCGGCCTCAATATCAGTTTGTGCGCTGCGGATGTTTTCATGGTTCTGCAGCAGTATTTGTAATCGAGGCCTTAGCGGGTTATGTAAGAGGGATTGATTATTCGCTTTATTATCCTCTTCATTTTTCTGAATAGATTGCTCGTTATCTAGGCAATTGTTTTTGCACGGATCTGACAATGAAGGATTACAAAGGATGGATAGGAAAAATAATAAAAAGGAGAATGAAAAGAAAAAACAGGGAATTCTAATCCGCATAGCAACCTCCTATTTGGCTTGTAGCTTATTCGCAAAAGAAACACCCTCATCCACAAATGCTCGTTGCAATTCTGCGAGTACTCTTTTTTCGGTTTTTCGTTTTGGGTCAAAGGTCTTGATCGTAAAAGAAATTTCATACTCAGCTAACCAGATGTTATCGTTCAGCGTGACGCCGACAAATACGTGGGCATATGGAGCGGTATCATCCAACCCTTCGACTGAGAGTAAGGCTTTATCAATCAGATCAGAGACCAGCTCTTTAGATGAACCCTTGGTCACGAATACTGATATTTTTGTACGAATATTATCCGTAGACAAATTCACAATGATTGAATCGGCTATCTGACTGTTCGGAATACAAATGAGATTGTTCCCTAGGTCCCTTACTCTTACTGTACGCCAAGTAATGTCGATTACATGGACTGCACCTACATCACCAATTTTCAAATAATTCCCGATGGTAAATGGCTTTGCCAAATTTATGATAATCCCGGCAAAAACATTCGATATATTGCTCTGCACCGCCAAGCCGATAATCATGGCGAACAAACCGCCAGTGGCTAAAAAGCTGGTTAAGGGTTCATGGAATACAAATGCAACGACGCCAAAAAACGACAGTAAATATATAGCGAAAGAAGAAAATACACGAATAATATTGGGAACCTTACGTTGGGCTTTGTCTTCTAGCGGAAGCCAGACAAAACGCTTCATCGCAATAACAACCAGAATAGAAAAGACTATCCACCATGCAACATCGTAGCCCTGCATTATTAAGTCAATATAGTGATGGGATATCGACTGTTCAATCGCAATATCAACGACAATATTTCCTATCGAAAGAAGCAGTAAGGGCCAGAAAACCAAATACAAACCCCAGGACGATACCGACCAGAACAAACCGCTCGTGCGCATATCCACGCCACGAGAGACCAAGCTCCCGATCAGCCCGAAAACGCCAATGTAATAGAGGA
This sequence comes from Agarilytica sp., assembly GCA_033852165.1. Lineage (GTDB taxonomy): Bacteria > Pseudomonadota > Gammaproteobacteria > Pseudomonadales > Cellvibrionaceae > Agarilytica. Next base: position 7,901 of record JAWSUZ010000045.1, on the reverse strand, counting down.
ATTCTACGGGAACAAGGCTGTAAAATTCGAATCGATCTTTACGAATCATTACACCGAAGTCAATTTGAGAAAATTCAGGCTTGATTGTTCCGTGCCCCACATACTCGGGACTGCCAAGACTGTGTGTCATTGTTAAGCTTTGTGCTACCCACGCCCTATCGACTTTTTGGGCATGTTTTTGCTTGATTGAATAGACGCTTTCTAACTGGGATTTAAGTGTTCGATCGGTATCAAACCCAAACCCGAGTTCATCGACCACATAAACGACATTATTTTTGTTCAATGATTTATGCCGAAAACTGATACCCAGAATATGACTTCCATAGGGCCGCTTGGCACTGGAAAAGTCCAGGTTGAATGTGCCGGTAACTCGAAATAGTTTATGGCTATTATCTTCCCACTTGATTGGATTACCAAGCACAACGGGGCTTTCTGCGTTCAAAAATTCAATGTCAGCCGGGTCAAACTTTCCGTTGTATCGAAACCAAATATAGAAATCGACAACGGCCGTATTGTTATCCCAATTAATCTCGAGCACATCGACAAGGTTAATTCCCGTATAGACAACATTCGTTTTGTACATAAAGCGATTGTTCACATACAGCATTTTCCCATCGATTATTTCATCGAGATAATCGACAGAGACTCCCGCGTTAATCGGCTCTAACTGAGTGGGTGCAGCAACAATTATCTCACCGTTATACTGGCCAATTTGTACCGCCCTACTCGCTTGCCCGACTCCATTGACATCTAGCTTGCCTAATATGCCATTCGGCACACTAATAGTGTTATAAAGTGTTGATAAATACCGTGCAATTCCTTGTTGTCGTTTCTCTACAATATTCGAAGACACTCCTTGCTTATTGTCCGAAATCTCTGCAGCATCAGCTTCAATCAAACCCAAACCAATAAGGTGAGCGGCTTCGTATGCATAAGCTGCTGACCAGTCTGGCTGGCTATTATATTTTTCAACATAGCGTTCACGAAAGCTCTGCACCGATTCGCTTGCGGTGTCAAAAAGCAATGGGCTAGTTACAATCAAGCTGTGGGTATATTCAGCGATTGTTTTATTTTCATAAGACCTTCCACTGTCTTGAATATACTGAGCAATTAGTCCCGTAAATTGACTGCTTGCTAAGACATCTAAACCGACTATATTGCTGGAGATCTTTGCATTGCGGGCTTTAACAATAAAATTTGCTGAAGTCCTTGCCGATGCGGCAAGAAAAATGGTTCCAATGTCATTTCTGCCGCTCAGCTCTGTAACAATATCCGATATTGAAGCGTCTATTGATTCACTCTTCAATACACGTTTGCGGTGTATCCTTGTTTTGAATCGCCGATATACGGCCGTAAACTCATCAGCTGCAACGATACCGTTATCCGTATCTTCATAAATAATAGTGACTAGCTTATTCCCTAAAATATTACGCGTATAATTTGCGATAAATCGCGCTTGTTCTGCGTGGGGGAACACCATGGATATTCCATTTGCTAGAGATAAGTTTGTGAGATTGTTGGGGTAGATGGATATTGAGGGTGTTTCAGGGTTTTTAATGGGTTTCCCGATGACTGCAACGATCGGTTTTGTCTCATTGTTAGTGTTTAAACGTTCGTACGCAATTTCAATATCATGATCTTCAGTACTTTTAAGTCCCTTAGCTGTCCCGTTCATGTCGAAGATTTTACCGATGTTCTGACCATCCCCATGTTTTTTATCTGCAAGCGACAAATCAACCACATTAATCAGCGTGCCTGATAGTAAGCGTGCGTTATTAAATTCTTCAAAATAGAGGCTAGCACCACGAAGGACTGATCGTTCTGTTGTCGCGTTAGCACCTGATCTTGGCGCTATTCCTACCGTTATGACTTCATCTCCAGATCGATCAAACCACGTTAGGTTGAGTAATATTGAGGAACAGGTTCCGAACAATAAAATAGAAATAACAATAATTAAGAGACGATTGTTTTTGCTCATTATTCTAACCTTATGGCTTCTTATTCGATAGCCTTAATCAGTTTAAAACAGGTTAAGGATTTGAGTGTGTCATTGAGTGATGAATTAATAATTTAAAGCGATAGAAGAGCACAGGCCGATAGCCCGCCGACTATTTGCAACCAAGAAGATCCGAATTCAACTTTAGGAGGAGCCCGTAACAACTCCAAATATAAGCCGTTAATTTCCACATACATACCATAGGCTTCGTCATACCCACTGGACCAAGCCTGTGCTTTCTCACGCTCTAGGTCGAGCTTTTCATTCGTTAACTTATTGATGGCTGACTGCAACCCTTCTATTTGCTTACGATAAGCAACTTCCGCCAAGCAGGCCGACTCAGTGTTTTTTGATGTGATTGGTAACTTAGCAATATCAATTGGCATAGCGAGAAATGTATTCTTGAATAAGCGACCGCTAGGCGTAGGTTCGGCATACGTTATCACTTTCACATTGGCGTTAGTGAGATCAAAGGCTTCTTTAAAACTGTCGGCAATCGCTTGGTCATCACTCATTGAGACGACTTTTTTATTCGCGATAACAAGCTCGCTATTAAGTGAACCAATTTTATCTTGAAACACTTGGACTTTATTTTTGTTGGCTAGTATTTCCTTATTTAGCTCTTCTTGCTGACTTGAAAGATTAGAGACCTTTACCTTCAGATTCTGATTGCTCGTTTCCAACTGTTGCATTGCGTCTTCGGCATGTTTTATTTTGGCTTTCAGATCCGTCCACGCGTTAAAGTACTGCCAAGATACCGTGGCGACAATAAGCAGTAAAATTCCGATAATAATATTTTTTATTGATGCAATCGCTATCATGAGGCTTTCCTTATCTAGGGGCCGTCCCTACCAAAGAGAGATTCTTGTCAAAGAACGGCTCTTATCATCGGACTGTTTTTAGAAGGTCTCTAAGCCTCTAGCCTGTTGCCTATGCGAGTAACTTCCCTTAATGCACAGCAATCGTCTATATCAAGGTCATTGCCGTATACGATGGTAAAAAAAATGGTACTGCCGCCCTTTTTTTCGGGATGTTCAAGCTCAATTATTGTTTCCGTATTGTCATCTAAGCAGCGTAGCATTGACTGTATCTTGACTGCTGCATGTGTTTCTAGATCATTCGTTACTGTAAAATTACCGAGTAAATTTTTGTTCATCAATAGTGACCGATTCGTTAGACTCCAGCTGTTAATGTTGGAGTACAGGGAGATAGCTAGTACCCGTCCAGAAATGGATCGCAGTAGAGTCCTATTTCTGGATGGGCACTAGTTATTGGTGAGGGGGATGGTTAATCATCAGTTGTCGTTCCTGATTGCTTGCCATCATCCAGTCGAACGCTTTGAAAGTAAGCGTAGGTTTCATCCAAAATAACAAAATATTCATCCATAAGGCCGTTCACAGACTCTGCACTTGTATTTGATAGGCTCAGTTCTAAATAGTCTGCCCGAACTTTCAATATTTCCAACTTATCGACAGTGTCTTTGTATTTTAACGACAATTTGTTAAAGTCAAAAAAGGTAGAGATACCGCTCACAACCCCCGTTAAGGCGGATATCACGAGCGCTACCCGATTGGATAAAACCAAGGGTTCCAAGTTAAGCCCAAGAATTACCGTCACGATAGCCGACAATGCGAGCGCTAATAGCTTAATTCCAATACCGAACTTGTGGTTTCGTTTTCGCTTTTTTTCAAAACGACTAATTCCCGTTGCAATAACCGTTTGTACGTATGTAAGCTTGGATTTAAATTCTTCAATGGTCATTGCAGAAACGTTAGATTTCGTTTCTTCGATTACCTTATTGGTGGTTGTTTCTTTTCTTTTAGGCTTTCCATCTCCACTGCTATTTTCTTCGATTTCACTATCGGATGAAACTGAGGACGCCATAATCTCCCGCCTTACTCGTATTGAGAGGTGTAGTGTTTAATTGGGGCTACTAACTATTAATCGCTTGAGGGAGGGTTTTGTTCCTATGCCGTAGATAAGAAACATTTACATTGAGGGATGAAATGGTTGCCAGGCCATTTTTTGGCGCCGAAATATATTTTCATCTCGCTTTATGCGATACAAGTACGGGAAGTTTAGTGTGGAATATTCTAAGGAGTTTAGGTAAGGATATTTATTAGGTGGCAAATTGGAGGGTGGATTGATGACAGTGGCATCATTACATCAGGGTGTTTGATTTTTTCTGGCTAAGGTTTCTTTGTGCCGGGTATTTCCTGTGCAGCAACATCAAAGGTATATACGCCTTCCATTTGTTGCTTTCTGCTTTGCGCAATAGTTTTTGATTTGTTTACAATGAGCGCATCAGGAAAGTCGGCTTCTTTTTTCTTGCCTCCTGATTTAATGATTTTCGCTTTTTTGTAATCATTCATAGATCTCCAAATAGTCTGTCCATCTTCAAACAGAATGTTTGGTTCTTCAAATAGAGCATTAATCACGTTAATCACGGATTCTTTGTCTAGTTTGTATTTTTTCCCTCTAAGGGTCCAAATCGTTTCAACAAGTACAACATCAGTAATAAGCACCTGATGGTTACTATCTATTAGGTGAGTCGCCTTTTTGGATTGAATTTCATCGTCTTGGAGTAAGTATCGAAGTAAAACATTTGTGTCTATAGATATCATGAATCCAAGCTGCTCTGTAATGAATCGTTATCACTCATAGTCTTGTCTATATTTACGGTTTTCAGCAGCCCTTTCGCGGCACCGGCGACCTTCTTGAAAATAGTAATGTGACCGTCGTTATCGACATAACTAGCGTATTCGTCACCAGGCTCTATGCCGGCTAACTTACATTGATCGATTGGAAGAGTGATTTGTCGTTTTGCACTTACCTTTGGCATATAGCGCCTCTTTACTTATGGTGGTTGGGTAAAGAATAATATCATCTTTACTTCTTGTCAACAAGTAAAGATCGGGATGGTAAGGGGGATGGTAATCGGCTGGTACGGAAGTACTTGACCACACCAGGGGTCAACCCGCTAGGCGTAGGTTTTTGTACCTCTCAGCTTTGTTCGAAAACGTTGTATCGCCTATCCTAACCGATTGTTTTTTAAGAAGTTTTTGATGTTATTCTTATATGCTCAGTTAGAGTATCGATTCTAGCCCTCCATCGTTCATCATATACAAGCGACTAATCACAGAGAATGAAAGAGGCGATAAATAGCCCGGCGGTTTACTAGTCATGTCGCTTCGGTTTGCCGGGGCTAAGCAGACACCCACGATAACACCTTGATCTCAATCAAAATGGCTGTATATAATGCCAGTATCGATCACGGAGTGACGAAGATGCCAAAACCCAGAAAACACCTAATCTCACTCGATGCAACAGCCTACTATCACTGTGTATCACGCTGTGTTCGCAGAACATTTCTATGTGGTTTCGATCGACTAACCAATACAAGCTATGAGCATCGTAGGCAATGGATTGAAGATCGTATTCACCTATTGACTCAAGTCTTTGCAATTGAAGTCTTCGCATATGCCGTGATGAGCAACCACACCCACCTTGGTCTTCACATTAACAAAATCAAAAATTTAGCCTGGAGTGACATGGAAGTTTGCCAGCGCTGGCACCAGCTTTATAAGGGCACTGTCCTTACCCAAAAATACCTAAGAAAGGAACCCCTAGGCGAAGCTGAGCTTATCGCTGTACGCTTACTGCTGGATAAATGGCGTTTACAATTATGTGATATTAGCTGGTTTATGCGTTCATTAAATGAACCTATCGCGAGACAGGCGAACGCCGAAGAGAATTGCACCGGAAGATTCTGGGAGGGGCGATTTAAATCGCAGGCCTTACTCGACGAAAAATCTCTTATTGCGTGTATGGCCTACATTGACTTAAACCCCGTTCGCGCCAAGATGGCACCAACACCCGAAGAGTCAATTCACACATCAGTAAAGCTGCGTTGCGATACCCTTCAAAATAACACCTCACCAGTGCAGCCAGAATGCTTAATGCCTTTCGTCGGCAACCCACGAGAACCCATGCCTCAGGGGCTGCCCTTTCACCTTAACGATTATTTAAGCTTGGTCGACTGGAGCGGAAAGATAATTCGTGAAGGCAAAAGAGGAAGTATCAATCAAACACTTCCCCCGATATTAGACCGCTTAGATATAGAGCCAGAAACATGGTTGGTTTTAGTCACGAAATTTGAAAGCCGATTTAAAAGCCTAGTCGGCGCGAAGGAGGTGCTGAAGTCTGCGGCGCGGACACTTGGGTTTAAACGAACGCCAGGCCTCGCCAACTGCTTAGCTCTTCTGCATTAGCAACAAATACACCCTTCCGCTAAAACGTTATTACCCAGATTACCGCCAAGGTATTGGCGTGCCTGTAATTTCATATTTATTAGAATACTTTTAAAGTCTCAGTAAATATTCGCCACTAAAATACATCGTAAGCGATCAACCAACCCACAAGAATTAAGCCGGGTGCTTTACGTTCCAAGGTAATAACTTATCTAAGTCATCATTCGACGAAGTATTAGGCAGCACTGTAAATAAATGTGACAGATAATCAAAAATATTAAGGTCGTTCGCTTTAGCCGTTTCAATCAAACTATAAAGTGCCGCGCTAGCCTTTGCACCTTTTGCACTGTCGGAGAAAAGCCAGTTTTTCCGCCCGATGACATAGGGCCGTATTGCCCCCTCCGCGAGATTGTTATCAATGTTGAGCTTCCCGTGGCCACAATATTGAATAAGCTTTTCTTGGTTTTTCACCAAGTACCTTAAGGCGACGCCTAACTTGACAGATTTTGGGGTCTTGAGCAGAGTCTTTTCCGCCCATGCGACAAAGTTTTTCATCAGTGGAACGCTTTTCGCTAAGCGAATTTGAAAGCGCTCGGACTCAGATAGGTGCTTGATGTTTTTTTCGATTGCATACAACTTCTTATAGTGCAGAAGTCCTAATTCAGCCCCGCTTGGGCTTTTGTTTTTCGATTTGTTTTTGACCGGCTCAGATTTCATCGCCTCATCAAACTTCCGACGCGCATGGGCATTGCACCCTAATTGGGTAAGGCCGTTGATTTTCACCACTTGATTGTAGCCAGCGTAATCGTCTGTTTGAAGATAGCCCGAAAAGTCTTTTAATAGCGCGCAGGCTTGCGCACCGGATCTTGACGGGGAGTAATCAAATAGAATGATCGGCGTGTCACCGGTACTTCGTCGTACCCACATCTGAGAGAGCTGACCGGGATCCCGATCCGGCTCTTTGAGTACCTGCAAGCGCGTTTCGTCAACTTGTAGATAATCGTCACGCAGGAGAAAAAACTCAAACCTTTCGAGTAAGGGCTGGATTAAATCGCCGGCACGAATGACCCAATTTGCCATCGTATTGCGTTTTAACGGAACCTTTAAGCTCTCGTAGATTCTTTCTTGGCGATAGAGCGGTAAAGCATAGAGATATTTCGAGATGATAATGTAGGCTAACAACGAAGGAGAAGCAAAGCTCTTTTCAATGACTTGAGGCGGCTTCTTCGCTGTTTTGAGCTGTCCTTCGCATGACTGGCAAGCATAGGTATGACGAACATTTACTGTGATGCTGAACTGAGGCGGAACGATCTCCAGCACTTCACTGCGCTCAGCGCCACAGCGGGTCATTTTGCAGCCACAACGACAGGTTTTTTCGGCATCACTCAAGTCATGAAAAACTTCTTTACGCGGAATGTCTTCTGGAAGCTTTTGTAATGTGCGGGGTTTCCGCTTCGGCGTTTTAAGCGTGTGCTCAGGCACAAGCGTTTCTGTGACTTCAGAAGCACTGGCCTCTTCAAGTTCGACAATTTCTTCTGCTTCATTGAAAAGGTCATTTTGTTTGTTATCGAACTTCTCCGAACTACGGCCAAACTTTAAATGCTTTAAGAAGCGAACAAGCTCTTCGAGCTGTTCAATTTTTAGGGTTTTAGTTT
>JAWSUZ010000120.1:0-3899 GCA_033852165.1 Agarilytica sp. | reverse complement strand
CAACTATCTTGAAAAACACCGCCTAGCACCTTGCTAAAGTATTCCGATAAATGCTGTGAGGAGACGTCAACAGCTGCGGCCAAATCGATCAGCTTTAGGTCGCTTTTCAGAAAGTCATGATAAGTCATCATTCGCTGTCGTAGATTTTGCTCAATACGCGCCCCAACCGCATCATTCATTCCAGAGCGCTGATACTTTTCCTCACTCAATAATTTCTGGGTTACTGGGGTCCGAACAGTGCTAACTTGCTCAATAAATACGATATTCTGACGCAGACCGTACCAGCCTGCGAGAAAGAGCACGAGCAAGCGACCGAGGTTAAGAGCTTGACTCCACCACCCTCCCAATATCGTCCCAGGAATCCAAAATAATAGTAAAAATATAAAAATAAAGGAAAGCCAGCTTAGCCAGTTAAGATTTCGATTCTTATCCGAAGAGTAATGACAGTGAAGTGCTTGCTTATATTTTTTTAAGAGAAAAATAACTAACACTGCATAGACTACGGTAACCACCTGAAAGAATAGAATATACAAGCCTAAATAGCTGAGACGACCAATGAGGCCAATTCTAAATCGGCTGTCAAGCAATATAATGGAATAGATCAAGAGCGGTAAAAAATGCAGTAAATGTCTTTGTCTAAATTTATAACCACACATGGTACGAACGTAGAGGTAGTAGAAAGCACCTAAACAGGACAGCGGCCAATCGAGCAGCCCAAATAACTGGGGACGACTATGGTAAAGCGAAGACGAGGCCAGAGAAAGGAAAGAGAATGATAATAAAAACATGCCCAAATAGAAATTCGAAAATCGTTGACGATGCATCGCAATAAGTGGAACAGCAATGAATAGTCCCAGCATTCCAGCGGTAACAGGTAGGGTATTTAGAAATTCCATACTGTCTCGTTAAAAATCATCGTCAAATTCACTTACCCACGGTGTGTAAGAAGGGGTAAATACCCGCGGGCATCTTTAGACAAATTACTCGTTCCCAGAGTTTCGTCATTGAGCGCGCTGCCATAATTATCGCGGCAGTGAATACAGGGGCTCATTTTGTTGATTAAGCGGCCTTTTCTAGAATACTTTCTCACGTATGCTTGTGAGATCGCTACATTGCCACGGTGCAATTCAATGGCATCGCTCAGTTTATGCCTCAAATCACTGACAGCTGCATCTTCAGCACACATAGTATTATTTGCACATCCCCAGCCTATGGTTTCCCTCCCAGAATCGCGGTGTAAATATCGAGCCGCTACCCAGGGGCCAGCGTGATCACCGGTTGGTTTTCCATTCGGGAAGTTAGAGGGCTTATTTGCCAGCTTGTACGAAACTAGGTCAAGTGGATCTGTTGGGGCTCTTTCGCAGACGCTGTCATGACCCAAAACACTCTCCGCAGTCGCAAAATAATGATGATTGTTGCTGGTTTTTACATTTCCACAATGCTGTCGGTCTTCGATTATCGTGATTTGTTCTATTTCTGCTACGGTACCGACAAGAGTATATATCTTGTCACCTACATTAAGATTTTTAGCCGTTACCCACTTCTCAGCAATAAGATAAAATGGGTGCTCTTCGTCGGTAAACATCGACGTTTTTATATCAGCAATAGAATATTCGATCTCGATCATAACGTGAGAAACACGTCTAATTTTTCTTTTAACATGGTCGAGGTAAAACTACTCGGATTCGTAAAGTGAATGGAACTATAGGTATCAATCATTTCTTATGTATAACGTTTTTGTAGCAAGCCCAGAAATAGTGAGCTTTATACGGGAATTATAATTACAGGTCTACGTTAAATTCAGCGACGTTCTGTGGATCTTGGAATGCTTATGAAAGTTAAACAGACACCCACGATAACAGCTCCAAAATTCTATTTTTTAGAGTGGACGCCTTGTTTATTCCCATATTTATTTCCACGCTTTGATAATTGAATAGTAAGAAAACCCTGCACCAGATTTCTCGCTAGCCTTCATATCCATTAACGCAAAGTACTCTGCACAAACAGCACACTGCTCTACCTTATTAGCAGCGGCAACTGCTTTTTCTTGGGTACTCCAATAAACGATGTCTGCATATTCTATTTCAGATTTTTTGACCAACTCTCTTTTGATAAAGCCAGGCTGAATAGCAAGAAATTCTGAATTTACTTTGCTAGCAGCCATAATTAAATTTTTATCCGTTACGCCTGAAGCTTTAACAAATGGTGCCCACTCCACGATTATGCCGTCTTCTGCGCTTGATATGATGCTGACTAACGAAATAGCCAAACCAATCAAAATTCCACTTACAGTTTTCATGTTTATGTTCCCTTGAGGCAAAGCGCAAAACTGTATATATGAACAGACACAATGTAAAGGAGAATAATTATACATACACCCAGATTCTATTTCTTAGAGTGGGTGTCATGTTTATTTCACTCATATAAAACGCTAGAAACTAGCAAAGAGCCTGTTCCCAGGCATCATGAAAAAATTTAAAAGCGATATTCGCCTTCTAGGCCGATTACGCGTCCTTTCTGCATTGGGCCAAGAACGCCAAAGCTGGCGTTAGTCAAATTACCATAGCGTGCTTCGTCGTTTAGGTTTTTACCGTAAAGTGAGATTTTCCAGTGGTCGTCCGGCGTCAAGTAATTAATACTTGCGGTGACTTCGTGCTGTTGTTCAAAATAAGTGCTGTTATTGTCGGTATACGCCGCTTCATCTCGGAACGCATAGTTTGCACGGAAAGTTAATAGTCCAGCGCTTCCCATATCAACATCGTAAGTGGCTCCAAGGCTGGCTGTCCAGGGCGAGAGGCGTGGTAAATCATTGCCCATAAACAATCCAGATGTTGCTAAACTGGGATCAACCTCGATATCGTAAAGCAGGTTGATTTTATCCCAGCCGCCATCAATGTAGCCAATCGAACCGTTCACAGAAAAGCTATCAGTGACTAAACTGACGAAGTCGATTTCAATACCTTGAATAATGGCATCACCGGCATTTACGGTTCCTTGTAAGATAATTACATCCACGTCTGACACGTTTAGTTCGCGTTGCATATCGTCGATAGTGTTATAGAAGTAGGCGGCATTTAAGCGAAAACGACCGTCGGCCATTTCAGATTTGATTCCGAGTTCGTAGCTGTTTTGCTCTTCCTCTTGAGTTGGGCCGGCTGGAATCACACTAGGTTTTGCGTTACGAAAGTTAACACCGCCACTGCGAAAGCCTTTCGTCCAAAATGCGTAGGCCTGAGCGTCATCATTTAGTTGGTAAGCTATGCCGAGTTTTGGTGTGACGTTAGACCATTTTTCGGAAAGGTTTGCGAAAGTACAATTATAGGTAACGTGATCTGCACACGCGGCACCATCAGAGGCGTTTAAGGTGATTACTCGTGCGTCTTTTTCTTCCGAGGTGTATCGAAGACCGGCGTTTACTGTTAAGTCATCGGTTAGCGCGTAATCTCCTGAGGTAAAAATCCCCCAGGTTGAATGGTCCATATCGCCACCTAAGGCTTTGGCTAAATTAATACGCCCCTCACGGTAGCTAATATCTTGCTGAAAGAAGAAAATGCCAGTGGTTAAACTCAACTTATCGTCTAGAAAATTACCGGCGTATCGAAGTTCATTGCTGATTTGGTCTTGTTCAGTATTTCCCGTAATGGTAAAAATCTGCCAATCTGAACTATCGACATCGGCTACGGAGTATGCGTCGATATCTCGCATACCAAGAATGTTAGTGATGATACCGTTACCGACTTGATAGTTAACTTCGAAAATTTTCTGATTCCATTCGATATCGGTAACACCTGCTTCATCCATTTGCGTGGTGAAGTTATCCCAAGTGCCATCTTGCTGCAGAGCCACTCGTGTCCATGGTGCACCATCACCTTCTGTACCAGGGCCCTCCCACTTAAAAA
>JAWSUZ010000119.1:0-8209 GCA_033852165.1 Agarilytica sp. | reverse complement strand
GGTGTGCTCGAACCATGTGCTTGAACAAAGCTGCGGCGCTGCACGGATTCTTCACCCAACAACGTTCGCGCAAGCCCCATCGCCTTAGCCATGGTAATGTAATTACCTGGGCCAGGAGCAGAAATAGATTTTTTGAAACCGTCGGCATTCACATAAACGCCCGGCACGGAACCGTAAATTTTTGCGCCCAACTCCATAGCAAACTCATCCGACATTAAGACCGTGTATTGCGTCGATTCTGCCAATGTGAAACCGGTATTATTGCCGAAAGGGCGACTGGCCCGACGATGATCGACTTCGCTACCACCATCAAGTTTCAGCAGATTAAGATCCGTTGCCAAAGCCCCCATTGCAGCATAACCATCGATAATAGCCGGGATAATCGGCGCCTCACTCGCACCAACAATCGAGACTTTTCTGCGACCACTGCGAATATCTTCAACTCCTTGGCGAAGATTGTAGAGGTAGGTGGCACATGCACCTGCCGAAGCCGCTGTCGCCCCCATACTGCCTAATACATATGCATTAATAAAATCAGCCGGCATAGAGTTGAAACCTAGTGCGACTTGCTTGGAAGAAGTTCTATCACCATTAAGTCGTCCATTGAACAAACCACCAAAGCCTTTATCGTCTAACTGACACATTAAACTTGCGCTATACACGGATACTTCGTCCGGCGACAATTGCTCAACAATATCTCGCCAGGAAATCCCTACAGATTTCACAGCATCGGATGCACCCATCACTGCCATTTGTAAACCACGAGGATGATGCAATGAACGGTAGTGCTCACCAGGGTCAAAGCCACTAGGCAACTGCCCCGCCGTCTTAATTGCAATCGGTTCAAAAGTGTCGACCTTGATCTCTTGCTCATCAAGAATCGTAACGCGAAAGCGCTTGCCCTCCTCATCAAGAGGCTCAACCTTCCAATTCTCAGGGGGTTGAGTGGGTAATTGTCGGCGGGAAACGGAAAAACTCGCGGCTTTACCTTGTGAAGTCTCAAGTGTGAATTTTTTTGTTAAACGCGTGTTATCAACATCAAAATGATTGGCTTCAATTCTTCTTACCAAGGTGCCTTGTAATGCTTTTTCTTCACAGGGCTCAGACAGCCCCATCAAATTAGATAGCGACGAAACCGTCTCAGCTTTCTGCTGGCTCCCCAAGCTATCAAAAATCATTCTTTTGTAAGCTTGGTGTCCGGAACTACGTCCAGCGGCATTGTAGCCACCGAAACCGACTATGACGGGCAATCGTGATTTCATTGTTAACCTGAATAGCAAAAGTGAATAACAGAGCGGTTAGTGTAATGAAGCATGCGGCATAAAACTGTGGGATACCAGACATAAAACCATGGCATACTGGCCACAACGTACCTATTTTAACCAATACCTACTACTTTTTCGAGACCTCTATGCTTCGTGTCACCTTTGTCCTTTGTCAGCATATGCTCGCCACTAGCGTTTCACTACCGCTAGAGCAATTAAGAGCGGCTGAGGCTCTGGCAAAATCGGCTTCGCCAAGAGCACGCAACAACAAACCACTTGTAGTCAATCTCGTCACCGTAGATGGAAAACCCGTAAGCACACACACAGGGATAACGCTGACTCCCGACTCATCCATTGAGGATGTACAAAAAAGCGACATCATTTATTTACCCGCACTATGGAGAAATCCTCGCCCAATAGTCCGAAAAAATTCAACTTTACTACCCTGGCTACAACAACACTTTGAGTCCGGAGGTATAATTGCTGGCGTGGGAACAGGCTGCTACCTAATGGCCGAGGCAGGGTTGCTAAACGGTAAACCTGCCACAACACACTGGCATTATTTTGATCAGTTTCAAAAGCTATACCCAGATATAGAGCTCAAACGCCAATATTTTATTACCCAAGCTGGCAACCTATATTGTACTGGCAGCGTAAACGCCCTCGCAGACCTCACGATACATTTTATTCAACGCTATTTTTCACGCACGATTGCAAGTCATGTCGAGCGACATTTTTTTCATGAAATTAGGCGCGCTTACGAAAACTCCGCTTCTTATCAAGGCGTAATTAACGCGCACCCCGATGAAGACATTATGCAAACGCAAATATGGCTGCAAGACAATCATGCAAAAGAAGTGAACCTTGCAGAACTATCCAAACAATTTGGCATGAGCACACGAACATTCAATCGCCGCTTCAAAAGTGCGACCGACTCGACGCCGTTACAATATTTACAAAAAATCCGAATGGAAACAGCTAAGGATCTCGTAAAAACCACCAATCTCACCATTAACGAAGTGATGTTTAAAGTGGGGTATCACGATGTTGCGCACTTTAATGCACTCTTTAAAAAACACAATGGAACAACAGCAGGACAGTACCGAACCACCGTTAGAGCGAAGTTATTTAGCCTATAAAAAAAGCCAGCATAATGCCGGCCTTTCATATTAAGAAATGTCTTTAAGCTACTTTCTGCCCAGCCTCATCAACAAGTTGAGACTTACCTGAGGCTGTATTGATTGCAATTTTTCTAGGCTTCATCGCCTCAGGGACTTCACGTACGAGCTCTACGTGTAGCAATCCATTTTCCATGGATGCATTATCAACCCGAACATAATCAGCGAGTTGAAAGCGACGTTCAAAATTACGCGCCGCTATGCCTTGGTGTAAAAATTGACGACCATCTTTTTCAGCAGTTTTTTTGCCTGTCACCGTCAAGTTATTTTGTTTTACCTCAATATTTAATTCAGCATCGGTAAAACCAGCAACAGCCATTGTAATTCGGTATGAATCTTCACCGGTCAATTCAATATTATAAGGAGGGTAAGTTGATTGCCCCTGTTCTGTCCGGCTAATACTGTCAATTAGGTTTGCCATGCGATCAAAACCAATGGCGGAACGGTAAAGTGGTGTTAAATCGAAATCTCTCATAGTTCATTATCCTCATATATGAGCAATAAAAAGTTAAGGTCCATCATTATTGATCGAACCCTGTTTGAAACGTGAAAATTAAAGCATTAAAATAAAAGGCCAACTCTATCGGCAAACGTTAAGTTCTTTTATATTTAGCACTTGACTGAACCTCTCATCGAGCAGGCTCATAGCTAACAATGGTGACGCTAAACGTTAATTCAACTATTCACATCGAGAATTTTAAAAATGTTTATCGCCAGATTACAAACGACCTTTCGCCTACATGGTTGCTCTTCATTAAAAGATAAGCGCCATCGCTTGAGCGGGCTTCGCGATAAGTTTGGCAGCATTAAAAATATTGCCGTATGCGAGAATGGTGCGAATGACGCATTACAATTTGGAAATTGGTCCTTCGTATGCACCTGCAACGATAAAGCGCTAATAGAATCTAGCTTTAGTAAAATTTTGGAGCACTGTGCGCACAACATCGATGCAGAATTAGTTGAGCATAGTATTGAGTGGCTTTAACACTAAGTCAGAAACTTACCCGGTTAGAGCGTTTGAATTTTAGCCGCCACAAAAATAACTCAAACGACGAAACGCTAATCACCGCAAACTCAACATCCCCTGAAAATGGAATGAGCATCGGCAGTGACAACACCTCAGCACATCAGCACATCAAATTGATACTCCTCACCCATAAAAACAGAAAACCAAAACAACGATTATCGCGCCAACCTCGTAATCCGCTCCCCCCTGGCCGTTTTTATTCGGTTACGCAAAAACAATATTTATTATTTTCTTACTAAATCAACTGCTATTTTCTTTAATGTTTTCAACAGCTTACCGACACAAAACCAAGAAAAAGCATAAGCATGCAAGGTGATATTCTCAAAAAGTCCTTGATATTTTTATCCCAGAAGCCAATATAGATCTGTGGCCACAATTTTTTAAGTTCTTAGCAGAACACTCCCGGTTAACCCCGATTGGAGTGGGATTTTATAGTAATTTAATTTGGCACATTTAATGGAGGCTAGCCTATGAAGGCGAATGCAGACGTTGTATACCGTGATTTCGACGCATCACCTGCACTGAACGAAACCATCTATAAAAAGATAGAAAAACTCCACCGATATTCTGATTCAATACTTCACAGCCGCGTTGTCCTCGACGCACCACATAAGCACAAGCACAAAGGCAAACTGTTTAGAGCATCTATTGAACTCGGTCTTAAGGGGTCCCCTATAACCGTCACTCAAGATAATCTATCAGTACATGTCGCCGTACGTGATGCTTTTTCCGCGTTAGAGAGAAAACTTAAGGAAGAATCAGCCAAAAGAAAAAATACGCGCCACTAGTCGCAACTACCCATTCTATAGAGATATAGAACAACTAGTTCATTACACCCAACCCTAGTTCGCTATCAGCGAACTTCTGTTCCGGGAGGCGCCAACGGCACCTTCCGGAGTAGTCAAACATTTCTGGAACCTCCCCCTTATAACCGCTATAGTACGATGAAATAATCAAATACTTTTAGGCTGGTCACTTGGGGAAAAAATCGACAGATAGCAGTACCTGCCCCTTGGGCGAGCGTACCTGTACAGTTAACGAAAAACTTGAAGCGCTTCACGAGGAAATTCTCACTCTAAAAGAACAAGTCAGTACTGACCCCTTAACCGGTTTGTCCAATGTCCGTCATTTACGCTTTATGCTCGAAAGAGAAATGGAGCGCACCAAGCGAAACCATCAACCAACTACATTCTTTATTTTAGATGCCGATTTTTTTAAACGCATCAATGATACACATGGTCACGTCGTCGGTGACAAAGCCCTAAAACATATTGCATCGCTTATCGAAACCGTCGTGCGTAAGATCGACGTTCCCTGCCGCTACGGCGGGGAAGAGTTCGCGGTTATTTTGCCCTCCACCCCACTTCTTGTCGGCATTCAAGTAGCCGAGCGCGTACGATCTACAATAGCAAACAACCCTCTCGTCGAAAACGGACAACCCATTCCAATTACTGTAAGTATCGGAGTCGACACTTACACTTATAACAGTAACGACAGTATTGAAGAGTTTATCGCCAAAGCCGACGCTGAACTGTATCGCGCGAAACAATCTGGCCGAAATTGTGTGAGCCATACAACAGAACAAAACATCAGCAAAGCAGAAGTCACTCAATCAGAGAGAGACGCTCTGTTTAACCTAGAAAACGAAAACAAAGAAGACTATTAAACATGCTAGACATTAGTGAATACTTCGACGGAAAAGTAAAATCAATCTCATTAGAGACACGTACCCTACCCGCAACCGTCGGCGTCATGTCTCCTGGAGAATACACCTTCGGCACAGACTGCAAAGAAACGATGACCGTAGTTTCTGGTGAGCTAAAAGTGAAATTGCCACAAAAGGAAGAGTGGCAAACATTTATCGAGGGGCAGGTTTTTGAGGTCGAAGCAAAACAATCGTTTGATCTTATCGTCGAGATCGATACGGCATATTTATGCCACTATCATCGATAAAAAAAGAGTTAAGGAGCTTTAAAACTCTTTAATAGAAGTTAGCGATGAGTCTCAGAGCTCATCGTCTTACTTCCCATGGATTGTTTATTCATAGACTCCGCGCTGACTGCATCAGGCATTGACACTTCCATGCTTTTCTCCTCTCCTGCAGCTTCTCCTTTACCCATTCCTGGCTCCGACTTTCCAGCTCCAAACCATTTTTTTAGGATCGGAATCTTCCATTCAATATTGCTTTTCTTTTTTAGCTTCATGACATGATCAGCATCCTTCTGCGACGCCACTTTAATAACTTTCACTTTTTCTTCACGAAGCCGAGGACCAAGTTGCGCACGGGAATATTTATCTAACCACGCTTTTTGCACAATATTTTTATCGAAGGCCACATGAAAGTACGCTATTTCGTCCTCCCGGCCACCCGCTTTAAAAAAGTACAGGATATGCCCTGCGCGCACTGACGTTTTAGACAAACGGTAACTATACACTTCATACAGCACTTCAGAATTTTCGCCTGCGGTTTCAATCCGGTCAATAGAGAAAGGCTCACCAAGATGAGCAGTAACCCAAGCCTTTTCAGTTTTTTTTGCTTTTATTCTTTTTATAAGATCGTCAGGGATAGGCCCCTCTTGATCACCATAGGAAACACGATCCGTCACGGAGCACGCGCTCCCAACGATTAAAATTAAAATAGAAAAACTGATTCGGCAAGCAACATGGCTAAACATGGTGAAAACTATGAGCTGTATGATCTTGATTTTGATTTTGAAGCAAACGCATTAAATTAATTTCCGTCGAAGATAAGCCACTGTTAGCTGCCACCGCGACATCATCCACCCCTTGAGAAATCAGTTTCTGAGCTTGTGTATACGAAAATTCCGTATCACTTAATTTTATTTCTTCTTGAATCTCACTCAGGCGTAGGTATTTTGCTTCTAAGCTCAACATTTTTTGCCCCATCCCTAAGGCTCCAGAAGTCAAAATACTGACATTCGTCTCTAACTTACTAATGCGCTCTGCATGCTCAGCTTTTAATTTTTTGACCGCCAGCGATGAAATCAATACCGCCATCAAAACACTGTTGACAATGCAAAGCCCCGCTAACGGGTAAAATTCTATAAGTTGATCTAAGCCTTGCATGTATTCACCTATATTAATCTCACTAATATTCGTCTAATTCATCCCACTCATCGTCCGACAGCAATTTATCCAGCTCAATCAAGATCAGTAGCTCATCATTTTTGTGACAAACACCCTGAATAAACTTTGTACTATCGTCATTGGCAACACTGGGTGCCGTTTCAATTTCAGAAAGACGTAAGTAAACCACCTCGGCAACACTATCAACCATGATGCCAACAACATGGGTTTCCGCCTCGATTACTACAATCCTCGTATGATCAGTGACTTCTGCCTCCGGCAATTCAAATTGTTTTCGCGTATCAATAACCGTCACAACTTTGCCGCGTAAATTTATGATGCCAAGTACATGCTCTGGCGCACCCGGCACCGGCGCAATATCGGTATAACGCAGAACCTCTTGCACTTGCATGACGTTAACGCCGTATTTTTCACCTGCAAGCTCAAAAGTGACCCACTGCAGTATCGGATCATCTTCTTCATTGCCTTTCTTAACACTAATACTCATCTTGGCCTTCCAACTATCATAAGGTTTACGAATTGACGATTGATCAACGGCGTCAAAATTTAGCCGCAACACCCTATTAATATAGTTAATTGCAGCTTCTGTGCCAGTCAAAGAGAATAACTTATATGAATTTTTGCGCCAGGCTGTTCAGCGAGTGTCCATTCGGAAACAAAGCCGTAGCGAAATGATTTTTTGTGGTCAAATTCACACAGCCAATTATGGGCGCTAAGCCATTCCAAACTAGTATATCCAGTAACGCAAAGATGGCTCACTGACTAGTCCGCAATAGACATCTATTTATAAACGAGCACTCGCTATTGCCCCATCCGATCCTTATTCGAGGCTTTCAACATCTCAGCCATTTGCGGGATATCAATCAAAGCGCACATATGTGACTTAACGGTGCCCGCCAGCCAAGGACGTCTGGTGCGCTCGGTACGCCAACTCACATCATCGGGAGTCAACGAAATCGGCTGATTGACACTATCAACCGCAAGCCCCCAGGGCAGACCATCAATCGTAACGACATATTTTGCCTTTTCTGCAAATGATGGGTTATGGCGCTCCGGCATCACGAACAAGGCCGTATTAACGGCCCGGATATCCCCAATAGGAGAAGGTAAAATCCCCATAAACCACTCCGACTGCCCGTGTAAAAACGTCAGCTTATTGCTCATTGGCACAATTTGACCTAGAGCAACCAAAGGCACTGCGAGCGACAAACCCGCGACATCAAACAATAAAACTTCAAAATTGCTTTGAGCCCAAAGGGGTCGACCATTCTTCCCCCAGCATAGTAACTTTTCAGCAATCACCTCTTGAACCGGCTGCTCAACGACCTCTTCGTGAACTTCCGAAGGAGGAGCCGCAGTGAACAATTGAGCCCTATCGTCAGGAACAACCTTCGGTTCTGTTTCGATATGAACTTTAGCCTCAACGACTTGCTGAGCCAACATTTTTTGCAAGCGTTTTTTTTGCTGCTCTTCAAGTAGCGCCTGCTCTTCACCGGCAAACACATCCCTAGAGGCTGAAACACTCTCCTGAGGCTTTAAAATACTTTCTCGCGGTTTCGGAGCATTCGAAAAAGGCGGCGGCACCCGAGTGACCCTGCTTATAACCCGAGGCTCTGGCTCTGGCTCTGGCT
>JAWSUZ010000044.1:0-54480 GCA_033852165.1 Agarilytica sp. | reverse complement strand
GCGTAGCGGCTTTGTTCAACAAATCGTAGCAGTGCGCACCTTACAGGTGCCGGACTCGCTAACGCTCGCCGCTGTACTCGGCGTTATATCCCAGTTAGAGCTAATGTGGTTACGCTGTTGAGTTGGCTTCTCAACAAAATCATGGAAATTATATGAACGTTAAAACTATTCTACTATCAAGTGCTTTTATCATTAGCGCTGCTTGCGGCAAGGTTTCTGCGGCTGAAAATTACTTTGGTGGAGGCCTTGCCCTAGTTGATTATTCAGAGTCAGGTCTTAGTGAGGATGCCAGCCTGGCAGCAGTGTTTGGTAAGTTTGGGAAGAAATTCAGTGAAAATATTTCTGGGGAGGTACGTTTTGGTATTGGCTTGGTAGATGACAGTGTTGGAGATATCCGTTCTGAGCTCTTCAGTATAGATCTACCGCTGCTAGAGATAGAGCTAGAAAATTATTATGGTTTGTATATTAAGTCAGGAATTTCAGTAATTGAAGGTTTCTATCCATATGCGATACTAGGCTACACAAGAGGCAAGCTTAAAATTTCTGCGTTCGATGAATCAACATCTGTGAGTGAGTCAGGCACCTCATTTGGTCTAGGTGCAGATTTTACAATTAGCGAAAATTTGGATGTTTCAATTGAGTACATGAATTATTTTGATAAAGATGAAGCTAGGCTTGGTGGTTTTAGCCTTTCATTCACAAAATCAATACAGTTATAACAAGTTGCTCTTTCTGACATTTTTTACGTCGCTTCTTTTGTGCTTAATAGCACAAAAAAACCCACTTCAAAAATGCAGCAAAGCAAAGCGTTATACCGCAATCAAAGGAAAAACATAGAATGAAGAAATGTTTGTTTGTATTTTTGGCTTTTTACGCTGGCTATGTTGTAGCAGAACCAACTGTTATTGCCGATGGGTCAACAATATATGAAATTGGAAACTCTACAGGAAATGACAAAAACTTTTTTGTTAAGGTTAGTGGTGGCACAACAAGCTGTAATGTCATTGCCTTCCCATTAGCTAGTGCAGGACTTGCTGGCAATGATGAAGGTGTCCTCAATAGAGCATATTCAGCAGCACTGACAGCGTTTACTACAGGTAGTAAAGTTGTAATTACGAACTATGATGACAATAGCTGTAATGGTGCCTCAAAAATAAAATTAACCAAGTAGGTCATGTATAACAATCAAATAAATTCGACCTCCGCAAGCTGTCTTCTTTTTTGCGTGGCAAAAAATCAGCCAGCTAGCTCCGGCGAATTATTTGGGCGTTCTGTTGCAATCAGATTCAGGTATTAGGTAAATGGCGAAAGCTGGTTTTATTCCTCAGAAATTACTAAAAAATAATCGGACAGTCACCTTTAGCGTAGAAGCTAAGAAATAAACAAGACACACACTCTAAAAAATCGAAACTGAAAAGGTCGGCAGGGCCGTAGTTGTGCTGGGCTTTCATGGTGGTTCTGAAGACGATTGATGAATATCTACGGGTATATTGGAAATGCCCAGAAAAACTGAAATTACAGGCGTGACAATGCCAGAGTATCGGTTAGGAATAGTGATTTTTGAGGCGAGGGGCGTTTGTTGTTAATGCAGCAGCGCTGAGCAGTTAGCGAGGCCTGGTGTTCGTTTAAATCCGAGTTTCTGGGCCGCAGACTTCAGTACATCTTTCGCACCGACAAGGCTCTTAAATCGGCTTTCAAATTTAGTGACTAAAATCAGCATGTTTCTGGCTCTATATCTAAGCGGTCTAATATCGGGGGAAGTGTTTGATTGATGCTTCCTCTTTTCCCTTCGCGAATTATCTTTCCGCTCCAGTCGACCAAGCTTAAATAATCTTTCAGGTGAAAGGGCAGTCCCTGGGGCATGGGCTCTCTGGGATTTCCGACAAAGGACATTAGGTTTTTAGGCTGGTCTGGAGTTGTGTTTTCTTTAAGTGTGTCGCAGCGCAGCTTTACGGAGGTGTGAATTGATTTTTCGGGTGTGGCTGCCATTTTGGCTCGAACGGGATTTAGGTCAATATAGGCCATGCATGCTATCAGGGCTTTTTCATCTAATAGCGCTTGGGACTTAAATCGGCCTTCCCAGAATTTTCCGGTGCAATTTTCTTCGGCGTTTGCTTGTCTGGCGATGGGTTCATTCAATGCGCGCATAAACCAACTGATATCACACAGCTGTAAGCGCCACTTATCTAGTAGTAAGCGCACAGCTAGCAGTTCAGCTTCGCCTAAGGATTCCTTTCGTTGGTGTTTTTGCGTAAGGACTGTTCCCTTATAAATCTGATGCCAGCGTTGGCAAACTTCTATATCGCTCCATGCTAGATTTTTGGCTTTGTTAATGTGAAGGCCAAGGTGGGTGTGATTACTCATCACTGCGTATGCAAAAACGTCGATTGCAAAGACTTGCGCCAATAAGTGAATGCGGTCTTCAATCCATTGGCGGCGATGTTCGTAGCTTGTATTGGTGAGTCGGTCAAAGCCGCATAGGTAAGTACGCCGAACGCAGCGCGAAACGCAGTGGTAGTAGGGCGTAGCGTCTAGGGAGATAAGGTGTTTTCGAGGTTTTGGCATGGTCGTCGATCCGTGAGTGAAGCTGTGATTGTATACAGTTGTTTAGGGGTTGATCAAGCTGTTATCGTGAGCGTCTCGTTAAGTGCTCAAAAGGAACGACAAAATGTCGAGTTTGCGAAGTAGAATAAAAATTGTTGGATCAACCGGTAGTGTGGTCAAAAAATGGAATCTTTACGTTGATGAGTATTATGCAACGGCAGAGGGAAACCGTCTTGTTCATGGATATTTGGCGAACAGTAGTTATGCTGCTATAGAAGTGAAGTAAATCCTCGGAGGTTTTAAAAACTTTGTTCGTGCCGCCGGAACAGTGAATATTGGACTTGCTTCGCAAAGCGGATTTGGGCAGAAATATGCGAAAGGAAAGGGTGGGACAAATATATTACTTGTTGGTCTTAGAACACTTGCTCACGAGATGTTTCACGCTTTGGATTTAGGGAGCCGCCATCACGAACAATCTGCTGTGGCGTCAGCGATCAAGGTTATAAAGCAGCATGCCGTCAGCGAGGGGAACCCTTCTAAGGCTGGAGAAAGAGGGGATTATAATCAGCCCACTTACCCAGTCCCATTTGGGACAACGATCAAATTTTTGAGCTAAAGAATATTATGTTAAAACTGGTTAAATATCTTCTCTTTATGCTATGTGTACAGGTCTCGCTTACGTGTGCGAATAGTAATACTTCCAAGGAAACAAAAGAAACGTTTCTATTTAATGGGGGTAAAATTGACTTGGTTACCCGAAAGCCCCTTGAGGCATTAAAGGTCAATACCCGAATTGGTTCTGAGATAGCTACTATTTATGATGAGTTCAAAATGGGGGGGGTCGAGATTTGGATTGGTTATCATCTCCCTCAAATGGATGCGGATCCAATCAGAGGGCTCCATTACAATCGGGGCGCAACACCACAAAAAATAGTGGATGGCGACTTTGGGTTTTTTCAAACGTTTAATGGCTTACATTTTGCGTTTCTTAATGATAGTTCCGACCAGCACCGTACGTTTTCAACCATCTATTTGTTGGCTACAAATTCTGACGGTTCGGTTTGGGCGCAGCGTTTGTACGTATTGGCGGGTACTCTAATTGACGCTGTAGTAATCGGTAATCACTTGGTTTTTTCCGGAACCGAAATGGGGGAACCGTTTGCTGCTTATATTAATACAGATGCGCATCTACCCTCTGTTCATAGGTTGGGGTTGGCGGAACTCCATGGAAGAATGAAACCATAATCGTATTCGTAATCTATGCTAAGTTCAAAAGGGACGTGATCACGCTAAAGACTTGGCTACTATGGTCAAGGCGATGGGGCTCCTAGAGATTGGCTCTGTGATTGTCTGACGGTGCAATCATGGCTGTCCGAATAATTCTTATGTGAAAAGAGAGCAATGAAAAAAACTTGTGCATGGCATCCCGAGAGAGGGAAGAAGAACGCCGTAGGTGACTTCTATACAATAGACGACGGCTGCCTTGCGTGCATGCTGCCGGAGGGAGAAGCTCCGACACTATTAAACGATGATGAAGAGGAATATGAAACATTCTTTGTTCGTCAGCCTCAAACACCAGAAGAAATCGAACAAGCGTGTTGTGCTGTTGAGGTCTGCTGTACCGAAGCGTTGCGTTATGGAGGGAAAAGCAAAGATATAATTAATCGGCTTGGCAATAGTCCCTCGTATTGTGATTACGATCTTGATGGAAGGCTTAATAACATTAAAACCACTTTATATGGCAAGTGGTATCATCGTTTCGTTAAACACGTAGCATTCAAGGTTGTTAATGCAATCACATAACCAATCCATCATTGTTCGCCCTTCGGGCTGGACCTCACTTCGTTCGTCCCAATATGGTGGGCGTTACATTTTACGAGCATCACAATGATTATTAATCGAGCAGTAATTATCATAAAGCCAAAGCAGCCTGCTGTAGATTGGATTAATCAGGTAGATCCAATTAAGGGAGGGAAGCAAATGTCTGTTATAGAGGCTGGACAAGATAGTCTCATCTATCTCGTTCCCAGAGATGTCGAGTCAGATATACATGCACATGTATGGGTGATGAATAATGTGGACACACTTTTCGAAGAGTTTCTTGATGGTTGGTATCAAGATAATAGCTTATGGCCAAAAGTTTTAGGGGCGGAGTTATTTGAGACGTGGTTTACAATTGAATACCACAGTATGGTTGTCGACACTATCGATGAGCCCGTACTGAAGGAAGAAATGTAATAAACTGTTAATCATCAAATAGAATGAGCTACGATATAGAATTCCCAAACCCATTTTGGCTGGGTATAAAAATTAAAGAGACTGAAGACAAACTTCCATCTATTGGTTGTGAGGTCGAATTGAAGTTAGAGTTGCCTAGAGGTGAGTTTACTTATTCGGCAACGGATATATGGTTTGAGTGTGCAATACTTGATGATTTTTTAGAGCAATTAAAAAAGCTAAAAAATGGGCAGTCTGCGAAGGCTGAATTTTTTGACATGGATAAAGAGTTGTTGCTTACTCTTACAAATCGAGAGGTTAAATTGGTAGTTCATAGAATTCATAGTGAAATGGGTTCTGGGCATATGGAGTTCCAAAAGGACTTCGATTCAGAGTTGATATATCAATATATAGCGCATATAGAGGGTTTCGCTAAATGGTGGTAGCAATGCTTAACAAAGCAATTTTTCGGAACTCCGTGTGCTGTCATGTTTTGTGCACCGCACAAAAAGCGCTATCCCACTCCGTCCGAAAGTTGCGGCGTTAAATGTCTACAAAGCTAGAGAATATGAAAATTGACCTAAGGCCTGCAACTACAAAGGATGTCGATATTCTACTGAATCTTTTTCAGTTTTATATTTATGACATGTCTAAGATTATAGGAAAAAAAGTTGGTGAGTCTGGTAAATTTAGTTTCAATCAAGATGCTCTAGTTAAATATTGGGAAAATACGGATCATTGGGCTTATTTAGTATATATGGGTGAAGATATAGCAGGATTTTGTCTTGTACGAAAATATCCTGAAGAAAAGGAAGTGTATGATATTGAGCAGTTCTTCATGCTAAATAGCTTCAAGTCTATGCGCGTTGGTACTCAGGTATTTGATAGCTTAATGCTGAATCATCCTGGAAAGTGGTTAATTAGAGTATTAAAAGAAAATACCGGGGCGCTTAGGTTTTGGTTGAAAGTTGTTCGTGGTCAAGTGGGGAATAATTACACTTCGAGTTTCGAGCTTGATGAAGATCTTGAGATGCATTTTATTCGCTATGAGTTTCCCAGTATTTAACAAAGGTAATCACTAAATTGCAGAACTAACAAGACAGTGACTCATAAAAAAGTGAAATTTGATCGTCCTAAAAGTCAGAAGGGAAGGTGGCGGGTCTATTATATAAAATCATAAT
Organism: Agarilytica sp.; assembly: GCA_033852165.1. Classification (GTDB taxonomy): domain Bacteria; phylum Pseudomonadota; class Gammaproteobacteria; order Pseudomonadales; family Cellvibrionaceae; genus Agarilytica. The sequence continues at coordinate 48,538 of JAWSUZ010000044.1, read as the reverse complement.
CGTACTGTTATCTTAATAGCGCCTAGGTCAGCTGCGCGAATTTGTAGGTTCGGCTAAACATTACCGATGTCCGCTTCAAGGTAAGCAGCAGAACCTGGCGCCAAAGGCAGCATAAAATGAGTGTAGTAATAGCACGCTGACAGTTCGTGTCGGCTAGCTCTGCGTATTTCGGACGTACTCCCTCCTTGTAAACTGCTAGCGCCAATGTCTTGATACTTAGCAATATGAAATCAGATTGGCGCAAAAACCCCAATTACCTGTGAGTTTTCATGAACAAGGTTGCCTAATTGTTCGCATGTGAATATTTAACAGTGTTTTATTTAGTCGTAGATTAAGCTAACTGTCTGATAATTTGACTAGCCCAATTTGAGACTGAAGTGAGGCTAAAGTGACACTGAAAAATAGGTTTAAGCGGTCGATACTGATTGGTGAATAATCCCAAAATAAAACCTTTCTTTTTGATTGAAGCTTCAAAATTGTTGATGGGCTCTACGATCTATAGCTGAATGTTATAAGGTTCGATGGTTCTAATAGTGGAATGTGAATTTCGTGGTCCCGATTTTCTTAATGACTTAAATGCACGTTTAAAATCGCTTCTTATTTTTTGGGGCGAAGATAAAGTTTAGTTGTCCGGATTTAGTGAAAAGTTAGAAACTTCGGTTAAGACACATAAATAATGTGCATAAAACGATTGCCAAAATAAGTTGCTCATAAAAAGTGTAGTTGTTGATAATGGCAATAGCGGTGACAGAGAGAGGCTTTCTCGACCTGCTAACAATAGCTTTGGTTAACCGTGTGAACGAGTAAGCTATTGTAAATTATTAAAAGTGTTTAGATTCAAACTGTAAAATAAGGTGTGTTTTGGAATGAGATGTCGTCATTCCGTAATGTGTTTTCGTCGAGTCGTATTGAGATTGACGGATTAGATATTCTGGTAACAGAAAGGGGGGCTTAAATAATGGTTCTGAAATGTATGGTTGAGTTACTTTCGATATTTGTTGGAGAATAACAAATGGAAGACGGAACGGAAAAAATCCGAGTGGTTGTAGCCATCGAAACCCTTATCTATAGAGAGGGTATCGTACAGTTGTTAGAAAAATACGACGATACCGAATTGATTTCGACAGCAACTGACCAATCTGCGATATTAGATGTCTGTGGTGCTCAGTCACCCAATATATTGTTGTTAGATGCAATGACTTCAAATTCACTAACTGTCGCGAGAGAAGTTAAAAGCCAGAACCCAAAAATCAAACTCATTGTATTAGCAATGTCAGCCTGTAGAAAAGAAATGGCCACCTTTGCACGCGAGGGTGTTTCAGAATTCGTGACGCGTGAGGATTCCCTAGATGATTTACGTCGATGTATTGACGCTGCTATGGTCGACGGATTCTGGTGTTCTAATCGTGTCGCAGAGTTGTTATTAACCGACACTGTTGAAATGGTGCCATCAACCAAACCTCCAACCAATGCTTTGTTACATCAACAATCATCGTACTCTGCCTCTGCGCAAATTTTGTCGCGGCCCTTGTCGAAATTGCAGGTACGTTCCACTACTGCAGAGACCAATGATATTGTTGTGTCGTTAACCCGTCAGCAGGTCAATGTACTGCAGTTTATAGAGTCGGGCCTTTCCAATAAGGAAATTGCACGCAATCTCAATATCGAAACGGCCACAGTCAAAAACCACGTTCATCAAATTCTACGTAAACTACGGGTAAGTACTCGTGGAGAAGCAGCTGCTACGTATCGCCGGATGGCAGAACCGTATTCGGCGGCATAAAAATCGTGAAATCGTCGGTAAGGTAGCCGTCGAATAGTTGTACATCAGAACTCATTTGCTTGCAGTATTCGAATACATCAGTCCGATCATAACCGCAAAGAATGGCATCATCTTCAAAGCCGTTCTTATCCAGCAGATTGAACGCGACACCTCTTTCGGCAGACAGCCACATCTTTTCAATAACGTTCCAGGGGTGCTCGGGGTTCGCTGAACGATAATTTAAACTCCCAGACGCCACGATAAAATCCACCTTCGGGAAAACAGCCGTATGAAAATCGGCTTTTAAGAAAAACGTGTTATCTAATTTCCCGAAACGTTTTTTAGCCCCTTGAATAAACTCATCTAAAAAATCGATACCTAAGTAAGTAACGTCCGAAAATCGTTCGTCGAGAAAGGGTTTAAACTCACCATAGCCACAACCTAAATCCAATACGCTTGAGCCAGACATGTCAGCCCAGCGGCATAAGGATTCAAATCGTTTAACTTGGCTGTCTATATCCCTATAACCCATAACCTTTGGTGGTGAACTGCCAATGCGATCGCGGTGAAAGGCTTGAACAGTGGCTTTCTCAATAATATTCATTGTTATAAGGCTACCTTAAGTCGAACGGATTGGCGCGTTAATAAGGATTCGTAAGCGTTACAGCATCAGGAATAGATTTGTTCGAATTATCTCGAAAATACAGCCCCTTTTTACTCCCATATATAGCGAAATACCACATGTTTTGTAGCAGTTTTGCGCAATTTTCAGAAACCACTACGATTTGAGCGCCATGCCCTGCAAAAGTCTAGAGTTATCGCCGAAGCCACCGAATAACACGGAAAAATTAATGTAATAGTCATCGTCGAGCATGGTTTTCTTTGGCCATACGAGTAATTTCTTGGGCCGTTTTTGAATCCGCCTCAATTCCCTTCAATTGCATAAAATGTAATAGCTCGTTAACAACCGTGTCGTACTCCAGAGACGGATTCATGCCAGCCGTAATATAATCCAGACGATTTTTTATGTACGTCCGCCATTGATTGGGGATTTGTTTGTCCGTAGCTAAGGTTCGTTTGAGTTCCGTTACATTGTCGTAAATCACATCTTCTCGATTACCTCGTGAAGTATCGGCTGCTTCCGTATTCGTGAGATTGACGGGTGCTCTATTCGTCGTTCTGAGAACGTTTGCATTGTAGCTTTGATCATTGGCGATATGCGTTCGTTCATGTGTTATAGCACTGCTGATCATGTCAGCATCCGTAGCCCCTTCACCAGTAGGATTATTCGTATTAATTTCCACGCGGTAGTTTCGAGTCGCTAGTGGACCAGAAGGACCGTGTCCGCCGAGTCCAAGTGGTGCAACCATCACAGCCTGGCTTCTTCCTGCTGTTTTATTGACGTGTGCCATATTTGGCTGAGTCGGGCCGTACTGATCTAGCTCGGTTTTGACATTACTCAAGGTTTTATGACGTTGGTATTCGTGGTATCCCTTATATCCGGCATAACCAAGGCTGCCAGCTAATCCAATACCGCCAGCTGCAATAGCGAGAGGAGCGAGGGCCGCACTTGACATTAATCCGCCCGCCAGCAACGCACCGCTTCCAATCGTTGACGCTGCAGTAGCCGCTGTTTTCCAAAAAGAAACACATTGAATAATATCTCCTGTATTTGGGGGCGAGTCATTTAGGCCTGTGTTGTTTTTTCGTTGTATCGGCGATTGAGTCGCAACAGACAAATTTTCACCAGAATTGATTTTAGAGCTTTCTAGTTTGTCGTTACTTTGCACTTTTAGTTGATGAACGCTATTACGGTTGTCCTGCAGAAGAGTTTTACGCCTGCGCTGGCTAACAGAGGCTTTATTTTTATCGGACTTCAGTGTCGCTGCTTTATGTGATGTGATCATAGATATTTGCGTTGTTTGTAAGTTTCAAGTGAAGGGGCTTTTGCTTTTCCCGGTTTCCCGTTTCCCGTACCCGGACCTCCATTTCCCGTACCCCGTACCCAAATTTCACCTATCCCCCACATTATCTCGGTCGAGATCAAGTGTCCCACCAGCATTAACCGTAACAGCAGGAATATTGAGTAACTGAGAAAACCCCGGTAAACCTTTATTGAAACCGCCATGGGCTGAATTGTTCACACTCGCCTGAGTATTGTTATGCGCCGCACCTGCAAGAATTACATACTTACCCCCAGCTCTTGCCACGGCATCCGCACGTATTTGTTGCTCGCCAAACGTATTCATCGTCATCGCGCGCAAAGGGAGGCTATCATTTCTTCCCGCGCCTAACGTTTGTTGCGAAGCTCTAGAATCAATAGAGCGAACGCGAACACCGTGTTGATGCGCCTGCGTTAAAACACGTCGTAAATTCCCCTGCGGATTTATTGCTGACCTATTGATATCAAAGCGCGTAACAAAATTATCCAAGTCACGTGGCATCGCAGTGCCGGGTGCCGTTGCCAGCCAAGCGTCAATAGACGGTTGATACTCATGCCGAATATGCTCCATATAAACCGTATTAACATTTTGATTCACAGCAAGGTCCTGCATATTATCCGCAAGAAACTCGCGAGTAGAAGGATCTCCATGGTCCTCACCCAAAGCAAAACCATCATGCCCCTCAGTGTTTAACAAACGATTCGTTGCCGCTGGCCCATCCACTGCTAATCCCAATGCTACATCACTAGCCCCCATCGAATGGTTCGTAAACTGCCCATCAAACCCCGCGTAATCAAAATTATTCACACGTTCATGCGTGTCATGAAGCAAATCGACACGCGCTTGTTGTTCACGATCAAGCGCCTGAGGATTGCCCGACTGCCTATCGATTAACGTACCCGGATGCTCGCCAGGGTTCATCGCATCAACATCTAACTGACTCATAAATAATTCGTTATCAACTTCAAGCAATTGCTGCGGGTTGTAAGCCGTATGTACCTCTCGTGTCCCCGCATTAAAATGCATATTGGGATCAGCAAGGCGAGGTGCTGTTGCAAGATGTAAGTAATCCGCTGGAGACAACTGAAACTTCATTCGAGGGTTAAAAGGTAAGCCTCCAGCAAAATTCGCCGCACCACCTTCAGCATGGCGATTATCTCCTTCCATAATATCCGCCATCCAAGCCCGTTCATTTACATTGCCAATTTGGCTGACCTTATTGGCCAAGCCAGGCCGACCACCTGCACGAACATTCGCTTCAGATGCTCGCGCTGCCCGCCAAGGTTGCACCCAACTTTTCGCTTTTTTATAGCCTTTGTGTGCTAAATACGCACCACCCATTGCAAGCCCCGCACCTGCCAAAGCCAAACCACCCGTAGCAACCGTTGCTGCAGTACCTGCAATACCAACCGCAGCCGCCAAAGCCGGACCTGCCATCGCTGCCGCAGCACCACCGATTGCTCCAATCGCTCCCATGGCCCACTTACCGCCGGGAAAGCGCTGAATAGGGGCGTTGCTATTGTTGAGCGTTGAACTTGTTGAAACCGTGTTTTCAGATTCGCTTACCGATGGTTCACCATTCGATTTTTTTTGGATCGGCTCATGGATTTTTATTGGCTCAGGGCTGTTTATCGGTTCAGGGATGTTTACTCGCTCAAGGCTGCCAGCGGAAAGGGCAGGTTGAGATTGAAGAGAAGCAACGGCGGAATAGCTCACATTACTTTTTAATTGAGTCGTCACAGAACGATTGTCTTGCAATATAACTTTGGGGCGGCACTGACTTACAGAGCTTTTACTCGTGTCCTTTAACTGTGTTGTCTTATTGTGTTGCAATGCTTCTTTCATGTGCCGTCGCTGTTTTGTTATTTCTCTGTTTTATTACGTCACTACTTTATTATTTTACTGTCAAAATCAAATAAACGTTAAAGCGGGTTTTGCGTCTTTTGTCTGGCCAAAGATAAAGGCTGAACATCGATATGCATTCCCACGCGGAGCATGGGAACGAGATAGAGATAAATTTTATCCCCGTAAAGCGATAAGTTGTCAGTGATTGATTTTGTTGGTCGCAATCTTGTCACAAGTTAGTCTCAAGCTGATTGAATTATCGTCGCGTATGATTCTCCTTCGCCATTCTTGTAATTGCCTGAGCGCTTTTTGAATCTGCCTCAATGCCCTTAGCTTTCATAAAGTGCAACAACTCGTTAATCACCGTGTCATATTCCAAAAGAGGATTCATCGCCGTATTAATGTACGCCAAGCGGTTTCGAATATACCCTCGCCACTGCACAGGAACCTGCCGGTCATTCAAAACCGTCGCCCGTAAAGCCGTCACATTCGCCATAACTGTATGCACGCGCGACCCAGGCCCCATACCACCACCCAATTCCGCGTTCGTCATATTGGTTGGGGCCGTAGTCGAATGGCGAGCGAGGTTAGAATCGTAACTCTGATCATTCGCAATATGCGTCTTCTCATGCGTTAACGCACTTGCCACCATATCCGGGTCCGTTACGCCTTCACCCGTTGGGTCCAAAGGATTGATATCAATCCCATAAGTCCGCCCACTAAGCGGTCCGGCAGGGCCGGGGCCAGCTAAGGGGTGATGAAAAATCGTCTGACTCCTGCCAAGGGCTGCGGGATTCAGTGCAACATTCGGATTAATTCCCGGTGCATACTGGTTAAGCTCTGCATCCACATTCCTAAATGTTTTATTGCGTTGATGCTCATGATAAGCCTTATAGCCGCCATACAACGCACTGCCACCCAGAGCAATACCGCCTAAAATCGGCGCTCCTGCTATCATTGCCGCAGCACCGCCAACAGCCATTGCACCCGTTGCTAATTTTTTCCAGAGGGGAATACACTGAATGGTTTTTCCCGAAACGTTAGTTTCGGGTTTACTGTTTTTAATCTTCTCCCTTTGAATTGGATTGTTTTCTGAAACAGATTGAACCGCCGGGATTGCCTTAGGTTGTATCGTCGGATTGATCGATCGTAATTGGTTAACGCTGTGTCGGTTATCTTGTAATACTGTTTTACTTCTGCGTTGGCTAATAGACTTTTTTTCTTTGGCTGTATATGTACTGCGAGACTGAAGTTGATGACTCTGCATATTTTTAATTGCCGTAATTAATAATTTTCGTTAGTTGATGGTGAAAATTAACAATATCTTTATTTACTAATATCCATAAAAAACAGTTGTGGATTCCTGCACATAGCCTCAGTGGTTGGGGTAAATGATTAACAAGACCTTCTGTTGCCATTTGCCACAGTATTAGACCGTGCAGGAGCATGCGGTCGAGGACGGCAACAGAGAGCCTACAAGGACGTATTGAGAGACTGCCCCGCGAGCAACGCGAGTGCTTTGGGCACGGCGTGTCTTGTTAATCACTTCCCCAACCGCTGAAGCGGACTAAAGCATAATTCTTTCAAATTTCATTAGTAAGCAAAGGCGACTGGTTAGTAGGAGCCGTCGAAGGAGCAGGCCCTTTCCATGCATTAACATTCTGATCCGTTGCCCGAACAGCTTTCGATACTGCCGTACCCAAAGTCCCCGCAGAACTTACCGCCTTCGAAGCCGTCGTGGCTGTAGTTGTTGCCGCCACAGCACCACCAACAAGCCCAATGCCCGACGCAATACCCGCACCAACCTCAATCACATGCATAGCCGCCGCCAAACGCGTAACCCCCTTATGAATCATCGGCGAATTATCCTTATTAATCATATCCGCCAAAATCATCAACAAAGAACGCAAAGCCTTCGCCACACCAAATACCAACCCAGCAATATTAAGCCCCGCAGCCGTCGCACCCACAATCGCAGCCGCCGCCTCAAACGTTCGCAAGGCATGCATCACCGCCTTCTGCTTATTCGTCGGAGCCTCACCCGCCTTAATCGTTACAATTCCCCGAACAACCTTCGCCACACCAACCGAAATCGCCGCAATACCCGGAATTAACCCGATACCATGCGTAATTAAAATCGCCGCAACACCAGCCGCCAACGTTAAAACACCCTCACCAATTAAAAGGCCACCCTTTAACGTCGACGATAACTTATGCTGCCGAACATCCGCAGGGTTACGAAACTGCGTAACAAAAACCTGATCACCCCTGTGACAAACCCCATTCATACTCTTCGCTTGAATCGTATGCTGCCACTGACCATAACTTTCCTGACTCATCGATGCGTAATTAACACCCTCCATCCCCATCGCATTCATCGAGCGGAATTGAGCAGTGCCATCAGAATTTAAACCTGCAGGAGCAGGGGGCTTAGCTTTTAAATAAGAAGCCTGCCCAGTTTTAGACGCGCGCTGCATCGCACGTTGTCCCATCAAGGTTGCCTCATTTTCTAACCCAGCATTATCATTAACAGGCGTATCACCAACCGTAGTCGTTGGCTTCACACGGCCCTCCATCTGCTGAATCACATGACCCAACTCATGAGGTAAATGCTGCTCCTGACCCGGACCAACATGAATATTCGAACCCTGAGCATACGCATGCGCTTGAACCGCCTCAGGTTTAGACGAGTTATAATGCACCTTTACATGATCAAGGTTTTTCCCGCTCAAATTCTCCATCCCCGACTTCAAACTATCCGGCAGCCCCGTATCGTTACGCTGCACAGGCTCTGCATCCTTCTTTAACTGCGACGTCTGCTCACGATTATCCGTTAAAACAGATTTAGCACGTTGCTGACTGACGGATGCTTTGTTTTCCGAGGCGGACTTATTACCGGATTGATACTTTGAATTAGGCATAATGAACTCAGGTCCTACAAATTAATTTTGAAGTTACGACCAAGGCAGAAAACATTCCTGCCAGCATAATTTATCGAAGTGAAAACGACTTACTAAACGTAGATCTTTTAATAAATTGCAAACTCGCAACTCAATGTTTTCTGTACAACTAAAAAGTAATAGAAAATAATCGTGCCCACCGAAATGAACACGACCAAAACCATCAATAATTAATTGCTAGAATACACAGAAGCCAACGCAGTCGTAATCGTTGTCCTTTCAGTAATCGGGTCCGTAAAAGGGTAGGGGCCATTACCACTCGCATCCCAATTAATCGGCCACGCGCTGTTACTGGATTTATCCGGGATGTTCGAATTTTTAGCCGTTTGATACAAACCAAACCCCTCCAAATCCGTAAAGCCATTTGGCATGCCAGGAGACGCCTCACCACCATTCCACTCATAAATAGGATCACCCGGCTGTGCCCACCACTCATCACAAAACTCAAAATAAAACATACCCAAACACAAAGCCTGAGAATATGCCTGCGGACATACATCCGAAATAACCGCAGCAGTCTTCGCGCCCGTAGTCGTATCGTAATAAATATCTCCATCTGTATGGTGACCCGTTGCGGGCCAGCCAATCTCTGTTAAAATTACAGGCTTAAACACATTGGGATACGTACTGGTTATTCCGCCTAAACCATCAAAACCTAGCGAATTAATTGCCGCAATCTTTTCAAACACCGGAGCCAAAGTCTGACTTTGGTAAGTGTTAACACCCCAGAAATCCACATCCGCCGCAATATTGATATACGGCGCATTGACCTCCGTCCACTGCACAGGCATATCGTGAAAAGCCTGGCCAATCAACTTATCGCCCGCGTTTGTTTTGGCTGTAGAGGCAAGACTCTGTAACGTATTCCAATAAGCCGTTACATCGTCTTGTTGAGCCGGTGTACTTGAAGACGTGACATAACTCTGATTTAAACCATCCTTCTCATTCAACATCGTATACGCCATAACAGCGGGGTGATCACCCGTAGCCGTCAATAACGTCGTATAATTCGTCAACCAATCCGAACCCGGCGGCGTGTTCGTCGAACCGTTTAAAAAATACGTTGCAGGGAAGGGAAAACCAATCAATACATAAATCCCACGCTTATAACACTCATCCAAAAAATCCACATGAGTTTGCGTCAAAGAATTAAATCCATCTCCCGCAGCGTTTAACTGATTCGGCAACATGCAATACACACGAATAGCATTCGCTCCCAGCGCTTGAATCTTATCGAGATCCGCACGGTAGGTCGCATCGCTCGTGTTCGTATCCCAATAACGCGACCAATTCCAAATGTTCGTCGTGACAGAAGCAACTCCACCCGCTGGAGTATTCGTTACCGTAAACGAATCCCAAAACCAGTCACCGATATTTGGGCCGTTTTTATTGCTTTCGCCAATGGGGCAGGGCGAGTAACAGATTCCCTTAATATTAAAGTCGACCGGAGCGTTAGTCGTACTCGTTGAAGAATCTGTGAGCGTGTAAGTCAAAGCCCCCACAGCCTTCGGCGTCGGTGTGCTACTGCCGCCAATAGATTCGGTTACCATACTCGCCGTAGCGATCCATTTTGTCTTTAAATTCGCATATTTTGATGTTGGCATTTTTGTACCTCGTTTTGTTATTTATATACAACTTGTACACTGCTTGCTTGCGCTCCATGGTTTCTTTCGTTCCATATCAAAAAATATGTTCAATCAGTTCTTTCATCTTTCTACTGTTGAATGGCGGTACCGTTAGCCTGCCCTTAATTAATATAAGTCGAGAGTGGTATGCATTCCCACGCAGAGCGTGGGAACGAGTGCTAATTAATATAAGTCAAGAGTGGTATGCATTCCCACGCAGAGAGACTGTGAAAGTATTACGAATTCGAACACCCTCGTTCCCATGCTTCGCGTGGGAATGCAGACCGGAGTATGTTTGTTGTACTTAATTCGAATAGTGTTTGTTCATATCCCAGTAAATTCGATAATTCTGGTCGGTTTTCACTTCACGTATGCATTCCCTCGCGGAGCATGGGAACGAGAACGTTCAAGTTTTGGAATACTTTCACAGTCTCAGAGCGTGGTAAAGAGTGCGTGTGGGTGCGATTGTGTTTTGCTTCCTCTGTATTAATAGTCAAATTGAACTTACTTAGCAAACCATTAAAATGGTTAAGTTCTGCACTAAGGTTTGATTTCCTGGGAAGTGTTTCAAAACCGTCTAATGCCATTACCACATGGAAGTGGTGTAGTAGACAGTGCAGGAGCACACTGTTGATGGATGGCATTAGAGAGCCTACAGGGACGTACTCGTGGCGTGTCTTGAAAACACTCCTCGAAGTGCTATAGCGGGCTACCAACAGATAATTAAACTCAGTAAATATCATAAACAATCAGCTCACCCGAATAGTCTTATTATCCTTCCGCAACTCCCGCTTAATCCCGCCCATCAAATCATCCTGCGTCACAAACTTACGTCCACAACTAATCGCATTCAACGCACACTGCCGCAACACATTAATAATCGAACCACCCGCCAACTCATGATCCTTAGAAATTTTATCCAAATCCACAGAATCATCCAAATCACAAACCCCACTAAACGCATTTTCCCACAACTGTAAACGCTGCTTCGGTGAAGGCATTGTAAAATTAATCATCGTCTGAAAACGCCGCGTAAACGCATCATCCATATTCGACTTCATATTCGTCGCCAAAATTACCGTACCCGGAAAATCCTCAATACGCTGCAACAAATACCCCGTCTGCTGATTCGCATGTCGATCATTCGAAGACGTCGCCGCCGTCCGCTTACCAAAGAGTGCATCCGCCTCATCGAAAAATAAAATCCAATCCTTATAACTCGCCACATCAAACACACGCGATAAATTCTTCTCCGTCTCACCAATATATTTAGAGACAATCATCGACAAATCCACACGGTAAATCTCCCGCCCAGTCGACTTAGCCAACAAAGAAGCCGTCAACGTCTTCCCCGTTCCTGGCGGACCGTAAAACACAGCCCGATAACCCGGCTTCACCTTAGCCGCCAAACCCCACTTGCTCATTAAAGTCTCCCCATGCGTAATCCACGCACGGATCTCCTCAATTTGCCCCATCACAATATGATCCAACACCAAATCCGACCAATTCAACGGAGTCGAAATAGGACTGGCAGGGAAGGCCGGACTCAACTCAGGCCGAACCTTCTCCCCCGTTAAAAAATAATGAAACCACTGCTCCGACATCGTCAAAATTCCGCTCAAAGCCGGTAAATTCGGATCAGACGTTTCAAGCGAAATAATCTGCTCTTCCGCAAACTTATGCTGCGGCGACAATAAATCCATCACATCCGTTCGCCAATCCGGATCATTAGCACTAATCAAAAAGACCAAAGTTTGCCCCGTTGGCAAAAAACCACTAAAGGTCTTATCCGTAATACCGCCAAACTCCGTAAAACCTCGATCAGTAATTTGATTTACACCAAAAAATATATCCAAAGCCTCAGGCTTTAAATGCGGAGCCATCGCCAAAGCCAAGGTTAAACGCTCGTAACGGTTTAAATTCCATTCCAAAACACGCTTGGCATAAATACTGTTAGGCTCACGAGGGAATTCATCCACATCCTCATCAATAACCAACTCAGGCTCATCAATATCCGAGACATCCAGTTCCGATGTACTTAAGCCCGAATTATCCACCTCCACAGGCACATAAAGATCGGGCGGCGGAATATCCAGCCAATGGTTCTCATGACCCTCGTGCTTCAAATAACTGCAGATCACCTGATTAATAACCGCCGTTAACCATTCAATTTCACGGTGAAGTGCCAGCAAATTCTGAGATTGATCGAACATAGACGTTTTCTAATTTCCCAGTAATCGTTCAACGTCATCTAATGATGCGTCAACCCAATTAAAAAATTTCATCGTAGTGGCCAAATTTAGCTCGTTCGCCTTAATCAAATTGAGCAAGTTATTATTAAACCAATTCGCTATTGCGCGCTCACTGAGGTCTCGCTGGTTTTCAAGTAAGCGAATCAAATAACGATCATACATTTCATCACTAATCACTAATTTTTTGGCCTTGAAAAAGTAAGCCGTTTGATTGTTCGATTTTTCGTAGGCAGCGATATTTTTACACTGATCGGTCTTTGCAGTTTTGTGACTGATTAAATTGAATAAATCCGTATTCTGGGTTTCAGCCGACATATCAAGCTGAGCGTGGGGCTCACCGGATATGGCCAGCCCCCAATCGTCGACGGTAGCCACACCCGTCACCACATAAATATCACGGAAGGTATAGTGCGTTTGGGTCAGTTTTAAAATGGCATCTTCCATGATCTTGTGCCAGTTCAAAATCAGTCGACATTCGGGAAGATCCCCGTGAAACAAAAAACTGCCCTTATGGGCAAATGATAGGACTTGTTTAGTCCAATAACTGTAGTTGTCAAAAACTTCTTGCTCGGCGTTTTCGCCCTCACATACCGGGGGTTCGAAAGCCGCTTCTTGAACGACCCGTTCTGTAGAACAAAAGGTTTGTTGCACTCCATCGTTAACACGCCAGTCAACGGGGTTTAAATTAATTTTCGGGCTGACTAAAATATCCTCGATCAAACTAATCTGATCGATATTCATAAGGGGTTGAAAGCAACCATGGTGTATTTGGCAGACATCGCCGAGACCAATGGGGCGAACAAGTGGCTGCATGGGAATCCAGCCTGTTTGTAAATAACATTCGCGGTAGAATTTTGATTTCAACATTGGCGCACCCTAAATAGTGTCTAATTTTTTAAATGTTTTATCTCTGGTCGGAGCCAAATACTGTCAGAGCCTATAAAGGAATCGGCACCCTCGGTGTAAGACCGTTCGCCGCAAGGATGCGGCGGTCGAGCGTACATGGATGTATTCACCGCGTGGCTTACACCGAGGGTGCCGGTTCCTAGCTGTCTACAAGAACACTCTCTACTACTTAAGCCGCATAAGCCGCAGCAGTAGCCGCAGCCAAACCAGCTTGAAGCGAACTCAACTCAGTAGTCGCATGCTTCAATTGCCCCTCTGCATATTCCAACTGAGCAGTCGCCGTATTACTAGCCGTTAAGGCCTCATCGTACGAAGTAATGGACGTGTCATAAGCATGTTGCAACAAAGCCTGAATCCCCGTAGCCGAATCACCAAGATTACGAACAAAAGTAGCGCTATCCAATTTCTCAGTTCGAGTTCGAGCACCGATGGTCATCTTTGCATACAATCTTTTTGATTGCGTATATTCTAAATCCGTAATTTTCTTGGATTCAATAACCGTTGCTTCAGCGGCGTAACAACTAGTTAGGGCCGTTAGAGTCATCGCAACAGCATTGTTTGCATCAGTGGTCGCCTTAGTCAAAAGGGTAATCAACTCATCAGGAATGATCGGGTTAAGTAATTTTTGCTTGTTGACAATGTTCGCCAATTTATCGATTACTTCAACCGCGAGTATGAGCTTGTTAACCAACAGCGCCATTTGTGATGCGGTACTGGTAATGCCGTTTTTTGCCGTATTCGTTTGAATTTGGGCATTGGTCGCAGCATCAAGCATGTGCTTTGCACTGCTGACAGCATCGGTAACCAATGTGAGATTGCTCAGAGCCGTTTGTTTATTGGTATCGGCCTCCGTTAAGAATCCGGCAAACTCCGCTGATTTTGCGTTCATTGAATCAACCACGGCCTGAAGTTGATTGACTTGGTATTGTGCGTCATTAATTGCGTCTGTTAGCGAATCAATATCGGCTTTCTTTTTATTGGAAATTCCAACGGATAAACCTGTTCTAGCTAATGCACTCATAATAATTACCTTCGAATATTATTATTCAGTTATCGTGGTAGTGACGGTTGTCTCAACTTCTGGTATCAAAGTAATTGAGTCTAGCGAATCTGATAGTTGAGGTACAAACTGGTCAGAAACACTTGAGTCACCGTCTACAACGGTCAAAATGATAGGGTAATAGACCTTGCCGTCTTCAATGGGGTTACCAAAATTGTCGGTTGAGTCGCTGGGGATGGTAACTGCGTATTGAGCCGTTTCTCCGCCGGGGCAATGGCAAGATACTTTAGTATCATCGTCATCACTTTCGGTTTTTCTGGCTGCTGAGGTTGTCGCAGGCGCAGTCGATTTAACCTTACCTTTTGCTTTATCTTTCGTGTCGTCGCTTTCAGAGTCTGATTGCGTTTGCAGTAAAAGTTGCGCTTTAAGGTAATTGGATGGTGCCACTTGCAAGGCAATATCCGTATCAAACAAGATCGGAAGCTTAATCGTGAGGCTAGTTTTTTCAGTTAAAAAATTAAGCCCTGGCGATTCTGCGTGTTCCACAAAAATACAGCGGAATTGAAGCGTGGCATTTTTGTCAGTATCCGTTGGTATATCGATACCGGGTGCTTTAAAGAATATTGTCGTGATGGCAGACGTATCGGGGTCAGTTTTTGGTTTTTTAGAGTTTTTCTCGGCTAAAGGTAAGTCCGTAGCCAGAACAAATGTTTGGCTAGCCGTTGTCATAATGTCGGAGTAGTTGCCAATAAACTGCTTGTAAGGCATCGCAATTTCGGCATACATAAATACAACATATTCAACCCCAGCTTTAATCGGGTCGCCGTATATGTCGACGCTCTTTGTTGCATCCGTAAAACTGTTCGTGTCAGCGGTAGTTTTTGATGTTGTTGAAGTCGTTGTGGTAGTTGTAGTTGATGTGGTTAATTCATTTGCAACAGCTGGAGAAAATGGACCCGCAAAAGGACGCGCTTTATTGTCTGTGGGCACATCACCGGGCGTAGCCTGAGCAAAAAGTTGTTCGGCTTGGTCGGTCGTAAGCAAGGTTTGTTTATCTGAGGGAACCAAGCATAGGTAATATTTTGGGGTTTTCGGGGGGATCGTAACGCCGCTTGCAGGCGGATATTTAAAAATATTCTCTGGCAAGGCATCGAAAGCAACAGTGAAGTCATTACTGTCTGCAACGGTGACGGCTAGGCCATAGTTGAGTTCGGTATTGGCGTTATCATAGGTTGTGGTGATCGCCTCAACACCTGTGTCGGCGTCTTTCAGCGTACCCTCTGCCATTCGCTCTGTTTTACTGGTAGAAGCGACTGTCGCATTTTCTGTGACGATTTGTTCTGAAACGGACTTAAATTGAGCTTCAGTCGTGGTCAGTAAGGTTTCGATTTTCGTTTTGACTTCGGTGCTAACCGTGAGCACTTCAGCAGAAATAATTTCGGAAGTTGCCGCCGAGGTTTCCATTGATGTTAACGAGGCGGCTTTTGCATCGTTAGCAGTCTCATTCACTAGGCTATTGGCATTGAGTATTTTGTCGTAGGTATCGGTCTTATAGAGTGACGCAGTTGCGATATTCAGCGCGGCACCTATATCCGATGCCAATAGTGCGACGGCATTAGACGCAATTTGAACGTTAGATGCAGCGGTGGCAACATTGGTTACCGATGCCTGCACATTGGTATTAGCGGAAGTGGCAGAAGCCAGAAGATTGATCGCTTGGCTATCATTGGTTACGCCCTGGGCGTTAACCGTGAGATAGTACTCGCTCGTTACTGTGGTCGCTTCTAACTTGTCTCGTGCTGTGAGTTCTGCACCTTGAGCATAATAAAGGTTGTACTCGGCTGTGGTTTTAGCCGAATCCAACTTTGTCTGCTCTGCGGTGATAGCAGAAAGTGTCGAGGTGACGCTTTGTTGCAGATTTTCATTATAGGTATTCATAGTTATTTCCTGTTCCTATTTCTAGTTCATGAAAAGTGAATAAATAATGTTAAGTTTGTTGGAAATTTGTAATTGCTTTCGTTCTAACCTTTTTCAATTTTTAAAGTTTGGTACAAATAATTAATATCGCTGTAAATATTGTCAAATAGTTGTAATGTAGTTCTTATATCGTTCTAATGAATAAAATCATGTTGGCCAGGTGACATAAATTGCTTTCTCCATCCAGGGCAGTTTGATAACGGAATAGGAGAGTGGTGAACGTGTAAGCAGTACATCGTAGGCACGTTTTTCCACAATCAGATCCCACCGGTCTTTTGCATCAGTTAACGAACCATCCCTTACCAACCAATTCCCTCTAAACCCATCTATTGAACTGTGGCCAATGGCCGTCCAATACCCGATCACAGAATTAAGCAAGCTGTGACAAGTTTCTTTGTCTTTGTCTGAAATTTCTATCTCTAACTCCACAGGGTCGTAAAGGCGTAAGCCGCAAACGATTTTATTGAGCATCAAATGTTGCTCCGGGGTTTTTGTGCAGCCCGTTACTAGAAACTGAAGATAGTGAACCGCGCGCCGTTGTGCGCTATCGGATACAAAGGCATCATTTTCAACCAGACTTAAACGTTGAAATAGAGGCTTAATAAAACTCTGTACAATGACCAAACCCGCGTTGCTGACGCCCATGGGTGTGAGGATTGGGTCTGGGTTGGAGGCGTCATCGATCAGTTTTTTAAGCGCTTTATTTTGTTTGTTGATTACCGGTGGTGCTAAATCGCTGGTTTTTACTTCCTGCGGTTTTTTGTCAACTGGTGGTGCTGAGCGCGCTGGATTTTTGTGTGCAGAATGTTCGTGTGCTGGATGTTCAAGTAAATTGGACAGCGTAATATGCAATATTTCAGGCAGTTGATATTGAACATTCGAAAATGCTTTGCGAAGGTCTTTCATCGAAACGCTGTGCTGTTGCATTAATTGCCAGCAGAAGCTTTGAATGATCGTGTCTGGCGCTATAGACCCACCTTTAGCCGATACCCACTGTTTTAATACCAACTGTAAAAACACATGCATCTGTTGTTGACGATCCATTCCTTTTATCGATGTTTTTGACAAACATTGATAAAAACGATGCAGCATATCGCTTACTGTAGACAGCGAAGGGTCGGATTTTTGTATGGCATCAATAAGCCAGGTAAACGGAACAAGGTGTGTTAGGCGAAATAGCACGGCGTTGTTCGTCAGTAAATCACCAAAAATAGCAGAAAGGCGATGTGGCGCGGTTGAAAACAAATCAAATAACAAACGGTCTATTTCAATGGGGTTAGATGTTTTCACCCATATAGGGAGGGTACCGTTTAAAAGTAAATAACGAGCGATTTCAGTAAAACGAGGGTGGTTCAGGTATTGGGCTGAATAATCCTGTTCGAAGGTGATGAGTGATGAAATTTTCCCACTTGTGCGATTTTTCTCGGTATTTGTGGTTGATTCTTGCTCGGCATGTTTATGGTCGCGCTTATTAATATCGCTTACAGAATTTTCAGCGCTGCTTTTTATTACGTCCAATTCACTATTAGCTTTACGCTCCGTTAAGGGCTGGTCCGTCGGGTTTTCTGAATCAGCTCCCTTAGCATCAGCTCCCTTAGTATCCGTTCCTTTAATATCATCGACAAGTACCCCATAGGCGCCTTTCCATTTTGATTTTTGTAAGAGCGGCAATTGAAGTTTAAACCCTTCAATGCAATCTTTAATCCGAATGTTAAGGCGTAGGCAAGCCATGGTGGCCATGCGGGCCAAGCGTTTTTCTACGGATAAGGTTTGCGTTGTAGTATCAAAACAAATCAACCAAAAGATGTCGGTTAATTGTTGATGAAGTACGGCAGAGGCTCCTTGCCATAAACCACTGAGTAAAAAGAGGGTGTAGGCTTGGTCTATCGTGTCCTTGGGGGGCTGTAGTTCAGACGGTATATGATCACTTAACCAATGTTCAATAGAGGATGTTTGTCTGTTGGTGACCAATGCTTGCAGCAGTGTTGAACGTTGGCTATGGCCGGATATCCACTGTTTAATTTTTTCGATACTTTTTGTTTTGCTTCTGCTTTTACTACTGCTGTTTTCGACAGTTTGACATTTGTCGAGTAGGGCGCACAGTTCGTCGATCGAAAATTGAGATAGCTTTGTGATCTGCTCTTTTGAGAGCGATTGCAGCGCGCTGTTATCATTCACTCCAATTGTATGACCCGGTCGCAGCAGTTTGTTTTCGAGAATGTTGAGTAACTGTTCTACTGACCATTGCGATTTTTCGTGTTGCGAGTGGGCCTGTGATTCTGAGTAAGGCAGTGCTTCTGAGAGAGAATGCGATTGAGAATTAAAAAAACTGTCTTCGTTAGCGATGTTTACGCTAGATATATCTACGCCAGCTATGCCTACATTAGCCGAATGTTTTGGCTGCTTTTTAGTTTGAATGGCACCATTAATGGTATAAAAAGGAAACCAGGTACTCAGCCAATGTTGTAACGACTGAATATCCGTATAGCCGCGTAGGGCGCTAATCAATTGATGACGATTTTCTTTGGCGTTTAGCCAGGGTAAAAGGGTGGCTTTATGTTGAAGTTGGAGTTCATTCCAAAGCGCTTCAACATTAGTTTGACTGTAGTCTGATGGGTGATCGTCAGAATGAAGCGCCAATGTTTCAAAGGCGACAAAAAGGTCTTTCTTAGCCCATTGTTGAATCGCTGTTTGTTTAAGGTCAATTTGTTTGTCGATTAAAATTTCGGCGTGTAATAGGCCTAGTAGCTCACTTACAATTTTTAAATCGTTTTTGAATTCGTGGGTCTGGTTATTGATGCTGCTGCCGGATGCTTGTTTTGACTGTTGGATAGTCTGTTTAAAGCAAATATGTAGTTCTTGATTGAGGTTGGTTAAATTTACTGAGCTGTGATTTGCTAAACATGTGCTAAAAGCCGACCAAAATTCTGAAAGCTTAAATGGGGCTTTAGTACCGGAACGTATTTTACTGGCTTGCAATAAAGCCTGAATAACTAGGGCGGGAAACTGAAACCCTAAGTCAAACCCGCGCAGGCTGGGTAGCCATGATTGTTTGTGCCACTGTTGTAACTGCCGCATTAAGGCGGTGCAGAAAGATAGGGCCTCTGGTTGAATCAGTGTAATTAACACGGACAGATCACTGGCGCGAACGCCGTTGAGTAAGCGGATGCTCAGCTCTTTATCGCTGATTCGCTCTAATGATTTCGAGGCGACGATATCGGTAAGGTTGCTTTTACCCGTATGTTGTAGCTGCGGGGTCTCTCGTCTGATTTCATCCAATAGGTTAGCTAGGCTTAAATTGGCTAAATTTGGTTTGGTGAAATCCGGGCTGTTAGTTGTAATGTGTGGCGCTTTTAAAGTGCCGGTAGTATTAACGTGTTTTCCTGTGCGTAAATACTCAAGGAAAGCCGCCTGATATTCGCCAGCCCCTAGTTGGGAAGAGTGGGCCTTGGAATTCAGTTTAGGCTCTTTTTTATTGAGATCCTGCTTCAGGTCCTGAAATATCGATAGCAATTCAAAGCGGCATTGGTTGGGTTGCTGGACGACCACGTGCATTAACATATCGAGTAATACACGGTATTCAATTTGTTGGTGGTGGCAGAGTTGCGATATGGTATCGAACACAAATTGTCGACGATTGAAGTACGAGCCTTTATCGGCAAGTAGATAATCGAGTAATACCTGCCACACTATTTTCTTGTCGGTATCGTCTTGCTGTAAAAGGGTTTGCGTATTTTCAACGTGGGCCAAAATAAATCGATGTTCTTGCGGGTTAACGACCTGCACCACTAAGGCCAATTCTCGTTCGCCAAAGTGTTTTAAAATGCCTTGTCTTACACGTTGAGACGCACCTTCTTGTTTAAGGATAGTGGCCATTCGGCTGCTATCTTGCTGTGTGAGCACACTGAATAACTCATCACTGTTTATGCTTTCTAGCACCTTTTTAGACTGACCTGAAACCGATACCGCAACGGTTTTACTGCGCAGACTGTTGTGGAGCATTGAACGCATCAATTGCCAATAGTCTGGCGTAGACTCTATTTTTGATTCTTCTACAGGTAGCGTTTTATTTTCCTGTTGATGGATCATACCGATGGCGGTAACAAAGGTACTCGATACAACACCCATTGATTCAAGTTCAACCGCTGCACTGGACAGCTGGTTCACAAGGACAGAAAATTCGATATTGTAATGCTGAGCGAGTCTTCTCAAGGTAGAAGAAACAAAGGCAACCGTATTGAAGATCGTACCTCTGTCCACTAATAAATGGGTGAGGATGACGTACCACAACTCATTTTTAAATTCAGTGGTATTGGTGGTCGCTATTTTATTGCGGGTCTGTTTGGATTGTCTGGAGTGAGCCGCGATAACATTGTCGGCATAGGAACAAATGAAATCGCCTTGCCAAGGTTCCAATAAATGGACAATATCAAAAAACACGGATTCGCCTAACTGCCAAACAATGCGCTTTCTGACGGCTTCCGATTGCCCAAGCTCCTGAATAATCACTAGGGTAGTGTTCGGCTCGTGCTTTATTTGGTTTTTAAGTATATCGAGCGCCGTTTCAGCTCCCTTAAACCACCAAGGCGTGGTGCCATGCAAAAAGAACCATCGGGTAAAGGCATTCCACGATTCATTCTTGTCAAAAATTTGGAAATTGCTGTCGCCTGCGCTAAACACGCCTAAACGTTGCTGGTTAAATAACTGTGTAAACGCTTCGTGCAAACATTCTCGAATGCGCTTAGGCAGCTCGGTAGGCAGATCTTCTAGATCTATATCACCCAAATCCAAGGCGAGTGTTTCTATTCGCCATGTTTGGGTGCTGGGGCAAACTTGTTCAAAGTACTGCTCCAGTTCCTCAACGAGAACAGTATTGCTCCAACGGCTAATAAAGTCCTGTAGCTCGACCGCTTTATCTTTATGGTCAAACTCGCTATGCCAGCGGCATTTTGCAATAACGTGTTCAGCTTGCATTGCTTGTGCCCCCAGACTTTCTTGTTGTTTTGGTGGCTGTGGTAGAGGTTGAAGTTGAGGGCTCGGTAGTTGTGCTAGTGATCTTGGGTAATTTCAGTAGCGTGGCCAAATTTTTAGCTGCAGTCGGCCATGAAATAGTAGGGTCTACCGGAATCATCTGGTTAGGGAACATACTGGGCGCAAGGCCTTTCCCAGCGATTAAACCGTTAAGCCAAGGGACAAAATTATCCACTAACTGAGTAAAGCCTGAAAACGGCGGATAAAGTGGTGTTACATCAACGTGTGCAGGCCAATGCAATTCGATGAGTGTATCGACAAAGGCTTTAAAATTGTCTTGTTGAAATAACGAAATATAACCGGGGAATAACAGCGTAGCGTTTAATAAATAGGGCGCAGGGGCGGTGGTGAGAACATCGTTATTTTCTAAGAGTAATACATGCTCAATAAGCAATAATCCCATGCGTTGATTGGCTAGCCACGTTAGCTGATCGGCATGGGCTTGATACACAGCTTCATCGGGTTGAATGCGTGTGTCGCTTTGTGCAGTGCTTTTCGTTTGGCCGTTTTGAGATTGACTAGCGCTTGTGCTTGATACGCTATTGGGATCTTTTGGCCACACAATATCCATAACGTTATGATCGCCTTCCCGTAATCGGTCGACGTTGGCTTCTCGCTTTACCGAAATATCGGTGTCAGGGAGCGAGAAGGTATTGTTGCTGGTTGGTGTTGCGCTAGATAGCCAGCCCGCAAAATCATCATTGGCAAGTAATGCAGCGAGTTGACCGGCTATGGGTAATAAATAATGGCGTAAACCCAAAAGGATATTGAGCTTAAGCTCAAAGGTAGAATAATTATCGACATCCGAAGGCAGCAGTTTTGCTTCTGCAAATACACGACGTTGGTCGAGCTGTCCGTCGATCGTGGGTGGGTAGGTCTTTTGTTCCCATAGTTCTTTTAAGGCTTTATTCTGATCGGATATGGGTATCTTTTTAAGTAAACCCACGATCGCACCAGCAGACATTTTTTTGGATATCAGCAGGTCGGCAATGGCTTGGCGTAGATCTTCTTTGTCGCTATGAGCCGGGCCAATTAATTTTGAAAGCAGTTTGGGGATTGGTGTATTTTGGAGTATGGTCGCCAGTTCTGCGAAATCAGTTTTCGTGATGCTATAGCGCCCGGGGCGGCTAAGCGCATTGGCTTCATTGCAGTGGTAAGCCGATGTTCGGTAATACGATAACAGTTGATTGTTTTGCAGCCAGATGCTTTTAACAATAATCCGGCTTTTCGCATCGCTGCCATACCAATGGCAGGTATTAATCATATCGTCGTATTCCGCACCGTCCTCACCCTGGCGGGCCATTAAATGCGTGAGCATATGGTCGCGTCGGCTTTCAGATTCTTGGTCGCTTTCGATATGTTGACGTAATTGATAAATATATTGGTTAAACGGATCGTTACAATATTTTTTCCATGCATCGCGTTCGACCAATTTTTCTTGTCGCGTAGCATCGTATTTATAATTAAAACTGTCGTTACCGCGTAACAACGGTTTTACATCCGGAATGCCGTATAGTGGCTGAAAGTAGTAAGTGGTCGAGAACTTTTTATAGGTAATGTTCGGGTTGGCGGTAAGCCATTGATCCGCTTCTTGGTAAGTATCTTGAAACGAAAATAAATCGCCAACATGAGCGAGCTGCGAAAATTGATTGGCAAGCAGCTGATCGTAGACCATTAAATAGCCCTTTAACTGCCGTGATTGTGCAACACGATAACTGGGTGAATCCGATTGAACCGAATTGGGGCCAATGGCATAAATGTCGGGGAAAGTATTCTGTACAGAATAATACTGTTCGATATCGCGATACAGCCCCGTGGGTAAATCCGGAGTTAAATCAATCGATGCGTTAATACTGGCGGCTTTATGATCGGCCTTTAATTTTCGTAGATACAGGTCGACCTGTTGATCCAACTCCGGTTCTATAACCACGGCGTTTTGTGAAATCTTGAACGTTGATGACGGCAATATCTGCGCGATTTCGGGTCCGTGTATGGTAATCGGGTCTTCAGTTTTTGTCGGGGTAGCGGATAATGAAAGGCTCAAACCATCTAAACCTAACACGCCATCAATCTTAGTGATTAACGATGCAATGTCGATAAGCCGAACACTGGTGCATTTATCGCCGAGTGGGTTTTCATCACCCATCCAGCCGTTTTCAAGTTTAGGCCCGTTGAATATTTCATCGGCTGTTAAACCGTCGGTTCTTAATTCTTGGTAGCCGGATTGGTTAATCAGAGGGCTAACGTAATCGGCCAGTACTTGTAATATCTGGCTGTAGACCTTTTGCGCTGAGGCGGTTTTGTCGAGTAAAACAGTCCCATTGAGCAGGATACTTTTTGTATCCAGTATTTGGGGCGTTTGGAATATTTCAGTGAGGTTGCGATTACGCATCAAACAACGCATGACCTTTGCGATCACGAGTTTTTTCAGCTTATCGTTGGAATCTGTATTGCTCAGTATCGAATCGGGGTTAAAAAATATGGTGCTGGTGTAACACCCGGTAACGTCGTTATCGGTTGTGCTTTCAACGTTGATATAGATGTTTTTAACTTCAGGTACCTGATCAACCACTATCTTGCGATAGTCATCGACGGTAATGGGTGAACAAGTAAGTATGTCTTGAGGCTCAAAAAATTGATCTTGATAATTAATTTGACCGTCGGCACGGGTCAATACATCGGCTATGGGAAACTGTGCGCAATAACCCAGCTCGGTTAGTGCGTAGCAAAGTTGATCTAAAATCGTGACGCCGGGGTCACTCTCGTTGTAGTTACTCCATTTTTTACCCGCGAGTGCCTTGATCATATCCAAGCCGTCGCTTTTTAGCGCGGAGAAGTTTTGATCGATGGGTAATGGGGTATCGACAATAAAGGTAGCGCTATTGCTCATTCGGCTACCTCCAATTCGTTAGATGGCGTTAAATTTAGTATTCCTGAATCGGTACTGGAACTAACACTAAAGAGATTGTGTTTTGTTGCTGAAACCAATATTGCATTGTCTTGCTGAGGCGTAATGATCTCATCCGTTACTTCGGTGTCTTTGGGTTGACTTGTCGCTGAACTTTCACTGGATGGGTTGGCGTTATTCGTGCTGGTGGCATCAGTCGCGGATTGTTCAGTGGTGCTATCTTCAGTATTGCTAAGTGTCGTTGGAATAGGGGAGAGCATAACCTGTAGGCTGATAACGCCCGCTACGCTACTGGAACTCGTTAGCAAGGTGACGAGGTCTGAACGATTCACGCCGTTTTGTAAATCTGCTTGAGGCTGATCACTTTGAATCCATGGCGACAAATACATTTTCAAGTCTTGATTCAGCTGCAAAATGACTGCGTTAGCATTGCCTTCATTGATTAAGCTGAGGTGCGCGGTAACGGTTAATACTTGGTGTTTTAAATTAAACACTTCCACCGATGCCATGGCCGAAATACGCGAAGCGATGTAGCTTTGTATGGTGTATTGCTGGCACGCGCTAACAAGGGGCCGAAAAGCGTTGGTGGCTAATGAGTTTGAATAGCTGTTAACCAAACCAATACGAATTTTTCCGGGCTTTGTTCCTCCGGGTTTAGTTCCGTTCAATGTTTTTGCGTAATACAGGGTGCGGTAGGCCGTATGGGCCATATCGTCGTAATTGGTTTTGCTGCTGCTACGGTCCTTACTTTCCAAACGTTGGCTTACGCGCGATAAATAATTGTCATTATTTTCTGCGGGTGCACCATTGAAAGACGGAAAGGGTTGGGCGATTGTTGAGACTTTGGCATTTTTTTCGAGTAATGCTGCGATGATGTCTGCGGCGATCTCGGGTGTTTCTCCGTTAGGCACTTGCGTTAAGTCGGAGCGCTGAAGTTTAATCGCCTGGGTATTCATGTAGCTGAATTTAACGTTTACATTCTTCTTCTGCGTTGCGATGGCCAGCCAAAAATCGCTGTTGGGCATAATGGGGGAGGGGAAGTAGGATAATGCCGATCCTGCATCGGCTGTGTCTTTTGTTCCGGTTGTTGCCGTTGCTCCTGTCGTGCCTGTCGCTTCAGCAGCGCTTGCGCTCATTTCGGCTTGGAGGGTAATCACCTGGGCTGCGGTTAATTGGGGAACTTCGAACTTAATGATTCCAGAACAGTTTAGATTGTTCGTATCATTCTCTAGAATATTAAGCGCTTCCCATCCGGATTCTCCCCAGTAGTAATAGCCCACACTGTCTTTACTTAATTCCGTAACATCAGCATCTTGGTTCAGTTCGACATAGAGTGTAATTGCGCAGGGAGCGACGACTTCTTTTAATCCTATATACAAACAACCTTGACCGCTCACGCCAGTGAATAGCGGAAGCGTTTTTTCGGGTGCTGAAGTGCTGGATGTTAGAGAGTTGTTTGAAGCTGTATCGGTAGAGGTTGAGGATTGTGTAGAGGATGTTGAAGTTGTTCCCGTGCCACTATTTTGAGTGCTGGCTTGTTCATTCGCTAAAGTCTCAGGAACTAAATTGGACCAGCCAATCGAATTTTTCGGACTAACCGCATTGTAAACTTGGTAAGGCTTAAAGCTTCCGTAATGGAAAATATCCAAGGGGTAACTTTGGGCAGAATCATTTATGGGCGTAAGTTGTGTTGCATTATACGTTACCACTAAAGCCGTTTGCTTAGGGCTGTAGGGCGTGTTGGGCATTGGTTGAAGCGTATCGTCATCAGTCGTTGTGGTGTCAACAGTAGCAATGCTGTCTGTGGCGGAAGAACTAGCCGTGCTGTCAGCGGCGCTTGTCGTTGAGGCGTCTGCTGCGGTGTTAGCATCAGTATTGTCTCCGGTCGTGCTAGCGCTTGGATCACTGGCGGCATCGCTTGAACCTGCGGTATCTGTGGCGGGATCTTTATTGTCTTTCTTATGAAAGGGCGCGGTTACGATTTTTTTAAGCCCGTTGAATATACCTTTCGCAACCTTGCCGATGCCGGATACAGTCCCTTTAATGATCTTTCCTAAAAGACCGAGTACAGATCCTATAATTTTTTTAATTAATCCTATTACTGTTTTTATCGCCTTTTCAACGAGACCAACAATAGACTTAATGGCTGATGTCACGGTTTTTAGTAGCTTTTTAACAACCCCAGTAATGGCGCCAACAACTTTTGATACGCCCTTCATTACCGATTTAACCGCATCTTCAACGGCTTTCATTATTTTGGCGACTGTGCCACCGCCTTCGGC
Source organism: Agarilytica sp. (assembly GCA_033852165.1). GTDB lineage: Bacteria > Pseudomonadota > Gammaproteobacteria > Pseudomonadales > Cellvibrionaceae > Agarilytica. Next base: position 22,047 of record JAWSUZ010000044.1, on the reverse strand, counting down.
CTTTTTAATCAGTACCTCGGCATTCTTCAGCGTAATGTCGGATACGACTTTAGGATATAAGTCGTTACCAAAAGCATGTGCGGGCTGGCACAAGGTAAAGCGTATGTAACCGGATTGAGCTTTCTCAATTAAGGGCAGGGCGGCTTTAACCAAGTCCGGATTCGGTGCGGATAAAGAAAATACGCCAGGGGTTGTTGAAGTCCCGGTTGCATCGAACTTAAAGTCAAAAGTACTTTGCGGAAGGTTTTTTGTGGGTAACGCAGGTGGAACCGCAAGAGGAGTTGTTTGCTGAAACATCTGCACCGGAGGAGGTGTTCCGGTTTGTGTTGGCAATATCTTCCAACTGCGTCCTTCAAGTAAAGACCAATTCCCCATAAAGGCCGTGTTATTAAAATGATCCTTCGGCGGATTACCGTCGGGGTCTAAAAATGTATTGTAAGGCGCATAATAATCGCGGAAATACTCGGGAATATTATCCCACTGCTGAACCAAGGTTAAAGCTGAAAGAGGTTTAGCAAAGCACTCATTACTGCCCATATAAAAGTACGAACCCAATTCAGGGATCGGACCCAACACTTGAACCGGACCTGTATTGGGCAATATCGACGTCGTATTCCCCATACTGAATTGACTGAAATTCGTGACATCGGTCTGAATCGAAACAGAGTTCAATAGAACGTGCTGTTGCAAGTCAATAGACGCCGCCATCATGACCTTAAACATCGGCCAGTCACAACTTAAGCCATCAGGGTTCTTAGTGAATGCTTCAATCGCTGGGTCGGCTTCACTCAAAACAATCTGAAGAATAATGACATTGTTATCCACCAACTCAGAAGCCTGAATGTTCGTGGCCGACACTTCAAACCAATCCTTCTTGGTGCTCAGGTAAAACTGACTCATATTGAAATAGCTTGTAGGAAGCATTTCATCCAAGGTCAGCGTAATGGTTAAGGTGCGTTTTCCGCCTTGCAGAAACAGCATCGGTGACCCAAACGCAAAACCCTGCTGTACACTGACACCGTCGGTATTGCCAAAAGCATCCCAACTCTGAATTTCTTGATCTTGGTTTTTCACTACCTCAGTAGCACTTGTTACCGTACTGAGATACAACTTAGGCGTTATTAAGGCCTCGATCTCTGCTTCAGTGGGTACGACGGTCGGGGTGTCAGCCACCACGGGCGACGCGCTAGTCGCTGTGGAAGTGGTTGTTGAAGATGCCGTGGATGACGATGAATCAGTAGTCGAATCACTTGCTGCTGAATCAGTTGTTGTAGCAGAAGCCGTTGTAGAAGCTGTAGTGTCGCTAGCACTTGAATTCGACGTCCCAGTATCTGCTGGTGAACTTGTCGCTGTAGTCGCACTGCTACCCGCAGAAATAGCAACATCACCTAATTGCCCATTATCTAACTGACTATTACCGGATAAAGTCGAAGGGTTAGGCGAGGGGAGATAGTAAAGCGTATTCACCTCACCAATCTTGGCTCGGTTAAGATCACTCTGCGTATCGTTAACAAAAACAATCGTGCTCTTATCCGGATAAACACCGGCACTAAAACCCGTACCGGCCGGAAGGGATAACGAATCAATATTATCCGCCAACTCAAGACAAACAAAAGCCTGGTCCGCTTTAGCGCCAAGAAGCGTTTGTTTTAGCACATCCTGGTAATAAAAATCCAAATGCTGACGGCTCAACAGATTAATCTGCTTTTGCTGCGTCTTCATCAATTCGCTAAATGAAATGAGCAGGGAAGTATCCGGGAAATCATTCTCCTGCCACTTCATGTCATAAAATTCTTGCTTAGCGCTATCGATCACCTGCAAGAAAAAACTAAAGGCCTTATTGTAAATCGACCATAACTGATCCAACAGCGCATCAAATGGCTTTTCAACTGCTGGCTGAGACTGAGGCTTCTTCTGAGTACTTGCAGCCTTCCATACAGAATCAAAATTATTATAAACAGTCGTGTTCGGGGGCAAAACCGCACCGCGCGTTTTAGTCGAAAAATACTGCTGCAATGCCACCATCTTCCACAACTGCTTGGCAATGCTCTCGCGAATCGACTTCTCCATAAACGTATACAAATCATAAGACTGATTTGTACTGGCCATACACTTGATCCAGCCATCGATCGTACTAAATACCCGTTCCAATAAAGTGAATAAGGCATTGATCGACTCTGCATTGTCACGAATACACTGCGCCGTCGAAAGCGCGACAACATTACTGCTTTGAGAACCGGAAGAGGCCGTTGTGGAATTGGATGGATTGGACTGTGCTTGTTTAGAACTTGCTAGTTTAGAGCTTGATTGCCCAGAAGCCGCTTGATCCGAAGCACTATAGACAGACTGATTAGCCGCCGTCGTCTGATTAATATTACGCTGCAACTGAGAAAACTGCATATGCTCACGGGTGTAATCCGTCTTACTAATCACCGCTAATAAAATCACCGGATCTTTAACAAAAAACGACTGCCAACTTCCCGACAACTGATTGTCTTGGTTGTAATACAAAATTAACTCAGCAAAACGCGCCGCAAACGCCAAACGATCACGGCAATCCCGCCCATCGATCAAAACACTATCGGGGTTAAGCGCACACTTAATCTGCTGCGTGCGAGAAGAGGAATTGACCGCTTGCGCCATTACTAAGTCGTTACCTGCAAATTAGTACCTTCGAGTAGTGAAAATGGAAATACATGGTTATGCCGCGTATTCGTATTCTTAACCGTATAATAAATTGCAAGATTCACCGTCGACCCGTTATCACGTACAAACGTAACATCGACAGAATCCACCGTTATCCTCGGCTCGTTCTCAAGCAACGTCCTTTTTACCGACTGCTCAATCTCCTCCTTCAACGTTGCATCCGCACTGCGAAACAAAAAACTCGACAAATTACTACCGAAATCCGGAATTAAACTCCGCGCACCACGCGGTGTTTGCAAAACCAAATCTATCGACTGATTAATATTCGTTTCACTACCGCTCAACACAACCTGATTCGTCGACTTATCAAACGTCGGCGGAAAAGACCAACCCGAACCTAAAAAACTTTCCTCCGTCATCGCCGTTGTTTGACTAGACGCCGACGTACTGCTCAACGCCGTCGTCGTACTCGGGTCCGACGTCCGTACATTCGCAACATTTTTAAACAAAGGCGTTGCATTATTTGAAGTTGCTGACTGTCCCATACCTCACTAACCTCCAATCATCACAGTGAAACACCCTAAAACAATACTGCCGCCGTGTGCCGTAGAATCACCCAAGCGCGCCGCAGGCGTTCCACCAATCATCACCGTTGCAGAACCCTTAACAATCGAATCCGGCGGCCCCACACACACCAGCATGTCGCCAACTTTCGCTGCTGGTAACTTACCAATCAAAACCGTTGGCTCACCGGGACCGGTAATCGGACCGCCCACATGTGGAATAGGGGGCACACCCGGTGTAACCATCGGGCATGTATGCATATCTGTTAATCGCGCCGCTGGAGGCATATCGTTCTCTTCTCTTCAATTTTTTTCAGTTATTTTCTGTTCTGTTTTATTCTTTTCGATTTTGTTTTGTTTTTTCGAAATTTGTTTTCGTTTACTGTTTAATTCAACTTGGTTTTCGGTCTGCATTCCCACGCAGAGCATGGGAACGAGAAAGTAGTGTTATTGCTTCATTCAAAATTTCAGTTTTTTGTTCCCCAATTTACCCAACATGAACAAAAGTAGGGTAGTGTCGGGAGTGCTCTCGTTCCCATGGTCCCCGTGGGAATGCATACCTCTCATACAGCCCTACTCAAATCTCTGTTTCAATGTACTATTTTCTAAGCTTCGGTCTGCATTACCACGCGGAGCATGGGAACGAGAAAGTTCGTACTAACGTTCTACCAATATTTTTAGTTTTATAAAACCACCAGCCATGAACAAAAGTAGGGTAGTGCCGTGAGTTGAATTACCTGACCGTGTACAGCATTACCACATGGATGTGGTGTAGTAGGCTAATGTAGGAGCAATTACCGATGGATGCTGCAGTCGAGCCCACAGGGAAGTGTTTACGGCGAGTCAGGAAATTTAACTCCCGGTACTAACCGGGAGTTAAACCAACACCAACCGGGAAAAACCAACACCAACCCGGAAAAATACACCAATAAAACACATCAACGAAACACATCAACGAAACACACCAACAAAACCCAATCACTAATTAATCATCACCATGCCACCCTTAAGGGTCAACGTCGCACTCCCCTCAACCTGAGCAGTCGCACCACCCTTAGCCGAATACTGAGCCGAAGCCTCCTCCTTAACATTAATACCCTTAACACTCACATCACCGCCCGAAGCCTCAACCGACACCCCAGTAGAACCCTTAATCGAAACCGCCTGCGAAGCCGAAATCGTAATATCCTTCGGACTCTTAATCTCAATTCCAGACGACGACATCACAATCGAATTACTATTCTCATCCTTAATCGAAATTTGCTTATCCTTATCCGAAAGCTCAATCGTATTCTTATTCGGCGTAATCAGCGTTAACACCTTATTCTCATCATCAAACATCACCCGCAACTCACTCTTACTGACAATGCCCTTCATCGAATTTTTTTCATTCGGTGTAAAATCCGAATACGGCTTATTCTTCTGGCTGTACAAACTTCCCAAAATAACCGGATAACGCGGGTCCTGATTCAAAAACCCTAAAATTACCTCATCACCCACCTCAGGCAAAAAGAAAACACCCTGACCACTCGTCGAATAAAAATTCGATAACCGCGCCCACAAGCCTTCACCGTTATCATTAAATAACGCTACCTCAACCTGAATGCGATACTCAGAATCCGGGTCCGAATCAATTTTTTGAACCACACCCGTAAACAAACCCTGAATACCCGGTAACAAACCCGCAGCAGGAGGAGCCTCGACCTCATGCTCCTGAATAAACCAATTGGAATCTAAACCAATATTCAACTCCGTAAACCAATTGCCATCAATAATGTCGTGACGAGCCGCCGATACAAAATGGTCGCCATCAAAGCGCGCACCCACACCATCGATCGTCACATACTTACCCGGCGTAATCGTCGTACAGCCCTGCATACGAAGGTCACCCGTAATCTTCGATAACTCGCTCTTCAACATCTGCGCCTTCGCCCAACTGGTTAACTCATCCGTCGTTTCAGCTGCAGTGGTTTGTAACTCAAAAGTAGATAGGCCCACCACCTCAGAAAGCGTCTTACTGCTAATATTCCCCGGCCCAGCCAAACTGTTCGACGCCTCAGCCGTAATTAACTTTTGATTTTGATAATCCCAAGCCGAAGCCTTCACCTGAGCCAATTGAGAAATAGAATTAAGATCCGCATTAATATCGTAAAGATTATCGCCGTAGGTTAACGTTGTTACAGACGAGGTATCACTGGTCGGGTCAAAAACACTGACCTTGCCGTTCAGTGTGCTCACAATCATGCTATTCACTTCAGCACGAGCGAGCATAAAATCCCAATCGGTGGCGTAGTACTGAACCAATTCAGGAATCACAACGGTTGTTGCCGTTACGTCGGAAGATAAACTCGAATTCCCGATCAAGGTGCTAATCACATCACTGTCTTTCTTCTTGCTATACGCCGCGCTTTTACGGCCAACCGTCATTTTAATTGCTTCGTCTTTACATTCAATCAGCAGCATCGGGCCAGTTGAATTGTGAACACGAACACACTGTTTGGTGATTATTCCGGTGAATAAAACACTATTGGTATTGTTGTAGCCTGCCTCGATGGTAACGGCATTACCGGGAACGAAGGTGTCCGATGCACTGACTGGAAATTTTTCTTTCGAGGGGCTACCGTCCAAAATGGTAATCATTGCAGTAGATATACGGTTAATGCTCTGCTCTACATGAATCGCATGCACTTGAATCGTATCGTCAATGGCTGACCCTTTGATCTTAATGGCATAGGAAATAAGGCTGCCAATTGTTGTGGTTGTCATTGAATAGTCCCTTTCGATACCGAGGTGCTTTCGGGAACACTTCCTTCGGGCACTAGCGGCGGAACCACAATTTGGCTACCCGCTGTAATCTGACGAAACTTATTTAAACCATTGTAGCGAGCGACCTGAATGTAATAGTCGGGTGAGTCCAATATGTTCTTTGATATTTGCGGCAGGGTATCGCCTTCTACAACACTGACAAGATGAGTAATGTCGGGCGATTCATCCGCATCCTGCTGTGCGCGGAGGGAAGGGTTTATATAGGACGTAAACGCAAGCGATACCTTTGCACGCAGGGCTGTACCGTCCGGTTTAAAATAAGTGTATGAAGAATCGAAAGTCGTGAGTACTCCCTGAAAAGAAAGCCCTTTACCCCAGTAAATAGCCACAAAATTTGGCCGATGAATTTCACCGTTGTAGTCGTACACAACGGTTGAAAGGTTGGAGATTTCCGTGGGTAAGTCTACGCGGCTGCTGTCGACAACTCCGGTACAATCAATGGTGATGTCGAAACTGAGTTTTTCACCAGGCGTCTTGTTGTATTTTTGTGACGGCGCGCTCGCATCAATCGGCTGCTCTTCATTGTATTCAATGGTGCGTCCCCATTTTAACGATTCGGGGTTGAGCATCACCACGTACTCGGAAACCTTCGAGTTAAACTTCTCATCTTTGTATGCGACGAGTCGCATGTTTTTAAATGTCGTCATTTGGAAATGTCTAGGCTCTTAATATATCTGTGCTTTCAATATCTAAATATTTCTGACTATTAATCTAAGCTGTCTATCTGAACTATTTATCTAAACTGTCTATCTGTATAGTCAATTTAAAAAACCAATAAAATTATCGATCAAAGCTGTTGGTCTGAGGTTTATTTCGGAGTGCTTTTAAGCATTCTTGTACCAACTGCTGTTTTAGGGTGTTTAGACTCCTGGTATCCAAAGAGGATTTTTTGTCCTCCTTAGGGGAATTTATAGTGGTTTTAATCACGAGTTCTCGAATTTCAACAGGCATAAGGTTATCTTCGTGTTATCAATAAAAGTTTGTCTTAATATTTACTGGCGCTAATTGCTACGGATTAATTACTATCAACTAGTCTCCAAAGAGATTCGCAATGCCCATATCTTGATTATCGCGACTGTCTTCCACTTCAAAGTATTGATAAGCAAACTCAAGTGTTTCCACTAGAAGGGTGCTTTCTTGTGATTTTAAATCGGTCATCGACCATTTGAGTGGATAGGCTTTTTCAAAGCTCCACTGCATATTGGTTTGGCCATCTTCATCGTAGAGGTTGACCATAATGTTTTTAGTTGAAATCGCGGTACTTAGACCCGAATCCAAAGTGAGTTGACACCATTGGATAAGAGGGGAGTCCGATAACACAATACCGCGTTTCAAAACCAAGTTGGGATACGTGGTAATGGTGGGGAGCCGGTATTTAAAACGGTTTTCCCCTCCACACACAATATCCTCAGTGCCCAGCTCTTTACTCAAGCCCGATACCTCTTGAAAGGCCGTATCGCTACTGGCACTTTCGCCGGATATCGTTACGCCAAAGTAAAAGCTGGTTTGTAAGTCAGTCGTCATTAGGCGTTAGTCACAATTAATTGTTCGTGAGCAATTTCTAATGTGTTGACCGCCACCTCATTACTGTCTGACTTTAAATCAGTGCCGGTAATTTTGGTGGGCCATGCATTGTTTAACTGCCATTGCATGGTGACTTTTCCATCTTCGTCTAACAATTTGATCAAGACTGTACGTCGTTTAATGACGTTCATCTCAATCTCATCCATCCATGTCCAGAACTTATTATCATTCACAAAAATACCGCGTTTCATTGTAATATTTCCGTACTTGGCAATACCCGGCATTTTTATCGTGGAGAATAAAGTACTGTTACTGTGTCGGTATTCGATAATTTGAACTTCTTTATCCATTCCGGAAACTTCTTGGAATGCGACTCCGGTCAATTCTGTTCCAAGATCTACCTCGAAACGAAATTTGGGCATTGGCCACGTAGAGCCTTCTTTACTTCCGTCATCAGCCATGACTGATCCTCTCTATTAAATTAGAAATTATTTTTCGTGCTCTTATTCAGAATGTAATCCGAGCAAGGGCACGTTTTTAGTGTAAATACGAAGTTAAAAAAATATTCGAAAAAGATTAGCCAGATTTAGCCTGTTGCTGAGCAAAGGTGATCACGATAAATTCAGCAGGGCGTACAACTGCAACTTTTACCGATACGCGCATGTAACCGTTGAGTAAATCGTCGGCCGTCATGGTAGAACCCAAACCGATATCCACTTGGAAGGCGTCGGCTGCTGATGCGCCTTGTAATCCGCCTTCTTTCCAGACATCCATCAAAAAGCTGCCAATCATACTTTTTACACCGGCCCAGGTATTTGCGTCATTCGGTGCAAATACATAAGCGCGGGCGGCAAGTTTTACCGACTGCTCTAGGTAGATTAACGTTCGTCTTACTGACACATATCGCCAGTCTTGGCTATTCCCGTCTAGAGTTCTCGCTCCCCAGATAAGAATACCTTGGCCGGTAAAAAAGCGAATGGCATTAATGGATTTACCGGATACAGCATCGACGTTTAAGCCCGCTTGCTCGGTTTCATTTAAGCGAATTGGTAAGCTAGACGCTCCGATAATGCCGGTATTAGCCGGAGCATTCCAAACGCCTTTTGATGAATCGTTAACCGCGTATACCCCTGCCATTGCGCCACTGGGGGGCAAAATGTTCGCATCGCTTAGTACGTGGTTAATAATTTGCGCATAAGTCGCACTGGCAGCGACAAGCGAGGCTTGCAACTGGCTATTGGACATAGCGTTTGTGGCTGGTGGATTTTCGATGAGCTTAATGATTGCATCCGCATCGGGATTCGGTGCCGCAGGGGGATTCACGATCGCATCCAATTGTTTTACATCGCCACCAAAGAGGTTGGTAAAATCAATGTCGGAAGACTGCATGATGGTGGTACCCACAAACGGGTAGTAACACACACCACGGTCTAAACCGTTCGCGCCGGTATTGTCGCGGAAGGTTTGAATATCTTCGGTATACAAAATTGGGTCGGGGTCTGTACCGCCAATCACATCAAACAAACAAACGCAGGTTTGCATTTCTTCTGCTTGAAGCAACATACTTTGCATTAAGGTCCCATTGTTCGCGACAGACATTAATGTCGCTTCAGGGCAAACATATATAGTTGGCTCGGTCTCTTTCTGGAGAAGCTCCAAACCGGATTGTAAATCTGACAACTGCACATTCGGATTGACAACTTGCTCTGAAGGCGAGTCTAAAGGTTTTTTGCTTGATGGCCCGTAAGTGCCGATCGCAACAATGTATGCGTCACCGCCGCCATTTTGATAGAACAGCTTAATGCTGTTGTACAAATAGTAAATGGTATTGGGGTCTGGCAATATTGAATAAATCGTGCCGTTCAGCGTGAGGTAATCACCCGAAGTGGGCGCTTCCTTTTGCTCGACCAAATAATATTCTGGGTTATATTGCCGTGCGGCATCCGCCGGAGCGGGAGGATCTGGCAGCATAAAAAATGCTTGAAATTCCGCGAACGAGGTGATTTTTGTGGGTTTATTGTAATACGACTTACCGTTGTATTCTGCTTGCGGTGTGTAACCGATAAACGCCGGAACCGCTGTGGCTACCGGTACAACAGAATTCGGGAAGGAATTGACTTCGTCAATATAGACCCCTGGAGTTGCTAAGCTAGACATCGACATAATATTCTATCGCCTTAGTTTCCTGATTGGATGGATTCATTTAATGAGTTTTACGTTAAGTTATAGATTGTTAGTTTGTGAAAATCGTTTAACCCTGGTTCGGGATATCTCAAATTATAATTTCATTATTCGTATTTCGTTATCTGTTGTTTTATAGATATACATACACGGTAGAGTAAATAGGGTTTCCTGTGTTTTCAGTTGAGACATTAAATTGGTGGTTCTTGGGTGTCGGCAAACCCTGAATGACGATATTTTCTATAAGATCGTTACTGAAACTCATTGATGGCGTGACACGATCGACCAAGTTGAATCTCTCTTTTGGGTTTTCTTTCATCGTAAATTGGGTATCTCCGGAGCTGAAACTCAGAGCAGTTTCACCGCTGGGCATTGTGATGGTTTCGGGCTTTTCAAAATTGATGCCGTCTTCATTCGATACGATGGGGTCGTGTAATGTCGTCTGACTTCGATTAATCAAATAGTATAACCATTGTGTTTTTCGAGCCTCGAAACTGACAAGGTAGCGGACATTTTCGCCTCCTGCGGCAACAAGATCCGCAGGGTAAATTAATATTGTTCCAATTGCGTTATCAATAAATGTGGAGCGTGACGACAGTATGGGGTCAATCTCTAATGGGTCAGCGGAGCCGTTGTCCTTAATGTTTTTCGAGCTTAATTCTATTTGTCCGACCCAGTCCAACGGCAGATCCGTTGTCAGGCTAAATTCGTCGGCGTTGAATATTAGCGTAAACCCAAACGGTTCATTGTCAAATAAATTGTCTAGGTATTCCAAGAATTCCACGGTGTTAACGTGTGAAGTAGAATAAAAAGTAAACACGCTGTTGTTCATTGTGGATATCAATGAAAAGCGATTAATGATCCCTTGGGTTTGACTGTTGGGGACTACCTTGCAGTTTTTTAAGGTGCCATCGCTAAAGTAATTATGTTTGAGTTCTATCTGAAAAAGAGCTTGCATCATGATGGCGTCGCCTCGCTAGAAGTCTGCTGAACGCTCGCCACAGTACCTAGTATTTGCTCTGCTTGTACTGAAACGTGGCGTATTTTGTAAATGATAGAGGGTTGGTATTTCGCGCCCAATGCGCTCCACAAGTTGTGTGTTTTTTCGTAGGGCGAGTTTTCAATTTCGAATTTAAGCGCTGTTATTCCAATCGGGAGCTCGGGTTGGTTTTTTCGGTTGAAAGAAGTGTCGGGTTGAATAAACGCTACGGTAGCCGTCAAAAACTTGAGCGATTCGTCATAGCTGTCGAAATTCGCTGTGAATAATACGTCCAAGTTGAAATGGACGGATGGCATCATGTTAGTGACCTGAGTGTTGTTTCGACTTTTTCCACCGTAAAACTGTTTTGATGTTTCTTGCTCCAAATTGATGAGCGTAATGACAACTTTGTTCTGGTTTTTTTGCGACACGGAACCGCTGGCGTCGACCAGATTATTGAGGACGGTGACACTTTCGTCCAATCCAAATTTATTCTTAAGATACTGGTCTAGCCGGCTTTGAATAAAAATTAAAGCACTATCTATCATTGTTCACATCCGATCATCTGCCGATTGCGGCGGCACATAAAAGTAATTGTTGGTTTTGTTGTGGTGGATGATAACCTGTTTTTTTATTACACGTTATTACACGTTATTTCACGCTATTAAAATATGTTTACGTGGTAAGTTTCACGAGGGTCGGAGAGACTAACACAGGATATTTCAGGTGAGAACAGCACTAAGTGACGGGGGCCAGACAAGTATTGAGGAGTAAGTGAAAAGTGTTACCGGCGTGGGAATGGCGATCAGGATGGGATTAGTTTCTAAGTGGAACTTAGATAATTTCGATGTCTGAGCAGGAAAATAGTGTGTTTATGCCCATTGTTTTTGGCGATTAAAATCATGAGTTGGTAAAATATTGTTCTTTAAAAAATATATTTCTTGTTTAACGCCACAACTGTCTACTTATATTAAAATGGTATTTGACAGTGTGGCGCCGTATTGTCCGGTATGTCTTTTGCGGTGTTAATAAGTGTTAATAAGTGTTAACTAAGTTTGCTCTAACACTAGGTGCGCCATAATAGTGTGTGTGATGACATCGAATATATACGTTGGGGAGCCCTAAATAGGGTGAGTTATATTAAAAGGTTACTAATGTGGACAGTATTAAGGATAAAATACTTTCAAAATAATCACATTTAATTTCCAAATAAATAGCATTCTTAACGAAATCTGGGGCTCAATAATTTTCATGATGATGGATGGCGTAAAAGTTTCTATGTTAACTTAATGAGAGTGGTGACTGGAGAAGCGATATTTGTTTGTGTGGATGACATCGAGGCGCGATTACTGGTCAGATGTAAAAGTGAAAAATTTGACAAAACGATTTTGACTAATAACGTCCAGCTAAATCGCAAAGTGAATATTGTTTCATTTGTATTGGATCGGATTACGTAATATCGCCGTAACAAACGGGTTAGTATGAAATAGTTACGGTAAATATGTTAAGTGGTGTTACGTTATCTGGTTTAGGTTTGGTTGATATGTGATCATGTTTGACAGCGATTTTTAAAGGCGGACAACCCAGCCATATTTTCTAACGTCGTCTAGTGTGGACGCTCTGAGCGTCTTAAGAACTCTACTGGGTGAAGGTTCTTAACTCCTAACCGACAGGATCTGCTCTTTCGTGCCCTGGTCGACCATTTAAGAAATACTGTTTCTTGTTGGCTTTATGTAGCGCCACTTCATTCTTTATGACATCCGCTTCGTCTGGGGTAATCATCCCCAGCTTTAATAGTTTTTGCCAGTTTCGCTTGTCACGCCATTTCTGAAATCGCTCAGGATTACTCTCTCGGGATATTTTAGCCAGTTTTAGTGGCTGATCCTGCCAAAGTTTATTGCCGAGCGCGACTATCGTATCCGAGTATGATGCCAGCAATTCTTCATTTTCAATGCCGGGCGTAATTCGAACCGTATTAAAGCACTCTCCGAAGTTGGTAATGTTAAACCCAAAACTGGAGCGGTCCACGCTAGGGAGGTGTTTAAACGCAGGCAGTAAATGTTTGAAATAAATCTCCTGATTCACTTCCGCTCGTTTTTCTACTGTAACTTGGGTCGTAAGCGGAATGCTCAATTCCTTTCTTACATAGGCATCGTTGGGTTGAAACGAGATGTATACTGTATTTTTATCCGAGTTTGGAACGACTTCGAATGCAGATTGCGCGGTCATTTGTGAAGATATTTTGTTTCTTAGGGATGCCGTATTACTTTTGATTTTATCCAAATACTGTTTGAGTGTTTCTTTGTTCTTCACCAGCATATTCGCGATGTAAAGCTGATCATCCTTAGGCACTTTTACCGGAGACTGCTGCATTTTATGATTGAAGTTCATCCAGTTACGGCCATCATTAAAAATTATAGCAGTACCAATATTGACTAAGTCCATGCCGTTTTGGAAAAATTTGGTTCCACTCTGCAAAAGAATAAGATTGAGTTTGCCTGATTGAATGTATTGTTTCGCTTCATTCAGAGTGGCTTCAATTTCGGCATCCCTAAGATGATTTAAGGTAACATCCATGATGACGGTGTAAGGCCCCTGAGAGTTTGTAAACAGGTTTTTAATGAGCTTCACAGGGTCATGGGGCTGGATTTGAGATGATGCGGCATTATTAGGATGAGGCTCCATCACAATCAGCTTTTTCTCTCTTAATGACGGGTCTTCAACACTGTCTTTAGTTTCGGCCCCATTAAATAGATGGGGCGTTTCGTAGTATGAGCCGTGGAGTAAGGCCGTGCTGTCCTGAGTTTCCTGAGGAAGGCTGTTGGCGATATGGTCAATCATTCCCAGCCCGTGTGGCGACACCTGCGTCATTTGCGGGGCAATACTCGATTCGGGAAGCATACCGGTAAGGGCGGTATCCATACTGGTATCATCATAGTTCCAATCAAAAGCAAAACGGGCAAAGTGATGTATGTTTTGAATCTGCTGGTAAAAACTCTCAACTTTTGATTTGTCTTTTGTGTATGGAATGACATTCATTATTTCGATGGATCTTTCAATCGCGTCAATAAGGTCCCCGGAAACAGTGGCGGGTATTTTTCGGCTAAAGAGGAAAGATTGGTTAGACCCTAGGAGGTTTTGAACACTTTTGACATTTTGAAGAACAAAAAACGGAAGCAGCTGGTCATTGGTATAAGTACAGAAGTGTTTATAGGACGCAGTCAAACGCTTAACGCCACTGGCCGTAGTCTCTTTTATTGGGTCGCTTCCCGACGGAGCGATAAGCGTATTAACGTTGAGGGTAACGGTTTTAAGCTTTTGGATAACTTCTTTTTTAGGGTCTTTCTTATCATAAGACAGCTTCGTTACCAGGCTGAGAGCACCATCTAAGTCTTGCGCTTTAATCAGTGACAGCATTTCTTCAACGACGGTTTCAGCGCTTTCACTGGCTGAAGATCGAAGTCCTCGACCGCCCATATGGCTACTGACTTTACCGCCGTCTGCTTGTTTCATTTCTTTGCTAGAGGCTTTGACTAATTGCACCTTAAGAGACGAAATGTAAACCATATCTTTGGTGTTGATGTTCGCCGGAACGGTATAAAACACCTGTGGTAATGCATGGTTGTAAGCGAAGGGTTTAGGGGCCGGGAAAACATTGAATTTGTCGTCCAGAGATTCCGGTTTTTTCTTAAGTACGCTCTGCGATACTGCAAATTGTTCTTTTAGCTTGTCTTCACTGATTTTTCGTGAAAGATCCCACATTCCCGTTTTAATCCCCCGGGCATAACCTTCCATTACCAGGGGAGAGGTTTGCCGACCCAGGCGAAGCGTATCCTCCATATTGTACGTTGCCTGGAGATGATACTTATTCAGCTCGTACTTCAATATTTTACGGATCATAGAGTCGGGAACATCCGACCTTCCCGATAGAAGGTTCAGTGTGGAAGCAAAGCCATGAAACCAATCTTTAAAAGATGCGCTGTGTTGACTCTTAAGTTCTTCAAATTTTTCCCGTATATCGGGGTGAATGTAGATCTTGCCGGTGAAAAATTCGTTAAGCTTGCCCAATTCCCCAGTGTATTGATCCATGTTTTTGTTAGCGCCAGAGGCCTGGAAAATAATTTTTGCTTGAGCAGGGTCGTCCAGCATAACGATTAATTTGTGAAGGCAAATGTATGACTGCTTATTCTGTCTCTGTTCATCGGGGTTTGTTATTCGAATTGCCTTTTGCTGAACCAGCAGATCAAGAATAATATTGCCCTTGGTTTTCAATACCTTAATCTTCTTAAGCGCTTTAAGAAAATCCTTGTTACTGAACGTGTTTCCCAATCCTGGAGCCTTTGGTTCGCTATGGCTTTTTGGGCGGGCGTCGACATACGTCTCTAATACTTTCCCTAGGTTATCCCATTGGCCGGAATCAAAATTTTCCAGCACTGCGTCAAGTAAGTGCGTGGCATTAGGCAGCAAGGCTCTGTCTTCATCAGCGTCGAGTACCGATTTAAAACGCTCACTGATTAGGTCATGGTATCGTTCAGGGAAACTCTGTAAATAGACCAATGCTTTTGAATTTGACCTCAGCGCTTCCAAGGTCCCAGAAGTGATCGTGAGAGGTGAAGACCTTTCCTCATCCGTGTGCTCAGTGCTCTCAGTGCTAACCGCATGGGGATCATAGGTTGAGACAATAGGGGAAGTCATTGTGGAGTGCAGGGAAGGGCTCTGCGGCGAGCCTCCCAACCCAAGTGTTCTCAGTCCAATTTGACGGTCAATGCTGCTTTGCACACCATAGTTGCGGACGATCGGTCCAAAGAATGAATCCATCGGATCGGTGCTTGGCTCTCCATCCGTTTCTTCTCCATCCCCTTCGTTGACCCTTTGAATCGGGTTGTTTGTGGCGGCGATTGCTGATGATGATTCTGGTTTTTTATTCTGTATGGTTTGAGATGATAGGGGAGAGCTTGTTCCCGTTGTGATGCTTTTCGTTTGAACCGAATTCACTGATGAGGATGCCAACGCTTTAGCACCCATTACGTCCGCTTCTTTTTCTAGGCCTTCATCGTCGTTACAGGGAACACCCCTTTTCAACTGTACGGTCGGCTTTACGCGTCCTTGTTTTTGCTGCACGACATGCCAAGCTTCGTGGGGTAGGTGTTTTTCCTGTCCAGAGGCAAGGTGAATGTCCGTTCCTTGTGCGTAGGCATGTGCTTGTAGCTGGGCGGGTTTATCAGAATTGTAATGCACCTTTACGTCATTCATCGAATGACCGGATAAGTTTTCTATGCCCGATTTCAGGTTGTCCGGTAATCCCGTGTTATTTTCTTTTTTCTGAAGTGGCTGAGAAGAATCGCTGGTGGCTGTGCTTCCTGAGTTATCCGATTGTGTTTTTCTCTGAGCGATACTTTCGGGTCGATTATCGACAAATTGAAAGCATTGATTGCCATCACTTTTTTTCTGAACAATTGAGCTTGCCAATGACCGACTATGGTTATCTTTTGGTTTCTCTACATGCTCAGACATATATTAAGCCTTTCTAATGGGTATTCTTTATTATTATTCGAGTATTCAGGTTGCTTATAGGATAGGTGATTCTTGTGCCGAATTATGACTAATGTTCTTTTTCAGTATTATATCTATATGTGAAAATATGACATTACATTAAAAATTGAGAGAAGGCAGCAGGGTGGCGCAGAAGGGTCTATGTTGGCATGCAAAAAAGTGTTTTTGTTTGGTTCAATTAATCGAATGTGACGGGCCGGGGGAAACACACGGATTGAAATGTTACGCCATAGTCCAAGTCGGTCAGAACCGTACCGGGACAACTTATATTGCAGGCTCTTGGTAAGCTAGTGCAGCGTTTTGTGATGCATGGAAAGCAAATGGAAAGTGAATTCCAAGTTTAATAAATGACCCTTAATATGATTTGACTGATAGGCGTGCAGCGAACAGAAGGTGAGTGAAAAACAACCTTGGTTGTTTTATTCCGGCATGTAACTAAAAGAAAACGTTAGCTTGAAGTTACATAGCTTAAGCATTTCATTCACCGTCATAGGCGCGTCAAAGCTATCCGAATTACGCCCGGATATGACCGAGATTAAAATATCAGCTTCCCCATTTTCGAGATCGAGTTTCTGACGCTCTATAAAGTTGAGGATTTCGTGCATGTTATCGTCTGTTAGCGGGATATAGCCAACGTATTGGTTCGGTTCTGTCTCCGGTTTAAACGTACTGCCCTCTATTTCCTTGGTCAGTACTAGTCCTTGAAACCTGGTCAGGTTTAAAAGTCGTACGAATACTGTGATTTCATTATTCAATGGTTAGCCTTGTTCAATTCTAATCTTATGTGTGCCAATGCGAGTACTCTATTATTGAAGTATAAGTGCAGATGCAAGCCTAAGCAGCTATGTGTTAGAACTTATGCATAAGCACTGATGGTTAGGCATTTTAGTCCTTAATCGTCTTAAATCGTTCATTCCATTTTCCGTTATTTTCGATACTGCAATCTTCTTCTGTATCGAGCTTCAAATGTGCCTGTATGTCCTTTAGGTGAATGCCCACCGCGCTCAATTTTTCCTCGATAATTGAGTGTAAATATAACTGCTTATTCGAAGCGGTCATCTTTGCACGGTTTTCATTAGTGTCGAAAATACAAACAATCAATAGGCTTTTGGGGAAGTTAGAAAAGCTGACGAAATGGGTCAACCATTGAAACCCTTCGATATTGTCCTGTGCGGTTTCACAAGAATTCTTTAGTGCTTTGATTAAAAGGTTTTCAGTCTTTTTATCGGATTTCTTCATAGAGTTAGCAACGCTATTATCCTGGTTGTCGATACTTGTGATTGAATGTTGATTGTACCACTGGAATAGTTGCATTCTGACCAAATAGGAATGGCGCTGTGTTTGTTGGTGCTTATTACTAGGCCAGTTTTCGCCATAATCTCGATCAGTTCGCAGAACCTGAAAAGAATGTTTGTTTTTAGGTGACAGCTCGTTCATATCAGCTAAGATGATTGCTGCTATTTAGCGCCAATAGTTTGGTGTTTGACTGTTAATTTTGGAAATACTAGCTGTGCAAAATATATCCATTATGATGTTGGACGATATTTTTTTGCTATGTTTTTGCTTAACTTGCACCGTAGACTGTCGATGATTAAATGAGCGTGACTGAATTATTATGATTGAAGCCGTTTATAAACCACAGAAAAAATTCGATAACACGCGTACATCTGCCATCCAGCGCAGAAAAAAGATGGTATTGGCTGATAACCGGCAATCTTCAATTCAGCTTGTCTCACAGCAATATGCCGTTGTTCAACGCAAGAATAAAATAGCACTGCAAGATAATCGTACGCCTACCTTACAGCTTGTTGCGAATAATCTTACGGCACCTATTGAAAACAAAACCGGCTTACCCGATACCTTAAAAACAGGTATCGAGAATTTGTCCGGCCACTCCATGGATGATGTTAAAGTCCATTTCAATTCCGACAAACCCGCACAACTGCAAGCTCATGCCTATGCGCAGGGTACCGATATTCACCTTGGTCCAGGGCAAGAAAAACATTTACCGCATGAGGCTTGGCACGTCGTTCAGCAAAAACAAGGCAGAGTTAAACCCACGCTTCAAATGAAAGCGGGGTTGCCTGTGAATGATGATGCAGGGTTAGAAAAAGAAGCCGATACGATGGGCGATAAAGCAGCACGTTATGCAAACTCTGACAGCAATACAGTCACTAGACCTGACACGGCATCAGCGTCACCAGAGACTTCAGCTCCCACAATGTTTAAACCCATTCAAAACCCAGTGGCTCAGGGTTTTTTCATGTACGGCCCCCGACGCTTCGACACGCAGGCGCAAGTCGAATCGGTTTTTTCAAAATCTGATGTAGACTCCACCAAAATTAAACGCGGTGATAAAGTTCGAGTGCTGAACGAGCGCTGGCAAGCCCTTATCGATATGGCTGAATCGGACCAGAATGAAGGCCGTGCAGCAAGTGGAACATTGGTTTCTTTAGTCACTAAGTTTATGTCCGATCAGCGTTTGCTCTCTGCAGGTATACCCGGTGATAGTGGTGGTGCTGGGCTGGTATCGGCTTCTGGAATGCAGGAATCTGGCGATACGAGCTGTCTCGGACCGGATCGGCAAGAGGTGGTCGATTACATCTTGTCGACTAAACGAGCTTTCCCAATAGAAAGTATTTTTAAAACGGCAAAAGACAGTATGGGTGCGCAAGGCTCTGGTTTTTTTGTCGAGCTAAAATTAGCCGCGCATATTTTACAAAGCCGACCGAGCGTTAAAGTCCAATTTGGTGTTGTGAATCCTAGCTTTTTATCCGAATATTTGGGCTTTACACCTGAAGAGTCAGAGGCGCCGGTAAAGGGAATGATGGGGGGCGATCTTACTGTATGGGAACATCCCGCAGCGGAGTCAGCTAAGCACACGTTTATTCAGTCAAAAACAGCCACGGATAGAACGCTTAGCGAAAACGTAGAAGCGGCGGCAAATCAATTAGCGTCATTAACCGCTTCTGGTGACCCAGTGGGCAAATTAGCACAACGTGAATATACGATGACAGGCCCGTCCTTTGAGGGCGGAATTTTCGTCTTATTTACCGGACAAGCAGACGCAGACAAACTGACTAAAGCCGCAGCGCATGCGATCGGGAGGCACCCTGAGTATGTTCACAAAGTTGTTTTTGAATTAATGGGCGGTGGTTTCTTCATCGTGAGTCAAGGCGAGGGCAGTCATTATTCAGAAACGAATCCTTATGCCGATGATGTGTCGGGCCTTTCTATGCCTTCTCGTGTGGAAGCTGGATCATCTTCTGGGGATGGAAAAGAAGAGATGTCTGTGAGTGAGGGCAAGCGGCCCGCACTGGGTGGAGGTGGCGGACCCGCGGATGATCAGGAGGCGGGAGATGGAGGAGTCAGCGAGGTGGCCTTACGTGGTGAATTAAATAGCATGCTAGACCTCCATCGTATATCGAAGAAAGGTTCGCTGCGTTCAGAAATTAAAAATCAGCTGATTGCTGCCATATCGCGTGGCGAAATCGAAGGCATTACTAAAGTGGCTGACCGCGACAGCTTTGTCATCAGCGACGATTCTACTTTGAGAGCAGAAATGCACAGGTTAATGCGAAGCACTCAAACCATTCAGATAGAAGATCCAAGACCTGCGGCTGTCCAAGCCTCAGTTACACCGCAGGAAAAGACTGAGCTAGCAAAATCCGGAATTACAGTCGGGCGAGGAAAAATATTATTTGGGATAGCTTTACTATTCTTGAGTTTCGCAATGTTGTATCAAAAATATTTTCCCTCTCCGAGCGAACAGCCGCCAACGGAATAAATTTCAATACTGAATAATCACTAATTAAATTCAACCTTAATTCAAATTAACCCACACATACGGAGGTAATGTGTAAGTCATGACAGTGAGCGTTTGTTTTTTAGCGTAATGTTTTTATTCAATACATGCTTTTAGGCATGATAAATATTTACAAATATAAAAATTAGTAAAGGAATGTTGTAATGAGAAAATCTGTTTTGTTGTTGTCTTTAATTTCAGCTGTATCATTTGCGGCTCAACCGGAAATCACTATTTTGGGAGATAATCCCACCATTAAAGCTACTGGGTTTCCTCCTATGCCTTATATAGATGCTGGAGCTACTGCTTATGATGGTGAGGATGGGGATTTGACTCCCTATATTCAAACAACCTTAAGCGGCGATCCAATCTTTAATGGGTTCCGGGCGCACTATAACTATAGTGTGATTGATTCTGACGGTAACCTTACGACAGAAACTCGCTTAGTTTGTGATATAGGCGTCTATGTTCCTGTAATCATATCTGTATTGGGTGACTTAGAAGTTACCATAAATGTTGGGGATACTTATGTTGATGCCGGTGCAACCGCACGTAGGTTAGATCCGACTCAATGTACAGATACGGATGCTACGCAACTTATTATGATCGACAACTCCGTAGATACTGCTGTCGCAGGCGATTATGTCGTATCCTATACTGTTCTTGATATTTACAATCCCACGTATAATCAAACCCTCACACGAGCTGTGCACGTGATTGGCGATACAATTCCTGGTGGTGGGAACGAATGGGTTCCTGTTGAATTCACCAGTAAAAATAATGCGCACAAAAGCGCTGGCCGTGCAACCAGATTTTGGGGCAGTTATTATGCCGTGGGTTCGAATGACTATTTGGGCAGTCGTAGAAAAGTGACGACTTTGTGTGAAAGTTACGAAGGGTATTATGAATTGTCGAGTTGTGACTAGCATACTGTTCTACTGCCACATTGTTTAACGGCTTGTTTTCACGATAGCCATAAGTGAGTAAGCGGACAATTGAGAGGTCTTGCGCTTTGCTAAGCCGGATGGTTTTCTTTAAGGTTTAACAAAAGCAGGACCTCACTTATTTCGGACCAAAGCACCTGCCATAATACTTTTTGGGTCGGAGCCTTAGCTTGCCGTTTGTGCGCGAGCGGCAACGAAGTTATCTTCGTTATCCCATTTCGACGCAATAGAAGAAAGCTGCCGCCATGCTGCGGATGTTCTTTCGCTGCGTCGTTTCTCTATGTAATGCTGAAACCCTTTATCGGCCATAACCATTGAACTCTTTATCGCGAGTTTCACAACCCCTTCATCGTAAAGCCCCTGATTAATTCCTCTCGCAAGCCCTTCGTAATAATTAAGGAGTTGATGCAAGTCGCCTTTCAAGCTCTCATGTTGACTAAATTGTTTTTCTATTTCTGCCAAAGACAGTGGACCATTAGTGTTTAAATAATCAAAAGCACTTTGAATAGCCGTGCTTTCTACTGCGTAGCGGTATTCGCGTAGTGCACACTGCGCTGCCTCTCGACGGTTCCAGTCGTGATTTTCCTGATGGATCATTTTGGTTAGGGATAGCTGATGGGCCGCTTTCTTTAATTGCCGTGCTCCATAGATAAGGCCGATCATTACCGTGAAAAACGAAAAGAAAGAAATCAAAAGTGAAATGATTTCGTAGGTAGTCATAAACATGCTCCTTTGTTTCGAAGTTATTGTGTTGTCTAAGTTGGGCGTAAACTAAGTGGCCGGGCAGGGTACACCACTTTAGATTCCATTAAGGGGAATTGAAGGCCACTATATTTTAAGCATTTAATGAGGGATTGTTTGATTGTTACTTGCTGTAGTCTTTAGCTTATGGAAGGAATGTTCCGCCGATTCATTCGATGGAATACCAACGTATAGTCGTAAGCGCCGAACCAACCAACCCTAGGCAAGTTTAATGTTCCAAGGTAGCAACGCTTCGCCATCCTCAAGGCTCTCCGCATTAGGAAG
>JAWSUZ010000043.1:0-47488 GCA_033852165.1 Agarilytica sp. | reverse complement strand
CGAAGTATGTTTGTTGCACTTAATTCGAATATTGTTTGTTCATATTCCAGTAAATCCGATAATTCTGATCGGTTTTCACTTGACGGATGCATTCCCACGGGGGACCGTGGTAATGAGGGGCATGGGGAGGACTTCAGCTTAAGAATACTGAACACTTTGATACCGTTTCGAGGGCCCAAGAGGTTGATGTCGCGTATAAAACGCAGGGAGAAATCTAGCGATCTCTGTCATATTAATCGACCCTGTTCTGTTGGGTTATTTCTGTAGATCAAGCAGGTATAACCCGCCAACAAATGAATCTACCGACCGCATAGTAATTTCACTATAGTTGAGTAAATACAGTGGCGAGACGGAGGGTATGTGCTGTGCTTGTCATAAATGAATTAGCTTTTACTATCGATATGAAACGCCAAGGGACAGTCATTGATTCGCTGTTACGGTCCCTGACTGGTTCGTTGTTAGTTTCATTGATTGTTTCGCGGGTTAAAGTTTCATTGTGGGCCAGTGTCTCTCTGTGCCTGTTGTTAATGGTATCGCAGCCGTCGAATGCCCTCAATTGGGAAGAAAGGCGCCAGCACATGGTGGATGAAATCCGCGAGGATGCTGTTGCCACCGCTTTCTATATTGGTAAAAAGTCTTTTGAGCCGAAGGTAATGGCGGCGATAAATTTCGTGCCGCGTCATGAGTTTGTGCCGCTCTTTCAATTGGCTTTGGCTTATCGAAATACACCGTTGTCTATTGGTTATGGGCAGACCATATCGCAGCCCTATATTGTTGCCTTGATGACCGATATGTTACAGCCTAAGCCTGACCATAAAGTGCTGGAGGTCGGGACTGGTTCCGGCTACCAGGCGGCGGTTTTATCGCGCTTAGTCAGCAAGGTTTACAGCATTGAAATCATTCCAGAGTTGAGCAACATAGCAGAACAGCGCTTAGAAAGACTGGGTTACAGTAATGTGCAGTTGCGTATCGGTGACGGGTTTTATGGCTGGCCTAAAGAGGCGCCTTTTGACTCCATTATTGTGACTGCCGCCGGAGGCCAAATACCGCCACCTCTTGTGCGCCAGCTCAAACCCGGAGGGCGGATGGTTATTCCTGTGGGGAGTCCATATTCCGTTCAGCATTTAATGATGGTTGAAAAAAATGCCCGTGGGGAAGTCTCGGTTAGGCAAGTGTTGCCTGTGCGCTTTGTGCCCCTGACCGGCAGTCACTAATTCCATGTTCCGTTTTCATGCGGTTAACCTCTTTGTTTCGAATACATCTGGCCCTTCTATCGCAAACCTTTACGGAAAAATACCTTGGGTTCCCCTGTTCTGTGTGAGCGGTGCAGCTTTGGCCTATGAAATCCTACTGTTGCGCCTTTTTGCGATCATACAGTGGCACGATTTTGCTTATTTGGTGATTAGTCTCGCGTTATTAGGTCACGGAATTAGTGGCACCGTTATTGTGGTTTGGCAGCGTCAGTTCATGCGTTATTACGCGGAGTTTTTTGTCCTTAATAGCATGCTGTTTGCGATGACCAGCTGTGTCTGTTTCTGGATGGCGCAGGCCGTAGAGTTCAACACACTTGAAGTTATTTGGCAGCCGCAGCAATGGTGGCTGTTAGCAAAAATATATGGCTTGCTTACGGTTCCGTTTTTCTTTGCCGCCAATTGCGTGGCGTTGACGATGGTCCGTTTTAAACACAGAATTCCGGCACTGTATGGCTGTGATTTATCGGGCGCGGGAATTGGCGCTGCTGCGCTGGTGTTGTCGCTCTATCATTGGTCGCCTGAGCGGGTGCTTGTGTACCTGTCGATGTTAGCTTTTTTGATTTCGGTTGTGGCAGTGTTGCAGTTGTTGCGGCATTACAAAAAGCGTTACCGAGGATTAATCGTGACGGCTTTGTTGGCCTTTGTATTCGCAATGCTGATTGTGCCAACCAGTGTGAGTGAGCTTAAACCGCTTTCGTTTAAGGCGCTCAGTAAACTGCACTTATTGCCGGAAGTGCAAATTATGGACGAACGATACAGTCCAATGGGTGTTGTGACGGTGCTACGTAGCCCGATTATACCGCTGCGCATAGCCGCTGGCCTTAGTTTAGCTTCCACCGCGGAGCTGCCACCACAGCTGGCCGTTTTTGTGGATGGCGATGGTCCGGCGGCGATCAATCATATCGGTGCAGATAGTCCGGGATGGTATGAAAGTCAGCGCTATCTCGGTGATCTCAGTTCCGCACTGCCCTATCGTGTAATCGACGCAGACAGGAATAATAGACGCATGCTGCAGATAGGCCTGGATCATCCCTCCATGGTGCAGGCGTACACGCTTTTTAATGGCGTTATCAATGTTGTTGAGCCCAGCGATAGGCTTCGTGAGTTGATGCAAAATGAATACAATCAGTTTGCGGGTTGGTCCAGATTGGCTTCTAAAATTACGGTGTTTCCTGCGGATGTCCGTGGCTTTCTTGCGTATTCCTTTCGCAACGATCCATCCCGCCAATATGACATGATCACACTACAAATGAAGGACGCTTTGCACGCGGGATTAAATACACTGAGCCCCGATTACCGCTACACAGTTGAAGCCTTTTCGCAGTATTACCGCCATTTGTATCCGCGGGGAATACTGGCCGTTACCAGCTCGCTGGCATTACCCCCAAGAGCCACATTAAAAGTGTTGGCAACTGCGTTGCAGAGTTTACGGGAGGAGGGGGTTAGCGAACCGGACCGGCATGTGCTTTTAATTCGGAGTTGGAAAACCACGACGTTGCTGGTTGCAAAAACGCCGTTCACCGAACAGCAGATTAATCGCGCGCGGATCTTCTGCAAAGAGCGTTGGTTTGACCTGGTTTATTATGCCGGTATTTCCAGTAGCGAGGTCAATCATTTCACTCGTCTAGCGCAGCCCGAGTTCTTTCTCGCGGCCCAGGCGTTAATAAACGATCCACAATCCTTTATTGATCGTTATAAGTTTGCCATTGAACCGGCCAGCGATGACCGTCCGTACTTCTCTAGATTTTTTAAATGGTCTGCGATGGGGGAATTGATGGCATTACGCAATTCAGGAGGGGCGGGCTTAGTTGATCAAGGCTACCTTTTACTGGTTATCACACTAGTCTTGGCGTTTTTGTTTAGTTTGCTGCTGATACCGCTTCCTTTAATCGTTAGTCAATTTTTTAAATCCGTGAATTTGAGTCTCGAAGCTAAAGACTCGATGCGAGTCAGTGGAAATTTCTATGCTAATAAAGAAATGATGCCAGTGTTGTTCTACTTTTTATGTATTGGCCTCGGTTTTATGTTTGTGGAAATTGCACTGATTCAAAGGTTCCTGTTATTTCTCAGTCACCCTGTTATTAGCGTTACAGTAGTCATCTCGGTATTTTTAATATTTGCCGGGTTGGGAAGTCTTTTTTGCAGCCGATATAAGTCAGGGCAGGCCAGAGTGTTACGCCGATCAATCGCTTTGTTTGTCGGAATTATGTTGCTTTATTTGTTGCTCGTGCCGAGTCTGTTGACGGTGCTAGCGGGGATGACCTTGACGATTCGGGTGATGGTGGTTGCGGGTTTATTGGCGCCGATTGCTTTTCTTATGGGGATGCCATTTCCCCTGGGGCTGTCGCTGCTTGTTGGTCAGTACCCGCATTGGGTTCCATGGGCCTGGGGAATCAATGGTTGTGCTTCTGTTATCAGCACAGTACTGGCTACGTTGTTAGCGCTGCACTTTGGATTTATTGTCGTTATCTTGCTGGCACTTTTGTTTTATGGTTTTGCGGCATTGTTGCTATTTCCATATGAAATGGCGAAACAAAAATAAATCGTTAGCAGTAGACACTTGTTTATGGATGGGCACTAGCTAGTATGTTGTATATTAGGTTACAAAAGATGAGCGCCATATATCTGTGATTTGTTTGTAGAGTAGGTAAGCTCTTTAGTCAGTAGCTATCGTTTAAATGGGAGTGATAGATAAATGAGAGAACTACGTCGAGATACTCTTGATGAAGAGGATTATAAAATTTTAGATCTCGGTTGGGATGATCGGCTTGAAGAAAAAAGAAAATCCGATAACCCCTTTGCTATCACCAATTGGAAGTATTATGAGTGGGAGAAAGGTTGGCAAATGGCCGATGATAATCCTAGCGATAGCGATAGCGATTGAGTTGAAGGGGATGTTCATCTTGATGGCGCTGATTATGGCGTCGATTTTCATGTTTTAAGACGGTTCAACATGACTTGTGACGAATGTCCAAGTTGCTTCTCTCTTCGCTCCCAGGATTCACAATAGTTACAGTGTTCGATATTCAACTATCCTGGCGCTGGCACTGGGGGGGCAATAGTAATGAAAGGCAAGTTAGTTTCGTAATGAATAAAATGATATGAAAACAGCACTATTAGTAATCGATCAACAAAAAGGGATTGATCATCCTAAATTAGGTAAACGAAATAATCCGCACGCCGAGGGCATTATGCTGAATATGCTCGCCTTATGGCGGGAAAGTGGTTGGCCAATATTTCATATAAAGCACAGTTCGAAAGATCCCGAATCAGTATTTTGGCCGCAACAAGATGGCTTTGAGTTTAAAAATGACTTTCAGCCCAAAGCGGGTGAAAGTCTAATCGAAAAGTCAGTGCCGTGTGCCTTTACAAATAATACCCTCGAGCGGGACCTTCGAAAATATCACATCACAGATTTAGTCATCGTTGGCGTGGCAACCAACAACTCAGTTGAATCGACAGCAAGAACCGGCGGTAACTTGGGCTTTAATGTTACGGTACTAGAAGACGCTTGCTACACATTTGAAAAGAACGATTTTTACGGAAACCCAAGAACGGCCCGAGAAGTACATGCTATGTCATTGGCTAATCTGCATGGGGATTATGCTGTCGTAAAAAGCGCTTCAAAGTTTGTTTTATCACACGATAAAACGAAATAGCAGGCGACACTCTATGACTCAGACCCTTTTCCTCAGTCACCCGGTTTGTCAAAAACACGATATGGGTGGCCAGCACCCTGAAAGCCCAGATCGCCTAGCCTATATCGACATGTTAGTGCGCAAAACGGATTGGAAAGACCGTCTGGTTTATACAACCGCGCCCAGGTTGAATACGGATTGGCTCACTCAGGTTCATCCGCGAGAGCACGTTGAGGCTTTGATGGCCTTATCCCCCAGTGAGGGCTTAGCTTCTGTTGATGGCGACACGAGACTTAACCCATTCAGCATAGAGGCCTCGCTTCATGCCGCTGGCGCCGCCTATTATGCAACGAACGAAATTATTGCAAAGCGCGCTAAAAACGCGTTTTGTTCCGTTCGGCCACCTGGGCACCATGCCGAGTCCAGTATCGCGATGGGGTTCTGCTTGTTTAACAGCGTCGCCTTGGCGGCAGAACGTGCGTTGGCGCTGGGCATGAGCCGCGTGGCGATATTGGATTTTGATGTGCACCATGGGAATGGCACAGTGGAAATTTTCAAAGACCGCCCCGAGGTATTGGTATGCTCCAGTTTTCAGCACCCTTTTTATCCGGGTCGCTTTAGTGATGTTGACCGTCCCAATATTTGTTTAACGCCACTAGCCGCCGGGAGTGACGGGGCTGTTTTTCGTGCGGCTATTGAGCCTCAGTGGCGGGCAGCTATACATGAGCATCAGCCCGAAATGATTTTTGTTTCTGCCGGTTTTGATGCGCATCGGAATGACCCGCTTGGCGGTTTAAATTTAGAGACGAGTGATTTTTTGTGGGTGACCCAATTTATTCAGGATCTTGCCAGCGAATCTGCGGAAGGGCGAATTGTTTCTTTACTTGAGGGCGGTTATGACCTGAATGCCTTGTCGCTTAGCGTGTTGGCTCATATCCGAGGGTTAACGGAATTGAACTGAGTTTTTGCAACGCTAGCGATCTTATTAAATATGAAAATGGTTTCAGATAAACTTGAATATAGCTTAATCGGTAGTGGGGACATTACGGTCATATTTTTAAATGGCTACAGAATGTCTTTTGATAGCTGGAATAGTGTTTACCCCGAAATCGCCAATATGGGTCGTGTTCTGCTCTTTAACTCACCTGGCATTGGCGCATCTCCTAAAGCTAAAGAGCCACAGGTGGGCTATACAGTCGTCAATGATTGTCGAAATCTGATGAGTCATCTGAAATTGGAACCACCGGTGATTTTGGTTGCGCATTCCCTTGGTGGTGTTTTTGCCAATTTGTATGCACGTATGTTTGAGGATGAAGTCGCCGGTGTAGTTTTTGTGGACTCGTCTCATCCATTGGAAATAGAAAAGCAGAAGGCTTATAAGCCTTCTGCTTTTCTTCGGGTAATCAATAATGGTGTGAAGGCCGTAGAGAAAATATTTGAACCATACAAATATTCTCAGGATGAATCCATTGCCGAAACCGTGGATCAAATTCAGCAGTCAGGCGATTTTCCTAACATTCCGATTGCCGTTGTGACGGGCACAAAAAAGATGCCTTCTGTTCCGGAAAATGCATTTAGTTTACATCTGCGTTATCAGGTAAAGATGTTGGACTTATCGCCGCTATCGAAGCATTACATTTGTGAGGAAAGCGGTCATTTCCCTCAAATTACTGAGAGTGAAAAAGTCATCGAGGCAATATCGGATACTATAATCGCTGTAACATCTTCTAAATAATCGCCCTAAAACACCGAAACACTCACCATCTCAAAAAACCACCTAGGCATTAGGCCAACACCCAGCGTCGCAATCCCAGTTACGGCGAGAGAGAAGCGAAATCCGGGTGATAAGTGCAGTTCTATATTTTGATTTGGTTCACGCATGTACATCAACATAACGATACGTAAATAAAAGAAGGCCGCGATAGCGCTGAATAATACCGCAGCCACTGCCAGTAAAATATATCCGGAATTAACGAGTGCGAGGATGATGTACAGCTTGGCCATAAATCCTGCTGTGGGCGGAATGCCGGTGAGCGAAAACAAAAATAACAGCATGAGCAAGGCGATGACGGGGTGTTGTTTCGATAAGCCGGTAAAGTCTTCTATTAATTCTCCGCGACCTTGTGCTTTTTGCATGGCAATGACGACAGCAAAAATACCCAGGTTCATAAAGGCGTAAATGAGCAGGTAGAGCATAACACTGGCTGTTCCACTTTCGCCTCCGGCAACCAAACCCAATAAAGCAAAGCCCGCATGGGCAATACTCGAATACGCCAGTAGGCGTTTTATATTGGTTTGCACCAGCGCCACTAAGCTGCCTATCGTTAATGAGGCGAGGGCAATGGTAGCGAGAACGGGCAGCCAGATATCACTAAGCTGAGGCAGTGCCTGGTTGAATATTCGTAGTAGTACAGCGAATCCAGCGGCCTTCGGTGCGACGGACATAAATGCGGTAATAGGCGTGGGTGCGCCTTCGTAAACATCGGGTGCCCACATATGAAAAGGTACTGCGGCTATTTTAAAAGCAAATCCGGCGATTAAAAATAATGATGCTAATACGTATGCTGAGTCCGTGCTGGCATTTGAACCGTCTAATATAGCGGCAATTTTTCCGAGCTGTGTGGTGCCGGTTAACCCATAGAAAAGCGATACACCATAGAGCATGAGGCAAGTGGCTACGGCGCTTAGAATTAGATATTTTAGTGCAGATTCATTGGAGCGTTCATTGTGCTTAAGAAACCCGGTGAGAACATAGAGAGACAAGGCCAGTAATTCTAGACCAACGTAGACGCTGATAAGATCCGTGGCCGAAGCCATAATCATCATGCCGCATAAGGCAAATAGTAGAATGATGAAATATTCGCTAAGGAATTGCCCCTCGTTCTTTAAGTAATTTCCGGAAAATAAGATGGAAATAATCGTCGCGATATAGAATAGTATTTTGAAAAAAACCGAAAAAGGGTCGGCAATAAACATATGATTGTAAACTGGATCGGTGCCAAAAGTGGTATGTAATGCCAGACCCAGTGTGAGCGCAGCCACAACTAAGATCGTTAAAATACTGAGTCCTGCGATTAATTCGACGCGTCGTCCTTTGCAAATTAGGTCAATCATTATTAGGGTGCAGGCCGCCAACAACAGTACAATTTCTGGCAGGCTCGCCATCATCGACTGTAAAATTGCGTCAACGTCTATAACCGCTATTTCATTGTTGGGTAAATTCACTGTGGAACGACCCCCGACAAAATGTGTTCTTTCGGTAATGTTTGTGGTGGTATCTGTTTTGGTCGTGTCTGTGATGTTTGCTGCAATAGATTCTCAACCGAGCTATGCATAATTTTTAAAAATGGAGATGGATAAAAACCAATCCAAATTACAAAAATAGCCAGTGGGATAATCGCAGTAAACTCTCTGGGATTGATATCTTTCAAGTCTCTCAGTTTGCTGTTAGTAATTTCGCCCAGTGCAACTCGTTTAAACATACTCAGCAGGTATGCGGCGCTTAACATGGCACCAATAACGGCCAGGGCGGCAATCCAAATATGATTGACAAAGGTCCCGGCCAGCACTAAAAGTTCACCAATAAAAGAACTGGTGCCTGGCAGTGCCATGGAGGCTAAGGTAAAGAGGGCAAAAAACGTGGTATAGATGGGCATGATTTTCATGAGGCCACCGTAGGCTGCAATCGAGCGTGTATGGGTGCGCTCGTAAATCAGCCCGACAAACAGAAATAAGGCACTGGTGGTAATGCCGTGGTTAAACATTTGTAATATTGCGCCCTCAAGCGCCTGTAAATTAAACACAAAAATTCCCAGGGTCACCACGCCCATATGGCTGATACTGGAATAGGCGACGAGTTTCTTTAAATCGTCTTGCGCAAGTGCGAGGTAGCCCCCGTAGATAATCGCAATAAGGGATAGTACGAGAATTTCTTGGGAAAAATATTGCGAAGCGTCGGGTAACATCGGCAAGGAAAAACGCAAAAATCCATAGGCTCCCATTTTCAGTAAAACCCCCGCAAGAATGATGCTGCCTGCCGTGGGAGCCTGAACATGAGCATCTGGCAGCCAGGTGTGAAATGGAAACATAGGCACTTTAATGGCGAAGCCAATAAAGAACAGAAGGAAGACCCAGATCTGGATATTAAAAGAATAATTAACTTCGGACAGGGCAAGAATATCGAAGGTGTTGCCGCCAGCGAAATAAAGCACAATGATCCCAACTAAAAACAAGAGACTGCCAGTCAAGGTGTAAATGAAAAATTTAAACGCCGCGTAAACACGTTGCTCACCGCCCCATATCCCAATAATTAAATACATCGGAATTAGCATGGCTTCCCAGAAGAGAAAAAACAAGATGAAATCCAGCGAGCAGAACACGCCTGTCATGGCCGTATGCATGGTAAGAATTGTAATCATAAACTCTTTGATTCTATGATTAATGGCGTTCCATGATGCAAGCACACAGATAAAACTGACTAAAGCGGTTAGAAAAACAAAAAGAATACTGATGCCATCAACGCCCAGAGCAATACGCATATTGAGCATGGGGACCCACTCATAGCTTTCTCGAAATTGCATTTCGTGAGTGCTTGAGTCGAAAAAATGAATCAGCATTATCGAGAAGAGTAATTCAAACCCACAAATGATGATGCTCAACCATTTGATCAGCCGTGTGTCGCGGATTAAAAGCAAGGCACCTATGCCCAATATCGGCATGCCGATGATGGTGCTTAATATCGGTAAGCCCATGTTATAGCCCACCCTGCAATAGCATGGTGCCAAGTGTTGGGGCTTGGATAAAATGGCGCAATGCAAAATACACAGCAATACTCAAGAGGATACCAAGGCACATGCCCAGCGCATAATGACTCATTACGCCGGTTTCTAGATGACGTATTTTTTGCGCGCTGCGCATAATATTTTTCGCTAAACCATGAATAAAACCATCAATCACATGGGTATCAATCCAAAGGCCAAGTTTTGCACCGTTATGCAGACTGGGCAGTACGACGGAATTACTTATATTACTCACTAACTTTTCATAGCGAGTAATTGGGTGGTGTGCGATCCACAAAACAAACCCGGCGGCTCGACGGTAAAGCCAATCGGTATCCAGGCTGATTGTGCGCTCAGGGTCCAAATATTTTAGAAACAGAAAAAAGCCAAGGGCGGTAAAGAGCAGTAAATTTAAACTGCCGGATACGTGTGACGCGGTATAGGGCTGATAGTCCGTTGAAAACGGTAGTATGGCGTAAAGCGCATTTGGAAATACGCCAATGCCGATGCAAAGAACGGCGGCAATGGCCATGGCCACCAACATGTTGCGTGGCGGTTCGAGATTTTCTATCGCCTGTTTTTTTTCTGCAGCCGCTTTGGGTTTTGCAAAGAACATGTAATAGGGCAGTTTTAAACCCGTGTGTAAAAAAGTCCCTGCGGAGGCGAGCGTTAATAGTAAAAAGATGATGGCGTTGTGATCGTGGTGTGCTGCCGCCAATATCATGGATTTACTAACAAACCCGCTAAACAGCGGAAACGCAGAGATGGATACGGCCCCAACCATATAGAAACCCAGGGTCCATGGCATTTTTCGGTACAAGCCACCCAGATCGCTTAGCTTGCTATAACCCGTCATATAGATAACTGCGCCTGCCCCCATAAATAGCAAACCTTTATAGAGTATGTGTGCGAATGCGTGTGCGCCTGCACCGTTTATGGCCATTTCTGAACCCAGGCCGACAGCTGCCACCATATAACCCACTTGGCTAATGATGTGATACGCCAGTAGGCGCCGACAGTCATTTTCTAACACCGCGTAAACGACACCGTAAACCGCCATTGCGGTGCCCAGCCATATCAACATTTCTGTGCCGGGATAGCTGCGCAGTAACACGTAAATTGCCGTCTTGGTGGTAAAGGCACTCATAAACACCGCGCCGGTAATGGTGGCCTGTGGATAGGCGTCGGTAAGCCAAGCACTGAGTGGCGGAACTGCGGCGTTCAATAAAAATCCAAATAAAATTAAGTAAAAGGCAGGGCCATCGGTGTTAATAGGCCCGAAAGCTGTCGAGCCGGTTTCTACATAAAGGACGACGATACCGGCAAGTAAACAAAGCCCACCGGTAATATGCACCAGTAAATACCGCTTGCCAGCCTCGCGAGACGATTTGGAATTATTGGCAAATATGAGGAAGGCTGAAGCGAAGGCCATTAATTCCCAGCCGACAAATAAACTGAAGTAATCGCCAGCAAACACCACCACCATCGCGCCGGCAATATAGAGATAAGCAGCGACATGTTCACGGCTGTGTTTTAGGTGTAAGGAATAAATGGAGCCAATAAGTGACATCGCACTGAATACTAAAGCGAACAGGACGCTAAGCTTATCGACGCGGCCAAATATTATATCGACGCCAATCACTTGGGTATGCCAATGGCTGCCGGATTGCCCCTCACCAAATACCATGTTCAAAACGGACAATACTGCGAGTAAGGGAAAGCAAACTAAAATAAACTGCCTGACTCGACCGCATGCAAATGGCAGCACGACAGCGGCCATAAGGTATAACAGTGCGGGATGGAGCCAGAATTCGGTCATGTTTTATTTGACATCCTTGTCATCGTAGTAATCTTCTTTTTGCATGAGTCCGCAGGTGTGGCCTAAGAATTTAGAAACAAAAATTATCAGTAGGCACGAAATAAACCCATAGCCTGCGTTCCACACAGGGAGAATTTCCCAGAAAAAAACCGTGTGATCGGATGTAATAAATAAATCAAAGATCGCGGAGACTAATAATACGGCGATGAAAATCTGCCAACGTCGGTGCGTATATTCCGGGCTGCCAATAAAATCCGCTAACCGTTGTGATGCTGTTTGTCGTTCTGTGTTCATGGGGTTATCTGTTTCCAAAGGGTTATCTGTTTTCATGGGACTATTTATTTTTAAGGGCCTATTCATTTTTAAGGGATCAGGGCCTCCGCTAGAGAAAGGAAATAGTGTGGGTAAATTCCCATGACTAATGACAGTAATGCTGTGATAACCAATGGGATAACCATGAGTGGAATTTCTTTGATGGCCGAATTTTCTGGTGCCTTATCCGGATTTGTCTGCGGCGCTTCGGCCTCAAAAAAAGCTTTGTAAACAATGGGTAGAAAATAAACGGCGTTAAGTAAAGAACTTAATAGTAGAACCCCGAGAAAGGCCAATTGCTTGGCTTCGACGGTGCCGATAATGAGATACCACTTACTGATGAATCCGCCTGTCGGTGGGATGCCGATCATGCTTAACGAAGCAATAAAAAATGCCGTCATCGTCCAAGGAAGGTGTCGACCAATACCCGATAATTCACTGATTTTTTTTCGTTTACTGGCGCAGTAAATGGAGCCCGCGCAGAAAAATAGGGTGATTTTTGCAAAGGCGTGGCTGGCGATATGAACGACACCGCCGATGATGCTACTGGGCGCTAGCAATACCACGCCGAGTATAATGTACGACAGTTGGCTAACTGTGGAATAGGCTAATCGCGCTTTAAGATCATCGCGTGTGAGGGCATAAATGGAAGCCATTAGAATGGTAAAGGAAACTAAATACGCCGTCGCAATTCCCAGTCCAAGGCTACCGACGAGGTCGATTCCAAAAACATGAAATACCACGCGTAAAACACAAAATACCCCCATTTTTACCACCGCCACGGCATGCAACAATGCGCTAACCGGCGTCGGTGCAACCATAGCTGCGGGCAACCACGCATGAAAAGGCATAATGCCGGCTTTTGCAAACCCTGCGAGATAGCAGAAATACACCACAGTGAGTATTAGCGGCGATGTTGTGATGTTATGAAAAACCCCTTGTGTTGAAAAATCCAGAGTGCCGGTAATGGAATAGGTGAGAGCAATGGCGATAAGCAAAAACGTTTTAGAGGAGCCCATCAGGTAGACCATATATTTTTTACTACCCAGCCAGGAGTCATCATCTTCTTTGTGATAAACCAGAGGGTAGGTAATTAAACTCAGTACTTCGTAGAAGATAACTAGAGTAAATAGATTGGCCGAAAATGCCCCGCCAATGGCCGCCGCGATACTGACGGCATAGCACATAAAGAATCGTGTTTGATTTTTCTCTTTTAGCGACCGCATATACCCGATGGAATACACCGCGGCCACAATCCATAGCAGAGAGGAAATACTGGCAAACACCATTCCGAGGGGGTCTACGCGGAACGCGAATTCGATACCGGGTAGTACGGTAAATAAATGGCACTCGATGAATTTCCCCGCAAGAATAGTGGGGGCCATTGACGCTACGACGATAAAATTCGTAATGGCGGCAATGAGGCTAATGCCATCGCGAATATTATCGTTACTTTTATGCTTATGATTGGCGCACTGCGTATAAACCAGAATCGCCAAGGCGGCCAATGCGCAGATTAGCAGAGCGACCAAGGGCTTGATGGATGTGACAATTTCCAAAAGGGACTCCTTATATAATCGGGTTTAGGGCGCCTCTAAAAATAGTAATTTTTCTGTGAGACCAAGGAAGCGCCGCACGGACACTTGCATGGATGCAAATGTTAGAGCGAAGCAGGAAGCCAGAGCCGAGAACCGCAGTGTACATGGAGTACATGAGGATTCGAGTACGGGGCTGACGCCGGTATCGCAGAAAAAGTGCATTTTTAGAGGTGCCCTTTAGTCACTCATCAGGTTAATTTGATCAACATGTAAGGTGTTACGGTTACGCATCATGGCAACGACAATTGCCAGAGCAACGGCAACTTCTGCAGCCGTGATGGTAATAACAAATACGGCTAACACTTGGCCGCGAATATCTTGTAAATAATATGAAAAGGCCAGCAGATTGATGTTGACCGAGTTCAGCATCAGCTCTAGGCTCATTAACACTATCAGGACGCTACGCCGGACCAGGACACCCACCAAACCGATGATAAAAAGCACTGCGGCCAATACCAAATACCAAGCGAGTGGCACCATCACGTATTCTCCTTTTTCGCCAATATGATGGCGCCAATTAGCGCCACCAATAAAATGACTGAAACCACTTCGAAGGGAAGCAGGTATTGCGTGAAAATAGCTTTGCCTAATTCGTCCGTTGTTCCGCTCAGCTCCCCTTGAGGGGTTAGCGCAGCAAGGCGTTCGCTGCGTAAAAGCATGGCCACCATGATGCCGCCGAGCATCAATGCTACTGAGCAGGCTCCAAGTAGGTTTCCGGGAATAAATCGGTCGAATTTGGCCTGACGAATATCAAGCATGACGATCACAATAATAAAGAGAACGATCGTGGTTCCGACGTAGACAAAAATTTGCACCACGGCGAGGAAAGGCGAGCGTAAGAGGATGAAGAGTGCGGCCACTTGGATAAAACAGGCGATAAGTGACAGAGCGCTATGGACAGGATTCTTTGCTAATACGACGCCAAGGGCGGACGCAATGGCGGTGGCGGCAAACAGTAGAAAAAAAACTTTTTCCACAGGAAAAGCCCCTCAGAATTCAAATTGTTGTAAAGCGTTAACCCCAGTACTTAATATAGATTCTTACGGCTGATACTGCCCAATGTTTCTGCTAAACACGCCTTTCTGCGGGTGTTTTTCGGTGAATAAAATCCCACCAGTGATATCCCTGTTGGTCTTTTGATGATGTTGTGGTTGCTGTTGTTGTAATCGCGTCGTCATTCAGAGAGGCCGAAATGACGACGCCGCCGGATCTGGATTTTCTTGGCGCGTTTAATAGGGTCTCTTTATTGACGAGTAATTCACTCGCGCTGAAGGTGGCAAATTCGTATTCACTGCCCATGGCGATAGCATCCACGGGGCATGCGTCTTCACACAATCCACAATACAGGCACCGGCCCATATCGATTTCAAATACAGCGGGGCGACGATTGCCATTTTCATCTTCTTCTGGGACAACCTCTATGCAGCGACTCGGGCAAATTTTGGCGCACAGTTCACATGCCACACATTTAATATTGCCTGCGTCATCTTTTTTAAGAAAATGGTGCCCCCGAAAACGTGAATATGGCACCCATTTTTCCTTGTCCGGATATTGCATTGTGACGGATTTTGCAAACATATACTTGAGGGTCAGGCGAAGCCCGCCGATCAGGTCACTAAAGAATAGCCAGCCTATCCAGCCGGGTTTTGGGTCTTTGTTTTGTGTAACACTCATAGCATTCACACCCTCACGTTAAATAACCAATAGCCCTGTCACCAATATATTGGCAAGTGATAACGGAAACAGAACCTTCCAACCAATACTCATCAATTGGTCGTAGCGGTAGCGCGGAAACGTAAATCGTATCCACATAAACACATACAGAAAAAATGCGACTTTTATCGTAAACCACAGGAGTGGTGGTAAAGGGATCAGTATCCCATTCCAGCCTCCGAAGAATAAAATTACGCACAATACGGAAATGGTCAGCAAGACCAAGTACTCACTGATCATATAAAAGGAAAATCGCATGCCACTGTACTCTGTATGATAGCCCGCGCCCAAGTCGCCTTCCGCTTCACCGAGATCGAAAGGAATACGTTGGGCTTCTGCAAGACCGGCGACAAAAAACACAAAAAAACCAATCGGTTGATAGACAATATTCCACACATCGGATTGCGCATTGACGATATCGCTCAAATTCATGGATTGACTCATCATCATCACGCCGATAACGGCGAAGCCCATGGGTATTTCATAACTGATGAGCTGTGCACAGGTTCGCATGCTGCCGAGTAAAGCGTATTTACTATTCGACGCCCAGCCGCCAAAAATCACACCGTATATCTCCAGTCCTCCCACGGCGAGTACATAGAGTAAGCCAACGTTCATATTGGACAAGTAAAGGCTGTCTGAAAAAGGAATGGACACAAACACCACAAAGGGAACAACCAGTGAAATGATCGGTGCGAGTTTAAATAAAAAGCGGTCTGCCTGGTCGGGAATAAGGTCTTCTTTTCCCATCAATTTTACGACGTCTGCGATAGGCTGCAATATACCATGCCACCCGACGCGCATAGGTCCCAGGCGTTGTTGAATATGCCCCGCGACTTTACGTTCTACCCAGGTAAGCGGAATCGGTAAGATAAACAGAATCGCGATGACAATTAAAATATGTAAAATCATGGTTCCGATTTCCATAAGAGCGCTCATCCTCGGCCTCCCATGAACTTACCTTGGTTTTTCTTTGCGCCTGTTGCCGCTTGAGTAATGAGTGATATTTCAATTTTTTGAGAGAGCGCAGGTTCAATTTTGATGATGCTTGAATCTTCAGTGCTATGAATAAAACGGTTCACCTGAACGGATTTGAAATTTTCTGGAATAAACGCTACGCCAGGAGGAAAGTGTTTGTTGGTTTTTAGCTGAAGATTGGCAACGTGGCTCGCACGGCTTACTGTCACTAAGTCCTTATCTTTTAGATTCAGGGTGATCGCGTCCTGCTCGTTGACTTCGACATAGGCTTTATCTGCGATGGATGTCAGGGTGGGTGAATATTCGCTGAGATAACCCGAGTGAAACATGCAGTTGCCGGTGATTAGTTTAAATATGCCTCTATTTGTTGCAGTTGCTGTGGCTGCGTATATGTTTGCGCCTTCCGTCGTATTCGTTTGATCATTGCATTGATTTAATGACGATGAGGTTTTACTCTCATTCGGTGATGGGTCGGGACCGTCTGGCAAGCCGGACAAGGCCAACCGCGCGCTTGTTTTATTTTTTGAAAATGCACCGGCTTCATCGATTGCGCTAACATCAATGTCTTGATACTCGGGTACTCTTTTTGCGATTTCAGAAAAAACCACTTCAAGAGAAGAAAGCCCTAAATTCTTATCAAACGACAATGACAGTTCGTTAAATATATCGGTGTCTCGTTTTGCTTTTGAGGGGCCAGGTGTTGAATAGATAATATCGGCCCGGTTGACGTTCATCACAGTTTTTGTGGGCGGTGGGTATATGGGCCGAACTCTCTGTACTCTGCCTTCATTGTTGGTGAACGTCCCCGCGCTTTCTGCAAAGGTAAACCCCGGCAACACAACATCCGCGACTTTTGCTGTCTCAGACATAAAGCTATCCTGAACCACTAAAAGACTGAGTTTTTGTAATGATTCCGCCACGGAATATCCGTCGGGGCAAGACAATAAAGGGTCCTCTCCCACGACGTAGAGCATGCCCATATCGCCGCTACTACTCTGTTTCAGCATGGTCTCAAAATCGATACCGTTTTTAATGCCTAAATCCCATGCCCCGAGTTGGTTGGGACGATCCAATAGAAATTGCAGGTCGACGTGTTTGCCTCCAGTTTGTAATGAAAATAATACGGATTCTAGGGTGAGAAGGGTTTGGTTGACTCGCGGCGAACGGAAAATATCAGTGCCTAAAAGAACGCATAGTTTTTGGCTGTCAGTTTTATCAAAAATGGGTTTTATTAATTCGACTTCTTCACCGGGTAAATAGCGTTGGACATGCTCGGCAATACGATCCAAACGTGTGGGTCTAGTAGTGAGTAAACTTAGGCTCAGATTGTTTTTGTGGTGAGCTTCTCGCACCATGTATTCAGACACGGGATTTTCATCGGTTATGTTGCAGCCGAGTATTATGCAATGGTCAACGCCGAGAATATCCTCAAGAGGTTTTCGACTATAAAAGTCATCGATGAGCCGACCTAATACCGGATAGGCTTGGCCAAGTGGCCAACGACAAAAACTGTCAATTAGCTGACTGCCAAATACCTGCTGCATCAGTTTTTGGAAACCGTAGAGGGTTTCATTGGTCATGCTCGGAGAAATGAGGCCGCCAATACTCTGTTTGTTTTTATTGATGTGCGTTACTTTTTCGTGAATAAAGTCGAACGCTTCATCCCAGGACACGGACACTAAATTTCCGTTGTGCCGTATCATGGGTTGTTGAATGCGATGTTCCGTTTGCGTGGTAAAATCTAAGCCAAAACGACCTCGGACACACAGTGCCTCACGATTTAATCCGCTTTCACTTTTGGATCGCACACGCATTAATTCGCGATCTCTCGCGCCAACCGTTACTTGGCAACCGGTGGCACAAAAAGGACATATCGTATCGACTTCTTTTAAATCCCAGGGGCGAGATTTATATCGGTAGGGCAGGCTCATCAGCGCTCCCACGGGACACACTTCGATACAGTTACCGCATTGGTCACAATTTTCCAGGCTTTCCATAAATCCCGAAACGGTTGTATCGGCACCAATTCCAATCGCTCCAAGTGCTTGTGCGCCCACGACTTCGTCACAATATCGAACACAGAGCTGACATTGAATGCAGCGATTGAGGTTGGACACGACGACCTTATTTAAAGGCATATCGGCTTCGTGGAAGCGCCTCTTATTTTCGTCAAAGTGACTTTCGGCTGCACCATAGCTGTAAGCCTGGTCTTGCAACTGACATTCGCCACCTTTGTCACAAACCGGGCAATCCAGGGGGTGGTTGGCGAGCAGAATTTCGAGTGTGGATTCTTGTGTGTTTTTGACCGTGTCGGATTCGGTATGCACCACCATGCCATCGGATACCGGAGTTGCACAGGCGGGTAGCAATTTAGGTTGCCCTTCGACCTCAACGAGGCACATACGGCATACGGCCACAGGATCTAAGCGCGGGTGAGAGCAAAAGGTTGGGATATCAAACCCCAAGGCCTTTGCGGCATCGACGATTAACGTACCTTCATCAAATGATTGGCTAATGCCATTGATGCATACTGTGGTCATAACGCTGCTCCGATGACAACATTAACGGGCTGTAGGGTTTGTGGAAGGGGCAATACCCTCTATCAATATGAAAAATAAACTCTTCGCGAAAATATTTAAGCGCGCCTCTTAAGGCCATGATGGCACCGTCACCAAGGGGGCAAAAACATTTGCCAAATATACCGTTAGCTAAATGTTCAAGCTCTTCTATATCACCCGATTTTCCGCTGCCGGAGTCTATTCTATGTAACAGTTTGACTACCCAGGTTAATCCTTCGCGACAAGGCGAACACTTGCCGCAGGATTCGTGATGGAAAAACGTCAGCATGCTAAGGGTGGCTTTGACGATGCAACTGTCTTCGTCCATGACGATGACCCCGGCAGA
The DNA here is from genome assembly GCA_033852165.1 of Agarilytica sp. GTDB lineage: Bacteria > Pseudomonadota > Gammaproteobacteria > Pseudomonadales > Cellvibrionaceae > Agarilytica. Next base: position 28,495 of record JAWSUZ010000043.1, on the reverse strand, counting down.
GCCAAACATAGAACCTGCGGCCATCAGCTCATCGTAGTCCATGGCAATATCGAGTTCGCTTTCGGGAAACATCGGTGCAGAAGCGCCACCGGGGATGACGGCTTTAATCTTTTTGCCATTGGGTGCGCCGCCGCCATAACCTTCTACTAGCTCACGTAAGCTAATACCTGTGGGCAGTTCATAGGTCCCTGGATTATTGACCCGGCCACTTAAACAATAAAGTTTGGGCCCAGGCCCTTTGACCGAACCAATTTCCTTAAACCACTTCGCACCTTTGGATACAATGTGCGGAATACACGCTAAAGTTTCGACGTTATTGATCACAGTGGGGCAGGAATAAAGACCGCTAATCGCGGGGAAGGGAGGCTTGAGCTTGGGTTGGCCACGATAGCCTTCAATTGACGAGAGCAGAGCGGTTTCTTCCCCGCAAATGTAAGCGCCGGCACCGTGGTGAATGGTAATGTCCAAATTAAAATCAGACCCGAAAATATTTTTCCCTAATAAACTTGCGTTGTAACATTCATCCAGTGCCCGCTGTAAAATCTTCGCACCAACACTGTACTCTACACGAATATAAATATACGCAACGTGGGCGCCAATAGCATAACTTGCCAGCACGATGCCTTCGATCAGTTGGTGGGGATCTTTTTCGATAATGACACGATCCTTAAACGTACCGGGTTCGCTTTCATCGGCATTACAACACAGGTATTTAGGCTTGGTCGATTCCCTCGGTACAAAAGACCATTTCAATCCCGTGGGAAAACCCGCACCGCCTCGACCGCGCAAGTTTGATTCCTTCACGAGATCGATTAATTGTTCCGGTGAAAAATTAGTTAACACATTGTTCAGCGCCTCATAACCCCCATTGGAGCGGTAAGTCGCCAGGAGGTGGGAGTCGTTAAGCGTCGTATTTTTCAATAGCGTTGTTTCAAACATCGTTATTCAATCTTATTTTCTAGAGAGCGTAATATTTTATTGAGTTTTTCTGCGTCTAAATGTTCACAGTAAGCGTCGTTGTTAATTTGCATCACTGGTGCCGTATCACATGAGCCAAGGCATTCAGCTGTAGACAATGTAAACATTCCGTCTCGAGTGGTTTCATCACATTTAAGTTGTAAAATTTGCTGGATATGTCCAATCAAGCAATCGGCACCCATTAGCATGCACGAAATATTGTTACAAATTTTTAAATGATATTTACCAACGGGCTCGGTACGAAAGTGGTGATAAAAACTGGTAACCTCATAAACTTGAACGGGAGCCATGTCTAAGATATCCGCAATTTCTTCCATACTCTGTTGAGAGATATAACCAAACCTTTCCTGGTAAATATGAAGGGCTGGCATCACGGCCGAGCGGCGCTCGGGGTATCGTAGTGCAATTTCATTGATCTGATCTCTGAGATCAGGATGAAAATATTCATCAGGCGTTTGGCTTGAACTGGCGATTAATAGGCTCGACATTATTATTTATCCACTTCTTTCATAACCGGGTCCAAACTGCCAATAATCGCGATAACATCTGCGAGGTAAGTGTGTTTGGCAAGCACCTCAAGAACCTGCAGATTCACAAAAGACGGCGCTCGTATTTTTACCCGAAAGGGTTTTTCGCTTCCATCACTAAGAATATAGAATCCCAATTCGCCTTTGGGGGCTTCAATACTTACATAGGCTTCACCGGCTGGAACCTTAAAGCCATAGGCAGATAGTTGGAATTGCTGAATTAACGATTCCATTGAGGACTGGACTTTTTGTTTGTCACCCGGAAAGGCAATGAGGGGATTGTCGATAATGGTGGGACCGTCTGTCGGCATCTGCGCCAAACACTGTTCGATAATATCGACGCTGACTCTCATCTCTTCCATTCGACATTTCCAGCGGTCGTAACAATCACCATTTTCACGAACAATGACGTCGAATTTTAAACGGTCATAAATCTCATAGGGATTATCGCGGCGCATATCCCAGTCCACTCCGGATGCGCGTAAGCAGGGCCCACTTAAGCCCCAGTCGATGGCGTCTTCTGCGCTAATAGCTCCAATGCCTTGGGTGCGTTTTAAAAATATGCGATTGCCGGATACTAAAGCTTCGTAGTCTGACATGCGTTCGCGAAAAATATGGCAAAACTCCTGAACCCGTTCCGTAAAGCCTTCGGGAATATCTTCGCGAACCCCGCCCACACGACAATAAGAGGAATGCATTCGTGCGCCTGTGGCCATTTCCATTAAGTCCATTATCATCTCGCGATCACGCATGGCGTAGAGCAGTGTTGTCATCGCCCCCAAGTCCATTGGCAGTGCGCCAGATATCAACATGTGACCCGAGATTCGCGACAACTCTGCCATCATCACACGAATATATTGCGCGCGTTCAGGGGCCTCTATATTAAGTAACTTTTCAACGGTTAATACATAGGCGAGATTATTGGAGGGCTGACATAAGTAATCCAGCCTATCTGTGAGCGGAATAATTTGGGTGTAGGTAAAACTTTCGGCGAGTTTTTCAGTTCCACGATGCAGATAACCAATAATAACGTCCATACTCGAAATCTTTTCGCCATCCATTTGCATTAACATGCGCAACACACCGTGGGTGCTGGGATGTTGAGGCCCAAGGTTTAACAGCACCTCTTTGGTTTTTTCGCCATGTTGACCTTCGTTGAGATTCACCATTTCAGACATGATTAATGGCTCCACCCTTGGTCTTGTTCTTTTTCCTGGCGTGACTCGGGCGGATCTCCAAAGGGATTGTACTCGTCGCAATAGCCGCGTAACGGGAAATCTTTTCGTTGTGGATATCCTTCGAATTCGTCCCACATATAAATGCGACGAAGATCAGGGTGCTCTGTGAAGACGATACCGTACATATCAAAGGCTTCTCTTTCATGCCAATTTGCCGTTTTCCACACGGAAGTCACACTGGGGATTTCTGCGTCCTCAGCCAATTTACATTTAATGCGCACACGGATTTTATTGGTGATGGAATAGAGGTGGTAGACGACGACAAAACGAGGTATTTGAGGGAGGTAATCAATCCCGCAAATATCGGATAAAAAATTAAACTGTAAATTGGTGTCGTGTTTCAATTCCGAGCAGAACGCAGCGATATTATGTGGCTCTACCTCGACACAAGGAAAATCATCACTGGTATCAGTACCATCAATAATGTACTTGCCATAGTCGGTTTTCAGCGTTGCTAGTAATGTTGAATCCGGCATAAAGTCACTCACTTCCACGGTTCGCGGCGGCTGGATTAACGTTGCCAGAAGCGGCGTGTGGCGGTGTGTCAATGTTTCTGGCTTTAATAATGTTTGACGGCGAATTTTTGATTTTTTCTTGTAACATTAAAAAACCTTGTATCAATGCATCGGGCCGTGGCGGACAGCCCGGGACACAGATATCCACCGGCACCAATAACTCTGAACCCTGCACAACGGAATACGTGTTGTACACGCCGCCACTTATCGCGCAACTGCCCATCGCAATCACCCAGCGGGGCTCTGGCATTTGGTCATAAAGTAATTTAACCACAGGGGCAAATTTTTTCGTGACGGTTCCAGCAATGACCATCACATCGGATTGGCGGGGAGAAGGCCGGAATACCACACCAAAGCGATCAAGGTCATAGCGTGAACATCCCGTGGCAATCATCTCAATTGCGCAGCAGGCGATACCAAACGTTTCTGGCCAGAGTGCAGATCGTTGTCCCCAATTAAGGACCTTGTCTAGATTGGTGAAAAACACATTGCTCGTTGAATCGCGTTCTACTGACATAGCTTAGTTTTCCCAGTCCAAAGCGCCCTTTGCCCATGCATAGACAAAGCCCACGAGTAATAGAAAAATAAACACGAACATCTCAATGTAACCTAAAAAACCGATCTGCTTTAACACCACAGCCCAGGGGAATAGAAAGAGCGTTTCCACTTCGAAGACGATGAACAAAATAGCCACGATAAAAAAGTGCAGTTTAAATTTCCCAACCGAAGCCTCGCCTATTGGATTGACTCCACATTCATACGCTTGGTTTTTTTCGGGGTAAGGATTCGATGGGCGCAGTAGGGATGAGACAAACAAAATGGTCAAGGCAATGATGCTGACCATGCCTGTCATTAGAAATACGGGTAAGTAATCCACGAGCATTGCATCCATAATTAACTCCGCAGTGTTGTCTTACTATATTATTATTTATTTTAACCAATAATGCTAAGCAGGGATGGTTATTTATGGTTTATTTATAATAATAAAAAGTGTTAGTTATGGGGTGTGTAAATAATTTAATTGTTGGTAAATAATGGTATTGTGAATAGGAACAATGGCTTGTGGTGAATTTTATTTGTTAGTAATTGACTTTATATTCTATAAGGGAGTTACACGTAAGTTTTGTAAGTCCTATTTTGTATAATGAGAATAAAAATTGTCTGTTCATGTTGTTTAGATATAAATGGTGATTATAAGCAAGCTATTGATCCGGTGGTTTTTTCAATGTGGGCCGTGGTGTTAATGTGAGTTGTTAACTACTGGTTAAACGAATTTCTTATATAAGGAGAGTGCGCAGTGAATATTAGCGATATTGTTGATTCTGATAGCTATATGTCGGTTACGCCTGTTTTATTTAAACCGGATACAGATATCTACGACGCTATTCATGAATTGCTGCACCGAATGGTGGGCGGTGGTACAGTTTTAAATGACGCCGGTGAAGTGGTGGGTGTTATTTCTGAAATTGATTGTTTAAAGGCGATTGTTAATTCTGGGTACTACCATGAAGGCGGTGGAACGGTGTCTGATTTTATGACCACCAAAAATATCGTTTGTGTTGAAAGGCATATGAACCTAGTTGATGCTGCACAAAAAATAATATCAACACATTTTCGTCGTATGCCAGTGGTTGATGGCGGGAAGTTTGTTGGGCAAATTAGTGCGCGAAGTATATTGCGGGCATTTAAAGACTCTATGACCATGCATGATAAAAGTGAAGATGAGGTTTGTTATTGAATCGGCCTCTGGTGAAGTATTATTGATTAGGTGGATCTCGGGTTTGGTTTGTGGGGTGAGTGTAATAATTCCGATATTTCACAAATTAAATTATGTTTAAAAATAAAGACGAGCATTGTTCTATGTTGCTGGCGGGGCGGTATTAATAATCCCCTTTTCTCCCATATCTGCAGTAATAATGGAGGTGCTGGTTGTTCTCCTTCCGTTGTCTCTAATGCGATTTTAATTTTAATTTGGCTGATTGTTAGGTGTGATATTTTGTTGTCTGCTAACACCTAAAAGATGTAAATAGGTTTTTCTGGTTTTGTATCTGAGTATTGAAACTATAGCGGTAGACAATTGGGCTGGAGCGGGGATCACCTTGAACAACGAATACCTTCATAGACTCGAAGTATGGGAGTGAGGCAGGGAGTGAGGCAGGGTGCGAGACAGGGTGCAAGATAAGATGTGAGAGAAATTCAGAGTTAGGGCTGAGCTCCCATGAAGGGCCATGGGAACGATAATATAGTAGAGCTTTTGATGAGTGGACTTTTGGCTGTGAAATATCAACCCGTTATTAGGCCGTAGGAGCTTTGCTTAAAGACTCTCCTGCATTTCTTGTTCAATCTTTTTACGCATATCCATTAACTTTATCGCGGATTTGTGCAGTTTTACATCGGCATCCGTTTCAGGCGCCCATTGCGGAATACTGATCTTTTGGCCCGACTCATCTACTGCCACCATAATCACAACACAGTGCGTCGTTAAGCGTCTATTGAGCGCTTTAGGGTCACAGGCATTAACTTCTATGGCGATATGCATGGAGGTGTTGCTGGTATAGATAACCTTGGCATCCACCTCGACCAAACTGCCGACAAGTATCGGGGCAACAAAGCGGATATCCCCTGCGTAAACCGTTACACAGTATCGAGCACTCCACCCAGCTGCACAGGCATAGGCCGCCAGATCGATCCACTTCATGACCGCGCCGCCGTGAACCTTGCCCCCAAAGTTAACGTCCTGTGGTTCTGCTAAAAACCTGAGGGTCAAATCTCTTTGTGGTTTGTTCATGCTTTTTATCGCTCATTATTTAATTATGAATATGTTCTGTATACCTGCTGGTGCTCACAACTCGAGACTGTCACAGTATTCTGAAGTGTTAATATTCTTATTTCCACTGTTCCCGCACTACTGTCAGGGATAATATTATATTACCTATGTAAGCGGGTTCGTATTGCTTGATGCGATCTTGAATATCATCAATGGCAATCGTGTTTGTCGGCATGACGTTGCGCCTTATGGGTGTGTTTTTGTACTTCAAGGATAGTGTTTTTCAGTAGGGCTTTCCGACTCTTTTTGGGGTAAGGGCTAGGCTGTGATCCTGATTTAACATAAGTATCTGGCTCTTAGAGGGATCGGCCTGCCATATATCGTCTTTTTGGATGTGCGTTGGTGTGGGAGTTCTTGAGGTGCTGTAGCTGGATAAGGGGGTAGGCTGGAAAGAGTTGTTGGTAGGTCGAGTTTGATATGCATTCCCACGGAGGACCGTGGGAACGAGATACTGGTGGTGTATTACTGGTTCCCACGGTCCCCGTGGTAACCCATACCAGACTTACAAAATCCGCTTTGCTGTTCCCTCAGCCTTAACACTACACCACCTTCTTAGAAGCCCTAGTGATGCAAGTTCTTGTCTGCTTCCGAAAACTCAAAACCATCAATATCCGCTTCGTCTATCAAGGTCGAAATGTACTGGGCAATGGCCTTATGACGAACACGGTCATTAAGATAAGTCTCGACCTTCTCTGAAACCTGATCATAAGGCAGCTGACGGCCTTCAACACGATGTTGGATGTAGACAATATGAATGCCGTAACGGCTTTCTATGGGCGCTTTGACAAGCCCTGTGCTGCAGTTAAACACCTGCCGCTCAAACTCAGGAACCGTTTGCCCGCGACTGATTTGGCCTAGGCTGCCACCGACTTTAGCCGATGAACAAAGCGAGTACTGCTCTGCCAGCTTAGCAAAGTCATCCGGCGATGCTTCTAACTGAGCCAGAATTTCTTTTGCTTGCATCCTCGCGAGCGAACGCGCGGTGTCGTCGTCTTTCTTGCAGGCAATGAGAATATGCTTAGCATCCAATAACGGCGAAGTGCTGAGCTTCTCACGATGCTGCTCGAAGTAGACCTTACACTCGACCTCGGTTGCTTTTGGGAAGGGCACGTCTTTCTCAAAAAGCTGCTCCACATATTCGCCCTTGTCATCGGTCGTAACACCGAGAGATTCTGCTTTCTGTTTCATGAGTTCAGCAATAACCAAAGACTCACTGGCTTTGATCATCGAGGCGCGTTGACTCTCGGCAGGGTGGTACTGCATTTCCTGATTGATATCCGATTCGCTTATCGATGTCCCATTAACTTCAATCATTTCTCTCTTCTCTCTTCAGGGCCTTCAATATAAGCCCCGTGTTACTGTCTAGCAGCTAAAAAACTCGCGGCTAGAAAACTGTTTGCTGGCAAATACATTGCCGGTAAAACGATTACCGGCAAATTTTCTTACGTACGTGTGCGTACAACTTGATAGTTGCGCATCACATATTTGGCTGGAACGCTCCAAACGTGGACCAATCGCGAGAAAGGGAAAGCCACGAATAAACACATACCCAAGAAGATATGCAATTTGAAGATAATGTGAACGCTCTCAACACTGGTTGCGGCGATTGTCGGATTAAAGATGACAATGTTTTGTGCCCAAGCCATCAACTTCAACATCTCTGCACCGTCCATATGATCGAACGATACAAATATTGAAATTAAGCCAAGTAGCAACTGAGCCAATAACATCAGCATAATCGCAGCGTCCATCGGGCTAGTGTTTACACGTACACGCACGTTAGTCATGCGGCGATAAATCAGAATACACATACCGTAAAGACAGATCGTGCCAAAAAATCCACCGGCACTCATCGCAATGATTTGCTTAACCGGAGCGGTTAAACCAATAAAGTCCCACACTTGGTGAGGCGTGAGCAAACCAACAAAGTGACCGGCAAGTACGCAAATAATACCAACATGAAAAGCCGGACTACCTTTGCGCAAAAGCTTACTTTCAAGCATTTGGCTAGAGCCAGTTTTCCACGTGTATTGTTCGCGGTCATAGCGAATTAAAGAACCCACAAGAAAAATGGTTAAGGCAATATAAGGGTAGAGACCAAACAGTAAATGATTTATATCATTCATTATGAATTCCTCTCGCTGGTTTTTTTAGTAGGAGCTGCTTCGCCGTCATTTTCAAAGCCGACCCAATGAAGCGGTATATCAATATCTTTACGTTGTTTTTCGCTGGGCTTTCTTTTGGCCTTATCACAGCTTTTTTCCAAAGACTCGGCACCAAAGGTGACCTCCTCCTCTTCCCACTCTTTATCAAGAGCTTCACTGGTGTGATCGGGCTTATCTTTACCGCAGGTCTCGCGTATGGCCTCTATATCGACCTCGGCATCACAGATGTCGAGTAAGACTTCGAAAAGCACACTGTAATCGCTGTCACGATTTTCGAGACGTACTTGCAGCAGGGCAAAAATATGCTCCACATCACCTAGCCACGATTTCACATTCTCAGCGCCTTGCGTGGCGGTGAACTCTAAAAAGAGCGGAATGAAATCCGGCAGTTCGTGCTGTGAAATTTCCAAATTGGCTTCGCGGTACTGCGCCATCAAGTCGACCATTGCCTGCCCACGGTCACGGCTTTCGCCGTGCACATGTTCAAACAACCACAAACCTAAAGAACGACCACGCTCAAACAGTCCGTCGTAGTCCGACTGCCAATCCAACAACTTTTCTTGAAAGCGTTGCCGAACAAAAGCCTGCGTCTTATCTTTGAGTGACGATTTGATATCGGCATCCGCGATAATCTGCAAAATTTCTTGTTCATGCTCATGCAACGAATCGTTGGGGTAGTCGAGCAAACGAGAGAGTACGGAAATAATATCCATTACTCGTCTCCGGTAGAAACCGCAATCAGCTTACGGTTGGTTTGTTTTTTGCCGCCAAAGATATTCACAGCGTTATCGCCATCGCCACAGCCGTTGCCAAAGGTAAAGCCGCAACTGCTCTTAATGCTGTACGCATTTTCGGCGTAGGCTTGGTGGCTAGTGGGAATCACGAAACGATCTTCGTAGTTCGCAATCGCCATATAACGGTACATATCTTCAACTTGTAACTCAGTAAGACCCACACGTTTCAATACTTCAAGATCTTCTTCGCCGTCGACTTGCTGCGAGCGTTTAAATGCACGCATGGCCAGCATACGTTCTAGCGCAATAATCACCGGCTCTTCTTCACCAGCTGTTAACAAGTTAGCGAGGTAGCGAATCGGAATACGCAATGATTTCAAATCTGGAATTACACCGTTAATACCAATACGGCCTTGCTGAGCCGAGTTTTGGATCGGTGATAGTGGTGGAACATACCAAACCATTGGCAAAGTGCGGTACTCAGGATGCAGCGGTAACGCCACTTTCCAATCCATAGCCATTTTATAAACAGGTGAGGCTTTAGCGGCTTCTAACCAACCATCAGGAATGCCTTCTTTACGTGCGGCGTCTTGGACTTCAGGATCATGTGGATCAAGGAAGATATCCAATTGCGCTTGGTAAAGGTCTTTTTCAAGTTCAACGTTAGCGGCTTCTTCAATTCGGTCGGCATCGTAAAGTAAAACACCGAGGTAACGAATACGGCCCACACAGGTTTCAGAACAGACAGTCGGTTGACCCGCTTCAATACGTGGGTAACAGAACGTACATTTTTCTGATTTGCCGGTGTTCCAGTTGTAATAAATCTTTTTGTACGGACAACCCGATACACACATGCGCCAGCCACGACACTTATCTTGATCGATAAGCACAATACCGTCTTCAGCACGTTTGTAGATGGCACCACTTGGGCAACTCGCAACACACGTTGGGTTCAAGCAATGCTCACACAAACGTGGCAAATACATCATGAATGTATTTTCGAATTCGCCGTAAATTTCTTTCTGAGCAACTTCATTAAAGTTGACGTCAACGCTACGTTTTGCAAACTCGGTACCGAGAATTTCTTCCCAGTTTGGACCCCAGTTGATTTTCTCCATGCGCTTGCCGGTGATCAAAGAGCGCGGGCGAGCAACAGGCTGATGCTTACTTTCTGGAGCGTTGTGTAGATGTTCGTAATCGAAATCGAAAGGCTCGTAGTAGTCATCGATTTCAGGCAAATCGGGGTTAGCGAAAATGTTCGCCAAGATGCGTAACTTGCCACCTTGTTTTGGCTCAAGCTTACCGTTCTTACGAACCCAGCCGCCGTTCCATTTCTCTTGGTTTTCCCACTCTTTCGGAAAGCCAATACCAGGCTTTGTTTCAACGTTGTTGAACCAGGCGTATTCGACGCCGTCGCGACTGGTCCAAACATTTTTACACGTGATGGAGCAAGTATGACAACCGATACATTTGTCCAGGTTTAGGACCATGCCTATTTGTGCGCGAATTTTCATATTACTTCTCCTCCTCAACTGCCACTGGTTCGTCATCTAGCCAGTCGATCTTGCTCATCTTACGAGCGATAACAAATTCATCTCGGTTACAACCTACGGTGCCGTAATAGTTAAAGCCGTAAGATTGTTGTGCGTAACCGCCGATCATATGGGTTGGCTTCATTACAGTACGTGTTACTGAGTTATGCATACCGCCACGTGTTTTGGTGGTTTCGGAACCCGGTACGTTAACCGTACGTTCTTGAGCGTGATACATCATGCTCATGCCTTCCGGTACACGTTGCGAAACCACCGCACGTGCTGCAACCGCGCCGTTTACGTTGAATAGCTCGATCCAATCGTTATCTTCGATATCGGCTTTCTTCGCATCGATTTCACTGATCCAAACAATCGGACCACCACGTGAAAGCGTCAGCATTAACAAGTTATCGGTATAAGTTGAGTGAATACCCCATTTTTGGTGAGGGGTAATCCAGTTCAATACCAATTCTTTATTGCCGTTCGGCTTCTTGTTGAGCAGCGGATTAACCGTCTTCGTGTTAATCGGTGGCTTATACAAACATTGGGTTTCACCAAAGTCGCGCATCCACTCATGATCTTGATAGAACTGCTGACGACCGGTGACCGTTCTCCATGGAATACTTTCATGGACGTTGGTATAACCCGCGTTGTAAGACACGTGTTCATCTTCAAGCCCAGACCATGTCGGCGAGCTGATGATTTTACGTGGCTGAGCAACGATGTCGGCGAAACGAATCTTTTCGTCTTCTTTCGGCTTGGCCAAATGGGTGTGATCGATGCCGGTGATTTTGGACAGTGATTTCCACGCTTTAACAGCCACTTGGCCGTTAGTTTCAGGAGCCAAGCTGAGAATCATTTCACAAGCATCAATAGCCGACTCAATCTTCGGTCGACCTTTGTGTATGCCTTCTTCAGTGTGCTTGTAATTAAGTTCACCTAAGAATTTAACTTCATCTTTGGTATCCCAGTGAACACCTTTACCACCGTTGCCCAATTCTTCGAGCATGGGGCCAAGCGAAGTGAAGCGCTTGTATGTGTTCGGGTAATCGCGTTCCACCACCATAAAGTCTGGTGCGGTTTCGCCTGGGATTAAATCACACTCGCCTTTCCACCAGGCTTTAACGCCGTCGGGTTGCGCCAATTCAGTTGGGGTGTCGTGTAGAAGCGGTACGCTGACCAAATCTTTTTCGACGCCCAAATGGCCAACACAAAGCTCAGAGAATTTTTTCGCTAAACCTTTAAATATGTCCCAGTCACTTCTTGATTCCCAAACCGGATCAACCGCCTTACTTAAGGGGTGAATAAACGGATGCATGTCCGACGTATTCATATCGTCTTTTTCGTACCACGTTGCTGTTGGCAACACGATGTCGGAATACAAACATGTAGTAGACATACGGAAGTCGAGAGTCACCAACAAGTCGATCTTGCCTTCTGGTGCATCATCGTGCCACTTCACGTCTTCAGGTTTTTTCTCGCCAGATTCGCCGAGATCTTTACCCATCAAACCGTGAGTCGTGCCGAGCAAGTGACGCAACATGTACTCGTGTCCCTTACCGGAAGAACCGAGTAAGTTAGAGCGCCAAATAAACATGTTACGTGGGAAGTTTATGGGATCGTCTGGATCTTCACATGCGAACTTCAAATCGCCGCTTTTCAACGATTGAGTCACGTAGTCTTTTGGATCAAGGCCTTTTGCTTCGGCTTCTTTCACCAAATTTAAAGGGTTAACGCCAAACTGAGGCGCCGACGGTAACCAACCCATGCGTTCTGCACGTGTGTTGAAATCGATAATGGAAGCATTCCATTTCTCTTTGTTTGCCAGAGGCGAAATCACTTCCGACATTTCGAGTTTTTCGTAACGCCATTGGCTCGAATGGTTATAGAAGAACGAGGTACCGTTCATTTGGCGCGGTGGACGCTGCCAATCCAAACCGAATGCGAGAGGTAGCCAACCGCACTGAGGACGTAATTTTTCTTGTCCTACATAGTGAGCCCAGCCGCCGCCAGACTGACCGATACAACCACACATCATCAACATGTTGATAACGCCGCGGTAGTTCATGTCCATGTTGTACCAGTGGTTCATCGCCGCACCGATAATAATCATCGAACGTCCGCGAGTTTTATGGGCGTTGTCGCCAAACTCTAGAGCGATCTTAATGATTTGTGCGCGGGGAACACCGGTAATTTTTTCTTGCCATGCTGGTGTATAAGGTACGTCATCGTCGAACGACTTCGCCGAGTTAGGACAATCTAGACCGTGCTCAACCGCGTAGTTCGCCAAGGTTAAGTCGTATACAGTCGCAACAAGTGCTTCAGTACCGTCTGCCAGTGTAATGCGTTTGGCAGGAACCTTACGCATTTGCACTTCATCATGATCGGTATGGGCAAAGTAATTATATTCATGCTCTTTCGCACCGAAGTACGGGAAAGCCACGTCGACAACTTCGTCTGACTGATCTTTTAAGGTCAACGCCAATTCAAGATCGGCGCCAGTGCCACCGTCTTTCGGCTCAATGTTCCACTTGCCGCTCTGGCCCCAGCGATAGCCGATAGAACCCGTAGGCGAAACCAATTGCTGAGTCTTCTCATCGAAGGCAATGGTTTTCCATTTAGGGTTGTTTTCTTGGCCAAGGTTCTCGCTAAGATCGCTAGCGCGAAGGAAAGGCCCTTGCTGCAAACCTTGGTCAGAAGGTAATAGCTTAACCAAGTACGGGAAGTCGGTAGTGGTGCGAACGTATTCTTTAAAGTAAGCGCTCGGATTATCGATGTGGAATTCTTTTAAGATCACGTGGCCCATGGCCATCGCTACGGCAGCATCGGTACCTTGTTTAGCGGGTACCCACTCATCGGTAAGTTTGGCAACTTCCGAATAATCCGGTGTGATCGCAACAGTCTTCGTACCTTTATAGCGAACTTCCGTAAAGAAGTGAGCATCAGGTGTACGTGTTTGAGGAACGTTAGAACCCCAAGCAATGATGTAACCAGAGTTATACCAATCGGCAGATTCAGGTACATCGGTTTGCTCGCCCCATACTTGTGGTGATGAAGGCGGTAAATCACAATACCAATCGTAGAAGCTTAAACAGTTGGCACCAATCAATGAAAGGTAACGTGAACCGGCTGCGTAGCTCACCATCGACATCGCCGGAATAGGTGAGAAACCAGAAATACGATCAGGGCCGTATTCTTTCGCAGTATAAATGTTAGCGGATGCAATGATCTCGTTAACTTCTTTCCAATCGGAACGAACTAAGCCGCCCATGCCGCGCTTGGCTTTGTAGCCTTTGGTTTTAACCGGATCAGTAACAATCGATTCCCAGGCATCAACCGGGTCGCTGTGAATGGTTTTGGCTTCGCGCCATAATTCTAATAAATGCTTGCGAACTTTTGGGTACTTCAAGCGGTTAGCGCTATATATGTACCAGCTAAAACTTGCACCACGTGGACAGCCGCGGGGCTCGTGGTTCGGTAAGTCAGGGCGCGTGCGCGGGTAATCGGTTTGTTGGGTTTCCCACGTGACTAAGCCGTCTTTAACGTAGATTTTCCAACTACACGAACCGGTACAGTTCACCCCGTGGGTCGAACGTACAATCTTGTCGTGCTGCCAGCGCTTGCGGTAGCCGTCTTCCCAGCTACGATCTTCGTTCGTAGTAACGCCGTGATCGTCGGAAAAGCTGGATTTTTTGACATTGAAAAAGCGCAGCTTATCTAAAAAGTGACTCATATTTGTTTCCTCAGATATTCAGGGCGTTGGGCAAATTGATAATAGCGGAAGCCGTTAGGCCGACTCGTCAATGCAATAATCGGCCCAGTTTTGACTGTAATCGTGTTGGCGCGCAGCATACCTTAAAATTAGCGATGGATGGTATTAAAGGTAGCTTATGTTTGTGCGATATTTGAGCAGAAATAAAAAAGCTGCAGCTATCTGTTTATTTGGTGCGTTTTCTTGGTTCGAGAACTGGCGGTTTGCACCATTATTGCTCGTTGTGGTGCCGTATTGAGAGGTAAGCGGCGGCCGCTATTTCCGCTCTTATTTAGCCTGCCGAGACCTCCTATTATTGAGGGATTACCTGCTTTATGGGTTTTGGGTGAGGGAGTTGTAACGCGTGTCGTTCTCATATATTATCTGCGCCCGTTTTGTCTGGTGGTTAAAAGCCATTAGCGTCGGTTGAATAGAACCCGAATTACGTTTTTAGAAGGTGTGTTTAATGAGGCGTCGACTGGTCATTGGTAATTGGAAAATGAACGGGAGTGCCGAGTTCACTCGCGACTTGCTTGCTGGTTTAGCGAAAGATTGGGTTGGCGTGCATAAGGCCGAAATGGTTGTATGCCCACCGTATTTGTATCTTCCGCAGACATCTCAAATACTTGAGAACACCAACATTTCTTGGGGTGCGCAAGATCTAAGCATTCAAAAGAGTGGTGCGTATACGGGTGAAATTTCAGCCGATATGCTCGCAGATTTTGGCTGTAAATATGTCATTGTTGGTCATTCTGAACGTCGTGAGTATCATGGCGAAACGTCTGCCCAAGTTGCGAAGAAGTTTAAAGCGGCAATAGATGGCGGCATGATTCCAGTTTTGTGCGTAGGCGAAAGTCTAGAAGAGCGCGAATCGGATAAAACGTATGAAATTATTGGTAGTCAGTTGCGAGAAGTGGTTGACTACTGCGGTCTGGATTTAATGGTAAAAGGCGTTATTGCTTATGAGCCAGTCTGGGCCATTGGTACAGGTAAGTCGGCAACCCCAGAGCTTGCTCAAGATGTGCACTCCTATATTCGAGAAGTGCTTGGGCCAGAAGGCGACTCGATTCGCATTCTCTATGGTGGTAGTGTGAAGCCTGAAACCGCTGAAGGGTTGTTTGGACAAAAAGATATTGATGGCGCGCTTGTTGGCGGGGCATCACTTAAAGCACAAGACTTTGTGGGCATTTGTCGCGCTGCAGAGTGAATTAGAGAAGAGTAACCATTATGGAAAATTTAATTATCGTAGGTCACGTGCTTATTGCCGTGATCATTATTGGTCTTATCTTGTTACAGCAAGGTAAAGGCGCTGAAGTCGGTGCGACTTTCGGTAGCGGATCTTCGCAAACATTATTTGGCGCGTCTGGCTCCGGAAACTTTTTTGCGAAAGCGACAGCTGTTATAGCGACTATATTCTTTGTGTCCAGTTTTAGCTTGGCCGTTATCGCTAAGCAAAATGCAAATATAGGTGATGACTCATCTCCTGCATTAGAAGAAATTTCAGCTGAAGTTAACGCGGTAGAGGCTTTGGATGATCTTCCCGTTATGGAAGAGGTTGAAGTTGCTGCTGACGACCTTCCAGATGTGAGTGTTGACGAAAACGCTCCTGCTGAAGAATTACCAGAAACTCCAGAAGGTTAAGGCGAGTTTAATGAATAATGCCCAAGTGGTGGAATTGGTAGACACGCTACCTTGAGGGGGTAGTGGCGTAAGCTGTGCCGGTTCAAGTCCGGCCTTGGGCACCATATTAAAAAAGGCTCTCCTAGCGGAGGGCCTTTTTTTGTTTCCCCGTCCGGACTAAAGGTCCGGCGTACATTCGCCCAGATCCTCGTTTCCACGGTCCCCGTGGGAATGCATACCTCCCCATAAACTCCCGCACAAAACCAAGAATAGCCGGGACGGGCATGTTTAGGGTCTTGTTGTCGCGCATCATTTTGAGATAGTGCGATAGCCAGAAACGACGGAGGATGGGTTGTTATCAAGGCAGGATGCAGAAGGAATAGCGGATGAGCAGAGATGGTGTTACATTTGTTCAACAGTGTTGAACAAATGTAAGTAGGTGGCTTTATGTTAGGCGTCCGATTAGGTGAGCAGCTAGAAAAGCGTTTAAATGTGTTAGCAGAGAAGACTCGCCGGTCTAAGAGCTTTTTAGCAAAAGAGGCTCTAATCCGCTATATCGAGGAGGAAGAGCGCAAGCAGAGTGAAAACGAGTTGACCTTGGCCCGCTGGGAGGAATACCAAGAGACTGGTGAAACCATCAATAATGAGGACATGGTGGAGTGGCTAGAATCGTGGGGTACTGAGCAGGAGAAATCATGCCCAGTGAAATAACCTGGTTACCCGGCGCTTCAAGAGATGTTGCAAGGTTAAGGGGCTTCCTGAAATCGAAAAATCCCCTTGCCGCTCAGCGTGCAGCAAAACGTATCCTAGAAGGTGTGATGATCTTGCAGGAGAATCCCGGGGCAGGTACGCCGGTGGATGATTTGTTGGATTATCGTGATCTTAAGCTGAGCTTTGGTGGTGGTGAATATATCATTCGTTATCGCGGAGAGGGCCAACGAATATTGATAATTAGAGTTTGGCATAGCAAGGAAGAGGGCTTCTAGTCGTTTTGGCAAATAAACCAGGAATAGATCTGGCGTATGTTTCAGTGGGGTCAGCCTGATCTGCTTTTACGGGAAAAGCCTAGAGTTTGGTACAGTAATTCAGCCGTGAGCCGAATAAGGTCGCTATTCGGCTCATAATATTGGTGTATACTGAGCCGATTAAGTGTTTATTTGGCTCAGTTACTATGAAATACAATTGGCAACATCCTGATTGGCCTAACTTCAGCTATGACATGAGCCAATGTCGAGAGGCCCTGTATAGCTACGCCATGGAAGCCGGTCGGCTATCGGGAGGTGTCAGTCAGCTCAAAAGTGAATTGCAATACGAATCCTATATTGACCTCATGGCGAGTGAGGCAATCAATACCAGTCAAATCGAGGGGGAGAAGCTTGATCGTGAGGATGTCCGTTCATCGATCAAAAATTACTTAGGAATCAGTGTTCCTCCTACTCGGGTGACAGACCTTCGTGCACAAGGAATGGCTGCTTTGATGGTGGATGTTCGACAAACTTTTTTAGATGGTTTAACGGCAAAAAAACTTTTCCAGTGGCACGAAATGGTTATTCCAAGCCAAGCTGATAGCCTGGTTAGCGAACCTGTACAGGTTGGGAAGTGGCGAGATTCTGAAAAACCGATGCAGATTGTTTCTGGCCCCATTGGCTATGAAGTCGTGCATTACGAAGCTCCGCCATCCCGGCAAGTGGGGGTTGAAATGGATCGCTTTTTAACGTGGTACCAAGATACTAATCCCGTAAATACAGAATCAGCTAATAGAATTCCGGGGCCAATACGCGCTGCCATTGCACATTTGTGGTTTGAATCTATTCACCCTTTTGATGATGGTAATGGGCGGGTTGGGCGTGCAATTGCAGAGCAGGCGCTCGCTCAAGATTTAGGGCACCCGCCACTATTAAGTCTTTCCACTACGATAGAAAAAGAAAGAAAGGAATATTACAACCGCCTACATAAAGCAAGTGGACCCGATATGGATGTTTCCAAATGGGTTGGATGGTTCTGCGGGGCCGTCCAGCGTGCACAACAAGAGGCGGTCCAAAAAGTTGCTTTTGTATTGCAGAAATCAAAATTCTGGGATGCCCACAAAGACACCAATTTAAATGACCGGCAGCTGAAAATATTAAGAAAGGTTTTCAATGCAGGACCGGGTGGCTTTGAATTTGGGCTTAGTTCGCGTAAGTACATGAATATCACTTCGTGCTCTAAAGCTACGGCAACACGTGATCTGACTGACCTAGTAGAAAAAGGGTGTTTGGAAAAACTAGAGGGAGGGGGGCGAAGTGTTCGTTATGCATTAAACATCAATAGGGAGCAGCAGTGGGGTGGTCACGATTGAACATTCAAAGTAGTAGGACATGCAGTTTAAGCCCGTGCACTTTAAGCTCATGCACTTTAAACCAAAGACGAAGCAATCGAAACGCTAAGCAATCTCGTCAAATTCCTCGATCTCGTCGACCGTGGTTTCTGCGCGACCGAAGCCTATGTGAAAGCATTCGTCGAAAAAGACCTGCTTCAACCCTCTAGAATAAGCCAGTCAGTCATCGCTAAAGACAGTCGCAAAAAACCACAATTTCAATCGAGTCTGACCCCATTGAGCTTTCTTATCGACTAGCCTCCGGGTTAAGCCACAACATAATAAACGAATAATCAATTTACACAATAAGCGAATTATAGTACAACCTGATAAGCGAATTATCGTACAGCTCGATAAGCGAAGAACAGGACCGCAACATATGGCTAGCCCATCTGAAAAATTAGCAGAATCTCTTGAGGTCCTACACCAGCTGCAAGGGCGTGGCCTAGTAGCGATACGCTCGGGTGATTTAACACGAACTCACCGCGAAAGACTAACGCAAAATGGTTTCCTGCAAGAGGTGATAAAGGGTTGGTATATTCCCTCTCGCCCAGATGGAGCCACAGGAGAAAGTACAACCTGGTACGCCTCTTTCTGGAAGTTCTGTGCGGCCTATCTTGAAAGGCTCAAAGGTGAGGACTGGTGCCTTTCACCTGAGCAGTCTTTATCTGTGCATGCTGGAAATTGGACTGTACCCAAGCAGTTATTGGTTCGTGCCAGCAAGGCGCGGAACAATATCACAACCCTGCCGCACGACACCTCATTACTGGATATACGATCTTCACTGCCGAGAGGTAATGATATGGAAACAAAGGACGGCTTACGCCTGTACTCACTACCGGCAAGTTTAATCGCTTGCGCTCCCTCTGCTTTTACTCAAATCCCAACAGATATTCGCGTCGCGTTATCAGCCATACGTGACTCATCTGAAATGTTGGAATCACTACTTGATGGTGGTCACACTACAGTTGCCGGGCGCTTAGCTGGCGCCTTTAGAAATATTGGTCGTGATCGCATTGCCGACAATATTGTGAGGGCAATGAATAGCGCCGGGTACAAGGTTCGAGAAAGAGACCCTTTTGAGGTCAAGCCCCCATCAATACTTTCTGAACGGGAACAATCTCCTTGTGCCAATCGGATACGGTTTATGTGGCAAGAGATGCGTGGTCATATTGTTGAGCGTTTTCCTGCGGCTCCCGGCCTGCCAAAAGATACCCAATCGTATCTCAAACAAGTTGAAGATATTTATGTAACGGATGCCTACCACTCACTTTCAATTGAAGGGTATCGCGTTAGCCGAGAATTAATTGAAAAAGTGCGTAGCGGTAATTGGAACCCAGATAAAGAAGATGAGGGAGAGCGCAATGCAATGGCTGCCCACGGGTACTGGCAGGCTTATCAAGCCGTGCGAAAAAGCATAGATAGAGTTTTGAATGACGAAAACTCAGGCACGGTTATTCATGATGATCATGGTGTTTGGTATCAAGAAATGTTTTCGCCGAGTGTAACCGCAGGCATGTTGAAGCCGTCAGATTTGGCTGGGTATCGTAATGAGCCTGTTTATATTCGCAAATCAAAGCATGTCCCCCTGAACAAAGAAGCTTTACGTGATGCTATGCCAGCTTTATTTGACCTGCTAAAGGAAGAAACCGAACCTAGTGTTCGTGTGGTGCTGGGGCATTTTATCTTCGTGTATATTCACCCCTATATAGATGGAAATGGTCGTATGGGCCGATTTTTAATGAACCTCATGCTGGCCAGTGGTGGATATCCATGGACAGTTGTTCCAGTGGAGCAGCGCGCCGATTATATGGCGGCACTGGAAGAAGCCAGTGCAAACCAAAACATTGTTCCGTTTACAGATTTTTTGGCTGGGTTAGTTGGTGCAGGGCTAGCCGTAGCGGATTGAAGGTAACGCGACTAATAACAATAGTATCGCAGGCTAGTCTCGTTCCCGCGGTCCCCGTGGTAATGCATGCCTCCCCCCCCCCCCAAAAAAATCCCGCAAAACATTAGACAGTCATCGCTAAAAAATAAATGTGGACTAGCAAATAGTACCTGCACTTTTGCTTCGGCTTGTAAATCCGGCAAACTAATTGACGCGTAAAATTTGTTGTAGAATTTATCCTGATGAAGAGATAGATTTGTCTGACCTGGAAGCAGCAAAACTGTTTGGAATTGATGTAACGTCATTAGCGACTATTGTTAAAGAGCCCGAGACTTTTATGGCGTCGGCAAAGACAATCTTTTGAAATTAGCTGTTAACCAGAACCCGTGTAAATTAAGTGGCCAGATATTTGGTAAGCGATACATCGCTCACTCCTGCAAAAAAAACAGCTTAATACTGGTTTAATCGTACAGAGCAACACGCTCGAATTCAGCATCGGAGAATCATATGCAAGGTTTGATGATGAATATGCCGTTAACCATAACGAGCATTATGCGACACGCAGAAAAAGTGTTTCCGAATGTAGAGATTGTCTCGGTAACGCATGACAATCCACGTCATCGTTATACCTATCGAGAGGCTTTTACTCGCGTGCGTCAATTGGCGCAGGCGCTTAAGCAGTTAGGGGTGAAGTCTAACGATTGTATTGGAACGCTTGCCTGGAATGACTACCGCCATTTTGAGATTTACTATGCGGTGAGCTGCTCGGGCATGATTTGCCACACGATTAACCCGCGTTTATTTGGCGATCAAGTTAATTACATTATTAATCATGCCGAAGATAAGTGGCTGTTTATTGATCCTGGGTTTTTGCCGCTGATTGAGCAGTTACATCCCCAGTTAGGCGGTGTGAAAGGTTATGTGATTTTGACCGACGAAGAGCACATGCCAGACACCAGTTTGCCCAATGCGTATTGCTACGAATCCTTACTCGCACCGCAGGAAACGAGTTTTAATTGGCCCGATTTAGATGAAGGTAGAGCCAGTGGCATCTGCTATACCTCTGGCACCACTGGTAACCCAAAAGGTGTTATGTACTCCCACCGCTCAACTGTTCTTCATTGCTACGCGTCGGTAATGCCCGATGCCTTTGGTTTGTCGGTACGCGACGTACTGATGCCCGTGGTGCCGATGTTTCATGTTAATGCTTGGGGTTGTCCTTATTCAGCAGCCATTGTCGGGGCAAAACTGGTCATGCCGGGCGGAAAAATGGGTGACGGTGAAACTTTACAAGCATTGATTGAGGAGGAGGGCGTTACGGTTTCGGCAGGGGTGCCTACGGTATGGTTAGCACTCCTTAAATATTTACAGGACTCTGACAAGAAAGTCGAAAGCCTCAAAAAAGTGCTGGTAGGGGGTTCCGCTTGTCCCTTCACTATTGTAGAGGAGTTTAAAAATAAGCACGATGTGCATGTACAAGCCGCGTGGGGCATGACAGAGACGAGCCCAGTGGGCGCGTTGAATGTATTCAGTCCCGACATGGACGGTCTTTCGCAAGAAGAAAAACAAGCACTGATCGTGAAGCCCGGTCGACCGCTTTTTGGGATTGAACTCAAGATAGTGGATGCAGAGAATCATGAACTGCCTTGGGATGGTAAGGCTTATGGAAGTTTGAAGGTTCGCGGTCCCTGGGTTAGCAGTAGTTATCTTAAACTGGATAACAGTCCGGCTTACGATGACGATGGTTGGTTTGAAACGGGTGATGTGGCCACCATTGATCAAAATGGTTTTATGCAAGTCACGGACAGAACTAAAGACGTGATCAAGTCGGGTGGTGAATGGATTAGCTCGATCGAATTGGAAAATGTGGCCGTCGATCACCCCGAAATAGCGGAAGCTGCTGTCATTGGAATTCCTCATCCAAAATGGTCGGAGCGCCCCATGCTTGTGGCGGTTAAAGTATCAGGAGCTGAGGTGACGGAAGAAGATATGATTGCTTGGTACGAGGGGAAAGTGGCGAAATGGTGTATTCCCGATTCCGTTTTATTTATTAACGAATTGCCGCACACGGCGACAGGTAAATTACATAAACTCACGCTGAGAGATTGGTACAAGGCTGGAAAGCTTAATAAAATTTAACGCTAACGGGGCAGGCATGCTTAGTGTCTGTTTCGATGGGGGGTAGGTTGGGCTGAGGTCTGGCATGTCTTCAGCGGCCGCAAAAAACCACAATTTCAACCGAGTCTGACCCCCATGATCCCAGTGAAATCCAAAAAACCATAGTTTAGAGTGATTAAAGGCGGGGTAAGGAGTTAACTAGAGTTGACATCAATCTATATCGTTGATCTAATCTGTTTCCAATACGGAAACAGGAAACGGTTGTAAGCCTTATGATCTCCCTTAAGCCCCACGATATTGTCTTAGCTCTAAAGATCGGTTGCTTGAATGTATATCGGGACGATCCAGACTACAGCGTCTCGTATCTTTGTGCGTCTTTGAAGCTAAGTCGAAGTGAAATCTCTAAATCGATAAAGCGCTTACATTATCTTGAGTTAATCAGAATTAAAGCAGATGGGCAAAAGAGGGAGTATTTTTTACTAGTAGAGAATATTTTAGCTTTTTTATTAAGCGGCATGAGACATCTATTTAAGCCTGAGCCAAAAGGTAACTCACGTGGTATCGCGACTTGCTTTAGCTGCCCGTTAATAAAATCTGAAATGGTGCCCTCTGAGATACCATTTGTATGGGCTTATCCTGGGGGTAACGTAAACGGTGAGGTCGTTGAGCCCCTATATCCGGGCGTCCCTTTTGCAGCCCAGCAAGATGTTGTGCTGTACAAACTGATGGCGTTAATTGATGTTATTCGAATAGGAAAACCGAGGGAAGTTGCTATTGCTAAAGAGCCCTTGACTCTCATATTGAGAGGGGGGTAATCAATGAATTTAAATATCCGTCAACTTATTGCTGTCGCAGATAAATTAGGTGAGCTAGTTGATACCGTCGTTTTCATCGGCGGCTGCACCACCTCTTTGTTGATAGATGAAGCAGGAAGAGCAAATGTTCGATATACCGATGATGTGGACTTCATCGTTAAGGTTGTTCACTCCTATTTGGAGCACACGAAATTTGAGGGAAAGCTTCGGAGCCTTGGTTTTTCCCATGATATTGATGGCCCAACGTGTCGTTGGACCATCCCCTTTCTTAATGGTGTGTTAAAAGTAGACGCTATGCCGTTATCTGGTGACGTTCTTGGGTTTACCAATATCTGGTATAAAGCCGCCGTTGAAACGAGTGAAAAGCATAAAATCGCCGACGGTATTGAAATTAATGTTGTTGCTCCATGCGAATTTTTGGCTACAAAGTTTGAAGCATTTAATAATCGGGGGAATGGCAATTACGGATCAAGAGATATTGAAGATATTATCTACGTTCTGGAGCATAGGAGTGGAATAGAGCTATTAATTTTCGACGCCTCTGAAGATATTAAAGCCTATTTGAAGTGTCAGGCCGCTACGCTGTTGGCGGATGACGGCTTTCTTAATTACCTGCCGGGAATGGTTGATGAGCTTCATTCGGTTAACGAAATTATAATTAAGTTAAAGTTTATTGCTGAAAAATGTTGAATGAATTGAATGTCGTTACTCGTTAGATAGAGGTAGCTTAGATTGAGGTTTGACATGCCTCCAGCTGTCGTAAAAACCCACAACTTCAATCGAGTCTGAGCCCATTGAAATCCCCTCCGCGATATTAACAATGGACATTGTCTAAGCGCGCTTTTATGCTCAGCTGCAGGCCTCAAAAAGTAGCCTGAAACAGCCAACTCAAGAGCTAAAAACTACCTTATGTCGTTAAACCCCTCTCCCTTACCGCCTTACACCACATCGCTCGACGGAGTACCCGAAGGTATTCAGAAACAACTCAGTATTATTAAAGAGCTTGTTCACGCCAATATCAAAAACAGCGTCAGTATGATTTGGCTGTTTGGCAGCTATGCACGAGGCGATGCGATTAACGACCGTCGAACAGACCCCAAAACCGGCGTCTTATCGGAATACCATTCCGACGTCGATATATTGGTGGTTGTGAATGGCTCTAACACCATGAAAAAAAGTAAATGGTGGGCACGACTCGACGCCGGTATTAAAGAGCACCCTGAGCTGACCAACAGTATTCACATTATCCGTGAATCGTATCTGCGATTTGCCGATGCCCTGCGACATAGCGAATACTTTTATCTCGACGTTGTAAAAGAAGGTATTGTGCTTTATGGCGATGAGGCTGAGCTGCCGGAGCCGAGAGAATTCTCGATCGAAAAACGCAAAGAATTTGCCATTCACTATTTGAACCGTTTTTATCAACGGGCCGACGCTTCGAAAAGAGCGTTAGAGCTTCACTACCAATCGGACGACCCGGCTTCGGCCATGTACTGCTTGCACCAATTGAGCGAGCGTTTGTTCTACACGCTGTTGTTGGTGTTTACACACTACAAACCCCGCAGTCATAAGTTAGACGACCTACGCGAACGCATTGCCACTATCGATAAGCGAATCACTTCTATCTTCCCGTTAAACGATAAAAGTGAACAAGAGCGCTTTCAGTTTTTAAACGATGCCTATGTGGATTCACGCTACAACGATGATTATGAAGTTGATCCTGAGGTTTTGGATTATTTGATTGTGCGTGTGGCGGAGTTTCAGGCTTGGGTATTGGCGGAGAGTTTGCGGGTGATTGATGAGTTTATTCCGGGGGAGAATTTTTCGGATAGCTTTGAGCAGCCGGGGGTGGTTTTGGATTTGGTTGTTTTGAAGAAGCAGAAGTTGCCGTTGATTGTTATTCATGAGCAGTTGGAGGCGCTTAGGGGGTTGGAGGGGGAGTTGGATCAGGAACGGGCTGAGAAAGAATGTGAGAGGGCGGAAAAGGTGGCGGCTGAGGTGGAAAGAGATAATGAAAGAAGTGAAAAAGAGGCGGCGTTGTTGAGGGAGCAAAGTGAGAGAGCGCAGAAAGAATCCGAGCGGGCGGAAAAAGAACGCTTACTAAAAAAATTACGTGACGCCGGGCTGGAGCCTTAACAAATATTTGTCAGCGTTCGATACTCACGACCTTATTTCTAAATGCCCGCACTTGTGTTTTTAGGTGGGCAAGCATAAGTTTCTTCAGTGATTTTTAAAATCCAAAATATCCACGAATTTGCCAAGCGTCTTTTAGTTTGAACTGACAACTATCAAGTGGACGTTATTGGCTGCCTGTACAGTTGCGGTGGTTGTTGTGAAAACGCTACCGGCGCAAGGCGGATGAATATTTCGTTTATAAAATAGATTCCCGCCCAAAACTAAAGTGCTAGTGCATCGAGCGGACTATTTGTTCCTGCATAGTGTTTTCCGATAACGTGCGTATAAATTTGTGTAGTCCTTATGTCGCTGTGCCCCAGTAATTCCTGAACTGTTCGAATATCTGATCCGCTACGGATAAGCTCAGAAGCGAAGGAATGCCGATTATGCATGGCAAGTAACGCGTTTATTATGAATGTTCGCACGAATAGCCGCTACTTTTGTGGCTTTCTGAATAACACTTGTGTGAAGGTGGTGCCGACAAAGCACCCCGGTGACAGGGTGATAGCAGTGGTTTACGGAAGGGAAAATAAATGCCCAGCTAGCAGAGAAGGCGGCATTTTTATACTTCTTCCCCAGTTGGTAAGGCAGAGAGCTGCCAACGCCCATTTCTTTGTCTTTCGCTTGAATACCAATGCCGCGTTTAATGGCAAGCTTTAGCGGTTCAGTCAACTGTGAGCTCAGCAATGTTTGTCGGTCCTTGCCTCCTTTCCCGTTATGTACCGTAAGCGAAAGATGTTCAAAATCAATATCCTGAACTCTAAGCTGGAGGCATTCGGAAACCCTCAAACCGCTACCATACATTAATGCAACCGCAAGACGGTTCTGTCCGGTTAAGCAACCCAGGATAGCGTTGTCCTCCGATACGCTCAGTACCGTAGGTAATCGGCGAGGTTTTGTTGCAAGCGTAAAACCCAGTTCGCCAAAAGGAGTACAAAGTACCTTGTCATATAAGAAAGCCAAGGCATTTAATGCGATTTTTTGAGTATTGATCGCTACATGATGCTCGTTGGCGAGTGAAGATAAGTAAGCCCTTACCTCCACCGCTCCGCAGTCTTTAGAGTGTCGTTTATTGGTAAAATAAATGAATCGCTTGATCCATGTGATATAAGTTTTTTCGGTTTTAAGGCTGTACCCTCTTAACCGGATTTCACTTCGAACGGATTGCAAGAATTGGCTCAAGCTTAACTCCTCAAATTAATTTACTGCTGTATGGATGAACAGCATATGCGAATGCAAAATTAAAGGAGTGCGTTTTGGTGACAACTTTTTTAAATTTCTTCTGGCGCGTAAATCAAAAGTAGTGCAGAATCCACGCATTATTGATGTTAGGAGTTGTTCTACAGAATGGATTCGTCCCTTCTTGTATTCTCCCCAAGTTTGTTTTAGTGAATTTTAATAATAGTAGCTACCGAATGTGTTGCGTGTGCGCAGCATAATGCGCGTTTTGCTAAGGTTAAAATTTAAGCGTTTAACAGCTTGGATTCGGTGTTTTGTATGATGTTTGAGCGGTTCCGCCTCGTCTGTGCGTGTTTTGCACGAGCCGTGTGCGCGTTTTGCGCGGAAGTACAAAAAAAACACTCTGAAAATCAATAGTTTAGCGATTTTATAAGTGGAGTTTCTGTGCACGGTCGTGAGCGCATTCCCGCACGCGCGTTTTGCCGCAGAGAGGTTTTTTACTTCTCGTGAAATTTTCTTTTAAATCAAAGAGTTGCCGTGGTGGGTCGGGTTTGGTAAATCTGCTAAACACGCACGCTACCTATTAACAATGTTATCGCGGTCAAAAATTGAAATAGGGTTTTTAAATTTACATCGAGGAAGTGCAAAGGAAAGTCACAGGTCTTAAAGCCATACTGTATCGTCAAAGTTGTGGCTCTGTTCTCTTTCCTTGGTGGTACATTCTCATTCAACGGCAAGCTGGTAATACCGTTTTTAGCGGTAGTGTACTTGTAAGGTAGTTGGTCAAGGTTTCAGGGGTGGTTTCTTTTCTCCGGTGCCAATAGTAGGGTTTGGTTGAGCGCCGATTTGCGGTATTCTTGCCGTCGTTCTAGCAAAGTTGTGCGTAAAACCGTTAATAGTTAATCTCGGTTGCGCTTTCATAACCAAGCTATAAACCAGACCCCAAATATTACGCAATTTTGTGCATACGCTGCGCGCATTGTTGCACAAAACTGCTCCACATTTGGGGCAGGCTATAGCGGCGTTATATCGATCACTATAAGACAGGAAATTTACATGACTCTTAAAGGTAGTTTTATTCTGGCATTATTGTTCTTAAGCAACATGTGTTTTGCAGTTCAGTCCTGGGAGAACGCAAAGATTAAGCAAATTATCACTCATGATAATGGTTCAGATAATTATAAAGGTGTAGTGCAGGTTATTATGCATACGAATATGCCTGACGATGCCCTCCCCAATTCAAGCTGTATGGCAAGCCCTTCATATTATAAGGCACGTTTTGTCATAGATCTTTCGCGAGATACTGGAAGCGCTATGTATACGGCTGTACTGGCGGCCTTTATGGCAAATAAGGATGTAACAGTAACCGTGAATGATAAATGCGTTGACGGAATGGCGTTAGTTCGCAACATTTATATCGATCAGTAAATATAACAATACGCACCACGCTGACGCCGCTGCGCGTCGCGGTGTGCTCTGCGTTAAATAGAATAAACCTAGGAATAGTAATGAAAATATTTAAATGTATTGTTGTGACATTGTCTGTCTTTCTTTCACTAAATGTCGCTGCAGGAACATATGTCGCTCTTGATTCCAATATTACTGAAGTAATCAATACAAATGGAAATTCTGCTGCATTTTCGGAAAAGTAATAGGACATCCATATATTTGACATTCTAAACTTTCCTGTTTACCCTTGGCTCCATGACCCAATCTCGAGAAACCCAAATTTCCTTAGGGGATACCCCCTTCTACCACTGCTACGTACGCTGTGTTCGTCGTGCTTACTTATGCGGTGAAGACCATTCAACTGGCGAAAATTACGATCACCGTAAGCAGTGGATTACTTCCCGCTTGCGGTTTTTGTCGTTTGTATACGCTATCGATATTTGCGCTTATGCGGTGATGAGCAATCATTATCATGTTGTGCTGCATGTTGATAAAGCCCGTGCAGAATCATGGTCTCAAGATGAGGTGGTGGAGCGTTGGTTACAGCTATACAACGGTCATGTGTTAGTTGATCGTTGGCTGGCAGACCGCGGGAGCTTTGATGAAGCGAGCTTGGAGGTGGTTGAAG
>JAWSUZ010000042.1:0-16926 GCA_033852165.1 Agarilytica sp. | reverse complement strand
TTTTTTCCTCGTCAGCCCCCCGTACAATATTGATTAATTATGGGGGGTGACAACTAGCCTGACAAAGGGGGTGCCCCATAACCTCAACTACATCAATCTGATTGTATTCAAGGAAGTATAGGCGCTTGATGGCCACATTTCACCTATTTCAACATCCAAATTTTAACGAATACTCGGTCAAAATAGAAAAGGAGTCGGCCATTTATTGACTATTTTAACTGAACAATTTTGTTCCATTTTTAGCATTCACCAGCAAGGCCATATTTCCGTAGGGGTGTTTATTTTCATGCATCAACTGATGACATACGCCTGTTTCTTCAAACGTAAATGTTCGCGACAAACAGGGGTCGACTTTTTTATCGATGACAAGCTGGTTAATCGCTTTACATTGTTCGTCATTCGCAAAATGAGAGCCCTGCAAACGCTTCTGACGCATCCAGTGATAACGCAAATCGAGGGTCGCGCTGAAGCCTGTGGTTCCCGCACAAATGACCACCATCCCCCCCTTTATCCACAACAAAGATGGATGTAGGAATAGTTTATTCTCCAGCAATAAGTGGGGTCAGATAAGAATGGCACTTCCTTAAGAGCCAAATCCAATGGTTGTAAGGCTTACAGCAAGATACCGACCCCTCGTTCCTCACGCTCCGCGTGGGAATGCATACCAAACGAGGGAAATAACATCCTAATATTAAATACTGAGTACCGTATGCATTCCCACGCGGAGCGTGAGGAACGAGAGTAATGCGCTGCAACCCCTATGGTTATCTGATATTAAGACCTTAAGGAAGTGCCATTCGGGTCAGATAAGACTTAAAGAAAATTTAGAGAATAATACGCCAAAAGTTTCATCTGCCTCCTTTTCCCCTCGTTATGATTTGATATTAAAGTAAACTTGGTTTCGACCCAATTCTTTAGCTTTGTATAGTGCTTTATCTGCTCTGATGAGAATGTCTTTCAAATTCACATCCGAAACGTAATACTCTGTACACCCAATACTGGTAGTTAACGAAATAATTTTTTTCTCAACAGGAACTCTCAATAACCCAGTTTTCACTAGAACACGTTCAGCAAACACCTTGGCCGAGGGCAAATTTGCCAATGGCAACAAAATCAAAAACTCTTCACCTCCCACTCTCCCAAAACTATCTTCTGAGCGTTTCATAGCTTGAATAGATTTACAGAACTCCTTAAGCACAAGATCTCCGGCGTCATGACCATATAAATCATTTACCTGTTTAAAGTAGTCGATATCTAACATCAAAATACAAAAGCGTAAATTATTACGCTTTGAACGCCGCAGTTCTTGTTCCGCTCTTTCAAAAAATTCACGTCGATTTAGGATTCCGGTCAACTCATCAATCTGTGCTTGCTCAGCCAGCTTGGCAACAACTATTTGCAACTTTTTATTTTTTTCAAATAATTGTAAACTCACCTCAATAGAATTTTTTAACTGAAACATCAACGCGTGTTGTGAATCACTATAATGATGTGTCTTATAGTCTAGAACACAGAGGGTTCCAAAAGGCTCACCTGCTGGCCACTTAATGGGATAACCAAGATAGTTAATCATATTCAATTTAATATCTGGGTTATTTTTCCATTCTTTATCTTCAAGTGCATTGGAAATAAAAAGCTTTTGTTGAGAACGTATTACTGTTTCACAATAAAGACCTGAGTCAAACCACTTTTCACTATCACCGACATGATATGGATTACCAATTGTATTGCTTCGTACAGATACTGATATTTTCTCATCAGAAATTTTCATAATCAAAGCTGCCGGGACGTCCATTAAATCAGCTAACACATCGACAAGACTTTGCCAGCTCTCAATAACATCTAAAATGGTCAATTTTTCAAGATCAATCATTTTTTCCAACTCCCACTCAAATTAGAACACTCACGCAAACGCCAAGCCTTGCCGTTTTCGGTTAGGATAAAATAAGATAAATCCGAAACCTAGGACCAATAGAAAACTGCAATTATAAAATTTAAGTATGCTCTCGCATATCGGTAAGAACTTTTTGGTATACCTAGCAGCCATATAGAGACTGGCTAACTTCAACTTTACGCCCAACGGGGTCTTGCAACAAGAAAAAGTGGGGGCAGATAAGACTTAAAGAGAGTTTAGAGAATAACACGCCAAAAGTCTCATCTGACCCCACTTATCGCTTATCGGAGCCCATTTTAACTGAACAATTTTGTTCCCTTTTCTGCGTTCACCAGTAAGGCCATATTTCCGTAGGGGTGTTTATTTTCATGCATCAACTGATGACATACGCCTGTTTCTTCAAACGTAAATGTTCGCGACAAACAGGGGTCTACTTTTTTATCGATGACAAGTTGGTTAATCGCTTTACATTGTTCGTCATTCGCAAAATGAGAGCCCTGCAAACGCTTCTGACGCATCCAGTGATAACGCAAATCGAGAGTCGCGTTGAAACCTGTGGTCCCCGCACAAATGACCACCATCCCCCCTTTATCCACAACAAAGATGGACGTGGGAATAGTTTGTTCTCCAGGATGTTCAAATACGATAGCGGGGTTGCGCTGTTCACCCAAGGCTTCCCAAAACGCCTTGCCAAAACGCCTTACACTAGCAAACCAAGCACTGTACTTTTCCTGATCTGTCCAGTGAGGGAGCATTCCCCAATGATCAAAGTCATTGCGATTGATGACGCCAACAGCCCCTAAGTTTTTGCAGTAATCATACTTATCAGGGCTGGAAACAACCGCCACCGGTCTCGCATCTAAGGCTCTGGCTATTTGGATGGCCATTGAACCCGTGCCACCCGCGCCCCCCCACACCAACACGGGGTCACCTGGCTGAAGTGTATTCCCCACCCAACCACGTAGCATGCGATAGGCTGTTGCACCCACTAACATATAGGCCGCCGCTTCTTCCCAATTAAGATGTTTCGGCTTGGGAAGGCACTGGTGACTCTGAACACGAGCGTATTGAGCAAAACTGCCGTAGTTAGTTTCATAACCCCAAATATGTTGAGATGGCGCCAAGGCAGGGTCCTTGCCTGCCTGTACATGGGCATCATCATGATCCCAGCAGCCGCAATGCAAGACAACTTCGTCACCCGCTTTGACATTGGTGACCCCACTACCCACCTTCCACACAACGCCGGAACCGTCGCTTCCGCCAATATGAAAATCTTCCGGCTCACCCTTCTTATTCCGCGCAGCAATGACGTCAATCGGAACGCCCCGCGCTGCCCATACATTGTTGTAGTTAACACCCGCCGCCATGACGTAAACCAGGACCTCGTGAGGACCAACTTCCGGGACAGGAACTTTTTCGACCTGGAATGCCTCTTTTGGCTCACCAAATCGGGAGGCACGAATGGTTTGTGCCAACATAAATTTAGGGACTTCCCCCAGTTCGGGATGCTGTCCAAGAGGATAAAACTCTGCGTTCATGGGGTCATACTCCTTGCATCAATGTTTAAGGATTAAAGCTAGAGACGTTCCAGATTTATTTCATTTTTGGGTCCGCATTATCAATACATTCTCGAAGCCTGGCAGCCAATACACGAACATTCGGTTCGAGCACCATAGAGTCATGATTACCAGGCATTTCAAAGATTTCCAATTCGTTCATGTAACGGGGCCAACCGTTATCTTCATGAAGGACATGACGGTCTTTGTTGGCAACGCGCCCACCACTGAGTTTGAATTTGATGGGTAGCTTTGGACGGAAAAGTTTTCCGGCGATGTCCAAGGGTTTAATATCGTAGGCCTCGAGCGCTTTGTAAAATGCCACCTCAATAACGCCAGACTTGAATTCCGCCGGTGTTTCGCCAGTGTCTTCCACCTCTGAAAAACGCTTGCGGAATTTACTCAACTCCCACTGATAGCGGTTCCTTGCCCATTCAGCAAAATAAGCAACCCCCTTATTTTGGAAGTGCTGCCAATGAATCGACATGCGATCTACCGAACTCAATGGATCGTTGTAGGGCAAAGCGGTATCCAAAAATATCAACTCTGATACTTCTTCTCCAGCCTCTTTCAATTGCTTCGACATTTCATACGCGGTGATGCCACCGCCTGAAAAGCCGCCTAGGATATAAGGCCCTTCCGGCTGAACCGTTTTCATTTCTTTAATGTAGTCACTCGCCATCTCTTCAAATGTTTCATGAGGCTCGTGATCACCATATAGACCACGCGCCTGCAGACCATAAAAGGGGCGGTCATTACCGATTAACTGCGCCAAGTGTCTTAAGTTGAGAACGTTACCGAACATCCCGGCCACCAGGAAAAAGGGCGTCAAATGTGTCGATTTACTGGTGTGCATGGGCACGAGGTGGGTGTACCGAGCTGTGCGAGATTTTTCTTTTTCTTCGTCCTTGGTGGATGACGAACCCACATCGCCCACCACCTCACGAATCATACTCGCGCATGCTCCAATGGTGGGCGCCTCGAAGAGTATAGAGATGGGATAATCTATTTCGTACGTCTGTTGAATTTTTGAAAATAGGCGTACCGCTATCAGCGAGTGGCCGCCGAGATCAAAGAAGCTATCCTCCACGCCCACTTGATCGACGCCCAATAATTCTTCCCAGAATCCAACCAGTGTTTTTTCGATATCATCTTTCGGTTCCACATAGTCGTTATCCAGATCAGGACGCGCAAATTTCGTATCGTCTGCGCCTTTGTGTAGCGACGCCGCTGTCGCTTGGGCTTCTTCAATTAGGGATTCGAGGTGGAGGGACGAAATTATAATTTCAGGCTCCTCGCTCTTTTCCAATACGGCAAAGAGAGCCTCGGCACCTTCACGTGGCAAAATACCTTGCGATAAGTTGTGCTGAAAAGCCATTTCCGCCGGTGACAGAGCACGGAACTCCGCGTCCCCCGGCGCCTTATCCGACGCATCCTTTTCCAAAATTGAGTGAGTATCCGATACAGAAAAGTCCACCTCACCCGTCATTTTTCGAATCGTCAGCTTTTTCACTTCAGCCAATAGATTGCCTTTCCAATCAAAAATACTGATATCAAAACAGGCAAAATCCTCTTCCACTTTATTGGGTTTGCTGTTGCGCACCCAGCTGTAGACCTGTTGCGCGAACGGCTTGTAAAATTTGAAACTGTCATAGCTCACGGGCACCCAGAGATTTTCCGCTGTGCCACTTGCGGCGTACCCTTCGATGAGTTCCATGGCGTAACCCGTGGCTATGTCGAGAAGGGCGGGATGGATTTTGTAGTCTTGGAGATCACTTTCGAATTTGTCGTCCAAGACCAGGCGCGCCGCCGATTCTTGTTCGGCATATTTAGCATCGCGCAGCACATGCCAACGCGGCCCAAACTTGAGATGGGATTCCTGTAATGTGTGCTGCGCGGGTACCACATCTTGCTCAGTGGTTTTTTCGAGCCCCAAACGCGCCAACACCTCGTAAATATCTTTCCGATCTTTGGGACTATCCACCCCAATAAAAATGCGCGCTTCTGCATGGGTCTGCCAGCCGCGCACACCATCGGCGCCAACCGCCTCACTTTGAACAGAAAAGTTATAGCCCTCTACGGTTTGTTCCAACTTTACACGTGCCGGAAGCGTTGTATTTTCGGGCACATATAAGGCCTTGAGAAAAATCAGTTCTTTAATTTCAAACGAACCCGTCTCGCCACATTCATTCAGCGCCGCGCGTGCAAACTCAATGTACCCGGTACCCGGCAACAGCGCCTGGCCTTTTTTAGTCCGGTGCTCATTTAAAATCCATTGTTGTTTGCTCTCTAGATAAGCGGTAAAAAGGTGCACATCACGACCGTTTTTGGATGTTTGGATATGCTGGTCAAACAGTGGGTAACGCGCATCTGCGGTTTCTTCTTTGGCCTGCTTAGTTTTGCCATACCCCATTTGTGCGGCATTGGCTACGGCCATACCCACCTCATTCCATACCCCCCAATTCACCGCCACGGTGTACCCCGCTTCCTTCTTGTTGCGGTAATGGGCATAGGCATTGAGGAAAGCGTTCGCGGCGACGTAATCAATTTGACCCACTGGCGCTATCGCTGTTGAGGTGGACGAGAACAAAACAAAGAAATCTAATTCCTTGCCTGTAAAGATGTCATCCAACACCAAAGTGCCATACACCTTAGGCGCGAAGACTTCTTCCACCTCACCTTGGCTTTTAACTTGGATAAGGTTGTCATTGACGGTACCTGCGGCGTGAATCACACCGTTAATTGCACCGAATTTAACTTCGGCTTCCGCGACGATTTCTTTCATTCGGTCGGTATCCGTGACATCACCGGATAGAACCAACACATCCGCGCCCAGCTCTTCCAACTGGCGAACCTTACCGATGCCAATGCTGATTTTGTCACCGTAGCCGTGCTTGACCAACCAATCGGCCCATTCAGAACGATTCGGTAAAGGTGTGCGGTTTATCAAGACTAATTTGGCATCATTCCGCTTGGCCAGCTCTTGTGCCATCACGTACCCAATACCGCCTAAACCACCGGTGATGAGATAGTTACCGCCATCACGGATTCGCTTCTCAATAGAGCGGGCACCGGATTCGCCTGCGCCGTCAGAGGAATTAGAAAGCTCCACGCGATCGTAGTGACATTGCCAACGAACACTCTCGCGATACGCGAAAAGGCCGTTTTCGACGGGAGCGTAGAGCTCTGCACTCATTAAATTGAACAGCTCTGAGGGAATACAAGGGGGCTCTTTTTTACTGCTAAAGATACCTGCGCGCTCAGCTTTAATCGGTAAACAAACATCAAAACAGGCGATGGTTACCCCAGGGAATTCCCGAGGAATCACTTTGCACGGCCCAAGTACAGTGGCTTTTTCTGCATAGGGTACGGCCTCATCGGCCACCGACATCATCCCATTGACATACACCAACATATCGACTGTGCGATCGACCAAGCCTTCGTCGGCCATAGCACGAGCGAAGAAGAACAAACTGTAAAAACCATGCTCTTGATTGCGGTGCAAAAAGCTGGAACCGGGACGAAAACTTTCATCTTGAGTGAGCAGCCACAAATGCAAAACGCGATCGGGGAAGTGCCCATTGGCGACCAGGTCTTTGACCAGCGCACTGTAGGCTTCTAGTCCCAACTCCGGAGACATTTTGTAACGCTCTTGGCTCACCTGATAATAGGCATCGCCTTCTTCCACAGTAACAACAGTGTGGCCATTGTTACGTAATTTACTGGTTAACTCCTGCCCCACCCCGCTGTCGTCAAGGAAGACCAACCAATTTTGTTTATCCGTGGGTTTAACAAACACGCCCTGCTGCACCCACAGAGGCTTGCGGTACCACTCGTCCAAGTCTTCAAGCTTCTGCAACGCTGAGAACACCTGACCACTGTCCTGCGTATGGACACCGGGCTCGATAAAATACTGATTGTGATTAAATGCATACGTCGGCAAAGGAACCCGGTGACGTTTCTCATCCCGCCAAATTTGTTCAGCGGTAACATTCAAACCCACACCCCACATGCGTCCCCACACGGTGTAGAAATAGCTGTCGTCCGGCGTCTCTTCATCCGGGTGACGAAGGGAAGAGAACACCCGTTGTGCCGGCGCATCGGAATTCTGTCGAGTTAAAGAACCCAGTGTATTGCCTGGCCCCACTTCCAAAAAAATTCGCTCTTCCCCTAACAAGGTGTTGATACCATCTGCAAATTTTACGGTATGACGCAAATGCTTGACCCAATACTCTGGGTCAGTGGCCTCTTCCTCTTTAATCCAATGACCCGTGTAATTAGACACGTATGCTATTTGCGGTTTGTTAAATTTAATACCGCGCAAATAGTCACCAAAGGGCTCCAATATATCGTCGAACATCCACGAGTGGCCGGCAACATCAATGCGCAGGGTTTTATTTTCAATATGCAATGCGGTGAGTTTTTCGGACAATTCGGCCAAGTCTTGTTTCGTTCCAGAAACCACCGACAATTCAGGGCTGTTGATGGCGGCCAGTGCCAATTTATCGTGCAAGTGTTGATTCAATTCTTCGGCGGATAATTGCACGCTCATCATGCCGCCTTCGGCCACGTTGCCGATCAATTGAGCGCGCAACAACACAAGACCCAAAGCATCGTGAAAACTAAATACACCCGCCAAACACGCGGCCGTGTATTCACCCATACTGTGGCCGATGAGGGCTTTTGGCACCAAGCCCATAGACATCCACTGTTTAGCCAAAGCGTATTCCACAAGGAAAATAAGAGGCAATTGCACAGTGATTTTTTGCAATCCAAGTTTTACGTCTTCTACATTTTGGTTTCCGACAAACAAGAATTTTTTGTAATCGAGATCAGTTTTCTCTTTAAAAATTTTGAAGCCTTCATCCATGTGTTTTCTAAATACTTCCTCTGATTCATAAAGTCCCAACCCCATATCGGGGTATTGAGCACCACCGCCGGGAAACATAAAAACCACCGTTTTGTCGCTGTCATCGGCGGAATGAGTATAGACCCGGCGCCGATCGTTCCCCTTCAATACAGCGATCGCTTCTTCTCGGTCACGTACCGCTAAGACACGACGATGCTCAAAATCGGCACGCCCCTCAAACAAAGTGTATGCAACATCGGCCATGGATATATCCGGGCTATCAGCAAGAAACTGACAGAGCTTTTCACCGTAACCATCAAGTGATTTGCGGCTCTTAGCCGAAAATGTCAGTAAGTGATTCGTTCGTCCATACGGCCCCGACTCTTCAAGCTCAGGCCCTTCTTCCAAGATCAAAAAAGCGTTGGTACCGCCCACACCGAGAGAGTTTGTCGCGGCACGGCGCGGCGTTTCTCCACGCTTCCACTCTTTCAATTTATCGTTGATATAGAAGGGGGAGCGCGCAAAGTCGATAGACGGATTAGGAGATTCATAGTTGAGGGTGGGTGGAATCTTTTTATTTTCTAGCGACAAGGCCGCTTTCATTATTCCGGCCACGCCTGCTGCCGTATCCAGGTGACCAATATTGGTCTTTACCGACCCCAACCCACAGAAACCTTTGCGGTCAGTTGTTTCATTAAAAGCCGCGGTCAGAGAAGCAACTTCGATCGGATCCCCCACTGGCGTACCCGTACCATGGCATTCCACATAACCGATAGTATCGGAATCCACATCGGCAATTTCTAGAGCTTCAGTGACGGCTTCCGCTTGCCCTTCTACTGAAGGTGCAAGGTAGCCCACTTTACCTGAGCCATCATTATTCACTGCAGAACCAATAATGACTGCGTGAATGTGATCACCATCGGCGATCGCATCGTCCAAGCGGCGCAAGACAATGGCGCCGGCACCGTGACCAAAAATCGTACCTTTAGCACGGTGATCAAAGGCTCGGCAATGACCGTCTGGAGACAGCACTTCGTTTTCTCGGTAGAGGTAACCTTGGTTGTGAGGAATCTCTAGGGTGACCCCCCCGGCAATCGCCATATCGCACTCTTCACTCAAGAGTGACTGACACGCCAAATGAGTCGCCACAGAAGATGTCGAACAGGCCGTCTGCACGTTGATACTCGGCCCTTTTAAATTAAAACAATACGAAACACGCGTTGCCAAAAAATCTTTATCATTCCCTGTGTGGCGCAGTAAAAACATACCGACGGAATTCACCAACTCTTTGTTGGTCATAAGGTTTCGCGCGAGGTACGCGGCCATGCCCGAACCCGCATACAAACCGATCGCACCGTCAAATTTAGATGGAGGATGACCTGAGCGTTCTAACGCTTCCCAACAGCACTCATAAAACTGACGATGTTGTGGATCGAGAATACCGGCTTCTTTCGGGCTGAAACCAAAAAAGTCAGGATCAAAGTAATCAAATTTATCGAGATGGGCGCCCGCTTTAACATAGTTCGGATTTTTCAACAAATCAGGTGTCACACCTGCAGCGGCCATTTGCTCTTCCGTATAGAACTTTACCGACTCAACACCATTTTCGAGATTATGCCAAAACTCATCGGGGGTTTTCGCACCGGGAAAACGATTCGCCATGCCAACAATTGCAATACCGTATCCACCAATATCGTCAGTGTCTGATTTGTCCATTCTCTATCGGCCTATTTTCAAAAAATAATTAGAAAAAAACAACGGGCACTTCAGAGTTTAAAACATAATCAATAATTTGCTTTTATTTATTATCGTCGGCGCAGCGCTGGCAGCTTATTTATCAGTATTTTTAATACGCGATTTCTAATTTTTTTCTTCTACTTATTCCCCTTTTATATAAAAATAGTTCCTTCAGATATTTTCACCTCCATCGAGAAGGAAAACGCGGAAGTATTCGTAACGAACTTCCGCCGATTAGAGACAGTTTGGATATCGAGCCTGAATCTGGGATAACTTTAGCCACAAAATTCGAAAGACGATTTAAAGGCCTTGCAGGAGAAAAAGATAAGGTACAGCCTGAAGCACAGACGCTAGGCTTTAAACGGACTCCATATATACCCTATTAGCCGAAAACCCTTACTAAATATTTTTTGCAATGATACGAACGGAATCATATTTAGCTGATTTTGGGTAAAATAGGGATTTAAGTAACAACCCCCAGGCTCGTAACTTAAAGTTAGGTTTTTTTGTTTTTTGTTCTGCGCTTCTCTGAAAGGATTGCCATATTTCTTCTTCCGTCGTTAACCAACTATTGGTAAATTGCCTAAAAAATCCTGAATAGTTTTTCGTGATGATATGAAACCCGTGCTTAGATAGAATTGAAGATAAGCTTAAAGGCGTGAAAAAGTTAAGATGCCTAGGAATATCTGACCAAGGCCATTCTGCCTTTTGATCTTTGAAGCCTTGAGCACCACAGTTTGGTGTTTCAACGATAAAAACCCCTCCGCTTTTTAGAACGCGTCTAACATTCGAAACCGCAGCGTTTATATCGAGGCAATGTTCTAGAACGTGGGACATAAGCACAACATCAAATTTACTATCCAATATCGCTTCTGGTAATTCTTCTGCAGTACCTTCGTAAACAGTTAGGCCAGCCTTCCCAACAGTTTCCCTTGCCTCTGCGTCAGGTTCAACTCCGACAACAGAAAAACCTGCATCATTAAATTTGGATAAGCATGAGCCATTTCCACATCCTATTTCAAGCATCCTAAGAGAATCACCTTTCAACAATGCGCTAGCTTCGTTGGGTGACACCTCTTTACCTGAGTCAAGATGCCAAGCTAGATGCGCTCGTAATCGATCGAGGAAATAATTTTCGGCATTTTGGTATGTATAATCAATTATATTTCTTGAGTGAGTGTAATACCCATCAAGGTCGTAAAAACCAGCGACCTCTTCTTTCGTTGGTCTTTTCCAAACCTCGCCATAACAGCACGTAAAGCACCAGTGAACACCATAAGCTACAGTGTTCGTAGGTTTTTTACAGTCACATGGCGCGGTAAATAAATGGGATGTTTCTTGGCCGCATATTGCACACGATGAAATTTGAGTCTCTACTGTCATAGAGCCTCCTTATGAGTTGTTTTTCCATGAACCTCTAACACCACTATTTACTTTCGGAGCGTTTTGGCATCTTTTTCTCTTAAACTAAAAGGTGACAGCGTGCGGCGTTTCGAAGGATCGAATGGTTATATGTGGTGGTGAGTATATTGTTTTGTAACACCATTGAGTGTCGAGTTAACTATAGACTCCTTTTTTACTATTACGCTAAAAATCGTAATCAGAGGGTCACCCCGTGATTAATTATTGAGATTTCATTTGTTGTTTATATTTTCCTAACGGTGTTGATACGCCCCTATATTTATTCTCCTTCTCAAACCAAAAATCCTCGCCTTTAGCGAGGATTTTATCGAAAGATTAACGCGGCCAGTGCCGCGTTGTTTTATGGTTTAAGTCACTTAAGGACAGCTGCCAATCTCGAAGTAACCGGCAGAAGTTTCAGCGAGAGTAGTGGTGGCAAAAGTATTGTAAAGCCCCATATTTTCGCCAGAGCCTGAAGCGTAGGTGTATATGAAGTTTGTTATTGCGCGACCCGCCACCACATGGGCGTAGTTACTAGCCGTAAAGTCGCTACACGGTGCAGGCGTGGGTGTTGGAGTAGGTGTTGGAGTCGGAGTTGGCGTAGCCGTTGGTGTAGGAGTTGGTGTAGGAGTTGGCGTCGCTGTAGGAGTTGGCGTCGCTGTAGGAGTTGGCGTCGCTGTAGGAGTCGCAGTTGGCGTTGGAGTCGGAGCAGGAGTTTCGTTTTGATCAACGTCAGTCCAAGTGCCATCTTGCAACTGCCACATGGTGAAGGCATCGATAAAGCCGTACTTGTTGCCCATAGCCAGGTAAGCGGTAGTATCTAGACGACCGGCATTGTAGTGGCCAGTTGCGCTAGCACTTGCGCTTGGCGCGATATATTCAAGTGCACCAGTGGTGAAGCTAACAGTGTTAGATGCCGCTGATTCGTTACCACAATTATCAACCGCTGTTACGTTAAGGCTGTAAAAAGTCTCTGGGCTCAGGCCAGAAAGGCTAATGTTCGCTGATGAAGAGTAACCCGCTGAAGCACCGTTTGCGTGGTAAATCGCGTAGCGTTTAAAGTCCGCTTCTGAGTTGCTGCCGCTAAGGCTCATTGAAGCGTACTTATCATGAATATCGAACGCCGCTAGACCAGAAGGTGCTGCAGGAGCAGTAGTATCGTTGGGGTCTTCACATGAGTCGAAACCGGCAAAGGTAACAGTCTCGAAAAAAGCCCAGATATGTTGTGACGCGCTGGGGCCTTGGTCTTCTGCCCATAAAGTGCTGGCACCGTCATCGCCTACCCAGTGGTGACCTTTACCCAAAGAGGCTGTGTGGCCGTCTACACCGTCGTAGAACATGGTTTTAACAAGAGGGTTACCGTCGGCATCATTGTAAGTGGTCAGTGTGCAGTTAATACCTTCAGCCGTACAATCTTCTGTGCCGTCTGCAGTAAGGTCAGAGCCCCATACAGTTAATTGTGAATCGCGAATCAACTCACCGCCGCGAATCATCACAGTCGTATCATTGGTAGAATGCACAACCAAAGTCGGTACTTTATGGGGATCGTTTAGTTCCGCGTTAATTTTATCCACGTGAAATTGTAAAGACTCAAACGAATCCATCAAGACAGAATTAGAACCGTCGCCATAAGCAGGAGCTTCAACAGGCGCCATGGCTGCCCAGTAATCGTTGTAAGCAATACCCGCCGCTACTGTCATACCGCCACCGCTGGAAATACCCGTGATATAACGACGATCGGGATCAATGTTATACATAGACTCGACTTCAACGCCCATGCCGTAAAGGTCATCAACCTCACCGCCCTGGCCTTCTTGAACGTGCTTATCAAACCAATAGCCCCAGCAATTTTCGCTGCGTGTTTCAGTAAAGCTAGTGACAAAAGGGAAAACAATA
Organism: Agarilytica sp.; assembly: GCA_033852165.1. Lineage (GTDB taxonomy): Bacteria > Pseudomonadota > Gammaproteobacteria > Pseudomonadales > Cellvibrionaceae > Agarilytica. The sequence continues at coordinate 3,593 of JAWSUZ010000042.1, read as the reverse complement.
ATGACGTTGTTTTGGTCGGCAATTAAATCGAAGTTCCAAAGGTTAAGTGCGTCGGTGTGATCCATCGCGCAACCGTGTAAAGCAAAAATCATGGGAACCGCTTCAGTACCCGTGTACGACTGGGGAAGGTAAACCTTATAGTCGCGAGCTCTAGTTCCATTGTAAGTGAAGCTGCTCACAGCTCCAGTGCCAGTAACCGTTTGAGAGTGCGCAGGTAAAGCAGCGAAGGCACCAACTGCAATACATGCGAATATCGTCTGACGTAACTTAGTAAGGGGGTTTATAAACAACATAATCATCAAGCCTCTAAGGGGGGTAAGTCAGCTCGGTTAGATGAATCAAGTGAAACCAAGCATCAATTTGTTTTTAGTATTTGTTAGCGCTTTAAGTAAATGTGACGTACTTCTCAAACATCTCACAAAATTAAGTTTATCAGGTGATTCTGGCGCCACGAGACTAATTATCGATAGACAATTTTCCGCATATCTACTATGCAGGACGGGTTTACGCAGGTTTTGGGAGGATTTGACGCGTATCAATTCTTAATGAATCTAAAAAGCATAAGGAATCGTAGGTTTTATACGAAAAAGTGTGAATTTCGGTATAGAAATATCGATTTAAACGATAATATCGATAAAAGGCCAATTCTATATAACCGATATGCATGAACTATTATCGAATAGATCGGGGGGCTTTATAACTAAAGTGTAAAAAGGCCGGGGCCAGCGACGGGGATAGACTAGTAATGCCGCGCTGTGACTGGGCTTACTTAATGCCCTAAAGACAAAAATCACGCTTTGATTATGCGTAAAAAGCATAAAAAATAGGAGGGGGCCGTCTCCCCCAGGGCATCTAAAAATACGTAGATCTCAGTGTGGACTGGTTACGATTTTAGGGTATCCAGCAACGTATCGACTGAATAACCGACAGTATCTTGTAGACGCTGATCGCTGTCCCTCTTCGCGCATTTAATCTCGCAAAACGTTTTCTATTTTTCTACCTTCAGTGCGCTGATAAGGGATAGCTGTTACTCGGAACGAGTAGATGTCATTTACTAATTAAAAAGAAATGGCACTAACATGCCTGTTCCGTTTATTTGTAGCCCGTAGCCCGTAGCCCATAAACCATTACCCTTGCCGTCATTGCCTCATGTTTTTATCCATAATGAAGAGAATATCTACTATTCACATGGGCCTTTCGCGTAAACTCCGCCACGGATTTTGGTCAGTGCTTATCAGCTTCTGGCCTATACATTTGAGAACATAGATTACACAAGCTTGAGCCAGCCCCCCTTATGAACCTCGTTAGCATTAAAACCACTCCCGCCAAAAAGAAGCCCAAAACAAGCAAGAAGTCCAAGCTAATGGACCAGTTCGAGAACCTTTGGCAGCGCGTACAAAAAAACATAAAACGCAACGCCACGTTCCAAAAGAGCCTGGATAAGCTAAAAGCGCGCTACGAAAAAGAAGTGCTCCCCAGCGAACAAGCCTTCAACGATCAAAGCTATGCCGAAACCCGCAAACTTATGGACTTCTTTAAACGCAAATCTCTGACTGAATGGCAGCGCTGCACTCTGGCCGAATGGATCAGCGAGAATATCGAAGCCTTACTATCCCACCCCCGCTACGACCACCAGGCCAAAACGCAAATTGCCGACGATTTCAGGGCACTCCTACACCAGCATTTTGCAGGAGACTCAGATGAACTCAACGATGACCTCGAAGCGCAAGACAGGGAAGGCTTTAACCAGGAAGATTTTTCCGATGAGCAGGATGAATGGAGTCAGGGTAATAATAAGGAAGAGAATGGTGAGGAAAATAACGACGACTCAGACTTTGAAAACTTTTTTAAACAGAATTTTTCAGAGCAAGAGTGGGATGATTTTCAGGCTGAAAAAGCAGCATCAGAAAAGCAAGACAAAGACGCCCAACGCCTTCTAAAATCGTCCTCCATTCGCACGATGTTTCGTCGCGTTGCAAAAGTCCTGCACCCGGACCTAGAATCTGACGACACGAAAAAGGAAGAGAAGCATCACCTCATGAGTAAATTAATCGCGGCACGAGAATCACAAGACATTGTCACCATATTCCAGATGCACCGCGAATTCGTCAACGATGTTCCCATCGAACTCGAAGATCATGAATTGGGTAATATCATCCAATTACTGAAAATACAAATAAGCAAGCTAGACGCGGAACGTCAAGAGATGACCCAGCAAGATCATGACACGGCAGTAATCGTTGACTTGTTCTATGGCCGCTCGGAAAAAATAATTTCTTCGAAAATTAATGCGCATATTAATGACATTAACGACGGCCAAATTCAATCACGCCAGTTTGTCAAAAACGTCAGTAGCCTTAAAAAACTAAAGCCTTATTTGGAAGCGAGGTACTATCGAGGCCTCGCGCAAGATGATGAAGAATTTTTGTCCGCAATTTTTCATCAATAGGGGCAAGGTATTGTCACTCTTCGAGTGAATCAACGGAGGGCGGGCAGCCTAATTACTGTTTTTTAGGTTGGAACACGCGACTTGAATTGAGAAATCTTAACGAGAGCAAGAGTGCCTGTCATGTATATATCCCGAGTAACGGCCCATGACTCGGAGCCTCGGCGATTGGCTAGACCTTGCCGAGCAGAGGGCTTTCACCTCTGCTCTTCTACCGATTTATCTCGGCGCACGGCCTGTCGCAGCTATGCCTTTTCTTGCAGATCAGGGTTTTGATCTTTATATAATTGGCCTGCCCCCTTATCCTCCAAACTCATTTAGCTTTCAATCGAGCCTGACCCCACTGATCGTTACCCTGCAGCGAGGTCGGTATTATCTAAGGGGAGATGCAGTAAATCCCCACCTTGGGCATCGTCTCGCAAAACAGGCGAACTTACCGCGCCGTTGGCCACAAGGTGTTCGTATAGCATTTTCTCTACCCGCTTTATCGTGGTTTGTTGGCTCTCCGTAAGAGAAGTATCTAGACGAAGTATATTCTCTAGAGACGCTCGCTGCGTTTCGATATACTCAATCTCCACACCGGAATCAGAGGCTAACCATTGTCGGCAATCCATAACCGCTGTATCCAGATTAAAATCAAATCCACAAATCATTTACCACTACCTTTTCACCTTTTTCTTCGTCATATTCTATATATTACGATCTTATTTTTTATTGAATGAGCCACTGCACGTATAACATTGTCAGCACCACACTTACATTAGATGTTTGCCCATATTTTTAAGACACCGTTGGATTTTATATTCACATACTCTGCAATAGTTTTATTCTTACATCCTGAGATACATAGCAGGAAAACCTACGCCTCACGGCTAGAGAAGTGTCAAATATATGGAGCCTATACTGGCTTGCTATCAAGCCAGCGCTGGCATAGCATTAGAATAAACAGCAAGCTATTATAAACGAGTTGCGTAGACAACTAGCTTGAAAAACGCCGATACATGGAAGCAATATTTTCCTTCGTGAATAATTTTATCTTGTAATAAGGGGCGGACCATATGTGACTCATTTTCTTAAAGATCAGGTTTTTTATCTTTATATAATTGGCTTGACCCCTTTATTTTTAATTTAACCCACCAAATCCAAA
>JAWSUZ010000118.1:0-896 GCA_033852165.1 Agarilytica sp. | reverse complement strand
TTAATTATGAGGGGTGACAACTTATGTGGACTCCCCCGTGTCAACAACAAAAATCCAATAAAAGAAATAAATGCGAACTTATGTACGAGCTCTAATTGAGTAGCGAACCCAGGCTCTTCGATATTTACGCGAACCCGTTAGCAAATCTAGCCTACGAGCTCAAGGCTCTATGTTGTCGACTGCATTAACGGGCTGATTTTTATCTTCGATTGTGCATTTTTATTGATTGAACGCTGGTTAAAACCTAGATTAATTCGGCTTTATATTCTGTATTTTGAGTAAGCATGGCATAGGCCGTTCTTACCGTTTTGTTGGCTAATGCAACAGCCGTACATTTTTTCCCTCGCCGTTCCACCATGGATTGTATCCATAGGTCTTTAGTCGTTCTAGCTTCTCTATTTGTAGCATGGTTTACAGCGGACATTGCCCCTGTAATTAGCTGGCTGCGCAAGACACTGTTTTTCACATATTTACCTATGGAACCGAGTTTGGTTTTTCCTCCAGAGGAATATTGAATCGGCGTTAAGCCAATGCAGGCTGATGCATCCTTTCCTTTTTCAAATACGCCTAACTCAGCACAACCTAATGCAATGTATAAATTAATCGCATTTAATGTACCCACACCTTCAAGTTTGAGTAGCTTTGTACACTCAGAATGTATTTCCATAGATTTCCCCAAACAGTCATCATAAGTTTTGATGGATTGTACGATGGAGAGATATTGATGCCAGGCTGCATCTAACGCTACCCTAAATTCACATGATAACCCGTTTTCAGCATCTTCCAGCGTGGATTCAACTGCACCCTTCAAACCGCCATTTCGTCCTGACACTCTGATATTAAACTCCAATAAAAGAGATGTTATCTGATTGCCTGTGGCTGATGAGATGGACGCT
>JAWSUZ010000041.1:0-50320 GCA_033852165.1 Agarilytica sp. | reverse complement strand
CTGGTGAAAAACTTTTCATTTTTTCCTCGTCAGCCCCCCGTACAATATTGATTAATTATGAGGGGTGGCAACTAGCCTGACACAGGGGGCTTGCAATGGGTGAGATCGATTTGGGTATTTTGAATATGCCTAAGCGGGACTATCATAAGCGTTGCTATCAAAAGTCGCCTCTGGGCTTGTTTGAGGATGATTTGGTCGTGGTGGTATCCAATAGTCACCCCTTGGCGTGTGCTAAAAATGCTACGCCTAAGCGGTTGCACAAGCAAAATCTGATTTTGTATAATGGCGCTGAAGCCCGTATTACGGAATTGCTCTTTTCTGGCAGTGATTATACGCCGGGAGCTGTAACCAGTTTCCAATTGACTGAAGCCATTTTCGAGTGGGTTGCAGCGGGTTTGGGGATAGGGGTTATGTCTCGCTGGAATGCGCATAAACATATTGAGAGTGGCCGTGTGGTGGGGATTAAAATCCCCAGTCCATTGGCTAACCGTGTGTGGTATGCGAAGTTTAGTAGTGATAAGCCGTACGTGTATATGGCGTATTTTGTGGAATTGATGCGGCAGAAGTGCCCGGCTGGGACGATTATGATGGGCTAGTCAGTGCCCATATAGAAACCGATACCCGATCACGTCCCTCAGATTTGGCTTTGTATAGGGCCTGGTCTGTCCGTTTAATCAATGAGTCAACGGCTTCGCCTTTCTGGTGTTGCGCGACGCCGGCAGAGAAGGTGACTTTACTGTTGATGCCGGGAATGGATATGTCTTTTATCGCCTTTCGAATGCGATTTATACACGCGAGTGTTTGTTCTGAATTTGTGGATGGCAGTATGATTATAAACTCTTCGCCACCGTAGCGAGCGAGTGTCGATCCCAGTGAGGCGAACTGATCCCCTGAACGTAATGACTTTTCACACAATGCACTGAATTGTCTCAGTACTTCGTCACCAATTTCGTGGCCAAATTGGTCATTCACTAATTTAAAATGATCCAAGTCGATCATGGCAATACTGAAATGGTGTAATCCATTGTCTGCTCGTTGTTTTTGATCCTTCATAACTTCCCGCGCATGGCGACGGTTATAGAGTTGGGTGAGCTCGTCGGTTTGTGCTTGTTTCTCAATTATTTCACGCGCAATTTTTAGTTCCTTGTATTTTTTTCTTAAACGATTACGAACAGAGGATACGAAGTCTCCAAAGAATGCAAACCACAGTAAAATTATAAAGAAAACAGTGATTTGAAAAAGTTCGATTTTGACTGAGAAGTCCGTTCTCCCCGAATTGAAATCCATAAGGACTGCCGTGCAGTAAGTGGTCATCATTACTGCCACAACAATGAGGTACTGCTTTAAATTGAGCCGAAGCATTCCGAAGCTAAATGCGGGCAAATAGCAAAGTTGGCAGAGCACGCGAGCATCGTGAAAGTAATAGATTGGTAGCAGGCCCCCGAAAGAAGCAAAAACCAGTTGTTGTAGGGTTAAGCTGGGGTCTTTAAACCGTAAGTTTAATCCACTTCGTATTAAAATAAAAAATAATGTATTGCCTATGATGCCGTAACTGATAAAAACAGCCATCGCCCAATAAGGCATTCGCCAGTAGCTCAGTTCTGAGATGAGGCAGGTGATTAAAACGATCATGCAATAGGTGGCTATAGCCATGTACAAGCGTGTAAGCCTTATACGTTGTGCTCGCCCTTGATTGTTGTGCATGTTTTCATAAGCAGATAGCCGTGAGAAAAAGAAGAGTTTTCTATGCTTTTTAAATTGAGGGTGACTCTGTCTGCTCAATTTAAACTGGCTGATGTTGATCCATATGTAAGAGACAACATTGTAGGGCAACATGCATATATGCCTTTAATGTTAAGTGGGTGACTTGATTACTTTTATTAATTATTTTGTGACTAGACTACATGTTAATAAATGTGACAGATGCGAAGTGACATTGCAAATATTATTATCCGCCATGCTGGCTGACGACAAAATGTAATAAAAATGAGATTTTACTGTGTTCGTTAATTACGAAAAACGCATAAACTCCCTGTTTTTATAATTCTTGGGGATAAGCAGGGTTGTCTCAAATAAAAAAACATAACAAACGGAAAATTTATAACTAATTCTATTGGTTGCTGTTTCCTATGTGATTTCTGTATAAGTGTGGGACGACGGCGGAAAACCGGCACAGATATCCCAAGAGGGTCTGCCGGTATATTCTCGTATCGCGTTATTGTCTCAAGTCGTGGATGCATGTACATGCACAGATTCTATCCTTAGAGCCGGCGGCTTGTGCAGTGGAGGTAGACGAGTATGCACTTCCGGGCGGAGTGTGAGGATGAGGAGCGAGAAGTAGCACCTGATTTCTGTGGCTCGAGTTTGAGGACGGATTCCGAAACTTGAATACTATGGTTGCCTTAAGGGATGTGTTTACGTCGATGGCTTTAGTCTACGGAACAGGCCAGTTGTGAAGCTTACTCCCAACAAAATCAAAGCACCGCCAGACAGCATTTCAAAACTTATTGTTTCATCTAAAAATAAATACCCCCATAAAACACCAAATAGCGGAATTAGATACGTGACGGAAATAGTTTTGGTAACGCCAACGGTTTGCAGCAGGCGGAAAAACAGGATTAGCGCAAGAGCTGTTGAAAATACGGCCATGGCGATTATGCTCATCCAGGCGTCGACACTGGGTGAAGTTTCTGGCCAGTATAGGAGGGCTAGGGGGAGTAGTATTATGCCGGCATATAGTTGGCTGCCTGCCGCGACCGTTAAAGCGGGTAAATGCGATAACTTTAATTTTATAAACGTACTCGAATAGGCGTACAGTAATGTTGCCATTAAGGCGGATGCGATTGGTAGTAAACTGTCGGATAAGCTGATATCGCTGCCCTTTACTGACAATACATATACGCCGGAAAATCCGATGCATAACCCGGCGATTCCCATTTTAGTAGGCTGCTCACGAACCCATATAAAGGCAATAATGGCCGTAAAAAATGGTGTTGTTGCATTCAATATGGAGGTTGAACCCGCGGGTATGTAAAGGGATGTGTAGGCGAAAAAACTATACGGTAGGGCAGTGCTCACGAGGCCAACAAAGAAAAATATTGCCCAATTTTCTAAGAGAGCTTTGTGGTTTTTCGAATAAATAACGAAGGGGAGTAGGACGATAGAAGCGAATGCTGCGCGGACAAAAATTAGTGGGATAACGCCGAATTCGGCGCTGCTGACGCGCATAAATAAGAACGATGCACCCCAGAGTGCAGCCAAAACGATAAGTTGAAAAAATAATCCCATTGTCTAATCCGTTACAGCTTGTATAACATTTCTACCGTTCTTAATTAGGGCTGTAGAAGTTTTTTGTGTAAAAGGATCTTAACACAGTAATTCATAGTTGCTGTTTATGGGGATGATTAAAATTTTTTAAATCATGACCTTATTTCTTTCGCATTTTGAACCCTGTGTTTACACATTTTAGGTTTAGTCTGTTGCTGTTCAAAACGAATATTACAATGGTTTGGTGGGAGCGTTTAATGAAGGTTTTGGAAATAGCTTTTACCCTAATTGAAATTATGGTTGTGATTATTGGCTTGCTCGCAGCTGTTATTGCCCCAAATGTGCTGAGTTCATTGGAAGACAGTCAGCAAAAAAACGTTCGATCCGATTTGTCGAGTATTGAAGTCGCGTTAAAAATGGTCCGCTTGGATAGCTCGGCTTACCCGACTACGGAGCAAGGGCTGGAAGCCTTGGTGGAGAAGCTGAGTTCGCCACCGGAACTCAAGAGTTGGAGGGCTGATGGGTACTTATAGCGTTTGCTGGTAGATCCATGGAAAAACTCTTGTGCCTACGAAAGCCCAAGGGAGGATCATCGTTATGACATATACAGTTTGGGGGCCGATGGTTTGCCGGGTGGGGAGGGGGAGGCTGCGGATATATTTTTGTGGTAATGCTCGATTAATGCAAGAAATGTAGGTTATGTCGGTCTCTTCCGGCATTTTTAGCTTCATATAAGGCTTGGTCTGCGACAGTAAAAAAATCTTCTGGAGATAACTCTCCGCCAGTTCCTGTTGCGCCGCCAATGCTGATGGTCATTTGTAATTCGTGTTCTTTATGCCAAACGGGTGAATCTCGAAACGCTTGGCATATACGCTCTGCAACGGCAATTGTGGCTTGTACACCGGCTCCCTTGAGGATCACTACAAATTCTTCGCCACCGTAGCGGCATAACACATCTGTTGGTGTCCGAACTTCCTGTTTAATCAGTTTAGCGGCATGAATAAGGCAGGTGTCACCGGCATCGTGACCGTATTGATCGTTGATTTTTTTAAAGTAATCAATATCACAGACCAGAAGGGATATGCTGTCTTTCTTCTGTCCAGCCTCTTCATACATGCGAAGGTAATAGCGATCGAAATAGCGCCTGTTATGAAGGTCTGTGAGGGAGTCTTTAAGACTGATTTCTTTATAGTGAACGGCTTCTTCTTCAGATTCAACTTGGCTGGCTAGCATCTCAATCAAATACTTCGCACGTATATTGCCTTGGGAGATTAATTGGGAGAGGCAGGCGAGAACAAATAATGCAGCAAAGAAAGAACTTAACGAGCCTTCAAACGCTAATATAAATAGTGTTGGCGTAAATAAAAGGCACAAATACAGCTTGCCGGCCTTTTCATTCATTAGCCAAATCATAAACCCGCCGACGGTAGAAAAAGCTAATACGAGTGCTGCAGAAAAGTACACGGATTCGTAATCGGGCTGGCTGAGAATGTAGGCGATCACCGCGCCCCAGTAGACGGCGTAACTTAAAGATAAAATGATGAAAACTTTCATGGCCTTGCGGGACTTATCTTCATAAAAATCACCGGGGCGTCGACGGTAATATAGTGAAATCATATCGTAGGCAAGCATTACGCCTGCATTGATCCAAACAAATGGAGACCCCGGTTCTACAGCTAGGATAGGGGTCATTAACAACACCCACAGGAACATCATCGAGCTTTTGGAGGCTCGGCTCTGTTTGAGTAAATAATCGATAACTTTGGTATCTACGGCGGGCATATGGGCATGTCTTGTACGCAATATCTCAAGTCCAGTATAGACAAGCAGGGTATGCTTCGCTATTTGCGGGGTGCTGGACATAATGTGCCGTGTTTAACTCTGTCTATTTTGTGTTATCGAGAGCTGTTTTGAATGGATAGTGAAGTCCTAGTCAAGTAGGGTGAGCGCCTTGCGCTGCCGCTGTACCTTCCCCCTGTACGTAGCTCTTGAGGGCGGGATCTTGTTGAGAGTTTGAAAACTGAGGAGAAGCTTAAGTCGTTATGGATATTAAAATCAGTCTGTTTGTTTTAGTTGTAGGTGTGTTTTCGAATGTGTCTGCCGACACAATATACAAGTACAAAGATGAAGCGGGGAAGTGGGTTTTTAGTGATACAAAAACCTCTTAGCATACGGTAATTTTAAAACTACGCTGGCAACGGCTAAGCATAAAGCTGAACTTAGCACCCCGTTTATCATAAATTTACCAGCCACCAGAAGTGACGAGTCTGCCAACGCTAAGCCGACAAAGACGAGAATCGATGGATGTAGAATGTAAATACAATATACGCGCTGGGATATAAAGTGGGAGACGCTGGTTTAATAGGCTGGAGTGGTTAATAAATGATCGCGGCAAGTGTCTCCCTATGTCTTTACCTGGGATGAACTGGCGCCCGTATCGCGAGGCGTCAATCTGACATTTCATAAGGGCTTTCGCTACAACTTATTTTTGAGTGGGCTCTGGTTGCGTAAACTTATCACAAAAAGCTAAAAAGCAAGGCCTCGTATCTAGTAAAGCTAGGAGATAGAGTGATATCTTCACTCTAGTTTTGTCCACCCAATACATTCAACGAAAAGGAAAGACCCTATGCGATTTGCCTTACTACTCTCTCTGTTCGTACTCGCGTCGTGCGATCAAACAAAAACGGAAGTATCGACCACTCAGGAACCTGTTAACGATGTAGCTGTGGAGCAGAGTACAGAACAAGTACTTACTGTACCGACTATCTCGGACATACTCGACTCCCAAGCTGAAGAGGTTAAGGTCCGTTATCCGTTTCGTCATCCTCTAGAAACCTTGTCATTCTGTGATGTTCAGGCGTCTCAAACTGTGGCCGAAGTTCTACCTGGCGGTGGTTGGTACAGCAAAATTCTACTGCCGGTGTTGGGTGAAAGCGGAAAGTTGGTTGGCATTGATTACGATATTGATATGTGGCCACTGTTTTCCTTTACCGATGACGCCTTTGTCGATAAGCGCAAAACCTGGTCGAGTGATTGGTTGGTTGAGGCCAAAGAGTGGGGAATCGAAGCTGGGGCGACTACCGCAGCTTACGCTTTTGGTGAGCAGCCTGAAGGGCTTGTGGAGTCGGTTGACCGGGTACTGTTTATTCGAGCACTTCATAACTTAAAGCGCTTTGATGCCGACAATGCTTTTTTGAAAGACGCTCTTGCTGAAACTAAGCGAATTCTTAAGTCTGATGGTTTTGTATGCGTTGTTCAGCACGAAGTATCTGAAGACAAGAGTGACGAATGGGCCGATGGCTCCAAAGGCTACTTGAAAAAATCTTCTGTGGTGAAATTTTTCGCTGAGGCGGGTTTCGAGTTGGTTAATGAGTCGAGCATCAATCAAAATGCTAAAGACGTACCAGGAGACGCGGATATTGTTTGGCGTTTACCTCCAACATTTTATACCAGTAAAGATAACGATGACTTGAAAAAAACGTACGAAGAAATTGGCGAGTCGAATCGCATGACGTTAATTTTCAAAATATCTGAGCCGAGTAATATAGCGAAGGCGAAGTAGGAGAAAAGTAGAGGGTTTTTGGACGAGAGGTTTAGTGTGACGGTTTACAAGTCTCTGTTTGAAGGGCTCGCGATGAGCCTTTTCAACTTGATTCTACTGTGAGCACGTTATGAACACGTATCTCAAATAGAAACCCCTTATAGTAACTCCTTATAGAAAATCTGAATCAAGGCCCTGAACGTTATTTTTCAGGGCCTTATTTGTTTCGGGAGCTTGTTTGTTCTTTTTGTTGTGAGATCAATGTGATTTTATGTCCCTTTTATCGATTGTTCGATCGCGTCCGTATAAGTAAAAAGCGACAGGACCACGCTTTCCGGTCCAAAAAGGAGGCCGCCTGAGAGGTTCATGGTGGTATGAGAGAGCTTTACTCGATTAACCTTAGCCGCAGACCTTAAACGCTGAAAGCCGCTCATGTCTTCTAGTTCTGATAATTCTCCTGCAAATGAGACAGCAATAAAGGGATATATCAGTGAGCCATCCGCAATACTTTCTATCGCATAATTAAATAGATGGTCGATAGCATTTTGTCTTCCCCTGATTTTCGCGGCCACATAGTTTTGATTGTCGCGTACGCAAATAATGGGGTTAATATCGAGCGTTTTACCGATAAATGCGCCAAACGCACTAACACTCTTGGTGCCGCGTTTTGATGCTCTCTCGCGCACATAACCCACATCTTTTGGAATGCCGTAGGTCCATATTAGGGGTTTTATGTCCCGCATTTTAATTTGCAGTTGACCTTTTGAAATACGCTTTCTAATAAGGTCAATGGTATACATGGCGAAAAGCGCCTGGCCGGTGAAGGCTGTTCCCGTGTCGATCACGCGGACACTGAACTTACCGGGTCTTTTGGCAATTTTGCGTATTTCAGGGTATTTGGACGATACTTCGTGGCTCGCATCCATGGTGTTGTTATAAATCTCACTGCTGGCGCTGCCCACAGTCTGAATAATAACGTAGTCGTACGTGGTCGCCAGGTTTGTCAAAATAAAATCGAGAATCTGATCCGAACTGTACGGAGCCGTTTCTGCATCATTTTTATCGGTCAGTAGGTTTTTATCGTAGAAGGCTTTGAGTCGTCCTTCATTTTTATCATCAAGATACAATGTTCCATTTACCTTGATGTTGATAGGCAAAATCTTAATATTGTTTGCCTTTAAATATGCTGTTGGTAAATCACATGCAGAATCCACAACTAATACCACACTCATAATCATCCCTCCCCAAAATGTGATTGTGGAGTATAGCGACTTTTTATTACGTGTAAGGTGATCATGATGCCAATTAATAATGATTTAGACGGTTTTGTGCGCTAGTGAACGTTAAATTAATGCCTTGTAAATGATTTTCAGGTCTGGAATGGCTTATGGCTCGGTATGTTTATGTGTGTGCGAATAATGTATTCATGTTAAATAATCGTGGAGAGATCAGTTGTTGGTGATTGCGGTGACGAAATAGTGATTATAGTGAAGATGGTTCCGATGTGGAATTAGTGGCTATTATGTTTGTTCTATTTTTATAGCGGTGAATTAGCGTGTTCTGCCTAGATTCTTGTTGAAGTCTGTTTCAATGTTTATTTTGAAATACTTTCTTTCAGGGTTGAGCTAATTTTATCGTGGAGTGTTTCATAGATATCGGTTGTAAACTTAAGTGGGGTCAGATGAGAGTTTAATTTTCATCTGAAATCAATTGATCGTACAAAATTATTGAACAAATAAAATGTTCATATGATCCCAGTTGATATTAATGAGTGTTAATCATGAAAATTGGAATCCTTTTGTTTGTTGTTTTTGTTAGTGCTTGTGGTGGTGATTCAAGTCACTCTGAAATAAGGAACGAACAAAATTTGATTGTATCGGTTTTAAATTCGGGTGGCGGGACTGTAGATACTAAATCAATAACATACTCTTTAGTCGATTCTCCTGACGCTGAACATGAACTTGAGTGTGAAGGTGGTTGCTCTGTGTGGAAATTCCCTGAAGACCTAGTTGGTGGTGCCAATATCACCGCGAGTGCATGGTTGGAGAATGATTCAGACCCGCTATGTATAGATTTTTATAGTGGAGAACAGTATGTTGATGTTGATCCTGGAGTTGATCAACGTATTAACCTGATTCTTTACTACGAAGCCACCGCGTGCGAATAATTATTTCAATAAATGACAAAATTGCTTAAATCGATTTGGTTTAGGCTGTTTTGTTTGTAACGCAGACGAAAGAAAAGATCACGCGATAGTTCCAACTCGTAATAGTACGAGCTTCTCTTGCTCTATGTTTCTTTGCGGTAGGTTAGGCATTGGTCCAGCAGTTTGTCATAGCTATTTTGTATCTGAGTGACAAGTTCTCGTGACGAGCCTACAGAAGTTAGCTCATCACCCACCACGATATCACAGTTAAACGGCACGAATAGAGCCTCGCCGCGAGGCAGTGCTCGTCCTAATCCGTGGGCAACCACTGGAATGATCTTGGTATCGGGTCGGTCTTTGATGATGTAGTAGATGCCTTTCTTTAGTTTGCTCGCCTTTTCTGGTTCTCCCCGTGATCCCTCGGGGAAAATCACCAAAATATCCCCGTTATCCAATGCTTCATGGCAGGTATCGAACATGTCCTTTTTGAGCGTTCCAGATCGTGACAACGGAATGATGCCGATAACATTTAACGAAAACCAAGCAATAATAGGGTTTGATAGGAAGTAGTCTGCAGCCGCGACTGGTCGAATTTTATGAACTTGAGAGAGCGGGTAAAGGCTCAGTAATACCATCGTATCTAAATGACTATTATGGTTGGCAGCAAGAATAGCGGGGCCTGTTTTAGGCAGTTTTTGCCAGTGACGCACGTTTAGACCCAGCAGAAGTAGCACCACTGGCTTAACGATTAATCCTACAAAAAGTATTTTCAATAACCGGTTCATGGCTTTGCCTAGTAATAAAGGTAATAGATGTAATGAAAAAACAAAGGAGCTGTATAGATTAGGCTATCCATTCTGTCGAGAATGCCGCCATGTCCTGGAATCAGATTACCGCTGTCTTTTATCTGAAGGTCTCGCTTAACGGAAGACAATACAACATCACCGATAAAGCCACTTACGCTGATAATGATGCCAGCGATAAACCCCTCTGTAATGGTTAATGGTGTGAGGAATGGGGCCACAAAGCCAGCGGTTAGCGTGATGGTAAACATGCCGCCGAGAAAGCCTTCCCACGTTTTGTTGGGGCTGACTTTCGGGATGATCTTATGTTTGCCAAAGGCTTTCCCCCAGACGTATTGATTTACGTCATTAAACTGCGTCATAAATAAGAGGTAGAGCACTAAACCAATACCACCGGATAAGGCGTTCTTTTCGGGTAAAACGAGTAAGTAGGCGATGTGGCTGATCGAAAAAACCGTGAGCATGACAGACCAATGTAAAACGCCAGCCGATTTAATAAAGCCGTCTGTTTCACCTTTCAATACCATCCGCATAGGGATAAACAAAAACATGTATACGGGTATAAAAATAATAAACATGCCGTACCACCCAATCGCTACCCAGTAGTATTGAAGGGGGATGCATAGATAAGCCCAGAAAATAACATTGCGATCGGTTTGGCGGGTTGAGACTATCGAAAGAAACTCTTTTAGCGCGAGAAAGCTAATAAAGCCAAAGAAGAAAATAGCTGCGTTAGTACCAATACTGAGAAAAAGGAAGAGGAGTCCAATGATCCACCACCAAGATTTTGTTCGCAAGTGCAGTTCTGTGTGATCTTTGTCTGGATTTTTTTTGGCGACCACATATTGAATCAGCGTGGCTATGATCAATATCGCGATGACGGATATCATGGCGATAAGTGCGTTTTTAGGAATGGTGTCAAAAAAGAACATTCTGATTAGGCCTGTCGTGTTATCACTATTACAGCGATCGTAAGGATGGAGAGAATTTGTAGCGCGCTCAGTAACGCTTGTTTTTTGAGAAGCCGAATGCAACCCAGTAAGCGGGGTGGGAGGCTTCTGCCGGATTTTTCTGACGGCATGAGCTTCAATAGGTTTAGCGCGTTATCCAGGGCTTCGAGATTTGCGGGAATTGTTGTATCTGAAAGGCTATCTCCAGACAGGTTTTCCAATAGCTGTTGATCGAAACCTACGCGAATGGCAATAACAGTCTCTAAAACGCCAAGAATGATGGCGATGATGCTCATGATCGCGATAGAAACTTCTAATCTAGCACTCATAAAAAGCATGAACGCAATCATTGTGACGGTAATGCACAACGTGAGGCGATGAATTTTATGGTGCTGGTTCAGTAGCGCAACACATGTGTTGATACTCGCGATTTCGCTTTTATCGGTCACGATGTGTTGTTCCGTATACCGTTCGCTCTACTGTTCTCTCTACCGTTTTCTCTAAAGAGGAAAGCTCGTTCAGTCGTTCGATTGAACGTCCGTTTAACCGTATTCCGGGGCGTTTTTCTTGTATAAGTTGAATGGCTTCAGAAATACTGCTGACGTGTCCGTACATATATAACCATGCCGCTAGGGCTGTTGCGCTACGGGAATAACCCAGCGCGCAGCATATGAGGGTCGAACCATTTTTCTGAGCGTTCTCTATAGCTTCTGCAGCTGTTTGTAGATTTTCTAACGATGGTGTTAAAAGATCGAGGTTGCTAATGCTGTGCCAGCTAGTTTTTGTGGTGAGTGATTTTGGGGCAGAAAACTCTGCCGTCATATCAATAACCGACGTATAACAATTTTCTATGAAGTCAGTTTTCGAGGGAAATCGTCCAAGCCAGAGGCCATTGAAAATAAGGTCAGCTGAATTGATGTTTTTTGTCCAAAGGCGGGAATTAATTTTTGCAGCAATCAAATAGGGGAAGAATAACCATTGAGCGGCAATGCTCATTTGGCCTGTTTGATTTTTTTGAAATACACCAGCACCCAAAATAAGATAGCCGGTAGAAACCATGAGTGTTGATATTGCTGGCCACAGTAACCATAAGGCCCAGCCTTGGTAAGCGAAAGACAAACCGAAACATACAGCAGATGCCGCTAAATAGTAGCTTCCAATGGTCAGTTTTCTTCGGCCTTCGTCGCGAATGTTAGTTCTAAGGCTGACGATACTCGTTCCGTTAATGGGCCACAACCAAACACAAAACCAGCCCAGTAGGGCACCGGTCGGGACATCAATAAAATGGTGCTGAAAAGTTGTGAGAACGGAAACTGCAATTAAGAAGCAAAGAAAATGAAAGGGCCAAAGTAATAGTTTCGGTAAGTGGCGAGGGAAGTGAACCCACAAAATAACTAACAGAGCAATATGTAGCGACGGCGCTTGGTTAAAGGGCAAGTCAAAACTTGTGAGTGCCGCAAAAAGGTCGCCAAATAAACCACCGCTTTGTGGTCGTTGGAAGGTGTATTTTAACGGGAATAGAAGAAAGCAAGCGACGGCGATAGCCTGGCAGCTAATCAGGCGTTTGCCCAAGCAATGCAGTTCTTTTTTAGAACTGCAAATAAACAACGATATCCCGTAGAGAAGATCGATGCTCCAATAGGGGAGGATGGTCCAGGGTAAAAACGGTATATAGTGTTCCCAGTTAAATACAATGTGAGGGACATTGAGTTTTTGTGATGCAAGGGTATTGGCTACGTTGTAACTGATAAAAAAGAACGGAGCCAAAAAACACACATAGCAACAGGCTATCAGCCAGGGTCTTCTTTCGCTGGCGGGTGTTTGCATCTCATCGTTGCTTGTTGCTAATGTGCTGTGAGTGTCCACCTTATGACGGCTCGTTTCTTATCGCGAGGGATACCGTAAATATTCCAAATTCATCGATGCGCTGATCAATCTTTGTAAAACCAGCCGATGCGACTAACTGGTCCATTTCTTCCTGTGTGCGTCGGCGCATGACCCATGCGTCTCCCTCCCGATGACTGGTGAGCGCTCTTGCGATCATTTCTAATTGAGGGTGCCAAGGTGACCGGTATAAATAAGGTAACCGTTGGGAGCGATTGCATTGGCAAAACCTTCTAGCGAAGTCTTAAGCAAACTGTTGTCAGGGAATAACTCATAAAGCCCAGAGACGACGCCTAGCGTTGGTTGTGTCTCCAAGTCTTTATAACTACTGGCAGAAAATGCGTCCGCTTTGATAAAACGGGCAATATTTTCGAGCCCTTTTTCGTTAATCAGTTGACTGCCTTGTTTAACGTTTAAGTCGCTGTAATCGCGCAATAGAATGGAGTCTGGGGTTTTCTGGTCTTGATCTGAATCGCTCTCAATCGCTTCCAATATATAGCGACCATGGCCAGAGGCAATATCCATAATATCAACAGGCTTGCCTTGTTCTCGTAATTTGTCACTGGCAATGCGTAACAACTCTTCTATGTTGCATTTGCGTTGTCGTATGCCTTTCCAGCCGATGGCATCAAGGTAGTTTTTATCGATTAACTCGCCGACTTTTGAGAACCCTTGGGGCTGGTTCTTATAAACGTAATCAAGGGTGCTGCCGGAATCAAAACCTGTTTTATGACCGAGTTTGATACCTTTGGAAAATAGCCCGCTAATTTTTAAACCGATTTTGTATGCAGCCCAATATGCACCTGCAGGTGAAAGAAGGGCGTGAGGGCTGGCCAATTGGTCTGACTCGACTCGTGTATAGCCAAGCTTATCGGCATCTAGCAGGTTTTGTCTGCTGAGAGGTTCAGCAAAGCGTTCGGTGATGAAATTGCGTATTTTATCTAAAGCGATGCCGCGATCTTTTTCGCCCAAGGTATCGTGATAAAAACCTTTTAGCACGTGCCTTTCTTTTACTAAACTGCCCAGCGATGCATAAAATTGATGCTGGGGTTTTTGGTGCACGACCCAATCCGAACCGGAAATAAGTAGCTGCGTTGGTACGGTTATCGCTGCAGTGTCTGCAACAATTCGTTCTGCTGTTTCGTAGAGCGACAATAGAATATTTGAGGAGATCGCTCGTGTTATTAAGGGGTCATTGTCAAAAGACTTAATGCGGTCAGCGTCATGGGTCAGGAACTTGGCTTTAACGTAGCTATTAACAAAAAACTGACCCTTAAGTTTTTCCATTAATTTTAAGCCCGACCGAGCAAAAGGAACGTAGAGTTTGACTTTAAACGCAGGTGAGGCAAGGACCATGCAGCGGATTTTGGGTGCGTAATCGTGTACCCAAGTGGATACGACTACGGCCCCAACGCTTTGAGCGATGACGGCCATTTGTTCTTCATCAAAGCTGTAGGTTTCAGAAATGTGATTAATAAAGGTTTGTACATCACGTACCGATATTGCAAGGCTTGGGCTATAGCCACGTTCCCCGGGGGAATTTCCGTGTCCACGAGCGTCCCATGCGAAACAGGTGTAATCTTGCATCTCTAGTTCATCAACAATATGACTTAATCGGCCTGAGTGTTCGTGTCCTCTGTGGAACAGAACAATAGCTCCTTTGGGTTGCGGTGAAAATGCTGGCCAATAACGATAGAAAAGTTCAACCCCGTCGTGGGTCGTGAATGTTTTCTTTTCTTGTGCTCGTTGAGAAGAAGATTCCTTGTTCATGATATTCGTCCTGATTTGAAGAAATTGTTTCGCCTGCTTACTTCACTTCATGAAGGGCATTTCGAATACGGTTAACGATGGTGATCGCGATTAATGCCGAGAGGAGGGGCATCAACCAATATAAAAAGGAAGGGATAGAAACACCTATGCCTACCCACAAGCCCAAAGCGCCAAAAACCAATGCTCGGTCGCTTTTCCCAAGCGGGCCGTCGTAGCGGCGAGTTGCCCCTACTGTTAGGCCCATTACGCCCGCAAATTCACTAAGCGTGGCGAGAAAGATGACTAAAGCAACCGAAGCCGCTGAAAAGGGTGCAATAAGGGCAAAGGGAATGAACAGAGCCGCATCGGCCACCACATCACTGAGTTCATTGAGGTAAGCCCCCAGTTGAGTCTTTTGATTATGCTCGCGCGCCAGCATACCGTCGATGGCGTTGAGGGCCATGCGACTAAACATCCATATCGGTAAGATGAGAAATAAAATTCGGATTTCAGAGAATCGCGCTAACAACGCGCCGATGAGAATAGAGCCAAAGGCAGCAATAATGGTGACTTGGTTGGCGGTGACGCCCAATTTAGCCAGAATGCGGACCAGTGGGCGTAAAAAGGCTTGAAACTTGGGTTTGATATTGTAGAGAGTCATTGGCTAGCTGCTGTATGTTCCATGCGTTGAACTTCCTTTTTTGGCAAAACTACTAGGCCAAAGCTACGTTGAACTGAGTTGAGATGTTTCTAGCTTACTTGTGTTGCGCCAGAGAGGATGTAGACGTCAGTCAGTTCATTGCACGCCATGCTAAGGCATGTTTTTTGGCATGGCAAGGGTTCAATTGTGATAAGGCGCTGTTTTGGGAACGGTGTTGTGTTTTGGGTGTGAGGGTCAGCAATGTTCTCGTTAATATTCCATTGGAGTCTTGCCGAGGATTTTCCGAAAAGCTGCAATGAATGAACTGGATTGGCTATAGCCTAAGTCCAACGATATGGAGGTTACTGATTCTCCTTGGCTTAATCTCTCTAAAGCGTAAAACAGCCTGACTTGCATTCGCCACTGGCTAAACCCCATATTGACTTCACTTTTGAAAAGTCTTGAAAGCGTTCTTGTGGTCGTACTACAACATGATGCCCAGTATTCAATATTTTCTGTGCTAGTGGGGTTTTCGAATAGCTGAGTCATAACTGGCTTGAGAGTTCTGTGGTTTGACCAAGGTAGTGTGAGTTCTGATGTGTTTAAGCGTGAAATTTCGTCGATCAATACGACCATCAAGCGATAATTTGGGCCTTCTTTTGAATAATTTTCTCCAATATTCACAGCTCTTAAGATTAGCTCTTTTACCAAGGGGGTAACGTTTAGGGTTTTGACCTCCGTTGGCATGTATCCCACCCACTCGGCGTCAATAAACAAATTAGCGATGCTTACTGAATGTGGAAATATTAGTTCATGTACGATATTGGGCGGGCACCACAATGCTTGAGACGTTGGGATCAAGGAGATTTTATTTTTAGTCTTTACTCGGGTGATCCCTTTTGCTGAATAAATGAGTTGTCCTCGTGAATGAGAGTGGGGTTCTGAGCACATTGCATTGTTAACGTTCTTCCAATAGGGAAGTATAGGGCGGTCTGGGTTCAGGATATTGCCCAAATCTACGTTAGGTAGTTTTGTCAGTTTATCTATATTCATTGTCTTTTTATCGTAAGAAATCTGAATTAGGCGAGATTATAATATGCTGTATTGAAATCAGCAAAGAGCGCAAGCAATGACGAGCACAAAACATAATGAAATAATTGTAGAGCAATTCTCAAAGCAGGCTATTCCATTTGCAAAAATATCGGGGCATCTCGATTCAGTGAAAATTCTGATAGATATGTCTGAAGTCGGAAATGCAGACAACGTCCTTGATGTTGCCTGCGGTCCAGGTTTGGTTGCGTGTGCTTTTGCAAGCATTGCAAAAAGTATTACAGGAGTTGATATTACTGAAAATATGATTGAGCAGGCAAAGGTGCGACAGAAAGACATGGGAATTAAAAATATCGCATGGGACATTGGAAGTGTTTCGCCATTACCATACGACGATAATACGTTTTCGATTGTTTTAACGCGGTATAGCTTTCATCATTTCGTTGATCCTGAAAGTGTACTTTCTGAAATGAAGCGTGTGTGTCGGCCTGGCGGTCGGATAATGGTTGTCGATGTTGCGTTGCCTCCAGAGAAAGTCGAGTTTTTTAATAGTATGGAAAGGTTGAGAGATCCTTCCCATACGAAAGCTCTAACCCACAATGAGTTTCAAATACTGTTTGAAAAATCCAACCTTAAAAAATGTCGGCAGGGGACGTATTCTGTTGAGGTTGAACTGAATCAACAGCTGAAATCATCATTTCCTAATCCAGGTGATGATGTTCGGGTTCAATCACTTATTGAACAGGATGTTGGGAAAAACAATTTGGGCGTTAACGCCTATAAAAAAGGTGGGAAGGTATATTATTCTTACCCCATTTCTATCCATGTTGGGCTGAAGGAATAGAATGAAAACGGTTATTGTTGAATACAATTGTTAAGTTTTAATGGCGGGCTAGGCACCGTCGTTGCGAGTCATTATAAATGAGGAGGGGAATAGGCGGCGTCTGTAATATGTTCAAGTGATTAATATGTTGATTTAGTGCTCAGCTTGCTTGTTCTGATGGGGGTGACGCGGCCTCTTAATATAGTGGAAAATGAACTATGCCTATGCGGATTTTCATCATGTTATAGAAGTTCACGCTTTGAGGTAGGCATACAGTACTGATTTCATAGCTAAATCGTAAAGCGAATCTTATCTGAGGTTCGCTTTTTTGTTTTAGTCTGAGTGATTAAATATTTCTCAAGCGACTGTTCAGCTGCCCCTGTTCTGGTGATAGCCGACAATACTCTTTGGGGCGATATGGGGATCAATTCAATTTAAAAACAATTATTCTGATTATACTAGTGGATTTTAAAACCACGTTTCACTTCTGCTAATGGCTGGAATGTTTTTCCCTAAGTTGCAGTGGAAATTAACACATTCACGACTACTATGTATGGGGTGCGTAAGATCGGTACGATACAGTCAGGTTTTTCTGTACTTGGGCTGATGCGTACTGACGCTGCAGGTCGGTCGTTAGTTCTAGCCCTCTGATAGACCATTGCCACCCATATGGGCGATTCATTAATAAAAATTAAAGGATTCATCAGTGAAAAAAAGATTATTTATTGTAGTAATTGTTTCCATAATAGTCGCTCTGTCCGGTTGTTTTTCATCAGCTCCAGAAGAGGTGGAAGTGGTGGGTAATGACTCTTCGACTGGAATTGATTATCCTAATTGCGCAGGATACCAGCCAACCCAATGGGTGAATGATACTTTTACCAATAGACTTAATTTGCTTATAGCCTCGTCAAACGGTAAGTACGGTGCGACGACATTTGCTATGCACGGTGCTAATACCATAACCAATTGGTTTTTTGATTGGACTGGTGATTTGTCGGTGGCCGGTTGTTACATTACGGAAAGTACTTATGAGGGAAATGAGGTTGTGGTGGGGCCTATTATTAATACCATCGAAAATAGCCAATTAACCCAGCAGGTGGTGTCGAACTTTAATCAAACTTACCGCTATACCTATGCTTCTGGGGGGCTACTAGAGAAAACAACGATAAATGAAAAGTCGTGTTTTGATCTTACTTACGATCA
The DNA here is from genome assembly GCA_033852165.1 of Agarilytica sp. GTDB lineage: Bacteria > Pseudomonadota > Gammaproteobacteria > Pseudomonadales > Cellvibrionaceae > Agarilytica. The sequence continues at coordinate 32,264 of JAWSUZ010000041.1, read as the reverse complement.
GTATTCACGAATATCCCAGTTCGATATCTCAGGGAATTGCTCGTATAACTCGATTGATAGCCGCATGATATTTACCTATGCATCAGCGTCAGACGTTAACCCGAATGTGATATCCACGTACTTTAAAAGTAACGGAGAATACGCAATTGTGACAACGGCGAGTTTCAATTATACGGTTTCAAACGGAGTTGTGAGCGAGATTACGGGTATAGAGACGGATTATCTTGGTGATGGTGAGTTACGAAAATCGAAAAACATCAAGCATTTATCTCGCTCTTTGTCTAAAGAATATGGAAACTTTGGAAAAGACAGAATAGAAGTGGGTGGCAATACTCAAACGTATGACTTTACGATGAAGTTTGAGTATGCCGACAGTGTCTTAAGTAAAGTCGTGTATGAGTCGCCGGGTGGCGAGGGGTTTTTACCCAGTTATGAAGAATTCAGATTTAGTGATACTGGGTCGGGTTATGAGTTTCAAAATAACCAGGTTATTTTTGACACGACAGTCAAGATTGTTGGTATTCAAGTTTTGTCGTCAAAGTATGTTCAAACAGTAATGGGGCAAAAGTTTGTTTACGATGCTAAGTTTTCGGTTCATCCATCTGAATAAATTCTGAGTTGAATTAGAGGAGCTGTTTTGTGTTTAAGCCCTGCATTCGTGCGGGGATTTTTTTGATTTAATAAGACTTTATGAATGATTGTTTTCATTGGGCTTTGACTTCGGGCTTATTCTTCCGAAACTCGCTTCTTTAAAAGTTGAATGGCGTCGTCGACACCACTCATTCCTCTTGGCATTAGTGTGTCCGAGATCCAGGCCAGTATATTTGTAATGTTCATCATAAAATCTTTCATCCTTACTAGCTCTTTTAGCGCCGATATAACTTCTTGTCGTTCCTGAAGTCTGATGCCAAAAGAGCGGTAGCCTTTTTTAATATTTCATTATCCAGCTGTAAGTCCTCAATCTCAGCCTTAAGGCGCTGTATCTCTATGTGTTCAGCCGTAATTGCTTTGGCTGTAACGGGTGTCTGACCTGCTAACTCAGCCTCCAGCTGACCTACCCAGCGCTTGAGAGCTGTTGGTCCTACGCCACTGCAGTCACAGGCTTTTGATAGGCTGTAGCCTTTAATCGTGACAAGCTCAGCAGTTTCTCTTTTGAACTCTGGGGTGAATGTTCTTCTAGCCATTTAATATCTCCTATTAGTGAATAATAACACCCATAGAAGTGTCCGAGATTAGTTAACCAGAACAAGGCTTATAGCCTTTGTGACTTCGATCCATAAAAAACATGGGGACATAGGGGGGGGGGCCGTTGGAAATATTTGAAGGTTTTTCATAAGATATGACAATAATTGAATCGGTTAAAATTCTAAAAAACGGATGGGCGGAAATATGGTTGATTTAAGGCTGGCTCGAACGTTGTTGCGTATCGTACCTTTAGTAGTTGTAGCCCTTATTTTAATATCCTGTACGGACTCAAAAGAGAAGGCATGCCCTCTTACAATTGATTCTGTTGAAATCGTCGATACAAAAATGTACGAAGGGAAAACCTATGCTCTCGTGCGCCGAATTACAGGGTGGCATGACAAAGTAGAAGTGTTGCAGCTGTTTGATCAAGAACCGAAGTTGGACGATTGTCGGAGAGACCTTGTAAAGCCCATAATCGAAGACAGCTTGGAAAGAGATTTGGCTATTGTCGATTTCGTCATTAACCTTGAAAAAAGAACTTTTGAATTTCGGTATGAGAAAACTGAGATAATCCCGCCGATAGGCCTTAGAATAAATTTCACCCAGCCCCCTTAAATCGTTATTTAGGCTACACAGGGTCGACGGTTACCATAATCATCTGACCGTAAAATTGGCCTGCCAAGCTCTTCAACCCCCGAACACTTCGTACAGCAGGTGCATAGTGTGACCTAGTCACCGCTTCGAGCAGGAGTGATAGCCTTGAAGCTTCCGGTTCTACTTTCTGTACGCTATATTGATGCCCCATGTCAGGCAGTGGTCGTTTGACAGGAAAATTAATAAATATAAAGGACTTTACAAAATGCCACTCGATCAAAGATGGAAAGATACAGTAAAGCTAGGGATTAAAGATACAAAGTGGGATCAATACGACAGCACGATCAAGTCTGAGGTGGCTGCTTACAGTAAAAAATTCCCAGCATTAGCATCGAAAGTCGACTGGCTTTTGCTAAAAGCTCTATTATGGACTGAGAGCGGAGGCCCTAGCAATGCTTCCTGGGCTACCCGCCCTATGCAAATTGGGAACCCAAACGATGCGGGGTATGGCGTCTTAAGAAATGGCGGTGAAGCCTCGAGCCTGATTATGAACGCAGCGTTAAAGCAATCTATCGCCAGCGGCTCTATTAATGCTCCTGATGTTAATATCAAAGCTGGATTGGCCTACTTATATACGCGCATGGCGGAGTCCAATATTATCTCTATACGAGATATAAGAGATCCCAAGCAATATGAATACGAAGTGGTTTCCGGTGATACCTTAAAGAAAATATCAAAGAAAGTTGGTACAACGATTTTTGAACTAAAGCGACTTAACCCTAGTGCAAGCCATATAATTAGGCCTAAGAAAAAATTAAAATATATTAAGGCTAGTATGCAACGCTCAATTTATGCATGGCGAAAATTTGATGCAGATACAGTAGCCATTAGATATAACGGTTTAGGGGATCGGAATTATTCTGAAAAACTAAGTTATATTCTCAATGATGTTTTTCCGAGTTTGGTGAGAATTAAAAAACCATGAATCATCTGAAGTTACTTGTCGGCACGCTGTTTTTGTCCGTACTGTATTCTTGTCAAGCGCCTGCACCTGGATCGTCTTCGTTCAAAGTTTTTTCTGAGAATAAAATTGATGAATATTTGGATCAATCAGAATTACTTGGATTGGTTGTATGGACAGAAATTGCAGAGGCTGGCCGATCGCTTGTTCACGTGAGTCATGTTTGTAATCTGACAATTGGTCAAGAAAAGTATCTTGTCGTTGATATGAGGGAGCTTACTAAGGGGGCTGTAGTGCCAAGAGGGCTAAATCAAATTGTCGTGTTAAATCGAGCGCTTCAACTGGTAAACCAGGTAGAGTATGGAGCTGCAAGACCTCTATTTTGTGAAGGGAATAAGTTATACCTGTACGATAAATTATACCTGCACGATAAAGTAATCGTAGATGGTCAGAGTAAAGAGGGCAACGTTTTGATGTTTGATGATTTTGGTTTTGGGGTTGTTGCTCTGGAAGAGGATTTGAACGATAAATTGCCGCTCTAAAAATGATGCGACGTTAGCGGGGGAGTCGAGCTTGTAAATAACGCTGTGTAACTCAATTCATTTGTCACACGTGAGGGGCAATCTGCTACTCAAACTCAATCATAAAATAATACATCGCTTGCTTACAGTTAATTTTCGGTCCAATTTAAGGCTCCAACCCCGCATCCTTAAGCTTTTGCAATAACTGTGTCTCCCGCTCCAAAGCCGCGTCCTTTTCGTTTCGTTCAGTCTCAACCTCTTCCCGCAAAAGCACCTCACGCAAATCAGAATCTGTACGCGCAGCCTTCATCCGTTCTTCCAACAACTGAATCTCTTCTAACTGCTCACGGACAACCGCTTCGGGTAATTTTTTAGTTTTAAGCAATTCCAAATCCAAAAACTTTCCCGGTACTTTATAAATCTCAGAAAAGTTCTTCTCGGGAATCAGGTTGTCGATTACCTGTAAACTCTCTTTTAATACCCAACGCTGGAATTGACTGATTTGTTCTATTAGTTTATCCAGCACTTCGGGGTCGACGGTGTATTTGTTTTTATAGCGGGCATCAACATAGGCCGCAGTTAAAAAATGAAAACGTTCGAGTTCTTGTTTATCATTTAAATGGAATACGCTGTAAATATCTTTATTGTTCGCGCCGACAAACTCTCGTAATTCGTCGAGTTTATGGCTGCGGGGTTTGTATAAGGTGAGGACGAGTAAATAGGTATAAAACAAACGTTCGGTCATTTGATGCAAACAGTACATCGCTGCCGCGTAATCTTTGGACTGGTAGTACAGCTCTAAGCCGCGTTTGGACACGTCTACGCTGTGGTAAAACTGCTCGATGTAATCGACAGCATAAGAGCGGTGTGTTTCGGCATCGAATTTAACGGGCTTGGGAAGGGGGAGGTCGGCGCCGTGTAGAAGGATGCCTTCTTTCAGTACATCTAGGTAAAAGTATTCGCTATGGCGAAGGGCGTCTGCCAGCCGGTATTTGGTTTCGCGAATCAGGTGAATGCTGGAGGTGATGCCGGGGTGTTGTTTGATGTCTGCCTCTAAGCGAGTCCACCATTTTTCTTGTTTGATGGCGTTGCTGCCATCAACCACGATCAATATATCAATGTCGGAATAGTATTCTGATATCACGCCGGTTACGGGGTCTTCCTTACAATCATTAATCGCATCACCACGTGCGTAGCTACCAAACAACCACACTTGTGCGAGGTTTTGTTTGACACGCTTAATAATCAGTTCCAACACAAGCTGTATTTCAGCTTGTATGGGCTGGGGTACAACCTTCAGTGAGGTGTTGTAGTGGGTGATCATACGTGGTGATGAGTTTTTTGGTGACATAAGGTGTTGTTTTGTCTCTGTTTAGCTGAGTTGCCGCCGCATCTGCTCTGGCTGTGGGAAAGGATAAAAGGGGGCTTTCGAAATGTCCATGTTTAATGCGCTTGCTTGGTGTTCATTAGGCGTGAAGTTGTGTCGGAAGGCGCTTCGCTTTTCCGACCTACGTGTGGTGGAATTGTTGGTAGCTGGATAGGTGGGTGAGAAGCGACCATTATCAAAACTAGGCCGCTTCGTTGGGCTTAAGACTTAGGTATCGTTTCTAGGGTTTGTTAACCCCAAAAGCAGCTGTAACTGTCGTTCCAGACTTCGGTGAGCAGCACTTCTAAATCTTTGTTGGTGCCGTCTTCAAAGAGTTTCCACTTTTCGTTTTGGCGTTGCCAATACAGCTTCCACATTTTTTCTTTTTTGATGTAAGTCAGTTTAGCGACCATTATTTCAATTTTAGTTTTGGGGTCGTCCCACTTGGGGCGAACTTCAAATATAAAGAGGCTTTGGTCTTCTAGCCGGTAGTCGATGTAGAGTTGATCTGGCGGATAGCTTTTATTGCGTTCGGTACAAAAATGTTTGGCTGATTTTTCTACTTTAAATATTTCAAATTCACTTATGGCCATACAGTAGTGCTGCCTTCGGTGGTGGTGCCTTTTTCATCGTCACTTTCATTGTCTCAATCAATGTTGTTGCGCTGTCTAAGGTACTAATTGATATCCGTTGGTTTGTGTTCCGTTGACTGTCTATCGGTGAGTTTATTTGCCATGTGGGCAACTCTTCGACCTAGGTATTGGGTGGTGGCTAGGTCTATTTCATTCACTGTTGTGTCAATCGTTTGTGCGGTGACACCTAGCTGGCAGCCTAGGCGGTTAACACCGTGGTCGGTGTAGCCGGGCGCTGAATCCAGCCCTACCCATAGCATACCGTGTTGATTGGCTAGGGTAATGAGGTATTGCAGGGTGCTGGATTGATCACCATTTAACCCTGTGCCGGAGGTAATTCCGGCGGCTATTTTCCCTGCCCATTCTTGTTTTGTCCAGAGTTCGCTGGTGGCATCGGCAAATGCTTTGAATTGTGCGGCCACGCCACCCATATACGTGGGGGAGGCGAAAATGATGGCATCGCAGGTTTTTAAGGATTCAAATAGCTGAGGATTGTCGAATCGACCTTCGTGGATTTCTTTGCCTTGGATTAGGTGATTAAACGTTTGCGCGCCGGTACTTTCTATTGCCGCAAGTGTGGCTTGTACGAGTTTTCCGGTGATGTCGGTTTTACTGAAGTAAACAATGGCGACGCGTGTTGTGTTCTTGTCGATTAACAAAGGGGGTTCCTATGTCGTTTTATTGTGACCTTGTTGGCTCAAAAAGGGCGGTATAGGTCTTACAACGTTTTGCCGTTAATTACGAAGAAAGTTTTGTAATGCGTCTTTATGTTCTTCGGTGAGTTCTGTGGTTGTGCCAGCCTCGTAATCGAAGTGTACGATAACGGCTGTTCCTGTGGCGCAAAGCCGACCGTTTTGCCGTACTTCGTGGAATACTGTGAACGATTTTGTGCCTATTTTAGACACAAAAACTTTGATGGTAACGTCGGCTCCGTAATGAATTTGCAGAAGGTAGTCGACGTCGATATGGGCGACGATAAAATTCCATTCTTTAACATCGACTCCGGGCTGTAGCTCTTCAAAAATAGAGGTGCGCGCATCTTCTAGCCATACCGGTAGTATGGTGTTGCCGATGTGGCCCATAGCGTCGGTTTCAGCAAAACGAGGTTGAACGATCAATTCGGTCATGGTCGGTTCCTATAGTTTTTTCCATAAGATGAGCGGTACGTCTGTACCGCTTTTGTCACTTTATATTTTCACTATTTTATAAATCTATAGTTCGATTGCTTCTAATCCAAGTGCGGTAACGATTTCTTTATTTCCGGCATGGGTCACTACGGCTGTATTGGCCTTTTCGGGTGTTAAGTAGGTTTCAGCTACGCGTCTTAAGTCGTCTAAGGTTGTGTCGATGACGCGTTCTCTGAACTGGTGGCGTTGTTCCACTGTACGACCATGGAGTTCGGCATGGAAGCAACGTTTGGCGCGCCCAGCAGGGGATTCGGATTTATCCAAGCTGCTTAGCGTGCCCAATACGGCTTCTTCGAGTTTTTGTGGTGCATGTTTCTCATCGAGCAACCAAGGAAGGGCGCGGTCAAAATCACTCAGTGTTTCTTCTAAGCGAGGGTCGCGATAGGAGTAGAAACGGAATGCGGCGATATTATTATCTTGCGATGCGCCACCGCCGTAGGCTCCGCCTTGTTCACGTATGCTGGTGTGTAAAAAGCCGTTGCGTAAGAAGCCGCCGAGTATGACGAGTGCTGCAGAATCTTCGTGGCTCATGGATACGGTGGGGTAGGCTTTTGCACAAAAGCTAACTTCTGTGTTGGTGATCCAGGCTTCGTTAATTTTTTTGGTGTGCGGCGTCAAGCTAAAGCGACTACTGGTTGATGATTGTGCGTTTTGTGAAAGAGGGCTGAGTCCATTGTTGAAGTTGTCGAGTTGTGCTTCTTCACCGACGAGCAATATTTGTTTTTGGTTTTGAATTATGCTTTGGTGCAGTTTTTCAAAACCGCTGGATAGCTTGGAAAGTTTGGCGGCGTCTTTAATATCGCTATCCAATTTTTTAATGGCAACGATTGCTGCCAGGCCGCTGAGGTTGTGGCTCAATTGAGCGGTGGCGCTAATGCCTGCACTTGCGGCCATCATGGCAAGGCTGTGGCCGCTGCCGGTGATACTTTGTTCTTGGTGTACGCGAATTTGAGATATCAGTTCTTCGATGCGTTGTGTTTCATCGAAGCGGGCACCGGATATGCTGAGGTGCATTAGGTCGCTCAGTGCGGCCTGGTTGCGGTTGAGGGCTTTGCCGGAAAAGGTGTAATAGGCATTCACATCATCTTTGTTGTCAACACTGCCACGAATGGAGCTAAAACCATTGAAGCTGCCGCTTACGCTGGCCTGAAGGCGTTGCATGTCGAGGTACGATTTATCGCCTGCACCCAGTTCGGTAATGACGCTGCTGTATAGCGAGAGCAGTGGCAGTGTTTCTTCGTCTAGCGCGGGTAGGTCGTATATGACTTGTTGGTAGACAATGCCATTGGTGCCGGCTGAGTAACGTGTGATGGGTGTGTTGGCAAGGGTTGATGCTTCGCCGTCGACGGTGGTTTCGTGTTTGGGAACGTCTTGGAGTGTTACTTTGGGTAGAATACTTTCGTCATCGATTTGCGCTTGGCGTTCTTTTAAGGCGGCGGCTTGTTCGATGATGGCCGTTTTTTCGTCTTCGCTAAGGGCTTCTTTGATGGCCGCGAGTTTTTGAATTTCGGCTTCTTTTTTGCGTTCGGCCATATCGCCGTTTGGCGTCATGTTTAAGCGGACTAAATGTGGGTTATCGAGTATTAATTCTTGTAGTAAAGTTTTGATAAAGTCTGGCGATTTTACATCTTCGCGCAGTTGTTCCAATTCGGCGTCTATATTGAGTAAGCCGACAGGGTCGCCACGATGGGTGGCGTTGGTTAACGAGGTAAGGATTAATTGCAAACCATAGGGGTAGCTGTCGCCACCGACTTCACGTTGGTGTAATTCCAGTTGGTGCAGGGCCGATTCCACATCCTCTTGAGGTATGCCGTTTTTGACCACGTCTTTTAATGTGTCGAAAATTAAGGCTTCGACTTTATCGGCAATATCTTCTGCGCAACCGGCTAGGCCGCATAAAAATGACAGTTCTTTTTGTGATGTGTCGAGGCCGCAAAGCGGTGAGGGCGCGTTGCCGAGGTCGCTGCTTTCTAATGCGAGCATGAGGGGCGAGGCGCTGTTGTCCAGTAATACACTGGATAATAATTGTGCGCGTAAGCTGTCGCGTAGGTCGGTGCTTTTCCCCAGTAGCCAGCCCATGACTACGTGGGTTTTACCGCTGATATCGTCGTCACTGTTGGGGTAGCTTTCTTGTACACGAATAGGTGCGTGTAAGCGTTTTTCGTCGGGGACGGAAACGCTGTAATCTAAGCGTGAAAAGTGGCTGAGCGCTTGTGCTTCAAATTTTTCTTGGTGTTCAAATGCACTGATGTCGCCATAGGTCATAAATATGGCGTTGCTGGGGTGGTAATGTGTTTCGTAGAATTTTTTGAGTTCTTCGTAGCTTAGGTCTGGAATGGTCTCGGGGTCGCCACCGCTATTGTGGTGATAGGTGGTGGTGGGGAATAGGTGTTTGCTGAAGGTTTGCCATAGCTGTGATGGCACGGAGCTCATGGCGCCTTTCATTTCGTTAAAGACGACGCCTTTGTATTCGAGTGGCGTTGTGCTGTCGTCTGGTGTCGCAAATTCTAGGCGGTGGCCTTCTTGTGCAAAATCGAGTTTATCTAATCGTGAGAAAAATACGGCGTCTAGGTACACGTCGAGTAAATTATTAAAATCTTTTTTGTTTAAGCTCGCGAATGGGTAGGCGGTCCAGTCTGAACTGGTGAAGGCGTTCATAAATGTATTGATGGAGCGCCGTGTCATCATAAAAAACGGGTCGCGGACGGGGTATTTTTTACTGCCGCACAATGCGGTGTGTTCGAGTATGTGGGCGACGCCCGTTGAGTCGTGGGGAACGGTGCGTAAAGCCACTAAAAATACGTTTTCAGCGTCGCCTTTGTTTTTGGGCGACAGGTGTATATGTTGTGCGCCGGTGGCAATGTGCTCATATTCGTCGACGTCTATATTTAGGGATTTAACATGATGCTGACGAAGTAATGAAAATGCTGAATGAGTTTGTGACATTTAAACCTCAGTGGTTACGTTCAATATTTTGCAGGAGTACGTCTTTGGCCAGGTTGACGCGTGAGGCCAAGTAATCGTTTCCGCCACGATCGGGGTGTAGTTTTTGAATTAAGGATCTATGCGCCTTAATGATCTGTTGTTTGTCTGGGTTGTTGGGCAAACCCAAAATTTGCTGTGCTTCGTTGGTGTTCGGCTCGGCTTGAAAGAGACCGGAGCTTTGATTTTTTTGATGTTGATCGCTCTCTTTGTATTGATGCCCGCCGCGTTGACGGATGACGCGAATAAGATAGTACGACGTTTTGTCGAGATTTTTATAGTGTTTTTCTAATGTTTTTAAATCTTCGTTACTTAAGCTTTCGAGGGTTGATCCTTGGTGGGGGCCTGAGACAACTGTGCCGAATATTTGACCTGTTTTGAGGTCCAATTGGAGGTGTAAAAATTCAGTTTTAAAGACTGCATTTTTAAAGAGCTGGCTTTGCCCCAAAACCTTAAAGAGGGGGAGTGCGCGAAAGCCGTATTTTGCTGCTGCCAGTAGTCCTGTAAAAACGGCAACGAGCCAGTGTGCATGGCCTGTTATTACCGCAGCTAAACACAGCATAAAGGCGCCGTAGATCAGCGCTTTGAGGGCGAAAGCTTTTTGCTTGGACTTTGGAAGACGCTTCCAGTAACGATAGGCTAAAAACAAAGCCGTACACACGATAATCGCTGGAATAATTCTAATCAGCATTGTGTGTTTTCAGGGCTGTGGTCACGATTTAGGCTGGCCATTTTTACGTTTAATGAAGGGCCATTGTGATGCATTTTTTATTCAACCGAAAGCGTTATCCCGATTCGACTGAGGTGTTCTTGCTCTTGTTCGAGTCCGGCTTGGGTGAGCGGGTGAGAATCTAACCAGTTTTTGTCAAACGTTAGGGTATATGTGCCTGCTTTTTGCTGGAGGTGCAGTTCGGTATCGATATTTTCTCTGCGTCTGTGTAATAAAACCGCGAGGCGAAGGCAGAGCAGTAACGGTTCAAAGGCTTCTCGTGCGGTACTCCCCAGGTCTTTGAAGCGTTTTTCAGATAGTTTTTTACGTTGTAAGCGAACCAAGTTAGCCAGTATGTATTGTTCGTATCGCCCAAAGCCTGCAAGGTCACTGTATCGTAGCAAGTAGTAGCCATGGCGATGGTAATCGGCGTGTGAAATATTCAACCCGATTTCGTGGAGCTGTGCAGCCCAGATCAAAATTTTACTGCGGGATATGCCTTCTAAGTTGGGGCCTGTAATTTGTGCCCAAAGGTCTCGAGCGCAGCGGCTGGTTCGCGTGGCTTGGTCTTGGTCGATGTTGTATTGGTGGATAAGGTTATTGACGGTATCGACCCGCACATCGCGGTCACAGAAACGGCCAAGGGTATCGTAGATGAGTCCTTCTTTAAGGGTAGCATCGGCGATTTGTATGGTGTCGAGTTGCAGTTGATCAAAAATGGCCTGCAATATGGCGAGCCCGGCTGGTAGAACGTCTTTACGCAGTTTTTGTATGTTACTCGCTTCGATTTTGCCTTGGTCGATTGTGTCCTTGACCAGTTCATTGAGTGATTGGCGCGTGATGACGGCTCCTCCATCTTTATCTGCCAGAAGTTCGGCAACGGCTTTCATTGTGCCGGATGTTCCGTAGGCTATTTCCCAGCCTGTTTTGAGGAAGTTTTTACGCAGTTGTTCCAGTCGGTTACAGGCCGAATAGTAGGCGCTTCGCATGGTTATTTGCGTGGGGCCTTCTTTGTTAAAACCGTGTTTTTCGGAGTAGGTTACGCAGCCGAGGGGGAGGCTTTCTAATTTAATGGGCTTTAAGCCGGAGCCAATAATAAATTCGGTACTGCCACCGCCAATATCGATAACAAGCCGCTGTTCGGATTTGCTGATGGTGTTGGCGAGGCCTGCGTAAACGAGTCGCGCTTCTTCGTAACCGGAAACGATTTGGATTTTGATGCCGAGTATCTGTTCTGCGGCTTTTAAGAACGTTGACGAGTTTTTAGCGGTGCGTAAGGTTTTCGTGCCGACGACGCGGATTTGGCTGTTAGGGATATTTTTTAGGCGTTCGGAAAAGCGGTGTAAGCAGGATATGGCACGTTCTTGGGACTCTATATCCAGTGAACCGCTGGGTTGTAGGCCCCGAGCGATTTGCACCATTTGTTTTTCTCTGTCAATAATCTCCACTTTATCGTCGGTAACGCGGGCAACGACCATGTGAAAACTGTTGGAACCGAGGTCTATGGCGGCAAAATAGGGGGATTCGTGCTGTGTGTTTGGTTCTGTTTCGCGCGCGGCATCGTGTTCGGGCTTTGATTGGGTCATAGGGTATTCTGTTTGGCCTGCATGGCGCAGCGGGCTTTGTATGAAAAGAACAGCGGGCTTTTGTATAATGCGCCATTTTCTACGGCATTCAATATTATGGATTATGACGCTGAAGGCTTGATTTGCAAGGCTTGGTTTAGGTGATGACAATGTTGACTAATGATGGGGTGAGGTTTGGCGAGTAATTTTGAACGAGAAGCATACGGTTTAACGGTTTTACAGAATGGGCATCCGGATATTCGTAAGTTAAGAAAGGCGACGGGTACGGCGTCTTTGCATGGCAATAAATTGTGGAATTCGACGTATTTGCTTATGGATTATTTGTCTGAATTTCCGCCTGAAAAAAATGCCCGAATTTTGGAAATTGGTTGTGGTTGGGGGCTTGCGGGTATTTATTGCGCAAAAGAGTTCGGAGCTACGGTGACGGCCTTAGATGCCGATGGTTCTGTCTTTCCGTATTTGGAGCACCATGCCAAACTTAATGGCGTTGAAGTGACCACGTGGGAGCGTCGTTACGAGCAGGTGCGAAAAGAGGATTTGGCCAATTTTGATTTGGTGATTGGCGCGGATGTATGTTTTTGGGATTCGATGGTGAAGCCGCTTTACAATCTTACCAAGCGAGCACACGATTGTGGTGTACGCGTGGTGTTGACGGACCCTGGTCGTCCACCTTTTCGTGAGTTGGGTGAAATGGCCTTTTTGAAGCTGGGTGCGTTATGTGAAAATTGGTTTACCGCGCCACCGTATGATGCAAATGGTTTGTTGTTAGATACTGCGAATGATGGGGTAGCGTAAGTGGTGTTGATTTACCTTTTCTCTAAAAACAGACTGTAAATAATGTCGCCACTAAACAAATGGCTATTAAACAAATAGTTTCTAAATCAATAGCTATCTAAAGAGATGGCCGTTCAATAGAATTTAAACGGAAAAACGAGCGTAAATAACTTATGTTTTTTAAACCTTCCATGCCCACAGCTGATACTGCCCTCACCGGCAGGGATCAAGCTATTGAAACGCCAAACCCCCATCGAGTTTTAGGTCATTCGCTCAACGCTCCGTTTCCCCCTAATACGGAATCTATTCTGTTTGGAATGGGGTGTTTTTGGGGGGCAGAACGCCGGATGTGGAAGCAGGAGAAGGTGCATACGACGGCGGTGGGATATGCGGGCGGTTTTACAGAGAACCCGACGTATGAGGAGGTGTGCGCTGGCCGGACTGGGCATACTGAGGTGGTGTTGGTGGTTTATGAAGGCGGATCAGAAACCTTAGAACGCTTACTGGCTTTGTTTTGGGAGTCCCATGACCCGACGCAGGGTATGCGGCAGGGGAACGATTCGGGTACGCAATATCGTTCGAGTATTTACACGACGAACCCTGAGCAGTTGCAGGTTGCTTTGGCTTCTCGTGATCGATATCAGGCGGCTTTGACGGAGGCGCGCTTGGCAGAAATAACGACGGAGGTTAAGGACGGCGTAGCGCTGTATTATGCGGAAGATTACCACCAACAATATTTGGATAAAAACCCTGGAGGCTACTGTGGATTGAGGGGGACGGGGGTTTGTTTGTAAACGTCTCGGCTTAAGCTAATGGTTTCGTACTCGTTTTATGTCCTATCAAATCGTATCCTTCAGTTAGCTTTAATATCGAAAAGTAATACGCCTCAATACTGGAATTATAAGTTAGGAAAACACGCAGTCCTGTACAATAAGTAGGCATTATGGGCTAGAATTGTCAGAGCGATAGGGATTCTTAAACCGTATTAAGCGTGTTCGATTTAATGATGAAACGAAGAATTTTGCCCGACTTGGTGCTTCCGGGCCTATTAGTAGTCTGCTTTTGGGCGTCGTCAGCGATAAGTGAGCCCAAAACCCTTCTGGTGATTGATTCTCAGGTAGGGGATCCATATGAGACTGTTCGCGAATCCATGCTTGCAGCCTTGAAAAAAAGGGGTTACACCAAGGAGAGCGGATTCACATTTGAATATTATTCTCTTGGCAACTACACCGGTGCGGCAAAAAACCTGTGGCAACACCGAATTAAAAAAGTTAAATACGACGCTATATTTTTAAACGGAACACTCGCCGTTGCAGCCTTTAAAGAAATCGCCTGGGAATTGTCGGGGTATTCTTTTATTTTTGCATCGGTTACTGATCCTGTAGGGCTTGGGGTGATCGATGAATATAACCAAGCTCCGCCTGCTAACTTTACTGGGGTTGCGATTCATATGCTCGTGGATGAGCGTTTTGATTTTGTTCGAAAGTTAATGCCAAACGTGAAAAATATCGGACTTATATATGCGGATATGGCTCAATCGCATAGTTATCGTAAATGGATCGAAGCGCTTCTTTTGCAAGAAGGTTGGGAAGATATAACATTTCATTTTAGGCAGGTCGACTTTATTCCCAGTGACGGTGGGCATACTCGAATGGCGCATATTTCACGTCGCTATATTCTGGAGCTCGATCCGATTGTCGATGTTTTTGTGAGTGCGCATGATCAATTGGGTGCGCAAAGACCCTTTGCGACTTTGCTTTCTAAAATTGCGACAAAACCTTTAATAGGGGTGGGTTTTAAAGAGGTGCGTGATGGCTGGGGCGCAATGGCTTCAATATATCCCGATAGGGCTGAGATTGGTGTTCAGGCTGCAATCATGATTGATCGGCTATTAAAAGGGGAGACGGTTCAGCAGATATTTCCAGAGCGTCCTCGTAAGTACGGTATTTCGATTGACCGTTCCCTGGTCGAAAAAGCTGGTATTACATTACCGCCTGATATTTTATTAGAAGCTGAATTTTTTCCTTAGGAATTGTGATGCCGGTAGTGGTATTGGCGCAGTATTGTATTGATGGTGTTCCTCTCAATTTATGCGTGTCGGTTAGGCATGACGACACTGTGAGTTTGGGGCTGAAGAGAGTTTGACGCTGAAGAGAGTTCTAAGCTAGTGTAATAAATTAGTAAGCAATTCTCTAGTTTGAGGCAAAGGAACCTATATGAAAGTAATTCTCTGTCGTATTTTTCTCTCGCTAATTTGTTTGTGTGGTTCGTTACCTGCTTTTTCGGCATGGCAGCCTAAGGCTGTTATCGGAGGCAAGTTAAGTACAATTTTGTACGTGCCTTCTACACCGCCAGTATTGGCGGGCAAGCGAGCATTGATGGTGAGCCTGCACGGATGTGGACAAAGCAATGAATTGTTTCATGAAAACACCAACTGGTCGGGCGTGGCGGCACGTTACGGCATGGTGGTGGCTATACCAAATTCTTCAGGTGAAGGGATATATGGCAAGTTCGCGTGCTGGAATTTTCCGGTTGGAATGAATATGAGCCGGACGCAAAGCGACGCTAAGTACGTGCTGGATATGGTTGAGGCCTTATTGCAAGATTCAAGCTTAAATATTGATCCTGCTCAGGTGTATATCTCAGGGTTATCCTCTGGCGGTGCCCTGGTGTCTAGTCTTGCATGTTTGGCGCCAGAGGTTTTTGCGGGAGCGGGTGTAAGCGCTGCGACTCCACCGGGTGCTGATGGCAAAATAATTGATAAAGTTTATATGTCAATTTCCCAGGGCGTAAGCAATTGCAAAGTTTTGTCCAATAAAGATGGCGCTAAGGCTCAGTCATGGTTGAATTCACAAATGCACAGTGCCATTTGTGGATCTCTTGATGAGAGAGTTTCACCGGATTGGTGTGGTCGGGTGTCTGACATTATGGCGGCTACCTACGGTGAGAGTGCGAGTATTCGAGATTGTAGTGGCGGTGACAACCCTGTTGCTATTCAGGGTGGCGGCGTTGTTAATACGTTTTGTGATGAGGATGGCCCTAGAAGTTCGAATTTAATCGTTAATGGGATGGGGCATGCATGGTCTGGTGGGACCGGTAGTTCGGGCGAGGGCAATAATTTTGATCATTCGCATGTTGATTATCAGGAGTATGTGACGGCGTTTTTCTTTAAAAATAATCGACGCGTTGTGAAGAAGTAATCAGGTTGTGAAGAAGTAATCAGGTTGTGAAGAAGTAATCAGGTTGTGAAGAAGTAATCAGATAGGGGCTTACACTTCCCTGTTAGGTTGATTCTGGTTTAATCTTGTCCCCTTTTGAAAATCACCTGCTCTATTTTTATCTTCGAGTGGTATTTGATTTAGGGGGCGTAGGATCGTCGTTAGGGCGGTTTTTCGAGTTATTTATTTGTTCTACAATTCTCTTTTTTCAATGTAGGTACTGGCTTCTTCTTCAATAAGCTTGGCTTCTTCTTTTTCGGAATCTGTTGCTGGCTCACCGACCACATGGTTACGCATTTTGTAGGCAAAGGAAATAATGTGCGCAACCGCTATATATAAGGCTTCGGGAATTTCGTCTCCTAGTTGCAGTTCGGCCAGTAGCTCCACTAATGGGGCATTGTCGTATAGTGGGACGCCGTGTTCTTCAGCAATTCGTATTATTTCTTCTGCTTGTTCGCCTTCACCTTTTGCCGAAATTTTTGGTGCTTGGTTTCCGTCGTAATAAAGAGCGACAGCGCGTTTTAGTTGTTCTTCAGAAAACTCCATAACGGCTCCTAGGCTTATGTCCGAATGTCGACCAGCGATTGCTGTATCTGAATGCTTTTTTCGGGAGGGTTACCTTGTACGCAGGTGAGCTTGTCGACGGTAATTCCACTTTTTTCCAGTTCTTGCTTGAGTGACAATAGGTGTGATTGGCTGGCTTTCCATAAGGCCGTTTTTTGCACCCAAAGCGTTGTTTTTACATGGCTCTCTTCTAAGCAAATATCGCAGGCAAAAGAACCTAATTCATCGAGGTCAAACTCCATATAAACATGCCAGCGTTTTTTGGTTTCACTTTTGTTCTTTTGGGATTCTTCGTTTTCGTTTTTTTCTCTTTTGTCTTCGTACTCTTTTTCATGGATATGCAGGGTAAGCGGGTAAAAAATCTCGCCCAGCTTAACCGGTAACTCAAAAAAACCGCCGAAGAGAGATGAACCACCGTCTTGTTGAGACTGCGTCAGTTGTTGAAGCTGCAGCGTACTGATTCGCGCAAGAGCTGAAAAAACGGAAGGCTGGATAGCGGCTGCCAAACGGGCAGCAATTTGATCGGTGGGAGCTTTGGGTAAAGCAGATTTTCCGTCTGGGGGAAATGAGAACAGCGATTTTAGGAGTTGATCAATACTACCGGTATGTTTTTTTTGTCCAGCACTTGGTGTTTTGGTTAATGTTTCCAGATCGACTATCAGTCGAAGAAGGTCTGCTTTTATATCGTGAATTTTGGGCTGCTCACTCACTTCTTTATTGGGGGGTGAGTTTGCTGGCGTTTTGACTGGGGTGTTCGGTATGTTGATTTGGGTTGTTTGATTCGTACGAGCAGGAAGGGCCGATAATTTTGATTCAAGTAGAGAGCCTGATTGCTGAATCGCCGATTTGAGCCCGTTTGCTTTGCGGAGCTGTTCTATCATGGGCGATTTATTCAGCACGTTGATGAGTTTTGCAATTATGTTGTCGATTTGTGGGGAGGTACCTTTCAGTGCAGTACTTTTTTCGTGGCTAATAAATGTATTGAGTACGTTAAGCGCTTCGGAAATTCGCTGCTGCGCTGGAAGGTAGTGTCGAAGGGCGGAGGATGTAATAGCGCTTTTATTCATGCTATTGCTCGATGAAGCCTGTCCATTGTTTTGCAGTCTTTGCATTTGTAGCAGCTGGGTTTTAGTGCTCTTAGCTTTCTCTACATTAGAGATTGAATAGCCTGCCGGGTTATTCGAATTTACCTGAAACTTCGGGTTATTTTCTGATACGTTCATCTTGGTTGGGATTTTGACCAACTGCAGTTGCCCGTCGGGTCGCACGGTTACATTAAGTTTATCTTTTAGTGTTAAAGGTATGTCGGTAACCGTAAGAAGGCTTTTCCCCAAAATTTTTAACTGCACAGCGAAGAGTTGCTGTTGTGTAAGTTGTCCGGTGAACTTATTTCCAGATGCGAGGTTTGATTCAGGGCCTCCTGGCGTCTTTGTTTGTAATTCTGCTGCTTGGGGTAGGGTAGCTCCTTGCTTCATGAAAAGTTGAAGCAGCTGTTGGCGTAATGCTGGTGAGAGTGTTTGGGATGTTAATGATGTGATGAATTCCACGTTTGCATTTAGTTGAGCACCGGGGCGCAACTGTTGTTGATTTAAAAGGTTATCCCCTTTTAAATTTTGTTTCAGTTGCGACAATAGCTGTTGCTGTAAGGGAGGTAGTTCCATGATTATGAGTTTAGCAGTCTAATGACAACTATATTTGACTGGTGTTTGCGCACGTTTTGACCTGAACGTGGCGATAAGCTTATTCCTTCCCCTTTCGGCTACGTTAGGCGTCGTTAATATCGCCTGGGAACATCCTGTTAGGCTGGCCGTCTTATTGTATACTGCGTCTTTCGATTAGAGACTGCCTGCGTGACCTTCGCGTTAACCCTAAAAAACATTACTTGTGAGCGAGATGACCGCGTGTTATTTAGTCAGTTGACGGCGACATTCACGTCTGGTGATTTGGTCCAGGTGGTTGGGCCGAACGGGGCTGGAAAAACCTCTTTGCTGAAGATACTGACAGGGCTTTCTCACTGTTACAGCGGTGACCTTGTTTGGCGTGATCCTTCTCAGGGGGATTGCCGAATTCCCAGTTATGACTTTTATACGTCACTGCTTTTTTTGGGGCACGCGGTAGGTGTGAACAGTTCGTTGACTCCACTGGAGAACGTAAGCTGGTATTTTGGTCTACATGGGCCTAAAGAAGGCGTGAAAACCTCAGTATCACCTGCCGAAATTATAACGGCATTGGAAAAGGTCGGCCTGTCTGGTTACGAGGATTTTCCTTGTCATCAGATGTCAGCCGGTCAGCAAAGGCGAGTGGCTTTAGCGCGGTTGTACCTGTCGAAAGCGCCTCTCTGGGTGCTCGATGAGCCCTTTACTGCAATTGACAAACAAGGCGTTCATGAACTGGAACAGTGTTTTGACGCTCACCGTGAGCGTGGAGGCATTGTCATTCTTACTACGCATCAATCTATGCATGAGTCCAATCCTCTGATACTGGATTTAGCAGATTATGCTGGGGGTGCCCAATGAGAGGTATTCCGAGTTTAGGTCAGGCTTTTATCGCTACTTTAAAGCGAGAGCTGGTGATGGGCTTTCGTAATCGCGGTGATATCGCAAACCCCTTGATTTTTTTGCTCAGTGTTATCGTGTTTGTACCGTTGGGTATCAGTTCAGAAACGGCAGTCTTAGCTCGGTTAGCCCCAGGAATGATCTGGATTATGGCTTTACTGGCAACGCTGTTGTCGCTCGATCGTTTATTTCAAAGTGATTTTGATGATGGCAGCTTGGAACAATCCATTGTTAGTGGTCAATCCTTGTACGTGTGGGTCGTCGCTAAGGTGTTGGTGCACTGGCTTATCACTGGCTTGCCATTGACCTTATTGTCGCCTGTTTTGGGAATGATGATGGCGCTGCCAGAAAATGGCTACTGGCCGTTGTTCGTATCGCTTATGCTAGGCACGGGAACGTTAAGTTTGATCGGAGCAATTGGTGCGGCTTTGACGGTGGCTTTACGGCGAGGAGGGCTGCTATTATCGCTAATCATTATGCCTTTATATATTCCAGTCCTAGTGTTTGGTGCGGGGGCAGTGAATAGCGCTATCGAGGGTAACTCTGCATTTGCACAGATCAGTATGTTGGGTGGGTTTGTGCTTTTGGCTTTCGTTATGGCACCGCTTGCAGCGGCTGGGGCCTTGAAAGTGGGTGTAAATACCTAAAGGCATAAAGATACGGTTTTTTGGGATACGGTTTTTTGGTTTTACAATATGCTTTTCGATCTGTGTAAAAACTTCATCATCATCTTTAACGGTAAAAACAGATAAATCTGGGGGATTTTTTGGCTTCTTGGCAGTGGTTTCATCGATTGGGTAGTCCGCGTTGGTTTTACGAAAAAACGAATGCCTGGATGCCGTGGTTGGTTTTTATCAGTATATCGATGCTTGTGGTGGGGACGGTCTGGGGATTGGGGTTCGCTCCTGTCGATTACAAGCAGTATAATTCATATCGGATTATGTATGTTCATGTACCGGCTTCTGCTGTTGCGATGGCGGGCTATTACGTAATGGCGATTTGTGGTGCTATTGGCCTAATTTGGCGTATGAAATTGGCCTTTATGACCATGAAGTCTGCGGCATTTGTCGGAGCACTGCTGACCTTTATTTCTTTGGTCTCGGGAGCCATTTGGGGTCGCCCGACATGGAACACGTGGTGGGTTTGGGATGCGCGCATTGTATCGGTGCTGATTTTGTTCTTTTTGTATCTGGGGGTGCTTGCCCTGCAAGATGCTTATCAAGACCAAGAGTCTGCGGATAAAACCAGTGCTATCTTAGCCCTTGTTGGGACGGTGAATATCCCGATTATCTATTATTCTGTCGATTGGGTTCTTACCCTTCATCAGGGTTCATCTTTACGATTAGCAGGCGAGTCTTCAATCTCTGCAGTGATGGTGTATCCGCTTTTGTGGATGATCCTTTCGTTTTATGTATTATTCGCTACGCTGGTGTTGGGTTATACCCGTTTAGAAATTCTTAAGAGGGGCAGAAAAACATCGTGGGTTCAGGATTTAGTGCTCAAAAAAGCAGGGGGTTCCTAAATGCAGTTTCAATTTGAAGGCCTCAGCGATTTTTTCTGGATGACGATAGAGGGTAGAGTGCATGGACCTTATGTCTGGGCAGCGTATGCTATTACTCTCGGAGGTATTGCGGCTATTGGGCTGAACTTACGAATTGCGCGCAATAGCTTTTTCAAAAAGCACGCAGCGATCTTGCGTCGAGGCGTTGACATGAAAGGCCGTAATAGCAAAGGCGAGGTTATGGGCAGCACTCAAGGCGTCGATGAGTCTGTTTAGGTCAGGTTAGATTGGATTAAGTTAAAGTTAGATTGGATTAAGTTAGGGTTAGAGGTTTTTATGCATCCTGTTAGAAAGCAGCGTTTGATTGTGGTTCTTTTTATTGTTGTGGGCAGTACTTTGGGTATTTCTTTGGTCTTTTTTGCTCTGAAGGAAAACCTGAATCTATTTTATCCGCCTTCTGAGGTCATTTCTGGGCTTGCACCGGAAGGAAAAACTATCCGTGCGGGTGGGTGTGTTGTGCCGGGTTCGGTTAGGCGAGATGAGACGACTCTAAAGGTCTACTTCGATGTTACGGACGGTAAAGCCGTTTTACCCGTGACTCATGAGGGGATTTTACCGGACTTATTTGCCGAGGGTGAGGCGACAGTCGTAACCGGGCAATACAATAATGGTGTGTTTGCCGCAAGCGAAGTGCTTGCCAAGCATGATGAAACCTATATGCCGCGTGAAGTTGCTGACACTCTAGAGAATAAAGAGTCGAAAATGGCTGATTACGCCGCTACTTGTAAGGTCCTCGATTATGATTCCTGAGTACGGTCAGCTCTGTTTAATTATTGCCTTACTGCTTGCTTGTTGCCTTGCTGTTATTCCTTTAATGGGAACATACAACGGTAAGGTCGTTTGGATGGCCGCGTCACGTTCGCTAGCAACTGGAGTCTTCGTATTTATTGCGATTGCTTTTTGCTTATTAGCGTGGTCTTTCTACGTCGATGATTTTTCCGTGAAGTATGTGGCTAACCATTCTAATACTCTGTTGCCTGTTCAGTACAAATTGAGTGCGGTTTGGGGTGGGCACGAAGGATCAATGTTGCTGTGGATATTGATGCTGACGGGTTGGACCTTTGCCGTAAGTGTTTTCAGTAAGAATTTACCGATTGATATGGTGGCGCGCGTACTCTCGGTCATGGGGATGATTGGAGTTGGGTTTTTGCTGTTTATGATCGTTACCTCCAACCCTTTTGATCGCATTTTACCGAATGTGCCGCTTGAAGGTTCTGATCTTAATCCTCTATTGCAGGATTTTGGGCTTATCGTCCATCCTCCTACGCTATACATGGGCTACGTTGGCTTCTCCGTTGTTTTCTCGTTTGCGATTGCGGCTCTTTTATCGGGCCGTGTTGATAGTGCATGGGCGCGATGGGCAAGACCTTGGACTAACTTGGCATGGGCCTTTCTGACTGCTGGTATCGCGCTGGGCAGTTGGTGGGCTTATTACGAGCTTGGGTGGGGCGGTTGGTGGTTTTGGGACCCTGTCGAGAACGCTTCTTTTATGCCTTGGCTGGTGGGAACGGCTTTGGTTCACACCTTAGCGATGACGGAAAAACGCGGGACGTTTAAAAACTGGACTTTGTTTTTGGCGATTTTTACGTTTTCCCTCAGTTTGCTGGGTACGTTCTTGGTTCGGTCGGGCGTTTTGACCTCTGTTCATGCGTTTGCCACCGATCCGGAGCGGGGCGTATTTATCCTCATGTTTTTGGGCTTGGTCGTAGGCGGGTCGTTAACGTTGTTTGCGCTGCGTGCTCCGGCGGTAAAAAGTATTGCGGGGTTTAAGTTGTTATCTCGCGAATCCTTTATTTTAATGAATACCATTGTGCTCGTGATTACAGTGAATTTTGTTTTGCTGGGCACCTTGTACCCTTTGTTAAGTGAGGCTGTGGGCGCGGGCAAAATATCTGTTGGTGTTCCTTATTTTAATTTCTTTTTCACTAAGTTGATGGCGGTTTTGGCCTTATTGATGGGCTTGGCGATCATGCTGAACTGGAAGAAAACCGACTTTAAAAAGATACGAAAATGGCAAATCGTTCCTCTGCTATCGAGTTTATGGATGGGGACTTTTATACCAGGCATTATCGACGGTCCGTATTCCATTAGTGCCGCTATAGCGATAATGGCGGGAAGTTGGGTTATTTTTACGTGTATTTCTGATTTGCTTCGCAAAACCAAAAATGCGTCTTCAATTGCAAAAGGTTTGAGGCGTTTACCTGCGGGCTATTACGGCATGATCATCGCTCACATTGGGTTTGGTATGGGTCTTTTAGGCGCATCGCTCAATACAATTTACAGTGTTCAACGGGATGTACGTTTAACCGTCGGCGATTCTGTTCTTATTGCCAATATGCAATATGAGTTAACCGATGTTGAGCGGGTTCGCGGTGCTAACTATATGGCAGACGTTGCACAAATTACTGTTCGCAAAAACGGAGAGGTAGTGGTCGTACTAGAGCCTGAAAAGCGTAACTACATGTCGGGTGGCAACGTAATGACTGAAGCGGCAATTGATGCTGGATTTTTCCGTGATGTATACGTTGCGCTTGGTAAACAGTTGAACAATACAGATTGGGAGGTTCGGATTCACTATAAGCCTCTCGTGCGTTGGATTTGGTTGGGGGCGATTATGATCGCGCTTGGCGGGGCTTTAGCCGTGACAGATAAACGTTATCGTCTCAAAAAAGCAAATGACGAGGACTTGCCTGATGGGCCTGATGTCATTTCTGCTGGCGAGGATGTGGCCGTGGTAGCTCCAGAGGAGATAGCAGAAGACAGTGGAGTGGGGCATGAAGGCGAGGAGGGGAGTAAGGCGTGAACAGGATTAAATTGTTTATACCGCTATTGGTTTGCGTTGTTATCGGGGTGTTTTTGTTTACTGCTTTAGATAAAGACCCTAGCGAGCTTCCTTCTGCGCTTATCGGTAAGCCATTCCCGGAATTTGACCTACCTAGACTCAAAAGCGACACCATGGTGACTCGTGATGACCTAATCGGCGAGCCTTTTCTCCTGAATGTATGGGCTACATGGTGCCCGACGTGTGTTTCGGAGCATCCTTACCTTACGGCATTGGCCGAAAGTGGCATTCGTATTGTCGGATTAAATTACAAGGATGAAAATCAGAAGGCTTTGGGCTGGCTCAAACGCTTAGGAGACCCCTATATGCTCAATATTGTCGATGCTGATGGGCGTCTTGGGCTTCATTTAGGTGTCTATGGAGCACCGGAAACCTTTTTAATTGATAAAAATGGCACCATTCTCCACCGCCGTGCTGGCGATCTTAATGCAAAAGTCTGGAAAGACCAGTTTTTGCCCATTCTACAAGCACTTTAGGCCTTTCTGGCAGTAATTTTGCTTCAATTTAGGTATCCGTACCGGCAGTCATTTGTCTGAATGTCGGCACTTACACTATGTTGACGTGAATAAGTTTGTTTTGTTTCTATGACGCAGTGCACCAAAGTCCAGTATATTTCTGTTTAGGTTTCGGTGTATATTAAGTTTTGGCGCAAAAAGCAACGTAATCTGACTTTCAAGTATAAAAAAGCCACTTTCTTATACTTGAAATAAGAAAAGTTTGTATCAATTCGGCGCCGAATTAGATTATATTGTCGCGAGAATAAGAAACTTAGAGTTAAATATTGCAGCGCAGCAAAATGTGTTACTATTTAACTACAACGGTCAAAATTATAGAGAGTAGGAGTGTCTAATGTTATATCACGCTTTTGAACTAAACCATGCTGCGGTAGCGCCTTTGCGCCAGCTAATGGATATGAATAAGCGGTTTTGCGAGTCGCCATTTAATCCAATGTCATACACCCCTGCAGGTAAAAAGATTTCAGCTGCTTGCGATCTCTTTGAGTCGTTGACTCGTCGTTATGAAAAGCCAGAGTGGAATATTAACGAAACCATCATTAATGATGTGACGGTGGAAGTGAAAGAGCACGTTGTATGGGAAAAGCCATTTGCTCGCTTGGTTCATTTTGCTCGCGACCCAGAAGCAAAGGCTAAAGCGGCCGGAAACAGCAATGCCGACCCTCGGGTTCTTATTGTTGCTCCTCTTTCAGGTCACTATGCGACACTTTTACGCGGTACAGTCGAAACGTTTTTGCCGGATCACGAAGTGTTCGTGACCGATTGGGCAGATGCCGGGCAGATTCCTGTTAGTGAAGGTCGTTTCGATATGAACGACTACATCGATTATTTAATCGAGATGATGGAAACTCTTGGTCCAGATACTAATATCTTTGCTGTATGTCAGCCAGGACCGTTGGTGCTTGCAGCCGTTTCTATTATGTCTGAAAATAAATCAGAATTTTTGCCTGCGTCCATGACGATAGTGGGATCTCCTATTGATACGCGTTTATCTCCTACTGTGCCGAACAAATTGGCCTGGGATAACAGCTATGAATGGTTTAGGGATAACGTTATTTATTCTGTGCCTTGGCCAAACAAAGGTGCAAACCGACGTGTTTACCCTGGGTTTTTACAGCTTGGTGGGTTCATCACAATGAATCGTGATAAACATGTAAACGCTCATAAAGATTATTTTAGTCATCTTGTAGAGGGCGATTGTGATAGTAGTGCTCGCCATGAAGAGTTCTATGATGAGTATTTGGCGGTTCTGGATCTTACCGAAGAATTTTATCTGCAAACTATTAAAGAAATCTTCCAGGAGCATATGCTTCCTGACGGCAAGCTAATGCATCGCGGTCAGTTGGTTCAACCGAGTAAAATTACAAAGGTTGCATTGATGACTGTTGAGGGTGAGAAAGACGATATCTCTGGTATCGGTCAGACTCAGGCCGCTCATGGCTTATGTTCGAATATTCCTCAAGATATGCAGCAGGATTATGTGCAGATGGGCGTTGGTCATTATGGTGTCTTTAGTGGGAAGCGTTTCCGTACGGAAATTTATCCTCGCATTAGCAAGTTTATCAGTGGATATAACGACACTAAAAAAGAAGCGGCTATTCAAAAGAAAAACCCGCAACTCTTTAATGTCTAAAGGCAGTTGTATTGAGTTTGAAAAATAAAAGCATCTTCGGATGCTTTTTTTGTGTCTGATGCTTTACTATTTGAGTGACTGGAGTTTTCATTTCTATATGATGTGATTTTTGTTTAATCGTCGGGGGATTTTGCTGGCGAGTGAATGGCAATAATTGAGATTGGGGTGGGTGTTGAAAATGTTAAGAGTAATTTTAGTGGTGGCATCTCTGATGCTGTCCTGCACGGTTTTATCTCAGTCTGCGTCAACTGGGGACTTGTCTCGGCGTGACGCTTTTATTGACCCAAAAACGCTTAATGAGAAGGTTGTTGCAGAATGGAAGGGTGGGAAGTGGAGTAAAAAAGGATTGGCGGGCAGTTTTCGTTTTCTTGTAACTGAGTTTGCGCCGGGGAGAGAAAAACTTTATCTGCAGTGGCTTTTGTCTGATGGTGAGGTTGCATACTCTTTGAGTGTTAAAGAGTTAAATGTTCGCCCGGAGTATGATCTTGAATTGCCTCGGTGTGAAAATACTGACGTGTGCCGAAACTTGAGCGTAAAGGCAAAGCATTACTATGAGGAGACGTCGAGAGAATTTCATATCTCTCTGGATGGTTTGGGGCACTACAGCTTCAAGATTTGATGCTTGGATTGCTCCGTTGTTCTTTGCTTTTGGGTGTTGAGCTCTGTTGGCGGTTTCCTGTTGTTTGGGTGGGGATAGTTAACGCTAAAAGTATCGCCAGAGGCCCAAGTAAAAAACCTAAAATCACCCATAGCATGGGGTTTAGCGCTTTTCTAAATGCTATGGAGTAGCAGGTTGTGCTTGAAAGGGTGCCGAGTAAGGTAATTGCTGCATAAATGATTATGTCGCCCATATCTATCTTCCTTGTCTGGTGAGCGTTGTGCTCTCGCTTGGAGTGGTGATTTTTGTTTTGAGTTGACGTTAGTTTTGCTTTAGTTTGGTTTTGTGAGAGTTGAATCAATCCCTGTTTCGTTATGGCGCCTATTTCCTTCTGCTTTTCCCCGCTACAAATTACGCCATTCTAGGTGGGTTTGTAGTCTGTTTGCAAGTTTGGCATGCGGCCTATGTGGGCTAAGTGAATAGTCGTCTAGTCTGATAGGCCGGGGCGCTGTTATACTGGCCGCCGAAATTGAGGGGGCGATTGTGAAGTTATTGTGTCTTGTTGTGTTGACTGTATTTAGTGCGGCCACTATGGCGATTGATGTTGTCGAATTTTCGAGTGATGTTGAGCGGGAGCGCTACCAGCGCCTTACCTACGAGTTGCGCTGTCCTAAATGCCAGAATCAAAACCTGATTGATTCAAACTCTCAAATATCTGAAGATTTACGCCGAGAAGTCGCGCGCCTTATCCATGAGGGTGAAAGTGATGATGAGATAAGGCGTCAACTGGTTGCTTTGTATGGCGACTTTATTCTTTATCGGCCACCGGTCCAAAATAATACAATTGTGCTGTGGTTGGGGCCTGTCCTGATGATGGGGATTGGGTTATTCGTTTTCGCTGTGATCTTACTTAAGCGAATACGTACAGAGGATCAGGTGGAGGAGGGCGTTCAGCAAACTGAAAGTTCGCCTGAAGAGGTGTTGGTTGTTGGTTCTGATGATGCTCCTATCTCTGATGATGTTCCTATCTCTAATGCAGTGGATAGTCAAAACGACGCATAGTAATGCGATTTTCTTAATTTAATCTCACGTTTGAATATGTCTATGGAATTTTGGCAAGTATTTTTGATGTTCAGCCTATTGGCTATAGGTTTTATGGTTTGGCCAACGATATTTTTAGCTAAAAAATATCGTCAAGAGTTGCGCTCCAATGCTCGTGCAGATACTAATGAAGGCGTGTATCGAGACCATGTTGTGGAGCTCGAGCAAACCTTGGTTAGAGGCGAAATTAGTGCTGATGATTTGGTTGGTTTGAAGCGGGATCTTGAGATGACCATGATTGAAGAAAATCACATGGGCGTTGATATGGGGGACAAACCAATTACATCCTCTTTTAAAAGTCGTATTCCGGTTTTGATTTTGGTGTTTTTGCTGCCTGTTTTGACTTTATTGCTTTATTCGGTTTTTGGAGCCAAGGAGGATTGGGAAATCTATCAGCTGGCTCGAGACAGGGTAAATGTGCCTGTCGAGGGGCTTGAAGAGCTTTCGAATGAATTGATTTTGGCTTTGCAAGAGAGGGTGAAGGATGACCCTGAAAATGCCCAAAACTGGTATTTGTTGGCGTCGACCGCTGTAGATCAGGGTATGTTTGAGGAGGCAGTACGTGCCTATCGGCAGGTGCTTGTGATTGAATCTAATGCGCCTGCAGTGAAAGCTGAGTTGGCGCAGGCGCTGTTTTTACGCGCGGGAAATACAATTACGCCTGATGTGCGTCAGCATACAAATGAGGTTTTGGCGGTAGCGCCGAACATGCCTACGGCCTTGGGTTTGGCGGGTATCGATGCGTATCGTTCTGGCGAGTATTCGAATGCTATAGCCCACTGGAAGAAGGCTTTGATTCAGTTGGACCCTAATTCTGATGCGGCGCAAGCTTTAACCGGTGGGATAGCGCGGGCTAAAGTTGCGTTGTCTGAGACGAGGGGGGAGTTGTTGTCAGGGGCGGTCGCTGGTCCATCTTTGACTTTGGTGGTGTCGCTAGGCAAGGGCAATACGCTTGTGCAGCCTTCCGATACGGTATTCATCTATGCTCGAGCTTGGCAGGGGCCTCCGATGCCGCTAGCTATACAGAAAATAAGCGCTTCAGAGCTGCCTATTACGCTAAGTTTAGACAACTCAATGTCGATGATGCGAGGAATGGATTTGAGTGCGTTTCCTCAGGTGGAGGTGATCGCGAGAATATCTTCAACGGGGAGCGCGACATCACAGCCGGGTGATTGGCAGGTTAAGCATGGTCCGGTGATAGTGGCGAGTCAAAAAGATCCCATAGCGCTTGTGATTAGTGAGCAGATCCCCGAGAAATAAGTCAATTCAGGCCCCCTTTGCAGCTTTGAATCTTTGCGGTGTATAAATCCAAGATAAAGCTACTTTGAGGATTCATTTTCACGTGATTCCTTCAGGCATAGTGTGTAGAATCGCTGGTTTTCACGGAAATATTTGGGGCTGAAGGGCGTTTTAATTGGTGGCGATTTATGCGCTACTTGGTAAGCGCTTTGGCAGAATTCCTGCGAATCATTGCTTTGGCGGAAGCTTATCTCGATAAATGACGAGATAAGCGTTTGCTCGTAAGTGTGACGAATAATAATTGATCTAAGCGAACAAAAATGCGGTTGAAATCCATTAAGCTGGCCGGCTTTAAATCCTTCGTTGATCCTACAACGGTTTCTTTTCCTAGCAATCTCAGTGCAGTTGTCGGTCCAAATGGCTGCGGTAAATCGAATATTATCGATGCTGTTCGATGGGTAATGGGCGAGTCTTCGGCAAAAAACCTGCGCGGTGAATCGATGACGGACGTTATTTTTAACGGGTCGAGTAGCCGAAAGCCTGTCGGCCAAGCGACGATAGAACTGATATTTGATAATAGTGACGGAACGATAAAGGGTGAATATGCTGGTTATGCAGAGATTTCTATTCGTCGAAAACTAACGCGTGAAAGCCAAAACTTTTATTACTTGAACGGCAATAAGTGCCGTAGGCGAGACATTACCGATATTTTTCTAGGAACGGGCCTCGGTCCTAGAAGTTATGCAATTATTGAGCAGGGGATGATTTCTCGTTTGGTTGAATCCAAGCCTGAAGAGCTGCGAGTCTTCATTGAAGAAGCTGCTGGTATTTCAAAGTATAAAGAGCGTCGGCGGGATACGGAAAACCGTATGAACCGAACCCGTGAAAATCTTGAGCGGTTAACGGATATCCGCGACGAGCTAGGGCGACAATTGTCCCGGCTAGAGCGGCAGTCTCAAGCGGCAATAAAATATAGTGAATTCAAGAAGTTAGAGCGTGAACTTAAGGCTCAACTTCAAGCGTTACGTTACCAGTTGTTAGCTGCGGAGTCCGATGCCAAGCAAAAAGTTATTACTGAGCTTGAATTGACTGTTGAGGCCAGTGTGACAGAGCGAGTACATCATGATTCTGCTATTGAAAAACATCGCACTGCGCATTCTGAGTTGAGCGATAAGTTTAACGAAGTACAGGGGCGGTATTACTCGATTGGCGCGGACATCGCTCGAATAGAGCAAACCATTCAGCATGCATTGGAGCGCGAGCGCCAACTTAAGATTGACCTTGATCAGGTGGTGCGCGATTGCTCTGAAGCGGAAGAGCATTTGTCGACGGACGTATCGAAGTCCGAAGGTTGGGAAGCGGAGCTACTCGAAATTGAGCCTGAGCTCGAAATGATCAAAGAAGCAGAAGAAGGTTCTGGCGGTACTTTGATTGAGTCAGAAGAGGCGATGCACCTATGGCAACAGGAGTGGGATCACTTCAATCAGAAAGCAGCAGAGCCGCGTCAGCAAGCGGAAGTGCAGCAGTCTCGAATTGTTTACCTTGAACAAGTACAGCGACGGGTATTGGAGCGAATAGAAAAGCTTGAAATAGAGCGTGATAACCTCGTTGTTGGGGATGTAAAAGAGGAAATTGACGAGCTAGAGGAATCGTTAGCAGAGTCTACAATGGTATTGGATGATAAAAAAATCCAAATTGAAGGCCTGTCTGAGCAAGTAGAAGAGCGCCGAGATTCAGTACAAAGTGTTAGCGATAAGCGCGACACAGTAAAGGGTGAGCTTCAAACCGCTATAGGTCGTTTGGCATCCTTAGAAGCTTTGCAGCAGGCTGCTATGGCTGGTGATTCTGAAACGGCTA
The DNA here is from genome assembly GCA_033852165.1 of Agarilytica sp. Classification (GTDB taxonomy): domain Bacteria; phylum Pseudomonadota; class Gammaproteobacteria; order Pseudomonadales; family Cellvibrionaceae; genus Agarilytica. The sequence goes on along the minus strand of JAWSUZ010000041.1, from coordinate 2,084 downwards.
ATGAATGGCTAGAAGTGCAAGGCTTAAAAGACTATCCACGCCTTTTTGAAAGGATTTCAGTTGAAGATGAGTGGAGTGTTGCCGCTGAAGTGGTATTAGGGAAATCATTGCAGGCCGTATTTACCGATACTGCAATCGATGAGATGAGTAGCAAACTTCAAGAACTCACTAAAGGCGAGTTAATGCTTGTCCATAGCGGCGGTGCTTCCTCTTCCAGCCCTGAAACATTGTTGAGTAAAATTTCTACTGATATTGATTTGAGTTCGTTACTTACCGGAGTAATGGTTGCCGATTCAATTACTGAAGCGTTGACGAAGCGATCATCCTTGAAGGTGGGTGAGTCGATTGTAACGAAAGACGGCATGTGGCTTGGATCGAACTGGATTAAGGTCATTAAAGAAGGTGATGAGCATCGCGGTGTGATTGCTCGTAAGGAAGAGATAGAAACGCTTAAAGAGCGTACGTTTGCATTAGATGAAGACGCAGTGTCTTTATCTGAGCAATTAGATAACATCCGAAATAACCTAAAGGATGCGGAATCTAAGCGTGAAATACTGCGCAGTGAAATTGATGGTCATGCTCGCAAAGAGGGTGAGCTCCGTGCTCAACTAAGCGGCAAAAAAGCTAAAGTGGAACAAGTTCTGGAGGGCCGGGAACGCTCCGAGAGAGACATTGATGAGGCTAAGGCCCAGCTGGCTTCTGAAAGTGAAAACTTGGTTGAAGCTCGAACTATACTCCATGACGCGATCGCTGCGATGGAAAGTGATACGGAAGAACGGGAAAAACTCTTAAGTCAGCGTGACGAAATACGCAGTACTTTAGATGTGGCCCGTCAGACTGCTCGACATGACAAAGACAAAGCGCATGCACTTGCGATGCGACATCAATCGGTAAAAACTCAACTTGAATCTGTTCGTCAAGGTATTCAGCGCCTTAAAGAGCAAATGCAACGATTGTCTGAACGTAAAGATACCTTGCAATCATCCCTATCGGACAGTCAAGAGCCGGCAGTGGAGCATCAGATGGAGTTGGAAGGCCACCTCGAAAAACGTGTTTCTGTTGAGGAGAAGCTTGGCGAAGCTCGTAAAGAAATGGAAGAGTCTGAAACGGCTTTGCGTTTGTCTGAGAAGAGCCGATCTCAAGTGGAGCAGGCGCTCGGTGGCATTCGTTCAAATCTAGAATCTGTTCGTTTAGAGGCGCAAACGTTAGACGTTAAGCGCCAAAGCCTTAGGCAGCAACTTGCTGACGATGAGCTGGATATTGACGAAGTGGTTGAAAATCTAGCAGAAGACGTTGTCGAAAGTGCTCTTGAGCAAGAGTTAGAAAAGATTGGTAGTCGTATTTCTCGCTTAGGGGCGATCAACTTAGCGGCTATTGATGAGTATAAAACGGAGTCCGAGCGCAAAAATTACCTTGATGCGCAAAATGAAGATCTAGAAGATGCTTTGGAAACTCTAGAGGGCGCAATTAAAAAGATTGATCGCGAAACTCGTACTCGATTTAAGGAAACCTATGATCAGGTGAACATTGGTCTTCAAGAGCTTTTTCCTAAAGTTTTCGGTGGTGGACACGCATACTTGGAACTAACAGGTGAAGATCTACTCGATACCGGTATTGCTATTATGGCGCGCCCACCGGGTAAGAAAAATAGCACGATCCACTTGTTATCTGGTGGTGAAAAGGCACTGACGGCCATTGCGCTTGTGTTCTCGATTTTCCGTCTAAATCCTGCACCATTCTGTATGCTTGATGAGGTTGATGCGCCGTTGGATGATGCCAACGTTGGACGTTACGCACGCATGGTTGAAGAAATGTCGGAACATGTGCAGTTTATTTATATAACACATAATAAAAGTGCTATGGAAATGGCTCACCAGTTGCTCGGGGTTACAATGCATGAGCCGGGTGTATCTCGTATGGTGACCGTAAATGTTGATGAAGCTGCTGAGCTAGCAGTGTCATAATTTTCTTGCGTGCGTAGCAAGAGGGGAGCATCTAAGTGAAAGATTGGTTAACCGTTATAATTGTTTTGGTCATCATCGGCATTGTGCTTGATGGGCTTCGCCGGATGCGGTTGGCAAAAC
>JAWSUZ010000005.1:0-139031 GCA_033852165.1 Agarilytica sp. | reverse complement strand
TCGATATTCGTGTGGCTATAACTTTGTATATCGCGCCCTAGTGCGCGATATTCCTAAGCGCGCCTATTTTTGCTTTCACAAAACGGCGTCGCCCTGTAACCCTCACAGTAACTGACTTTGCACAAGGTAAGCAAACTACAAGCCTGGAATATGCCGCCCTAGCGCCTCCTATCACCGAAATAGGTGAAATGCCTAAGCCTATGATTTCACTTACAAAATTACATGTTCAATAAAAGCTATCAGGATATGACGGCGGGTCAGTTCGTTTTTTGATCGCGCTTGTTTAGCTTTTCTGAAGGGCTTAAATACGGCTATGCTTTTGAGTAACGCTTACCATCATTGTGTGGCACCTTTAGTTAGCGGGTTGCGCCTTTGCTTAATCGATCTATTGCCTTCCGCACTCAAGGGCTTTAGGGGCCGTGAGTATCTCGCTAGAATCATCAGTGGGATGAATGTCCTTCAGGCTCACGACTAAATAGCCCTGAAACAATATAAGAAAATACGGCCATAAAAATAGCCAATATGAAAGACTACTGTTCCAGCCTATACACTATTTCTCTGTCTAGACTCGTAAAGTTGAGAATGAAAAGTCCTACTAAAATGACCTGGCCAATTTTGACTAAAGGTGAATAGAGTCTCTTTCTGCATTTTGCAGACATGATCGCCTTGTCGGGAAATGGGGTGTCCGCATTCTTTATACGCCTAAAATAGTATACGAGTACAATTGCTGCTAGGACAAAACAAACGCCGGGAATATGAGTAACCAAACTGTCGTCAAAAAATGTTTTCAGCAAGAAAATGAAAGAGATGATAGCATCACGCAACACATAAAGAGCTAAGTGACAAAATCATTTGATTAACAAAACAACCACTCAAAAACGCCAATCATAGGTTGATTTAACAAGGCGGTTGGGTTTGAATTGAGCTGTTGTTAAACCGCATGTTTTTAGTTGATGTTTTTAAGCACGGTTAAACAGCTTTAATAGTAAACAAACTATTTCATGTCACCAGCAGTGACAAATAGTAAACGAAGAGGTGTATTTTTAAGTATTAAATTAAAGAGTTAAAAATCGCAACCCCTGAAGTGGACCAACACTTAGAGGCTGCTAACCCTAATAGACTATACTGGAGTCCAAAATGGCTGATTTCGATCATACGCTAGAGTCTAGCTCGGCCCAAGAAAAACCTTCCTATATCATCAATCTAATCGTTCAAAATGTCTGCGCCAGTACCCCTCCAGGTATTGGGAGCCTTGCTCATTCCGTTATTTCACCACAGCACAATCCCTACATCGTCTTGCAGGGGAAGTGGCTGCGGGAATTAGGGTTTGAAATAGGCGACCCAATCCGGGTGCTGGCGGAGTCTAATTTATTGCGCGTGATGCCGGGTTCTAGCTTCCCTGAAGCGAACACGATGGTAAAGTTTGATGTGGATGGAACAATTTCGCATGTAGATTTCAAGGAAGAAGTGGATGGTATTAAATCGGAGAAAGGCTGCAGGATTGACGCGAAGGGCAGCGGTACAAATAACGACAGGGATGTTGATGAATGTAACGACGGTGGCGATAAGGATGTTGGTAGGGATACGGGTAATAATAGCCACAAGGATACCGCTAAGAGCGAAGACGCTAGTGATGTGCTGACTGGGGTGAAACGCGAGCTTGATTATGATTAACCTGCGTAAGTGGCGGTCAGTGGCCGCGCCTGCGCAACCGAAGAAGGATGCACGGATTAAGGAATTTTTTACGTGCAAGGTGTACCGGGGTTGTCATCAGAAAAATCGCAACAGCACATCCATCGATGGAAGAACTCTACGGCGCCCACCAGTGCCGTGGATTCAACTGCGAGGGTATTGGTTAGATCACGTGGGTTTCCCAGTAGATGCAAGCTTCTCTGTTGAAGCAACAGACGACTGCATCACGCTGAGGCCTATTCTGTCTCTTAAGAAGTAATTCTGACGAGCAGACGCGACCGGGAGCGGGCAGCAATTATGCTGTGTTGTTCGCTTCCATTTTTGGTTGCATAGGTCTCAGCGTGAGAGTAAGAATTATCTTATGATCCTCAAGTACCTCCTCCCTCCTATATTATGTCTCCCGCTTTTCGCGGCTGCTAAAACCAGTACCTGCCAAGGAACAACTTCCGATGGGGTTTTAGATCACGGCGTTCAACTTCCATCAAAAGGCAAAAACTTTATTGGTTACAGTTCTTTAGCTCGGTTATTAGGAAGAACGTATGTTCATTCATCAGTAAAAGACATAGTCGTTTTGGCCTATCGCGATCTTGAATTAGAACAACCAACAAAAGTTTACAAATATGCAGAAACCGGTTTCAAAGAGGGTGGGAAGTTTCGGCCCCATAAAACCCATCGTAATGGTTTGTCTGTTGATTTTATGACGCCAGTTTTGAACGAAGAGGGAAAGTCGGTGCATTTACCCACTCACCTTTTTAATAAGCTGGGCTACAAAATCGAATTTAATAATAATGATAACTATGACGGCCTGCGAATCGATTACGATGCGATTGCAGCCCATATTGTTGCACTGCACAAGCAAGCCAAAAAACAGGGTTATGATTTATGGCGAGTTATATTTGACCCGCAGTTGCAGCCAAACTTATACAAAACGGTGTATGCAGGCTACTTTAAAGAAAATATACAGTTTTCTAAAAAGCGTTCTTGGGTAAGGCACGATGAGCACTATCATGTGGATTTTTCTATTCCGTGTAATTAATAATTAGTTGCTGATTACAAATTGCAGTCATGGGAAAGATGGGGTAGTGTAACTTCGTCAACAAACGGAAAGTTCTTTATGAAAATAGGCACATTTATTGGTTTGGTTTCAGCAGCTTTTGCTTTGGTGATGGGCGCGTACTATGCGGTGTTGCCAGTTTTAGCGTCGCTCTCTGCTGAGTCGATTTCTAGCCAACAGGCTGGTGCTTATTTCTCTACTATCGGTGTCATCATCGGTTTAGCTTTTTTATCTTGTTTATCAATCGGCTTCATTTACAATCGACAAGCGATTAAAATTGACGATCGCTAATTTGATTCTACCGATATAGGCGTTCAGGTTTACGCTGTAATTATTTCGTCGTAAGCACCTGCCTTAAATTATTATTCAACAGTTTTTGGTGGGGTGACAAAACTAGAAATGTTACTTACATCAGACGTGTTCAAAACCAATTTCAATGAATATTGGTCCTACATCTGTATGGTGGGGAATCACTATCTGCGATTTTTCTGAAGGTAAATTCAAACCCTCGTAATCTTTTTTTAACACCACGTAAGGACGCGCCATATCAAAGTCAAAACCTTCCTGGTCTAATCGCGCTTTTGCCCCACCTGTTGCCATATTTGTAATTTCACCGACCACGTCCTTCACGTCATCATTCAGCTCTAGAAACTCCTCACCGAGCATCTTGCTACTTATACCCAAAATCGATTCCTTTGTGAACGACACCACCAACTGCCCCCTGACATGGGGAGATGCCATGGGCATAATGCCAGCGATATCGCCCAAAGGTTGGGGGATCTTCTTGATCTGGGGTTTTTGAGGTTTCACGCCTAGCCCTGCCATCGTAACAATGACATTCGTTGTAGCTTCCAAGAAAGCTGAAATAAAAATCATACTAATCGCAGATTTATTTGGCGATTTAGGTTTTGCCATAGCAACATTCCGGTGATGCAATTCAATATATTAGGTAGCTGTGAGCTATCCCCAGTCTTATTCAAAACAGCCTGAGTCAGGGAATTCTATATTTGACGACAATATAGATATTTAAGCGCTCTATATCATAGTAGTTGAACTCATCCCTATGTGTAGAAATGCGACGTACTTTGGCATCCTACTAGTCATTGATTGGCATGGCCAAAACGGGCATTTTTACAAAGGTACTAGCGACTGGCGGAGTCTCTGGCTTGTTTATTTTGGTTTCCGTCGTCCGGAGAGTGGATAACATTTGCTATCGAAGAAAGGGTGAACGCGCATACTCAAGATCGAGAATGCGCGTGAGTAAGGTAAAATAATCTGCCAAGCTTCAGTTCAAAACCTCCTTCCAAAAAATAATCCGATCATGCCCACGGTAACTGCCGAACTGAATATTCAGGTTGGGCAGATTCGTATCGTCAGCATTGTCGGTATCGTTATCCCAATCGCTGCGTAACCAGGGGTAGTTGTTTAAATTAATCCTCACAACAAATGAGCCGGTATTGCCTGCTCCCGGTCCAGAAAACTCTAAGCCAGACTCTCCTGCGACCATTGTGAATTCCACGGCTGGGTTGAGATTGTCGAAACTGCCCGTAGAGTTGCCGCCACCGACGGTCACGGTACGGTTGGCATCTGTGCTAATGCTGATGCCATCAAAAAAAGTCGCACTTGCGGCAATGGCTGTGCAGGTATCGCCTGTTGTTGTCAGGTATTCACTGCCATCCCAATATTGTGTTTCCAATGGAACGGCGAGTGCCGCACTTTCGGGGCCGTGTGAACTTCTGCCGTAAAGGCGACCAAAGACCAAGTTTGCTGTTGAGCCTATTGCCGCAGCCGTGCAGTCCCCATCGCTTACGCAGTCATTTGACTGGCCGGGCTGCATGGTGAGGTCGGCGCTCATAAAGTCGATGGTGTCGGGCCCACTGGCATCGACGGTTAAGCCCAGTTGAATACTGCTATAAGGCCCGTCTACGATTTCGTTGAGGCCAGACAAGTCTCGTGAGAACCCGGCATTGTCGGTGCTAGCAAAGGCGTAAACGCCACCGGACCATGTGCTGTTGGCAATAAACGCTCGGTCGCTTTGGTCGTTGCCGTCATTTCCGTTTTCGGCAACAGCGGTAAAACCGCGTACTGGGTAGCCAAGTGCAGAATCATAATTGGTGAGTACGGCGGATAAAACGCTGAGCGCGTTAATCGAAAAGAGGGCATCCATTGGGCGGTGTACGTAAGACTGATCGGACATAAAAGTAAAGCTGCCAGCCGCGCAGCCTTGGATCAGGGTGGCGGAAGTTAAATCGAAGTGGTCGGGGTAAAAGCGGCCAATATCACCGCTGATGGAGCCAATAACATCTCCCGTTCCTAAATAGTCCGAATCCGCGATTTGAGCGCGCATGGTAAATGTCCCGGCCTGATCCCAGAGTAAATCCGTATTTTCAAACTCCCCTTCTGTTGTCGTTGCGAAAAATGAAGAGGGTGATGAGAGAGGGGTGAGCGTGCCTCCTACGGGCATGACAAGTACCTGCTCTATTAAGATGATGCCTTCGCTGGATGTTTCTTTGCCGAAGTTGGGCGTCGTGCCGCCATCGGCATTTTGAGCTTGGACCACGGTTGTGAATAACGACCCGCTAGTCACAAAGCCGGAGCCAGCGGTTGTGGTGCCGGGGTTGCCGATCACCTGGGTGATCACCAAATTGGCTGGCCTGACGATGGTGACATCGCTGGTGCCGAAGAGGGTAAAAGCCGGTTCACCACCACTGGCGGCGAGTGGCAAGGAGGCGACTAAACGAACTGAACCAGCGTCGTAGTATTCGAAGGTAAATGGTGCTTCTCCATCGGCATCAAAAGTCAGGCTCACAGCGTTTAAGTTACTGCTTACACCCAAGTCATTTTCGCCAATGGCGGTGCCATTGATATCTGCATCGTCGGGACGGGCACAGGTGGTGGGGTTTTCACATTGATACCCCATATTCACCGTTTGAGCGCCGGTAATTCTTGCTATACAGGCGCCGGTATCGGTACTTGTTTGCACGCCGCGTACAATAAACTGCCCACTCGTCGTACCAGCCGTTAGGGGCGAAGCGATGGGGTCGATTCCGTCGCGGTCACCGTTAGCGTCGGCATCGTTGTAAAAGCGAAAAGCCGTGTCCGAGAATGTCAGTGTTGGGTCTTCTGGGCTGCCTTCGTTATCGGTTAGGGAGCCATCGGCGGTGTCTTCTACGTCGAAGTCGATGATAGCGATAGAGGTGTTGGCAAAACTCAATACGACGGATGTCTCACTACTGCCAAATTGATATTGGGCCACGCCAGCGCTAGGGGTAGAGAAGGACCCAGAGCCAGCACTAAGCACCCAAGAGGTGTCGGCATTACTCCACCCTGCTGATGCAGACGTGGCGGTTATTTGAATAGTGTTCCCACCAACATCGACGGCGCTATCAGAAGAGTCATGAGCGGTGATCGTTACGATTTCCGCTTCACAGGTAACGCCTGTGCCGCTGTGTTGTATCGAGAAATGGTCGGTGCTAACGCTAGAACAATCGTCGATGACGAGGTTATCAATTTCCCAGCGTTCGCCGCCACTGTCGTAGCAGCAACTGCCGCCACTATCGGGTGATATAGCAAAGCGCACCTGGGTGTTTGACGCTGCGTAAGAAGTGATGTCGTAACTGCGCGAGCCACTGGCATTATTGCTGTAGCCAACAAAGGTCTCCAATGTTGTCCATGAGCTGCCGCCGTCTCCTGAAATTTCGACTAGTGCTGAGTCTTCCGTATCGACGCCGCCCAACATTTGGTAATCAAAACTTAGGACAAGGCTGGTTGATGAAGCGGAATTAAACTCTCGCGTAATGGCTACGTTCGGTGAGGAGCCATTCCCTGATAGCAGCAATTGGCCGCCCGCTATTTCAATTAATCCACCGCTGGGGCTATTGTCGTCATTAGTTTCGCTCCAGGCGTTGCTTGTCCAGTCGGTGCTGCCATCGCTATTGGTGTAGCTTGCGGAGCCGAATTCATCGGAGTAGCTAGTACAGCTGCTGCTCCCGGCGGTTTCAGTCACGACAATATCGTCGAGGTGCCAATAGTCGGAGAAGAAGAAGGAGCCGGAGGCCTGTACAAACCTAAGCTGGAATGTGGCATATAAGGCGTCTGCGGGAAGGTCAAAACTGGGGGTCAAAATTTCTCCGGGTGTTCCCCCGCCGGGATAACTCACGATATCGATCCAAGTGCCGGATGAATTTCGGTATTGGAAGGTGAGATCTTCACCGGCATCTGGGTTTTCACTGAAACTGTCATCGCCGCGACGTACCCAGGCGGTGACGGTTGCGCCGCCGATACCGGATGTGTCGATACGGCCTGAGTTCGACGTGACGGTAACGCCAAAGTTGCCGATTTGCAGGGAGCTAGGGCTAGAGCTAAAGGTTGCAGTCGTTACAGCGACGAAGGATAAGAAAAACCCCGAGCGGGTCCAATCGCTGATGTAATCCCCATTATTATTAAACTCTTCCTCGAAAATAATATCGCCCGGAGCAGCCATAGTTGGCAGGCATGCAAAGACCAGTAACCCGGTTATCAAGGTGGTAACGAATTGGCGTGTTCGATCAAAATAAACAACTATTTTCATGTAATCTTCATTCTGGGTTTGGCCTAAATTGATGCGCATCAGTCTAATTCTAGTCAATAATAGGTTTTTAGCTTGGCTGAGTGTGAGTGCTCACCACCTTTGGTTTGTCGGATTTCTAAACCTATTCTGAATGTTGTTAGTTTGAGCTAAATTTTTTGTGCTCTCTTTTAACACTACCGCGATTGGGTGAATACAGACAAAGCCTCGGCTTGATGGCCTTAAAGGCGTAGAATTCCCGAAAAATTAACAGTACTACAAAATATGGCTTGGTTTGTTTACATGCTCGAATGCGCGGACGGCAGCCTATACACCGGTATTACCACCGATATAGAACGACGTGTTCACGAGCATAATCATGAAAAACAAGGCGCACGCTATACCAGGGCTAAGCGCCCTGTGCACTTGGTCTATTCGCAACCGGCGGACGATCGTTCTCGAGCCACTAAGCTAGAAATGGCCATCAAAAAGCTCAGCCGTAAACAAAAAGAAGCATTGGTTGCCCAAGGGGCTATCTCTGGCGATTGAGTTCAGGCGCCAGAAAAAATGCCAACAAGAAACAAGAAAGCAAAAAGAAGAAGTTAAAAAGATGAAAGAGAATATTGGTCAGAGCTTTGAAGCGCGGATTCGTAGCCTAGCGAGCGATGGACGTGGAATCACCAACCATCCGAGTGGGCGTACGTTTTTTATACCGGGCGTATGGCCTGGCGAATTGGTCTCCGCCAAAATTACCGAGCTTAAAAGCCGAGTGGGCTTTGCGGATTGTGTTGAGGTGATCGAGGCGAGCAAAGAGCGAATATCCGCTTCCTGCCCTCACCATGGTTTTGAAGACGGTAAATGCGGCGGTTGCCCTTGGCAGTTTATGGAGTACGAAGCGCAACTTGAAGCGAAGCAACAACGAGTGCTAATGGCCTTTGACCGTTTAGACGCATCGGATAAGGTACAGCCTATTTGGCCTTCTGCATCTCCTCTTCAATACCGTAATCGCGCGCAGCTAAAAACCGATGGCAAAAGTATTGGTTATATCTCGCCGCAATCAAACACTCTCGCGCCGATTCAAAGCTGCGAAGTGTTGAGTGAAAAAAATGCCGAAACGCTAAAAGGCTTAATCGAAAAACTGCCGAACGCGGAGTGGAAACCGAAAAAGCGTAATGGTTTAACGACCTTGGATATTGATGAGTCGATCGATGCAAGCGGTGTGAGTGTTAACCAACGCTTACCGTTTATACAGGCCAACAGCGAGCAAAACGAGAAGATGCGCGCATGGTTAGCCGAGCGGCTTCAAAAGCTGCCGCAGAAGCCCAGCGTGATGGCCCATGCTTTGGAGTTGTTTTGTGGTTCGGGTAATCTCACCCGAGTGATCAGCGAAGCGGGTTTTGAAAAAGTCACCGCAGTTGAAGGCGTGCAAGAAGCCGTCGATAGTTTAGATGCTTTAGCTTTGGAAAACGTCCAGGCATTAAAGGCCGACCTCTTAAGTGAAAAAGGTATTGATATCGTTAAGTTCCGGGCGAAAGACGCGACGGCACTTATACTCGACCCGCCCCGCGATGGCCTTAAAATTAAAGGCACCCTGCTTGATGCAAAGGGAAATTATAAATCCAAAATCAAAAATATCTTTTATATCTCCTGCGACCTCGCCACCCTAACGCGCGACCTCGAATTTATGCTGGAGCAAAAATATAAGATTAAAGAGATTCAACCCTTGGATATGTTTCCGCAAACGTCTCATATTGAACTTATGGTATGGTTGGCAAAAAAATAGTCGGTAGTTGATGAGCTGCCGGAGTTAATCGCTCTAATAAAAATAAAAGGGACACATGTGAATAGAGTAATTATTTCGGCTGCAGTGGTAGTCATCGCGATGGGCTTAGTTTCTTGTGAAAAAGACGGGCAAAGCCCAAGCCCAAGCCAAAACGAGAGCCAAAGCCTAGGAAATAGCCCAGAAACATCCACAGTCGTAAAAGAAAAACCGCTGGTCTCACAGGCCAAGGCTAACGAGGCGCTGTTTGAATGGGCAGAAGCAAAAGCTAAACACACACTGCAACGCATGCCACTGGAAGCCACCAGTCTGGGTGTTTCTGAAGAGTATGTGGGCGCTTACTTTAACGACAAGCTCTTTGACTATAGCGCTGCGAATATCGCTGAAGAGAAACGTTTAAGCGGCGAAACCCTAAGTTCCTTGGCGGCAATCGATCGCTCGGCTTTAAGCGGAGTAGCTCTTTCGACATACGACACAATGTTCGCCAGTGTTTCTATGGCCGAAAAATTTAAGCCCTATGTACACGGCAGTTTTTCGCAGCTAGGTGTTTTTACGCCGTTTATCGTGACGCAGCTTTCTGGCCCGCACATTAATATTCCCCGCTCGTTGCAAACTCAGCACCCGCTAAAATCGGAAGCGGATGCCCTCGCCTATCTTAAGCGTCTTGAGCAGTTTGAACTTACGCTAAAAGAAATCGCCTTGGCTGTTGAGCACGAAGCGACGGTGGGTATTCATCCGCCGAAGTTCGCTATCGAAGGCACGATTAATTTTATTCAAAAATTTACCGCCAAGCCCGCCTCAGAAAATCCTTTGGTGGCGACGTATAAGCAACGTTTAACCGAGGCGAAGAACCTGCCGGACGAGAAAGTAACGGCTATGGTCGATAGTGCAACTGCACTTGTCGAGGAGCGGGTTTATGCGGGCTACAGGGTTCTGCTTCTATCCCTACAAAAAGTTCTGCCGCAAGCCTCCGAGCATGCAGGCATTTGGGATTTGGAAAATGGCGATGTCCGCTACCAGTTGGCCCTAGAAAATTTTGGCGCGAACGGTAAAACGGCAGAAGAGATTCACACGATTGGTTTGGCTGAAGTTGCGCGCATCCAAAAAGCGATGGATAGCATATTACAGAGCCAAGGCCACACGAGCGGCAGTGTTATCGAGCGTTACAACGCACTGACGACAGACGAGCAATATCTTTACCCCAATACCGATGACGGTCGCAAAGCCTTGTTGGATGGCCTCAATATAAAAATGGAGGAGATAACTGACCTGCTCCCAGGGATTATCAATGTACTGCCCAAGGCTGCTGTAGAAGTGAGGCGCATCGCAGAATATGAGCAAGACGGTTCCGCCGGAGGTTATTACACAAGCCCTTCTTTGGACGGCAGTCGTCCGGGTATTTATTGGATCAATTTAAAAGACACCGCCGCGTGGGCCAAATTTAGACTGCCTTCGTTAACCTACCACGAAGCCAGCCCCGGTCATCACTTACAAATTGCCATATCTCAGCAAATCGAGAATATGCCAATGATACGGAAAATGCTGTGGTTCGGCGCCTATGGTGAAGGCTGGGCGCTTTATGCTGAAGTGCTCGCGAAAGAACTGGGCCTTTATAAAAATGATCCGCTGGGAGATTTGGGTCGCCTGCAGATGGAGTTGTTTAGAGCGGCGCGCTTGGTGGTGGATACAGGCTTACATCATAAAAAATGGTCGAGGGAAAAGGCCATTGAATACCTATTACAAAATACCGGCGGAGTAAAAGACAGCGTCACTCGGGAAGTCGAGCGTTACTCTGTTTGGCCGGGGCAGGCTTGCTCATACAAACTTGGGCAGCTAAAAATTCTTGAGCTGCGTGAATTTGCACGACAAGAACTCGGCGATGCGTTTGATATCCGGGAATTTAATGATCGGGTATTGGGGAGCGGTTCTGTCCCGCTTTCAGTATTGGATGGAAATATTAAGAAATGGGTTAAAGGCAAGGGATAATTTCATGGAGATCAAATTAAGTTCTAGGAATGATGCTAAGTGGCTATCAACATTTTATACCGACAATGCAGTGCACCTGAGTCCTTGGGAGCCCATCCGCGATTCGTATTATAACACTTATGAGTCCTGGCTCAGTCGCTTGTATGACAGGGAAATGGCGCAAGAGGAAGGCCTGTCGGCGTATTTTATTATGGTCAGTCGCGCGTCAAAGGAGGTGGTAGCTGTCTGCAATCTTACAGGCATAATGCATGGCTATTTTCAGGCGTGTTACATGGGCTACGCGGTTGGAAAAGAACATGAAGGGAAAGGTTACATGAAAGAACTTTGCCTTCACGCGATTCAGTATGCCTTTGGCAACCTAAAGCTCAATCGCATTATGGCAAACCACATGCCGCGCAACACACGTTCAGAAGCGTTGTTGAAAACTCTGGGGTTTGCTAGAGAAGGGCTTGCTAAGCGCTATATATTTATTAATGGAAAGTGGGAAGATCATGTGCTCAATTCCATTGTAAATGCGTGATGGGTGTTCATTAGTATCCGTTCATAATTGGATGTCTAATGTGAACAAATGTAAAACGCTATCTTTGCACCACTGTATATCGTTGCATGGCATGACGGTGTGTTCATGTCGAATGAAGAAATCCTGATATTTTAAATTTACATTCACGACGATCATAGTTGTGGGAGGCGTTATTTCTCGATTTCTGTCGACCCACGATTCCCCTCTTCTGGAAAAAGTGAGTAATACGCTTTTTCGAGTACAGTCATGGCTTTCTCCCCATTCGGGAATTTTTTTGAAATAATGATATGCAATTCATGTGAGTCGATATCATTAAAAAATAGATCCGGTACCTCTGTATTTTGTGAGGCGTGAATAATCGGAAGTTTGTAGTCCAACAAATAATCGATGGGTCGCTGGCTTAGCATGTGCAGCGCTTGTAAATGTGTTTCGGCTATTCGAATGTCAACCTTATTGGCCGGGTCTTTTATATACTGGAGCCAGTCCCCATAACTGTAGCCACGTATTATCAAAACACGCTTCCCCGCTAAATCCTCTTTATGTGTTTCGTTAGGGAGTGGGTTTAGTGAATATATTCGCATAAAGAGTTTGCCGACAGCCATGTCGGACATATAGGTTGCTTCCATAAATTGGGGCAGCGTTTTTAAGCCTATAAAAAGGTCCAAGTCCCCTTCCACTAAATATTTAACTAAGCGGTTTGCGGGGTATGGGTGGAAGTCAATCGTGTAGCCCGCTTCTTTTGCCAACGACTTTATAAGGTCGATCAATAGCCCTCTGGCGGCGCCATTTTCATCGGTGTAATAATGCGGGGAGAATTCGATATAGCCCATGTGTAGGTGCTGGACGCTATGAGCAGGCAGGCAAAGAAAAAAGGTGAGGAATACAAGGCACCGTATAACGCGGTCAAATAATTTCAGAGGACAACTCGTCCTAAACGGGTTTATTTTACTAGTTAAGCTGCTATTAAAAGTCTTTGTAATTTGATTGGTGTTTCTCTCCCTGGTAAAGGATGTTTGGGTGGGTTTCATCATGAAAGAGTATCCTTGCCTTCCGCTCTGATAGTAATTTAAATAATTTGTAAAAACAAAGATGCCGCGCATTGACACCGCTTGGCGTCATTTGATTGTTTTTGGCGTTTACGTTTTATAGCTCATCAAGCGGTAAAACAAATTCATCGATGTCGCGTGAAAGTGCGGCGTCTCGTGAAAGGCTTTTCGCACGAACGGCAAAATTACGCGCGCTGATGGAGTCGTTTTGTAATAAATGCACTTCAGCCAACTCGAACCAAAGCGCTGCGTTACTGGGTTCTACGCGAAGCGCGCGCTCCAGTTTTGATGTGGCAAGCTCGTATTGTTCATGGTCAATATGCCAGAAGACATCGTCAATAAGTTGGACAACCGCAGGATTGGTTGAAATGGGCGGCCGAAGAATAAGGGGCATTGTGCCACATGCAGTAAAAAACAGTGTGAGTAATAGCGGTATCAGTATTCGCAGTGAAAAGTACTTGGAAATCATTGGCCGAATAATCCTTTAATCCACGATTTAATTTTATTCTGTTTTTTTCTGCCGCAGTATTGGTCGCGATTTTCAACTGAGTTCTGGTCAAAGGGCAGCGCTCGACTATTTTGGCAATTTTTCGAGCTTAAAAATCCCGTGAATCTATCGATGCCTAAATACTGGATCCCTTCGGGGGCAATCATATTAATCGGCGTTGGCGAAATCTGTTTCATAATGTCCCCCCAAATAGTAAGCGCCCCACTTGCGCCAGTGAGCTTAACACTTTCATTTTTATCATTGCCAATCCACACCACAGCCACATGGTTCCCGGTAAAACCTGCAAACCAGCTATCGCGCAAATTATCCGTGGTTCCCGTTTTCCCTGCCGCGTGAATATTCTTTGAAAGATAACGTTTTAAGCCGCTGGCAGTTCCGTTACTCACGACTTCCTGCAAGCCTCTCACCAATAAATAATTAGGAGTGCTGGGAATGGCCTGAGCCACTCTCAGTTTATAACGATTAAGCGGAACGCCATCCGTAGTGGTTACATCGCGAATGGCTCGAAACGGTGTACGGAATCCTCCGTTAGCAATGGTGTGGTACATCTGGGCAACTTGGTAGGGCGTAAGGTGAACCGTGCCCAGTAACCCAGAAGCATAATTGGGAAGTGATTTATCGACACCTAAGCGTCTTGCCATATTCATTACCGATTCAACGCCTAACTCTGTGCCTAAGCGCGCGGCTGCGACGTTATACGATTTCGCCAGCGCTAACCAAAGTGGTACTTCGTCATGAAATTTTTTGTCGTAATTTAACGGGCTCCAATCCTCGATGCCGGGTTCGCTCCAGGTAAAGGGGCTGTCGTCTAGTGGGCTGGCGAGGTGATATTTTTCCGGTTGGCTTAATGCCGTTAAATAAATCGCGGGCTTAATTAATGAGCCGATCTGACGTGAGGCATCGAGAGCGCGATTAAATCCGGGAAAGTCGGTATTACGATCGCCGACAATCGCACTGACTTCGCCGTCGGCAACATTCACAATCACCACGCTGCCTTGTAAATGTTTGGCGGGTAACTGCCGTGACTTTTCGAGTTTAGCTAACTGTGAGCTTAGCGATGTTTCGGCAGCGTTTTGTGTCAAAGGGTTCAGGCTGGTAAATATTCGCAAGCCTTCAGTGCGCAAGTCGGATTCTTTGTAGTCGCGTTTTAGCTGACGTATGACCAAATCCATAAAGGCAGGGTACGGTGACTGTCCACGTTTTGTCATCTTACTGACATGAATTTTTGTGTTACTGGCTCTATCAAAAACTGAGCGCTTAATAAAACTCTGATCGAGCATTGCCTTAAGGACGATATTGCGTCGCTTTTTCGCGCGTTGGGGATGTCGTCGAGGATTGTACAGCGCTGGGCCTTTCAGCATACCGACCAGCAAGGCGGCCTGGTCGAGTGTTAAATGTTCGATACTGCGGGAAAAGTAAAACTGACTCGCCAATGCAAAACCATGAATAGCTCGATTTCTGTCTTGCGCAAAATACACTTCATTAATATAAGTTTCTAAAATCTCGTTCTTGCTGTAATGCAGCTCCAGCAGTATAGCCATCATCATTTCTTTAACTTTTCGGCGAATGGTTCGCTCGGGTGTTAAATAAAAGTTTTTAACCAGCTGCTGGGTGAGAGTGCTGCCGCCCTGGAGTGACTTACCAAAAATAATCGTCGTTACCGCTCGCAGAATTGCTTTTGGGTCGACTCCATGATGTTGATAAAAACGTTTGTCTTCAATTGCGATTAAGGCATTGATCAGTGATTTGGGTACTTGCTTTAACCGGACCAAGGTACGGTCTTCTCCATGATTTGGGTAAATGCCGCCAATGGTGACCGGGTCCAGTCGAAGCAATTCAACAGATTCGCTGCTATCAATATCAACAATCTTACTGACCATGCCGCGCTTGAAAAAAATACGAACATGACGGGAAACCTGTTCACCATCCCAAAAGGTAAAAGGTCGCACGAAGATTTCAATCGCATTGCCGGTTTTTTTGTATTGTCCGGGGTGCGTTACGCTGGTTGCGCGCGTGTAATTTAGAAAGGCCAGCTCTTGTTCGAGTTGATTTGCCGCGACATTTTTTTGCGTATAGAGCTCTAGCGGCCGAGCGAATACTTTTGCAGGCAGGGAAAACTTTTTGCCTTCAAACTGAGAAACAACCAGACGATCTAAATAAAACGTGTAGGCGGCTAAAGGAATTGAAAAGCCGATAATAAGTAAGGCCAAAACTCGCCAAGGAAATCCGGATTTTTTGGCGTGTTTTGTTTTTCGTTTTGCCAAAGTGGCGTCCTAGTCTAAAGAGTAAAATTAGTGCGGATACAAAAATAAGCACTGTCTCATACTGAAATTAAATTTCGGTATAAAGAGAGCATTGAGATGAAATTAAGTTTCACTCTTTTGGTTATAGCCGTGGGCTTCAAATAATTCGGATCGTGATGCTGGGCAGCTTGAGGCCGCTGTGGGCTTAGAGTCGGCCACGATATCATCTCGCCATCCGCCCAAATGTTTCTCTGCCAGTTGGGCTAATGCATCAATGTGGATGTCTTGATCGTTAAGTGAGGGGATGTATTGATAATCCTCCCCGCCCGCTCCCATAAAGTATTCGCGGTTCTCCATTCCAATTTCTTCAATGGTTTCGAGGCAGTCTGCCGGAAAGCCAGGACATACAACCTGCACAGACTTAATGCCTTTATCGGGAAAGGACTTCAAAGTCTCATTAGCATACGGTTGCAACCAAGGTTCACGACCCATGCGGGATTGAAACGCCGTGGTCCACTCGTCATCTTTGAGGCCTAAGGCCGCAGCCAGCAGCCGAGAAGTCTTATGGCAATGGCAATGATAAGGATCGCCGTTGTGCAAAAACTGCAAAGGCACGCCGTGATACGAAAACAAAAGCATCTGCGCGCGGCCATTGTCTTCCCAGTATTGCCGAATTGAAGTCGCAAGGGCTTCAATGTAAGGGCCAAAATCATGATAGCTATTGATGAACCTGAATTCAGGTAGCAATCGACGCGAACCAAAGTCCTTGGCGATGGCGTCGAATGTTGAAGCGGTGGTCGAGCCGGAATACTGCGGATATAAAGGCATGACCAATAACTTGCGGGCCCCCTGCTCTATTAGCTTTTGTATGGCGCTTTCAATAGAGGGTGATCCGTAACGCATCCCATGCTCAACCAAGATATTGTCGCCCCAGCTTTGTTTTAGCTTGTCTCGTAATAATTCGGCTTGTTTTTCGGTGTGCACGGCTAGCGGAGACCCCTCTTCCGTCCATACCTTTCGGTAGGCCTTGGCAGAGCGGCTGGGTCGGATATTCAAAATGACGCCGTTGAGCATAAACCACCAGATCAGACGGGGGACTTCAACCACACGAGGGTCAGACAAAAATTCCTTTAGGTATCGTCGCACAGCCTTTGTTGTGGGCGCATCGGGAGTGCCGAGGTTGGTGATCAGCAGACCGACTTTGTCTTGTTGTGTGTGTGTGAAATATGAAGAATCTTTATAAACCACAGAATACCTGCCCTTTCCAAATCGCCGGGTGGGTGTCCATTCGGAAATAGAATCGTAGTAGACGCCTATTTCTGGATAGCCACTGATTATTACGTTGTGCCGCAAAACCAGCTGAAGTCTATGTGAAATTGCGGATATGGGGGAGTGCTTTAGCGGTTTTTACCGAATCAATGTTCAGATGGCTCTGGATAGACCTAAATTCGTACAAATTAGCGGACATACAGGTGTTAGAGGACGGCTAATTCCTTAATAACAGATGTTACATGTAATGATATTTCGGCCTTACATGTAATTATTGTTGACGCCTTACATGTAAGGCGATAAGGTAAGTTGCATGAAAGAGAAGACATCAGCACATTATCAGCGTGAATACCGGCGGCGGCTCAGAGAGCTGGGCCTTGTGAAGAAAGAAGCCTGGATTCGACCGGAAAATGCCAAATGGCTAGCAAAGTTTGAAAAGCTTCTGCGTGTCGAGTTTGATGAAACCTTATTGGAAAATGGAGTACTGGAAATGACAGAAATGAAAAAGTGGACGACGCAAAGCTTATTCAATGCGTTAGCGGTAGATCCTCTCTTTGATGGGGATAGAGCAACTATTGAATTGATAGATGGTGTAGCCCCTGCGCTACATTTGGTTATGCATGATCAGGGTGACCTGCCCTTGTTCTTAACTGTGTCGGGCGAGCAGATATTGGTGGAAGCGGTGCTTTGGTCGGAAGATGACGTGGCCGATACGCAGGGCTTTAATGACGCAGTATTGAGAACCCATAAATTCTTCCCGTTATCGACAATTAGCTTAGATGTCTTGGGTGACGGTAAGGCCTATTACCAAATGTTCGGTGCCTTGAGCGCAACCTCGATTCTATCGAACGTGATTTTTGAAATTGAAGTCTTGGCTTCAAATGTTATTCAGGCCGCAGAAGCGTATAGCGAATATTTGGTTCTGCGAAAACTAGCGACGAAATGAGAAAAAGGAAATGAACATGTGGTCAAAACTGATAACAGCATTACGCGGTGGATTAAACGAAGCCGGAGAAGCCGCGATAGATTCGCAGGCATTGCGTATATTGGATCAAGAGGTTCGGGATGCAACAGAAGAGTTAAGAAAGTCTAAGGATGGGCTTGCGGCGATAATTGCGCGGCAAAAATTGGCTGAAGAAAAGGCTGGTCAACTGCAGGCGAATATTGATGAATACGAAGGTTATGCGAGTCAGGCGCTCAAAAAAGGAGATGAAGAGTTAGCCATGGAGGTGGCGCAAAAGGTTGCTGATTTAGAAAATCAATTGGTGACGGAGAGTGAGGCGGGAAAAGAATTTGCGTCAAATGCAAATGACCTGCGAATGGCAATAAAAAATGCGGACCAAAATATTCGGCGATTGAAGCAGCAAGTGGATACCGTCAAGGCAACGGAAAATGTGTTGCGAGCTCAGTCAGCCGTTGCTCAGCGCCATAGCGGTACAAATTCAAAGTTGCGGACGGCGATGGACTCGTTAGAGCGAATCAAAGAAAAGCAGGATTTAAAGAAAGCACAAATTAATGCTGCAAGTGAAATTTCCCAGGACGGAACGGAAAATTCATTGGATGAAAAACTAAAAGCTGCTGGGATAGCGCCTAGCGGGTCAAGTGCTGAGAAAGTGCTCGAACGTTTGAAGAATAAGTAAGGGGCTGTGGAGTAAGGGATTGAGGAGTGAGGAAAAGGACGTTTGGGTACCGAAGATGAACCGTATTTTTCAGGAGCCATTGCGGACGCTATTGTTGGCGTTAAGTTTACCACCGCCTCAATGATGAGGGGTGCGGCCGAGCTTCTTGCCTATGGAGCGGCAGTAAAAATAGCAAAGCGTAACTGAAGTTAGAGGGTATGCTTCATGGGTGTCGTAAGCTATGCTGTTGCTCCTTTTTCCTAAGTACAGGTGTGAAGACATGCCTTGAGGTCAAAGGCTGGCGACGTGAAAGAGGGAGGGAGTAAAAAGCAGGATAAAGACGCCATAGGGTAGAAAAGCGAGAAGGGATAGACAGAATAAAAAAGAAGATTTTGCTAGAGGCCATCCATAAAGAGAGTCGAAGCTACGTTTGGGGAATCTATTTCCACAATAAATCGCCGATTACTTCGAGGAGTGTCTAGCTAGCCTCAAAATAATCGTATAAAAATAAAAAGGAGGACTAAGGTGTTTGCAATATTACTCACTGACAAAATGGACGGTTTTTATTCCATAGTCACATCCTTCCCGACCGTGATATTTAGTGTTTTCCTTATTGTCAGTATTTTCTACTGGCTTATATCATTTTTGGGTGTGGTCGATATTGATGTGCTCGATACGGATCTTGCTGATGGCGATGTAGGGGGTAATGGTGTTGCGGGTTTGGCAATGAAGTTGGGCCTCAATGGTGTCCCTTTGCCCATCATTATTTCACTCGTATCTGCAACGGGCTGGTTTTTCAGCTATTACATTGTTTATTTCGCATTTCCCTTTGTGCCCGACTTCTTTGAACCATTCGTAGGTATAG
Organism: Agarilytica sp.; assembly: GCA_033852165.1. Lineage (GTDB taxonomy): Bacteria > Pseudomonadota > Gammaproteobacteria > Pseudomonadales > Cellvibrionaceae > Agarilytica. The sequence goes on along the minus strand of JAWSUZ010000005.1, from coordinate 119,903 downwards.
CTGTATTTTTAGCGGCCCTCTATGCGGCTATTGTCGTGACTTCCCAAGTGATTAAGCCTCTGCGCAAGCTTTTCAAGCAGGCTGATCAACATATAGAAAAAACAATAGTTGGCCAGATTGGCGTTGTTAGAACGGGTCGTGTTGATAAAGATTTTGGTGAGGCCACAGTTGAAGATGGCGGAGCTGGATTGTTGGTAAAAGTTAGGTCCTATAAGGACGAAGTTTTTGAAAGGGGTGATCGCATCGTCCTTCTCGAATATGTAGAAAGTAAAAATATTTATAAGGTAGTTTCAGAGTCAGATTTTTGTGATTAAGTCTAAATTTAAGGAGTAAGTAATGTCTCAGTTTATCGAAGCAATGGGTGGCCTATTCGTTTTCAGTGGAGTAATTTTGCTGATGATTTTGGCCATTCCCATGTGGTTCAAGTGCTTTTACGTCAAAGTGGAGCAAGGAGTCGCACTAATTAAAAATGACATGGGTTCAAAACCCAAGGTGTTTTTTACCGGGACTTTTGTTTACCCCGTTATTCACAAAAAAGAACTTATGCGTATATCGCTTATCACGATGGAAGTGGATAGACGCGGTAAAGACGGCCTAATCTGTCTGGACAACATGCGCGCTGATATCACAGTAGCGTTTTACCTAAGGGTTAATGAAACGGCTGATGATGTGCTGAAAGTGGCTAAGTCATTGGGTGCTAAAAGAGCGTCAGATAAGCAGGCGGTTAACGACCTCTTTAATGCGAAATTTTCAGAAGCGTTGAAAACGGTTGGTAAACAAATCGAATTTGTTAATTTATTTGAAGATCGACAAACATTCCGAGATAAAATTATTGAAGTAATCGGTGATGATCTCAATGGCTATATCCTTGAAGATGTTGCGATTGACTACTTAGAGCAAACGCCAAAAATCCAGCTTGATCCAAACAATATTCTCGATGCTGAAGGTATTCGTAAAATTACCGAACTAACGGCGGCGCAGAATGTAAAAACTAACGTCTTTGAGCGCGATGAAGAACTCGCAATCAAAAAGAAAAATGTAGAAACCATTGAGTCTATGTTGGAGCTAGAACGTCAACAAGCGGATGCAGAAGCAAGACAAGGGCGTGAAGTCGCAACCGTTCAAGCTAGGGAAGAAGCTGAAACTATTCGAGTGCAAGAAGAAGAGCGTCTTAAATCTGAAAGCGCCACGATCGCATCGGATCAAGAGCTTGCAGTACAAACCGAAAACCAAAAACGTGAAATCGAAGTTGCCGAACAAAATCGTCAGCGCGCTGTTGTAATTGAAATTGAAAAAGTTACACGGGCAAGAGACCTCGAAATCGTAGCACGAGAGCGTGAAGTTGAATTACAACGCATCGAAGCTGAAAAAGCCGTTGAACTGGAACGCAAAGAAATTGCTAACGTTATTCGTGAACGTATTGTTGTGGATAAATCTGTAGCAATTGAAGAGGAAAAAATCAAAGAAGTTCGAGAAGTTTCTGAAGCGGATCGAATGAAGCAAGTACAAGTATTAGAAGCCGAAGCAAAAGCAGAAGAAGCTAAGGTCAAAGAAGTTAAGCGGGCGGAAGCTGAAGAGCTATCAGCGAAGCATAAAGCGGGTGAAATTATCGTTCTTGCGCAAGCTAACCTTGAAGCTTCAGCAAAAGAAGCGGATGCGAAGAAAAAGCTGGCAGAAGGCACACAAGCAGAACGTGCTGCTCCAGGCCTTGCTGATGCGAAAGTACAAGAAGCCAAAGCGGATGCGCTTGAAAAAGAAGGTCTAGCTGAAGCCCATGTTGTTGCCGCTAAAGGTCAATCTGAAGCCCGCGTTGTTGCAGCGAAAGGCGAGTCAGAAGCGAGTGTTGTTTCTAACGTAGGGACTGCGGAAGCGGATGTTGTTGCGCTTAAAGGGTCTTCCGAAGCGAAGGCGACCAATGAAACCGGTCTTGCTGAAGCCGAAGTGATTCGACAGAAGTTTAAAGCGGAAGCTGATGGCCTTGTCGATAAGTTCGAAGCCATGAACAGCATGAGTTCAGATGCGCGTGAACATGAAGAATTCCGTATGGGATTGGATATCGCTCTTAAAGAAGCACTCGCGACTCTGGATGCTGGTAAAGATATTGCGAAAGAAAATGCCACTGTACTTGCTACAGCATTAGAAAAAGCGAAAATCGATATTGTCGGTGGTGAAGACCACTTTTTTAACAACTTTGCTAAATCCTTATCCATTGGTAAAGCGATTGACGGCCTAGCTGAAAAAAGCGGAACCATACAAGCCATTTTAGGCAAGGTGATGGAATCCTCTAGCAAAGAAAAAGACGTCAGTTAATCGAGCATAAAACCAGACAGAGGAATTCTAATGAAAGAAATCACTGACCTGCTCGAAAGTATTACCCAAGACGAGATCAAGAAAGGCGCCGGTATCGGCGCTGCCATTGGCGCGCTGCTAGGCGCTTCCAAAGGCGACATGATAAAAAGTACGATGGTCGGTGCTGGACTTGGCGCCACCATTGCTTGGGCACTGGAGCAATACACTGAAGATAGCCCTGCCGATTCCAGTAAAGGAACCGAAAAAGATCTGCAGATTAGTTCTGCCGACTCAGAATAAATTTAAGGAATAGATCGATGTCAGAAGCCGTTGCTGAAAATATAGTGGATGCTGCAGTAGCCGAAGGTGGGGCTTACGAAGTTATAAAAAAACGGCTTCTGGAAAGAGGACGAGAACTCAATACCCAAGTCGAAAAATTGAATCAATCGCGTTTGCAAGAATTTGGCAGCGCCGATATGAAGGTGGCTGCACGCGTCCGTATTCGGACAGAAAATAATTGTGTAGCTCGGGACATTGTTCAAGTGGGCAATTACCTTTTGTTTGGCTACAACGTATTTATTGGGCTAAAAAAAGAAACCAAAATCGAAGACGTATTTTCTCTTTTTCAATTGAAAGAGAAGGACGACAGCTTTGACCTACAAGAAATTGACGAAACGACAACCTTTTTATCGGACGCTCGTTTCGGTAAAGATTTTAAAGAGCTCTATCACTACTACAAACAAACCAAGCTGCAAGAGTTAACCATCAAAGGTGGAAAGCTTTTGATGGGGTTTCAAATCGGAGAGCGCATAGAAGATATTCGTGTGTTCCGATGGGCGATTTCTCCAGATGGTTCTGTGGAATACATCGATAATCGCGGTGAGCGCGACATACAATTACCGCCTGAATATGATTTTGAATGGACGGAATGTTCACGCGAAGATATCGTCCACGGTAAGCATGCGCATATCAATATTCTTGACTCTGTATTTGTCGAATGTCTCGGCGGTGATTTAACCGTTAAAATTGAAGACAATACGCAAGATGGTTTAGGGATATATCGGGAACCCGTAGAAAATAAAACACAGTCACTTGATGATGGTCAGTACAGCTATGCACGTCTTGGCGATCTCATACTTATTAAAATTCTTCCTTATCAGGAAGAGCAATGGCGTTTCTTTGTTTTTAATATCATAACGGAAAGCGTCATACGCATTGATGCCATCGGTGCATCTTGCGTACAGCTGCCAGAAGACCACGGAATTATTTTTCCCGGTGGATATTATTTACAATCGGGTGAATACAAAACCTTTGGAGATGAACACGAAGGTTTAAAGTTCAAGCGCTCTATTCGTTCTCCCAATGGCGAAGACGTTTTCTTCATTTTCTACGAGCAAGTGAAAGGCACGGTGGCACTGCTCGCTTACAACGTCATCAACAAAAAAATTCAAAACCCTATATATGGACACGGTTATGCGTTAGCGGATAACGGCATGCTCGTGTTGTTTTCATCGGACGATGAGCCAACCCGCGTTCACCCGATGCAAATCTGGGTAACGCCTTATGTAAGTGACGAATTCGCTAGCAACCAACCGGAAAGCAGCACTTTTTATGGCCGTATCGGCAATGCTCAACTTGTACGGGGCGTTTCTGATTTATACAGCGTATGTCGAGCCATCGATAATCAGTCGGTCTCGGTAAAGCTTTACGAAGAACTCAGCAAAGCATCACTCAAAATATTCGACGATCACTATTGGGTGTCAGAAGGTGAGCTTGGTGAAATTCCCGAGGTATTGCGAGAGATCTCCAATACAGCAGAATTGGCCATCGACGAGTTTGAAAAAGTTCAGAGCATACGTCAGCAATCAATAAAAGCGTTGAAAGATGCAGAGAGAAAGCTGGACAGTTTAGAGACTGAAGTCCGATCAGCATCCTGGGAGACTGCAGAAGATTACGTAAACTCCTTGGATAAAATACGCCATGCACGTGGCCACCTGGCGACGATAAAAGAATATCGCTATATCGATATCTCCCGTATCGAAAAAATGGAAGAAGAACTTCTTTCTCTTCAGCAAAATCTTAGTGAAAAAACCGTTACATTTTTGGGGAATGAAAACGCCTTATCGCCCTACCTCGATAAAATCACCAATATTAATCAGGACTTAGAAGCCGCTAGCACAGTAGCTGAGCTGAAGCCTTTGATTGAAGTGATCGAAGCAACAGCTTCAGGCCTAGACTTACTTTCAGAATTATTATCGACGCTAAAAGTAAATGATGCGACCGTTCGTACGCGCATCGTCGATTCGATATCGGAAGTCTATTCTAAGCTTAACCAAGTCAAAGCGAATGCTAAGCACAAACAAAAAGGCATTGGCAGTGAGGAAGCGACTGCAGAGTTCTCTGCCCAATTCAAATTATTCTCACAGAGCATTACCAATGCCTTGAGCCTTGCCAATACGCCCGACAGCTGCGATGAACAAATGTCGCGCTTACTGGCACAGCTAGAAGAGCTGGAATCTCAGTTCAGTGGATTTGACCAATTCTTAACGGATATCATCGGCAAGCGTGATGAGATTTATGAAGTATTTGAATCGCACAAGCAACAATTAATTGATCAACAGCAGCGCAAAGCCCAGTCCATTACGGATGCTGCGGAGCGTGCGATTAAGAGCATTGAGCGACGGTCATCCAAATTTACGGAAGTCGATCAATTAAACACTTACTTCGCTGCTGATCCTCTGGTCATGAAGATTCGAGAATTTGTTGCAAGCCTTGGCGAGTTGAATGCCTCGGTTAAAGCCGATGATATTGATGCGCGTTTTAAAAGCGTAAAAGAACAAGCCATTCGCATTCTTCGTGATAAATCGGATATATACGAAGACGGTGGCGCTGTAATCAGGCTTGGGCCACGTCACAAGTTTAGCGTCAATCGACAAGAACTCGATCTCACGATTATTCCACGAGCGGGTTATCTGAATCTTCATCTTAGTGGTACTGACTATTTTGAGCCGATAATCGATGAGCAACTGCTTGAGCTAAAGCCCTACTGGGATATTAGTGTTATCTCCGAAAGCGACATTGTCTACCGTTCTGAATACCTAGCGTATAGTATTCTGCGTCAGGCAGAGTTAGAGCAGAATGACTTGAATATCGATGGGCTGAATCGTGCGTGTTTAGACGATAAAGAAATCGGTAAAATCGTAAAAGACTTTGCTGGCCCGCGCTATAAAGAAGGTTATGAGAAAGGCATTCACGATCACGATGCGGTAAAAATTCTACAAAAGCTAATGCCTGCGCTGCAATCGGCAGACTTACTTCGATTTGATCCGCTTTGCCGTGGCTTTGCCCAAGTATTTTGGGTCAATATAAAACGGATTACCGAACAGCTCAAAAATAAACGCCTCACTTTCGAAACCTGGACAGAACGTGCTCAATCCGCGATGCAAATGCATAGTGTGTTTTCGAGTAACGAGGCACAAAAATTATTGGCGACCGAAGTTCGATCGGCAATGCACGAATTCATCACCATTCATCCAATGGAGCTCTCGCCGCTAGATATCGCTCGCGCAGCTGACTACCTTGTACAAGAGCTTGGTCGGGAACGTGCGGAATTTATCGGCAGCAAATATGCCCAGCGATTAGCAAATGAGCTTCGTCGCTCACTAGATGATGAAAGCTGGCGGCGTTTCCAAACCGCATTAGAAAAAATGATGGGTTGGCCCGCCGAACGCTGGAATCTATCCTGCGCATGGCTGAACGCTATGGTCGCGGAAAAAGGCCTAGAGTCATTAGCGCGCTATATCCCAGAAGCTGCTGGTCTGATCAACGCTGATGAGCGTATTGATCGTCGTCTGACAGAAGCAGAATTGGAAATCTCCGTCGAAGGGTTGATGGGTGAGCATACGATTATCAATAATCGATGCTTACAATTCTCGTTAGACGATTTTATCATGCGTTTAAATGACCATGTCGTCACACACATTCCCAATTACCAACGCTACCTCAAAATTCGTCAGGACGTGTCGACGCGTGAACGGAAATCTCTACGGCTAGAAGAATTTAAGCCGCGTCCGTTAAGCTCCTTTGTTCGTAACAAATTGATTAACGATGCCTACTTACCGATTATCGGAGATAACTTGGCCAAACAAATGGGTACGATTGGTGATACCAAGCGTACCGATTTAATGGGCTTGTTGATGATGATCTCCCCTCCTGGCTACGGCAAAACGACATTGATGGAATATGTCGCGAGCCGCTTAGGTTTGATCTTTATGAAGATCAACTGCCCCTCTTTAGGCCACGATGTTCTTTCGCTGGATCCTTCCCAGGCCTCAAACGCGACATCCAAACAAGAACTCGAAAAAATAAACCTCGCATTGGAAATGGGTAACAACGTGATGTTGTATCTCGATGATATCCAACACACCCACCCCGAATTTCTACAAAAATTTATATCCCTCTGTGATGGTACACGTCGTATAGAAGGCGTATGGCGTGGCAATACCAAAACCTATGACATGCGCGGTAAGAAATTCTGCGTCGTGATGGCGGGTAATCCCTATACCGAATCTGGCGAAATGTTCAAGATTCCCGATATGTTGGCAAACCGTGCAGATATCTATAACCTCGGTGATATTTTAGGTGGAATGGATGAGCAGTTTGAACTGAGTTACATCGAAAACAGTTTAACCTCCAACGCAGTTCTGGCGCCCTTGGCGACACGGGAAATGAAAGACGTCTACCTATTTGTCGATATGGCCAAGGGTAAAGACGTTACCACTACAGATTTTAGCCACCAATACAGCGGTGCTGAGGTTAATGAAATTGTAGACATACTGAAAAAGATGTTTGTGATTCGCGATGTTGTATTGAGGGTGAATAAACAATACATCGCATCAGCGGCTCAGGCAGAGCAATATCGCACCGAGCCCTCATTCAAATTGCAAGGCAGCTATCGCAATATGAATAAAATGGGAGAAAAAATTTCGGCAGTGATGAACCACGAAGAAATGATGCAGCTGATTCATGATCATTACCTCGGTGAAGCCCAATTGCTAACAGCAGGGGCAGAAGAAAACCTACTCAAGCTGGCAGAATTGCGTGGTAATATTACGGACGAAGAACAAGCGCGTTGGACGAAAATTAAAGAAGATTTTCTTCGCAATAAAGCCATGGGGGGCGATTCTGCGGATACCGGTCAGAAAGTGGTTGGGCAACTATTGGACCTGGCGGGCAGTGTGCAAACAATTGCAGAAGCAACGGCACATATCTCCAGAGAAGCGAAACTGCAAAACCGTTTGAATAAGCAAATCGCTAAGAAAGAATTCCAAAGTGATGAAGGTAAGGAGAAAGTCTTTCTTTCTGCCTTGCAAGATATTAAACAGGCGATTGTTGAAAGCGAATCGAATGTTGAAGTCGTAAACGAACCGGTACCCGGCATCGATAAGCTTCTTCGTGTGCTGGCGACGACTATCGAAAGCAGTATATTCCCGCTGGTGCGTAGCATGGATAAAAAGCTGGATATCGACCTCGGCACCCATGAGAAAATGACGGAAGTCTTGCAACAACTACGCTCTCTTGAGAAACAAGTAAAAGCAGGAAGTCTGGAAAAATCTAAACCTAAACTTAAGCCCTAAAACGTAAAAGATGTTCAATAAAAAAGTAAAACTGGTAATTTACCTCTGCGTAGCAATGGTTGTGATTCACATCGTAAACATTGCACTGGGCAACCAACTATCGGTTTTTGGCATTCGCCCCGGTGAGCTTAGTTCCGTGCCTTACATCTTAACGGCACCATGGTTACACGGCAGTTGGTCGCATCTGTTGAGCAACCTCGTTGGCATGGCTGTCTTTAGTGCCTTGAGCCTTGTTCGAGGCACGAACTTTTTTATAAAAGCCAGTGCGATCATAATTTGTCTGACCGGCGTTTTGGTATGGCTATTCGCTCGCTCAGGCGCCACACACATAGGTGCCAGTGGGTGGATCTTTGGCTTATGGAGCCTTTCGATAGCCGTGGCTTGGTTTCAACGTAGTTTTCTCAATATTGTGATCGCAGTATTTGTGGCTGTATTTTACGGCGGGATGATTTGGGGAGTCTTACCGTCAAACCCTCACGTTTCTTTCGAATCGCATTTATTCGGTGCCTTGGCAGGAGTATTTGCGGCCTACGTATTAACTCGCTCCAAAGACTCTCGAAAAAACAAGAAGAAATAAAAGCACAAAAAAAACACCAAAAGGCAGGAGGGTCGAATATGAAATGTCCTAGTTGTAAAACCGGAGCGCTACTACCAACGGAAGTCGAGCAGGGCCTGGTCGGAGCTGGCAGCGCAAAATCCGCAAGGATCGTGAACAACAAAAATGGGATGAGTACTTCAGTCGCCTAATTGGCGAAGATGATTTTGGTAAGGTAAAGGCATTTAAGGAATGGCTGGATTCGCATAAAAATATGCCAGATATCAAACACTATTTAACAATAAACTTTGATAAATAAAAAAGGAAGACAATATGGAAAGTCGTGATTATTTAGAGCTTACGTTTCGTTCAATTGACTGTTTCGCAGATGGCAAGCTAGACGCCAAAGAACTCAATGACCTAATGTTCATCGCTAAGCGTGATGGTGTCATCGACGACAACGAGAAGCGAGTATTGAAGAATATCGTTTCACGCGTCAGGGCTAATGAAATTGATGCCGCTTTGGCGGAAAAGATGAAAGAGCTTGATGAGTTGGTTGGCTAATAATAAACCTTTCGCGGGAATATCCATTCCCGCATATTTCCTTTTTCCTAATATTTCTGCTGTATCGAATTTACCGGGTTGATAGTTTGGATAGTATCGTTCTACTTCTATCTGTTTGATTTTATTCCATAGTACCTACGCCATTTTTATGTTTTGTGTCTCCCTCTGAAATATATAAAAATAAGCTTGACCACTAGTAGTTACTTGCGGGGTAGGGAATAATATTATTGCAATTATTTATGTTAATAATTGAGGTTGTTTATGAGGAAAGTGTCGGTAATGTCAGATGTTTATAAATGAGATTCTTGTCACAAAATTAGCTGTTTAATTACATTGTTCTTGTTAGTTAACGTGTTATTTATTAGTCTTCGAGAATATATTTTAGTTTGTTAAAGGTCAATTGGCTGGGAGGTAAACGTGTCTAAAATCCAGTTTGTGATAATTTTAGTGACACTTGTTGGGGTTCAATTCTGTAGTGTGCATTTTTTTATGTCTGCTAATGGCGTGTGCCGAAGTAAGATATCTTCATTGCCTGATGAATATGCAGAGAGTGCATCGAAAGAAAAAGTGAACACTGAACCGGTAGCTGATAGTTTTATAGAGGAGAATGCTGGAATAGAGAGACCTTCTTCAATGGCTAGAATCGAGGAAAGGATAAGTGAGGTGGCATTTCAGTTGGAATATTTGATAGGGCACGTTGATGAATTGTCCATAATTCTGGTCGAAACTAATAATGTGGGAAAAAATATTGCAGAAAATCCTGCGCTTGGGGATGTAGAAATTTCAGTTATGTATCAGAAAGCTGTTGTGGAAATCGATTCGATTTCGGTAACAGATGATCCTCGTGATTATCTTCGTAAACAGGGAGAAGTGCTTCGGATAGCTTCGAAGTTGCCTGAGTCAGAGCGAAATGAGTTGTTCAAAAAGTTATATTCTAGACAATAAATGGAGGTGGGCTATGGCATTAAAATCAATAGTTAGAAGTTGAGTGAATTATTTACTTTAATCTTAATGAAGGGATAAATACTATGAAGAGTTTTGTTGGATTGATAGCAGGTGCATTATTATCTTTTAGTGCCGTTTCAAATGCAGATGTATACGTTGGTAGCGATGGGAGCTTTTTTCGAGCTGAGGTAAATGTTGAAGCACCAGAATCTGGTGATCTAGATCTTTATGTTTTGACAGTAGTGCCAAATAGTGTACATGTTTACGCTTATGACCATGGAAACGGAAATTCTTTCAATTGTTATTTGACGAGTGGGTCTGATGGCTATGCTGAAGCTCGAGAAGCATTTCTTGATGTAAAGGATGGCTCTCGAATTCGTGTTGGTCGTGATGAAAATAGCTTATGTTCTGCTCCTGTGTACCAATTTTCAAACGACTTTTTCGAATAGATTCAGTTATGTTGTTATAACAACTAAAATCATCACCATTAATTCCTTATGGTGATGATTTTCTGGTGAAGTATGCTTTACAGTGTTGCCGTGTAACAAACCTCAACCGTCCCCCTAACAAAACCGCCGCAACAAACAACCCAACAGCCAGCCCCATCCAAAACCCTTCAGCACTTCGTGCCGTCCCTAATATATCGGTCAACCCCAAAACATACCCAAGCGGAAGACCAACAAACCAAAACGCAATCATCACAATAACCAAAACCGATTTGGTATCTTTATAACCCCGAAGAGCGCCTGCAGCGATTGCTTGAAGTGGGTCCGCGAATTGAAACGCAGCGGCGTAGCCTAATAAAATGGCACACAGTGCAATCACCTCAGCTTCATCCGTATACAAAAGCGGAATATAAAAACGAAGGCTATACAACATAGCGGCGGAAAACACGGAATATAAAGCGGCTACCCCAACGCCAAAAAGAACCGAAAAGCGGGCTTGTTGAGGATTGTTCGACCCCAGTAAAAATCCAACTCTAATCGTTAACGCCATTCCCAAGCTCAACGGAATCATAAAAACAACGGCTGTAATATTGAGGACGACTTGGTGGGCGGCGACAACAGTTGAGCCGAGCTTAGCCAAAAATAACGCGATGACTCCGAACATACTGTATTCAATAAAAAATGTCAGACCAATAGGCAGGCCCACTATTAGTAAATGCTTAAACTCGGGCCAGTACCACTTATAAAATTGTTCAAACAAATAGAACTCACGGTACTGTTTCTGAAAAACCACAAACAACATATATAAAAACGTAACATAAAACGAAATAGCACTCGCCCAACCGCAGCCCTCCCCTCCCATTTCTGGGAAACCAAACTTGCCATAAATCAGAACATAGTTAAGCGGCACATTGACGATAAGCCCTATAAGGCTACCAATAACGGCAGGCCTCGTCATCGATACGCCATCGCTATAACAGCGCAATAAACTGGCTAACAATAGAGGGGGTAAGCCAACAAAAATCGCCTTGAGGTAGCCCACCGCAATGGGTTGGACTTCGCTGTCCGCTTGAATAAACGAGAGAATGGGCTCAAAAAAGAACATAGAGCACATCAGTACAGGGCAGAGCATTAACACCATAAAGAAACACTGATAAGTCGCATTGACTATTTCTTTGGGCTTATTGGCGCCGTGAAAATGGGCAACAACCGGCGTAAGGGCCGATATAACCCCCATTGCCATTAGGTAAATCGGAAACCAAATACTGCCGCCAATAGCGACTGCGGATAAATCCGTGGCGCTGTAATGGCCGGACATCATCGTGTCGATCACAACAATGAAAATTTGCAGCCATTGGGCTAGCAACACAGGCCCGGCAAGGGAGCCGAGCTTTCTTGCTTCTTGACGTAGGTTGGCAGCGGTAAATCGTAGGTTGTCATGCACTAGCACTGACTCCCTGCGCATCTTTGAGAGGTATTTATCCTTGGTCGATTAGGCGTTCGGGTAAGCCAAGATATTTGGCCGACATCCCTAGAAGAGTCGGTCGGCGTTCTTGCATCGGTCTTTCTAAGATCTCCGAATCCTATGAGCGGAACGAGTGAACTTGCGCCGATGATTTTTCGGTGTGTCATGGAAGGGTCGATACCGGGCCAGAGTGATCTACATCTTGCCACTAGTTTACAAACAGAGTGTGCATACTTCCTTACATACAGTGAAATGGCTTGGGTATCCTTATTAAAGTCGTCATATACCTAGGTATAGATTAACAAAAGAGAATTAGATCATACTGAATCACCAACAAAACGTTTTACGTGACACATTTACACTTAAGTGGTTCAAAATGTGAGCGAGTCTTTGTATGATCGTGGACCCTATTCGCAATGAGCGAATGTGAATCATTCCAGGCCCAAAGCCTCGGTAAGCATAAGGTAATAACATGAGCATTTTCGGTAAAATTTTCGGTGGTAAAAAAAAGCCACTTACCCTAGCAGACAAACTTCTTCAACTGAAAGACAGCCCAGCTTCAGAGCTAGAATCCCTCTATCTTGGTAAGAGTGGAGCGGCTGAAGACCTAGAGCTGCGTTCAGCGCTTGTGGAGAAAGTTGGCGCTCCTACGCTATTCATTATGGGCACCTCCGATAGCCAAAATGCCGATATCGTCAAACAAGCTCGTAAGCGTATCGCAATATTGATGGATGAAGGCACTGTAAGCGATGCTGAAGTGACAAGCGCCTTTAAAGATACCGAGCAACGCCTGACTATCGCCGCCTTGTGTACAAACGATGCCTTTCAAACCCGAGTCCTCAGTGAAATTCAAGACGAGGCGCTAATATGCAAATTATGCCGTTCAGCCACCTCATCCAAGGTCAGACAACTGCTAGCATCCAAAATTGAATCCCCGCTAGAACTTCGAGAGCTTTCTCTCGCACTCAAAACCAAAGATAAGAAAGCCTATAAAATTCTCAAGGTGAAGTTAGATGTGCTTCGTGAAGAAGAGCATAAACGAGAGGATAAAGAGGAAGCGGTTAGCATATTGGTCGATGAGATGATCTACCTCGCGAAACGAGGTGTGGATAAAGACACGCAACCTCGCCTTAATCGTCTTCAACGGCGTTGGTCAGAATTAGGTGATATCAGTGATAGTGAAGTGAGTGCACAGTTTGCTGCGGAAGTGTCGATATGTCAGGAAAAACTCGATGCCGTCCAAAATGCTTTGAAAGCAGAAGTAGACCTGAAGGCGAAGGTTTTAGAAGCCGGAGACAAGCGTGGAGGTGTGCTCAATGCTTTATGGGCCTTAGTGACAAAACTTTATGAGCTCGAGAATGCTGATGAGCTTGCCATAACAGAACTACGTTTAGCTTTGACTGAAACCAAAGCGCAATGGGACGAATTAAAAACGTTTAACAAACCTGCGGCCAAGCAATTACGTGATTACACACTTATTGGCGATGGAATTGAAATGCTGATCAGTGAATACGAGAAACATGGTAGTTTAATTATTTGCCGTAATCGAGTAGCCAGTAATAAAGATGACGAAGCACAGAAAAAGTTAGATATTAAAACCTTACGTCGTTTACTTCAGCCTATCTCATCGCTTAGCCAATACCCTGTTTGCGAAGTTGTTACTGAAACTAATGCACTCTTGCAGCGTGTTGATGCTGACTTTGCGACACAAAAAGAAAACCATGAAAAAACCGTTCGTGCAATTACTTCACTTATCCGTAAATCCAGCCAAGCGATTGATCAAGGGCGTTTAAAGCAAGCCATCGGCGTTCGCCATTCTATCGATGAAAAAATAGAGCTGTTGGATAGCGTACCGTCATTTTTACCCAAAAAATTAGAAACTTTAGACGAGCAAATTCAAAAGCTCGTGGATTGGCAAGCATACGCCGTTGTCCCTAAAAAACAGTCTCTTGTGGCGTCAATGGAAAAATTGGTGGGCCTGGATGTTCCGCCAGAAGCCTTAGCGATCAAAATTAAAAAATTGCAAGACGAGTGGAAGTCATTAAGTCAGAGCGGAAAAGATCGTCAAGAAGAACTCTGGGAAAAATTCAGAGAGCTAGCGGATAAGGCTTATGTGCCTTGTAAGGTCTTTTACGACGAGCTGGGTGACTTACGAAAAACCAATTTAGAAAAACGAAAAGAGCTGGTTAGGCAGCTCGAAGATTTTCATGCGGATTACCAATGGGAAGATGCTGACTGGAAACATGTCGAGCAGATTTTACGTAGCGCCCGCAAAGAATTGCATTCATACGCTCCAGTTGAGCGCGCAGCTAATAAAGAGATTGTCGCCAACTTTGATCTCGCAATGGACAAGCTTCAAGAAAAACTCAACGAAGAGTTTGCTAAAAATAAAGCCGCCAAAGAAGTTTTGATCGGGCAAGCGAAGAAAATGTCCGAACTGAAAGATATCCAGCAAGGCATCGAAGGCGTTAAGCGTTTACAAGCCCAATGGAAAATGACCGGTCGTTGTCAGTATCGCGATAACGAAAGCCTTTGGAAAGAGTTTCGTGCATTTTGCGATCAAATATTCGAGGCCAAAACACAAGCAGAAAATGAAAAACGCAGTGCAGCGGATGAAATCATCAACAATGCTCGTGCCTTCATAACTAATATTCAGGCGTTAACGGAAAAACCTGCCGCTGAATTACTAGCTGCTCGTTCTGACAGAGACCGCTTACAAAACGCATTTTCCGAGCTAGAAGAAATTCCAGAAAACGTACAGCGTGCTATTGAACGTGACTTTAACAAGGGGCTTGATTCCTTTGATAATAAAGTGGCTAAACTCTTACGCGAAAGCGCATCGCACGCTTGGCAGGACTTTTTTGCCGCGTGTGAAAAAATCAATCATTACCATAACACTGCCCTATCAGGCGAAGATGACAATGGTTTGCGTGAAGAGGTTGAAACGTTCATTGAAGGCGTAAGGCAATGGCCAGAAGGCGCTCAGTCTTTTGTAAAACAAAAATTGTTACAAGTGACCTCTCAGCCCGCTGCTGATTCTGTTGAAAATTTAAAAGCCTTAAAAATCTTGTGTATCCGTGCGGAGATTCTTTCTGACCAGGAAACACCAGAAACTGATAAGCAACTGCGCATGGAATACCAGGTCAGCTTATTGCAGAAGGGCTTGGGTGGACAGCGAGATGATCGCAACACTAGCCTGACTATCGCGAAAGAATGGTGCGGCGTTGGGCCAGTATCCGAAGACGAGTACAAGGCTTTGTTTGAGCGTTTCTATATGAGCTGGAGTGCAATAACGGCTTGAGGTAAACCTTTCTCTGGAATTTCAGGCTCATCACCTAAAAGTTTTAATCGCAAATAAAGTAATCGAACAAAAAAAGGGGCTACTCATCGAGTAGCCCCTTTTTCGTATGGAAACGTGCCTTACTCAGCAGCAGTTTCTTCAGCAGCAGGCTCTGCAGGCTTAGGAGCAGGAGCTTTCAACAACTCTTCTTTTTGAAGAATAGCCACTTTATCTTCACCGTTGATCCACTTGTTAGCAGAGCTACGAACAGCATGGCGCTTGTCGTTACGGACGAAGATGGTGTACTCAGCAGTCTTTTTAACGATTTTCATACCTTTCCTCATATATATTATGAAATTAGAGATTGGCTCACATGAGCGCGGCGGGGAGTCTAGAGCTTTTTACCGCGATAATCCACGCTCTTAGTGGAATACCCTATCGACAGGCATAAAAAAAGCCGCTCTTGGCGGCTTTCTTAAAACGTGTCGAAGTGCTTATTTAGAGTTGTCTACCATGTAGTCAACTGCTGCTTTAAGCTCATCGTTAGAACAATCAAAACATAAACCTTTAGCTGGCATAGCTTTGAAACCACTGATGGCGCTAGCGTATAAGACAGTTGAGCCTTTACCTATGCGAGGAGTCCAACCAGCAATATCTCCAAGTTTCGGAGCACCTGCAGCGCCAGTCGCGTGGCAAGTTGCACATTTTGACTCGTATACGGTTTGGCCAGAGCGTGGGCCGCTTGCAGCAGCAACCTTTATGGCGGCAGAAGCACAGTCGTCTCCAGCCATACATACAGAACCGGCTGGCTTAATACGATCTTCAATCGTTTCTGCTACCACGTGGAATGCTGAGATCGCCAAGATCATACACACTAAAATTTTTACGCTTTTCATTGAATCGTACCTTTTACCATTAAGCCCATAAATTTGTTGGGGGCATTATAGCGATAAACCTCCCTGCTTTGTTAACACTAATTCGGACAAATATCGGTGATATTGGGCTATTAGGTGCCTTTACTGTTATTTCTATCGAAATAGAATAGCCTAGATTACGGCTTGCTCAAGCTCGGGCAGGCTGATATCAAAGCCGTTGACTACTGTGACGATCATCCTGTAAAAACCCGCTATAACGACTATTTCAATTAAACCTGGTTTGCCGAGGCTTTTGATTGCCTCGTTAGCAATGTCTACAGGAATACGCTCTGCGCGGGCAGCAAAACGCGCAATTTCAACAATTAGCTGGCTTTGGCGATTGGGCGTAACTGCAGATGAGGGTGCTCTTTTCTGAACTTTCTGAATGAGTCTTTGTTCCACTCCCGCAGCCTTTGCGGGCTTCAAATGCTGCTGCCAGATGAATAGTGCCGACATCTCCCGTGCTGTGGTTAGAATGGCAATTTCAGTATCGTACGGACTGAGAGCACCTTGGTAGCGTAGGTAAGTGCCCAATTTAGATAGCGTCTCCGCCAGTTCGGGGTGATTAAAAAGCGTGCTGTACATACCTTGTAATTCACCTCTAGATGGGCGAAGTGATTCGAAAACATTCCGTTGTTCATCGTTAAGTTGGGAGTAGGCGTCACTTAGCTTAGCCATGCTTCTTCTCCAAATATGATGAAAGGGGCCGTCTAACTGAATGTAACCAAAAAGTTTCTAAACGGGTTTACAAGTGTTAAGACGACACAGGCCTTATCTTTCTAGTAAGGTTATGCGTTAGTCATGTATTACGGGTAACTCATTTTACAGATTAGGTGCTCCCCAACTTAGTGCTCCACGGCTCTACTGAGTGTTGAGTTTTTCACTTCAAGCTACGCACACCCTCTCGAAATACAGTAAGCAATGTCTAAGGTGTTTAATGGCGACAACACGAGAGTACCCTAGTCTAGCGAGTTGACAGCTTCGCCAGGGGGAGTGGGGTAACCCAATGAAGTTGTTGCTATTGCGGCCAATAATTATTGGGGCAATGCGTTTCGACTAATGTGCCATGAAAACCCGATGGGCGCCATTGTTCTCTAGTGCAGTGTTGCACTTTGGGGTTGTTTGCTGAATTAGAATAAGTGCACACGTTAGACGATTATTTGAGCTGTCGCCTTTTTGTCTGGACGCGTTTACTTGGTTTGGATTTATGCCTGCCACAAATCGTCATTACTGTTAACGCGGGGTGTATTAAACAATATGTCGCAGATTAACGATTGAGTTTTGAAGGGAAGTAAATGGGGAAACTATAGAAAAGTCACAAATATATTCAGAGGTTTTCAAAACGCTCGTTCGAAAAATTCGCCTCAAGCTTCAAGCCCGCAGGGTCCGCAAAAAATAGCTGAGTAATATCCAGTTCATCAATATAATTCGAAGTATAAGTAACACCAAGCCTATCCAGTTTTTCCTGCAGACCGGCTAGCCCCGTCATCTTAAACGCAACATGATCCAAATACCCCGGTCGCTCGTTAGCAAAATGTCGGTTGCTTTCCGAAAGGTGAATAATGGCGGTATCAGCCTCATACAACCAAAAACCCCGTCGCATCGACGTTGGCTTAAAACCTACGCAAAGCCCAAATACCGCACAGTAAAAATCCCTAACCTCCTCTAAGAGGTCAAAAGGCGCACTAATATTAAAATGGTCGATTTTCATGTCAAAAGTGGGGTCAGATGATCATTAATTCTCATGCTACATTTCCTCTTCCAGCTTTTGGATCTGATTAACAATCTCTACAAACTTTAAGCCGTAGTCGGTAAATTCATATTCCACGCGAGGAGGTATCTCAGGAAAAGAGCACTTTTCCAAAATACCAAACTTCACATTAGCGCGTAGGCAATCATTCAATACTTTAGTGCTCAGTCCTTCGACGGTTCTGACCATTTCCCCAGGACGTTTTATGTCCTGAGTAATGAGATCGAGGACAGTTAGAGACCATTTACAACGAAAGATGGTTTCGATCAGTCCTCCCGTTTTTCCAGGGGCAATTTTTCGTGTCGTCTGAGGGCTTTGTTGCATCACTATTACTACCAAAAAGTACCTACCCTACAAAAAAGTGCCTACTTTTCAGTGTGGTAGTGGCTCTGTAAATTATTCATCCAAGGCCAAGCATGAAGTGTTTGGTGATTCGAAACAAGGGCTAATCAGCCTGCGTGATAATTCATTAATTGGAGAGTACACATGTCAACAGAGAGTAATACAGTCGCATACATCGTGGGCGGAAGTAGTGGTATCGGATTGGAATCAGCAAAAGGTCTACTCAGAAAAGGAATATCAGTATGCATAACCGGAAGAAGCCCAGAGCACCTAGAGTCAGCACAAAGATTATTGAGCCAGTTCGGCAATGTTGAGGTCTTTCGTGCAGATCTTTATAAGACGGAAGATGTTGCGAGTCTCGTCAATCGAATTAACCAAGAGAAACGGCAGATACAATACTTAGTGAATGCTGCAGGCTGCTTCACCCCTTTGCCCTTCCTTGACCATACGGGAGACGATTTTGATGCGTACCACAACATTAATAAATCCCTGTTTACGATAACCTAGGCGATCATTCGTAATATGCAACGCCACCAGGTCGGGGCCATCGTTAACATCGGCTCCATGTGGGCCAAGCAAGCTATCAAGGCGACGCCGTCTTCAGCCTACTCTATGGCCAAGGCAGGCTTACACGCACTTACGCAACACCTTGCCATGGAATTTTCCGATGACAATATTCGTGTGAATGCCGTAGCCCCTGCTGTTGTTCGTACTCCGGTATATGAAAGTTTTATACCCAAGGATGAGATCGACGCAACCTTGGCGTCATTTAGTGGCCTTCACCCGATTGGCCGTATCGGTGAGCCGCGTGACGTTGCAGGGGTGATTGAATTCCTACTATCCGAAGAAAGCGCCTGGGTCACCGGAGCGGTATGGGATGTGGATGGTGGAGTGATGGCTGGGCGCAATTAACAATGAAATAGGCGAGCAGTAAATTGCGGCCAGTAAATATTAATCACCTTAAAGGTAGGTAAATATCCGTAATCATTTCGCTTTCCGTAACGTCAGGAAAAAATGTAACCCGCTCGAAGAACAGAGGGAAGTCCCGATGTTCTTCGTCATTCTTAGTTAGCCATTCACCATAAAGATAGGAGACGGTTTGTTCGATAATATCGTCGGGGCCAATATGCCGGACTAAAGCACAGCGGCCCCCCGGTATGATTTTATTGATCACCCCGTGATTATTGTCAGGCACCTTTGCTTTAACCGAAGCACATACATCGAACCGGTATTGTTCAGGCTCAGTGGTTGCGGGGTCGTCGTACACTATATTAAACGTTTTGCTTTTAGTGGGTGGTGTGTGATGTTGCTTTCTCCACGCAATAAATTGCCGAATAGTCTGACCGAGTGTTTCTGCTGGCCCTTTATGCGCTAACACGGCAATAGATGTTTCTGGAAAATCGACAATAGAAACCTCAGGTGTTTGTGCCTTTTCAATCATAACTTTCTGCCTTAGCTTAGATATTGGTTCATATTTATCTTGCCAGGGAGCATCATGCGATTGTTTTCGAAAAGCAGAAGGGCTTTGTCCCATCGTACGTGTAAAGGCATTGGAAAAAGCTTCGGGACTTTCATACCCTGCGATAAAAGCGATTTCCACAACCTTTTGATTGTCCCTAAACGAGAGTTGATAGGATGCCCGCTTTAACCGTACTAACCTGATATAGGCCCCAACGCCAATACCGTATAGTGCAGAAAATTGTCGATGAAAGTGAAATTTTGAAAGACACGCAATCTGACTTAACACATCGACATTAAGCACTTCGTCTAAGTGTTTATCGATATATTCAAATACTCTGTGGTAGCGATCGTGATTGTTTGTCATATGCTCTTTTCTCAAAACCTACTCAGCGGGGACATTTTAATTTACCGGAAGAGGTAAAACATGATCGAAATTGCTGTATTGAGAATTGTTTAGGCCCACGTAATGCCGGGAGGCAACTGATAAGAGCTGAATTCCAAATGCAGAACCCTACGCTGACTGGGTTGAGTGCCTTTACTTGACGAATGCAGTATATGCGGTCGCATAGCCAAGGCTGATCCACGCTTTGCAACACACTCGTACGGTGTATGGGTGCTGGCATACTCTGCAATACTGGACTGAGGAAAAATGCCTAAACTATGGCTTCTTGGTATAACCTTTAAGCATCCATTTTCATGGTTGCTATCATCAAGGTGAATGCGGAAGGTAACCATTTGGTTCAATACTTCTAATGGGGGTTGCACGTGAAGCGTTCCATCTTTTACGCTCCACGGTCCCCAGCCGTCTAGTTCAAATTGTTTAGATACGGCGACCGTTTTGTCTTGATGCCATGTAACTAACCAATTATTTTCCGTTGTTTTATTGAATATGATTGCGCGAACGAGCATTGGTCGAGAGCGGAGAAACTGTGAGGCATACTTTAAAACACCGTCTGAATCTGCATACTCCCCTACTGTAGTTAGTTTTGCGTTGGCATTTCGTATACCGCCGACCTTGCCTGCTATATGTATTTGGCTAAGTTCGTTAACAATACTAATGATCTGATCTTCTGATATGAAATTATCGATCAACTTAAATCCGTTTTCTAACATTTTAAGCTTCTCTGTTGCCGGTGAGAGTCGCTTTCACTTGTCTGGAAAGATGGGTTTCTTCTATCTTTAGCGGAGAGCCACTCACTTAGACTTAGGCCGCTTAAACTTCTTCCGAGCGCGATCTACCTTTGCGCTCACCATACACGCCTCCACGTGATCATTAATAAGCCCCATTGCCTGAATAAAAGCATAGGCAGTCGTTGGGCCAACAAACTTCCAACCTCGTTTCTTTAGGTCTTTTGATAAGGCAACAGATTCAGGAGACGTGGTAAGCGCTTGACGTTCACCTAAGGTTTTTGGGTCGGGTTCATAAGACCAGAAGTAAGCCGCTAAAGAACCCTTCTCTTCAATAAGCTCTTGTGCCCGCTTGGCGTTATTAATAATCGCCTCAATCTTGCCCCGGTGCCGAACAATTCCCGCATCTTTAAGTAAGCGATTCACATCACGTTGAGTGAACTGAGCAACTTTATCAAAATCAAAATGGCAGAACGCGGCGCGGAAATTTTCACGCTTAGTGAGAATTGTTCGCCAACTTAGGCCAGACTGAAATGCCTCCAGACTGATCTTCTCGAATAGGCGCTGATCATCGGCCACTGGAAACCCCCATTCGGTATCGTGATAGGCAATATAGTCGGGGGCAGCGTTGCACCACTTACAGCGGGGCTTACCATCTATACCTTCGAAAGTGTCGTCTGCTGTTTGGCTCATAGTTCATTAACCTTAATATTAAGCATGGGGGAGTCTATTGCCTAATTCCCTACTTCTGATAGCGCGATGGTCTCAATTTCGTTTACAGAATCAGAAAACCATTTTTTCATAGTCGGATGTGATAATACAAAATCCATATAGCCTTTGGATGCGTCGTTTTGTGCAACACCGTAGGTAGAAAATCGAAACACTACTGGAGCGAACATACAATCTGCTATAGAAAATTCGCCAAACAACCAAGGCCCTTGCGCTGCATTCTTTCGGCATAAACCGCACCAAAGGTCTTGGATGCGTTCAATCTCTTTTCGAAGAGCGGGTGAAATATCGATTTTTCGCTGAGTGGCACGGACGTTCATCGGCATGCAATTTCGAATATGGGGAAACCCCGAATGCATTTCAGAACTGACGGATCGCGCCTCTGCGCGTAATGGCGGGTCAGTTGGCCAGCCCTTACCCGATAAATATTGCTCAGAAAGATATTCGCATATCGCCAAAGAATCCCAAACAGAGAGATCGGCATCTTGCAAAATAGGGACAAGTCCCGTTTTACTGTACTGAAGTAAGCTTTCTTTAAAACCTTCGACAGCTAGCGGGATTCGTATTTCTTCAAATGCTATTTCGTGGAATGAAAGCAATAACCAAGGCCGCAAAGACCAAGACGAATAGTTTTTGTTGCCAATAATAAGTTTCACTAGTTTTTTTCCTTAAACCGATATAGAACACTACGATTATTAGAGCAGAAATAATACACGAGCGTAAGCTAGGATATCAGCGAGAACGTCGTTTCTTTTTGTCCAGATGATAAGTCAGTGCCATACCAATACAGGCTCTCACTTCATTTTCAGGAAGGGAATCGATTACGTTAAACACGATTGCGCGATTACCGCCAAAGGACAATGTGTCGCCAAAAAGTGAACGACAATCCTCAACTAAAGTCGTCTTACAGTTGAAATACATTGCATACTGATCAGGTGTTTTTGATTTCCAATCAATGCGGATTGTTGTCCCACTTTTCGATTCTGAAGTGAGGTAAGACGGTTCCCCCCACTTTAGTGTCTCTTCTAACTTTCCAGCTATGGGAGTGTTGTCGGCGACTTCCAGAATCAGCTTGCGCAGAAATTCCAATTTTGGGCGAATATGGCTCGGGTAAGACTCAAACTTATCGTTTACACCTGGGTCGATTGAGAACTCCCGTAGCGCGAGTGAATGTTAAAAGAGACTTTGCTGTCTAATTGGGATCAACAATACGCTAACTGCGCACGGCAATATAGGCACCACCGCCGATTAAAGTACTTCCCGTAGCAACTCTCATATAGGTAGCAACAGAGGACGTATTCACCAACGAGCTGGATTTCGTGGCCACATAGCAATATACCAACATAACACCGCCAACCGCTAAAGCCGTTATAAGCATAATAATGCCAACGTCGGTAAGGGTTACGGAGGCGAGATCCAAAAACGCAGGGAAAAAACTGGCATAAAATAGTATCGCCTTAGGGTTTCCAAGAGTGGTCAAAAGGCCTGCAATAAAGTTAGCGGAATGCTTGCGGTTATTTGGCGAGGCGGAATTGCCCTCCTGTCTTTTCGAATGAAGGATCTTAATGCCGAGCCAAATAAGGTAAGCCGCGCCTGCATATTTCACCACTAAGAAGACATTACCCATAAACTCGGATAAGGCAGTAAGACCGAAAATGGCAAGGCCGATAAAAACAAAATCGCCAGCGACAATGCCCGCTGTTGTGACCGCACCACCTTTGAAACCATGAGAGAGCGTTCTTGCCACAACAATCATAATTCCAGGGCCAGGAATCACGGCGAGTAAAACTAAGGCGGAAAATAATGTAAATACAATTGAGAGTGTCATTTTGATACCAATATTGTAGCTATTAATGGTAAGTATTAAGAACAAGTAAAAGTGGGTGGATGGGTTTTTAGCTCACTCGCCAAGGTGGGCTTTACGTGTTATGTCAATGTGCTGAGGCGCTATAGCCTTAAGCGCGGTAATGGCTGCGGTATTATAGGATGACTGCCGCAGGCTACCGGATAAGGCTAATAAATTAATTCCATTCATATTTTAGCTTCCAAAGGAAATGGCTGTACGATTTATCCATCAGCGTACTACGTGAGTGGACGCTTATCGTTTTGATTAAAGAAAATCGTTACGACCCAATCTTCCTATTTAAAAAACGCAAATGAAGTACCAAAGAAAAGCGTTGCGCCCACATCTTTTTCTTCAGAATCCCAGCCTAACTTCACGCCAGTGCTCAGCCCATATTTATTGGGCTGTAAAAAGTAGATCGGGATTTCGACAGCTTCTTCCGAATTCTTAACATCCCTAGTGACTTTAATTCCAATCGCAAACTTTTCATTCATCGCCCGATATCTGAATTCAAAAGACAGATTGTGGCGGGTCTTCTTGGTGGGATCACCAAAGGCAATATCCTCACATTGCGTGGCAGAAGAAGAATCATTAATAGAGGTGCAATAAGATTTCGTGTCGCCTGCCTTATGAGAATCTTGATATTCCAAATTAGTGCCCGCAAACCACTTATGCGTGAGGTAGCCGTAACCGACGGAGGCTGAAAGACCGTCTAAGCTATCCTTCTCGTTTTCTAGAGTATCAAGATCCAAATATTTATAGCTTGCTCTGCCAAATGTAAATTTTACTGGAATAAGATGCGCACTGGTAAGCGGTGCGAATATTGTAGAACGCTGCTTGGCATATTGCTCCGCGAGTAACCCAGGAAATTCATCCTTATTACACTGGACATCGTTAAAACCAAAAGCATTGCAGATCACGATATTATCGTTTCTACTATTTTCACTGATGAATTTCTCTGCCGCGCTTTTTACAGTTCCATACGAGCAAGAACTTTGCTTGTCTGTCAGCATGTATTTTTGGCACAGCTCCCTGTTATTGTTTGTTGCTGATGTGTTGGTTTCTACATTGCCGATTATTTTGGTGTCAAATCCGAATGTGATGGTCGCTGAGTTACTAAGACCATCGAGATTGGAAAAAGATGATTCTCCACTGTCTTTATCAAATGGTGCTTTAACAGAAATGCTACTGGTCGTTTTTTTTCCTAAGCTCCAAGCCTTAAATTTCAGCTCCGCCGTTTTTTTATCTTTCGCGATATCTAAGCTTAGAATACTGCTAGGTCCAGAAAATGGTGACGACAAATCCGAAGACGTCAGATTTTCAATGTCAGAAAATACGAAACTGGATGCAAGGAGTATTCCCGTTAAAGAGAACTGGATTTTCATTCCTGAACCTCAATCTCATAGAGAGATCCATCTGTAGGGGAAAAGAAAAGTTCTTCAATTTTATCATTGCTGTTGTGTGTAATACCGTTCAAGTGAAGTGTGACGAAGTGTTTCCCCGAAGCGAGGATTGATCCGACTCTCAACTGATGATTGCCCGGCGGACAGGTTGCCACCTTCACCCATTCACCGGGGACTAACTGTATTTGAGGGTCATCGTCAGATATGAGCCGACACGCGATGGTGACCGCGCTGCTTTCCTCATTTTGCTTGATGTAGATTTTTTTAAGATCAGTCATGTGCTTAACCCCTGATTGTTAGCTGAAAATTCGGTTTTCGCTAAAAATGGAGTTACTCTAACAACCTACTACGCTACTGGCTACTTCTGTGGATGTTAGATAACGAGGTAAGTAAAGGCGGAATTTTAAATGCCCTTGGAACAGGTTTCCATTTTTGATAATCTGGGTTATGAGGACTGTTGCCAAATTCGGCAATAAATATTTAGCCGCCAGTATGTTGCTTTACCATCTCCTCCTTGAGTTTGATTCCTTATGCTAAATTCAAGCCATTAAATATGGGATTGCAGAAAAATGCTTTTATGAAGGGTCTACTGGCGGAATGGTATTAATGGATATCCTGGGTGTCGATATAATATTCAGCTAAGGGTACTCTTCTGCCCTGATCCTAAATGTCATAGGGCAGTATCCCCATATGTTCCTACTGAGCCTGAGCACCATAAGTTTTAAATTTCTCAAGAACCTTATCCATCTCAGTCCTCGAAAGAATCTCAGGTTGGCCGACTTTAAGCGCTTCCAAATACTGGTGGGCGAGAGTTTCGATCTCGCAGGCCAAAGCAAAAGCTTTCGCAAGATTTCCTCCCGTGGCAATAACACCATGATGCGCAAGCAGACAGGCTTTTCTGTCGACTAACGCTTCAATCGCAAAATCGGAAAGTTCTTGCGAACCAAAAGTTGCGTAAGGCGCGCAGCGGATATCATGCCCACCCGCCACCGCGACCATATAATGAAAAGCTGGAATGCAGCGTTTCAAGCAAGCGATGGCCGTTGCGTAAGTTGAATGCGTATGAACAATAGCGCCAACATCATGGCCTTTGTTTTCACCTTCGTCATGACTATGCCGATAAATATCGAGATGAAAGCGCCATTCACTAGAAGGTTGTCGATCCGAATCAAAGTCCCCGTTAAAATCCATTAACACCACATCACTGGGTTCCAGGTCAGCGTACTGCAGTCCCGAAGGGGTGATTAAAAAACCGTTTTCGGTACGTACAGAAACATTACCAGAAGTCCCTTGGTTGATGCCGCTCGTATTTAACTCAATGGCGGTAGCAATAAGCGCTTTACGTAACTCTAGATCGTTCATTATGTGATATTTACCTTGTCTGGGAACAATTCCGCAAGGCCCTCCTCTGTCGCTTCGGTTAGACCGCGTTCGGTAATCAAACCCGTGATCAATCTCGCGGGCGTAACATCGAAGCCATAATTGGCAGCAACACTACCTTCCGGGGATATGTTAATGGTTTGAACACTGCCGTCGTCAGCGCGACCGGTTATGTGTGTAACTTCAGAGCCGCACCTTTGCTCTATTGGAATTTCGCTTAGCCCGTCTCGTGTCGACCAATCAATAGTGGGGCTGGGAAGCGCGACATAAAATGGAATGTGATTATCCTTAGCCGCCAACGCCTTCAAATACGTCCCGATTTTATTGCACACATCCCCCGTGCTCGTCGTACGATCCGTACCGACGATACACATATCCACCTGGCCGTGCTGCATCAAATGACCGCCAACATTATCGACAATAATTGTGTGAGGCACTCCGTGTTTACCCAGTTCCCAAGCCGTGAGGTTAAAGCCTTGATTGCGAGGTCGGGTTTCATCCACCCAAACATGAACGGGAATACCTTTGTTATGGGCTTTATAGATGGGCGCAAGCGCCGTACCCCAATCAACAGTGGCCAGCCAACCGGCATTGCAATGTGTGAGCACATTAACAACACCCGTTTTCTCCTTTTGCTCCCAAATCCCTTTGATTAGCTCAACGCCGTGATCGCCAATGGCCGAGCAAATTTCTACGTCTTCATTACATAACGCTGCGGCGCGTTCGTAGGCTGCTGCTTTCCGTTCTATAGTCGGTAGAGGGGTTAAGACGCTCTCCATCTCATCCAAAGCCCAGCGAAGATTCACCGCAGTAGGACGCGTATCCAACAGTGTTTTATAGGCATGGGATAACATCTGATCAGAAGGGTCGTTCTGCATAGCAAGTGCCACACCGTAAGCGGCTGTAGCACCGATTAATGGTGCCCCACGGACCTGCATGTCAGTAATCGCATGTGCCGTATCGTCGAGGGATTCAAGGGTTAACGTTTTAAATTCATGAGGGAGGCGTGTTTGATCAATGATGAAAACCCGCCATTTATCCTCGGCTAGGAAAATGCTCCTAAAGGCCGTGCCGTCGACATTCATATAACTGAACTCATTTTTTAAAATATCTTCGTTTGTAAAAATAGAAAGGGTTCAAATTGAACCCTCGATACTATTTGAATCCTCGATACTATAGCAAAATGCAGGCCCAAAATTGCAATGACCTTACTGTAAGGGGCGGATATAGGAGGGTTTTCAGACACTAAGCTAGCAAGCTTAGTGAAACAGAATTCATCAGTTTCCACGTGTGTGGTGTTGTGCATAGCCCCGTGAATCAATACTTGGTAGCGATATTAGGTTTAGCGGCAAATCAACAACTTAGGGTGACCGTCTCCTCCAGACCCGCTCACAACCGACCAGCCTTCAGGGATATGGGTTGAATATTTCTCGGGGTTCTTTTGAAGATGCCCAAGGTTTATTTCTTTCATTCGAATTGCGGCGCACATAGTGTAATTCTGTTTGCCTTCAGTTTTTTCAGCCCCTTTATCTTCATCTGAGAATGCAACAGAAGAGAGAGACAAAATTAATGTGCTAATGGATGTGATGGTTGCAATTTTCATGTTCATATAGTTCTCGTCTAATTGAAATTATTGGTTTTATTGTTGGTAGAAGATTGTCGATACCAGAGCTTTACACATCTTCTTTGGTTCTTGATGCTTTCATTCTTTCTGCGCCCCCTGTGTCAGGCTAGTTGTCACCCCAGATAATTGATCAATATTGTACGGGGGGCTGACGAGGAAAGAATGAAATGTTTTTCACCAGAGAGAAAAGAAGCTATTTTAAAAAATCTGTTGCCGCCATTGAATATGCCGGTCGCAGAAGTGTCGAAGCTTGAAGGCATCTCCATGGCGATTCTGTATAATTGGCGCAAAGAAGCCAGGCTAGGAGGCGTGCCAGTGCCAGGTCCCAAAAAGACAGCCGATGATTGGTCGGGAGAAGAAAAATTTTCTGTCGTCCTTGAGACGGCAACTTTAAGCGCACGTGCATAATGCATATAAAACTTACCTTTTTCGCGATCCACTGATTTTCTAATGGATGCCTGATCCCGCGCCTTTCTTAAGTCGTTTGTTTTTGTGTGTTATTTTTAGTGGAGGTGAGAGAGGTTCTTGAAAATCGTTTAGTCTCAAAGGTTGCGTTTGTTGGTTTTCGATCAGAATAGTGTTTCTTCCCGTTTTCATCGACCCATGTGTAAACATTTGATAAAGCAAAAGATGAAAAAAGAAGAAGGATTAGAATACTGAATGTTTTCATAACATTTCCCTGTAGTTACTGTAGTTGCGTAAGTGGCTATTCTTTCAGCTATACACGCTCGCATCATCTTCCTGCCTTATAAACGCGTCATGATCTGACAATAATTCTCCGATTTTCAGAATTACTTTTTGATTATCATTCGCCGTTATAAAAACTAAGTCATAGATGTCGCTGACTATTTCAAATTTCCCCAAGTCACTGTCGCATTGAAGTGTGACATCCTCTTCCACCCATAGGTCTTTCAAATCTATTTTCGATGGGTTTATCCCTTGAAGCGCTCCATATAATATACCGAAAAAAACATCATCAGCCTCGTCTATAGAAAAGTCGATGAGCATTTCTGATGAATTATAAGCGGGTCTAATTTTGAATCTGTACATGGTGTTTGTCTAATCCCTTTAGTTTGCCGAAGGTGCCGATGTTACGGACCTATTCTAACTCTTCACTCTTCGGGGCTAGATGGTAGCAGTTTGCTGGCAGGGTTACATACTGGGCGAACAAAATAGGCTGTATGAAGAATTTCCCGCCACGCATAAAAAAACCCCGCCATTTGGCGAGGTTTTCGGTATTGGCGCACCCGGAGGGATTCGAACCCCCGACCAAGTGGTTCGAAGCCACCTACTCTATCCAGCTGAGCTACGGGTGCGTAGGCTGGTTTTCTAACTAGTCTGTAATGAAATGGGTTTATCTTTTAACCCGGTTCATTAGCCTCCTAGCCCAGAAGGCGGCCATGATACAGGCACAACATTCAACTGTCTAGGCGGTCTGGCGTGTGCCCAAAGCCAATTTGTGGTCAAAAAATGTTCATATGCAACTATACTTAAAAAAGCTCGCTATGCTCCGGGGCAACAGGGTGTGCCTGCCGCATTTTTGGCCATTACTGGACTTATAGTGAATGTAGAAAGTTATAGGTTTAGATCTAAGGTTGGTCATGAACAGTGCGCCATTAAAGAACGTTCGCACATACTTGGTAGTGCCCTTTGTTATTTCAATAGGCGTTATTTTGGTGGCGATTGTTTGGGCGATGGATAGACAGCAAACGGCGGATATGAAAACGCTGGGCCATTCTTACGATATGCAGGTGAGTCAAAGCTTCATGGATGCGTTGTCTGCGGAAGCCAAATACCTTGAAGCTTTAGTTTACTCCTTCGAACAAAATATTGATCTGGCGCCTGCTTTTATCGCAGGCAACCGTGAGGCCCTACAAGAACAGGTACAGGCGGTATTTTCCCAGCTAAGTGAGCACCACCATACGACATATTTCTATTTTACCGATGCGGAAGGTCGGGTTGTTTTGCGTGTGCATCAGCCTAACAAGTACGGAGATTTCATCCGGCGTAACACTTTTCTTGAAGCCTTCAATAGCAAAGCTACAGCGGCAGGTATAGAGCTTAACTCTTCTGGTAAAGTGGTATTAAGGGTTGTATATCCGTGGTGGGTCAATGGTGAGCTTATTGGCTACATTGAAATGGGTGAAGCTATCGACCATATTCTTACGAGGTTGGCGCGCAATAACAATATCGGTCTGGTACTTTCCGTTGAATCGAATTTGATTGATCGGGATAAGGGAAACGAAGGCGGCCCTTTTATTGTGTACAGCAGTATGAAACCGGTGTTACCGGAGCTGCGAAAATTCATTGAAGATTATACCTATAGAGGCTCGCGATTAATTCGGCTGCGACATAAAAGTTTGTTTGTTTCCCAAATTCCGGTGACGGACTTTTCGGGTGCTTTAGTGGGCCGCTTAGCGTATGCCGTCGACGAAACGGAATTGGTTGGACAACAGAGAAGAATTGTTCTGGAGTTAGCTTTTTTTGTGTGCGTTTTGGGCATAATCATCTGTGTTTTTTATTGGCTGTACAGTGGTTTTTTACAGCGATATTTGGGGGAAATCTTCGGTCGATTAGAGGGGGAAATTAAGGAGCGGCGTGATATTCAAGAAAGCTTGGTCGAAAGCACGGCGCAGCTAGAGCGGATGGTGATAGACCGGGATGAAATTTTGGGTGAGAACCGTCGACGTTACAAAACGCTGTTTGATAAATCGGCGGATGCATTATTACTCATTGACGGTAATTCGTTTGTTGATTGTAATCAAGCCGCATTGGATATGCTGGGGTACGTCTCTAAAGATGAACTTTGTTTGGCACATCCATCGGCTTTGTCGCCTCGCCGGCAACCGGATGGTGAGTTGTCGCGTGATAAGGCTAAAAAAGTAATCGAGACGGCCTTTAAAAAAGGTAGCCACCGTTTTGAATGGACGCATATGCGTAAAAACGGCGATCCATTTCCGGTTGAGGCTTTGTTGACGGCCATCCCCTTTAACGATACGCAGTGGCTGCATGTGGTGTTGCGCGATATCTCAAACCGGAAAAAAGCGGAAGAGGAAATAGAGTTTAAGGCATTTTATGATTCGTTAACGAATTTACCGAATCGACGATTGTTGTTCGACCGGTTGGCTCAGGCATTGGTGGATGCTCGCCGTTATCATTATTTTAATGCCTTGTTATATCTGGATGTGGACCGCTTTAAATCCATTAACGACACGCTCGGTCATTCCGTTGGTGATGCGTTGTTGGTGACGCTGGCAAAACGGCTTCAGGATTGTTTGACGCATGATGATACGGCTTCGCGCTTTAGTGGCGATGAATTTGTTATTTTGTTACGTCACATCGGAGGGACTCGGGAGCTGGCGAGTTTCCAGGCTGAAAAAACGAGCTCGAAAATTTTGAAGGCTTTATCGGCTCCTATTACCATTGATCAACATGAGCTCAATATTACGGCGAGTATTGGTGTTGCGGTATTTCCAAACGAAGAAGATTCTGCTGATGATATTGTGAAGCATGCGGATACGGCAATGTGCAGTGCAAAAGAGTTGGGCCGCAGTCATATTGCATTTTTCTTGTCGGACATGCACGAAAAAGTGATGTACCGCTTAAATCTAGAACGTGACTTGCGTAAGGCGGTCAAAGAAAATCAATTGGAAGTGTATTATCAACCGCAAATGAATTTAAACGCTAAGGTGGTGGCGGTTGAGGCTTTGGTTCGTTGGAAGCGCGGTGACCAAGGGTTTGTGAGTCCGGAGGAATTTATTCCGATTGCGGAAGACAGCGGAATTATTTTTGATCTGGGTGATTTTGTATTACGGCAGTCCATAGATGATATCGTCAACCTGAATCGCAAGTTGAATTTACGCGTGGGCCTTGCGGTGAATATCAGTCAAAAACAATTTGATCGGGATGAGTTTTTGGGGGATATCCAGTACTTGATTGAAAACTATCAGCTGGATCGCAATATGTTGACCTTGGAGGTGACCGAGGGTTTGGCGATCAATGATTTGAATGCGACGGTGGAACGGTTTGAGCATTTGCGGCATTTAGGTGTGCGTTTATCTTTGGATGATTTTGGTACGGGCTACTCGTCGTTAAGTCATTTAAAGCGTTTGCCGTTAGACGAATTAAAAATCGATCAGTCGTTTGTTTTCGATATTCGAAATGATCCGCAGGATGCTCAGTTGGTGAAAACCATTGTCAGTATTGCGCATCAATTCGGTTTGACGGCGGTGGCTGAAGGTGTAGAAGGTGAAGAAGAGCTGGCGTTTTTAGAGGCCCAAAACTGTGATGTGATACAAGGTTACTATTACAGCCGCCCTCTTCCCTTGCCCGAATTGGAAACGTATTTAAAGGGGCGGATGAAGTAGGCTGCGATGCCGTAGGAAAACTAGTTAGGAAAACAGTGCCGTTTTGAATTGTTGCTTATGGGTCGGCACTTATACCTTTCTAACGTATGTTTCTTATCTCTGCTCCTTAATAGTTAATCAAACATTCCTCTTAATGACGATAGGGTTTCTTCCCCTTTCTTTTCAATTTGTTCGGGCGTGGCAGTGCCGAAGCCTTCTTTTTCGAGATCTTCTTCGGGCAGTTCTTCAATAAAACGAGACGGTGTTGTGACCTGCTTTTCACCAAATTGTTTTCGTGTTGCTGCCAGAGTCATTACTAAGGCTTTTTTGGCTCGCGTAATGCCCACGTATGCAAGGCGACGTTCTTCTTGAATATTATCTTCTTCGATGCTGTTTCGGTGAGGCAGTAATTCTTCTTCCATACCGATTAAAAATACGTAGGGGAATTCCAGACCTTTGGAGGCGTGCAAGGTCATGAGTTGAACCTGATCTTCGGTGTCTTCCTCTTCTTGGCGTTCGAGCATGTCGCGTAATAACAATTTGGCAACGGCGTCGTTGATACGCTCTTCGCCGTCTTTATCTTCGTCTTCGTCGCGATCTAAGGTATTTTTAATGGAGTCGATGAGGAACCAAACGTTACCCATGCGATTTTCGGCTACTTTGGGTGCGCTGGCGTTTTGGTGCAGCCAACCTTCGTAGTCGATATCGTCAATCATTTCTCGAATGGCGGCCATGGGGTCGTTGTTGTGGCAGTTGTCTCGCGCGTTATTCAGCCAGCTGGCAAATTTACGGAGGCGTTCAAGGCCTTTTTTGGGGACGACCATTTGTATGCCGACTTCATCGCAGGCAGCAAGCAGGCTGATCTCGCGTTCGGTGGAATAGCGGCCAAGGGCTTCGAGTGTGCCGGTACCGATTTGTCTGCGTGGTGTGTTTATAATGCGCAAAAATGCGGTGTCGTCATCTGGGTTCACGATGAGTCGCAGGTAGCCCATGATGTCTTTAATTTCTGCGCGGGCAAAAAAACTGGTGCCGCCACTTATGCTGTAGGGTATTTGGTGGTGCTGCAGTTTTAGCTCAATTAGTTTGGCTTGGTGGTTGCCCCGATAAAGAACGGCGAAGTCTTTGTACTTACATTGCCGCCGCACTTTTTGCGTCAAAATTTCAGTGGCAACGCGTTCAGCTTCGGCGTCTTCTGTTTTGCAGTTAATGAGGCGTATGGGTTCGCCTATACCCAAGTCACTCCACAATGTTTTATCAAATTCGTGGGGGTTGTGGGATATTAATCGGTTGGCGACTTTCAGTATGCGAGCGGTGGAGCGGTAATTTTGTTCCAGCTTAATGACGTGCAGGCTGGGAAAGTCTTGCTTTAACAGCGATAGATTTTCTGGCCGAGCGCCACGCCAAGAGTATATGGATTGGTCATCGTCACCTACGACGGTGAGGGTGCCACGCCCGCCAATAAGCAGTTTAACCATTTCGTATTGGCTGGAGTTGGTATCTTGGTACTCGTCGACCAATAGGTAATGTATGCGTTGTTGCCAGCGGCTCAAGACTTCAGCATTGGAAGCGAATAGCTGCGATGGCAATCGAATTAAATCATCGAAGTCGACGGCGTTATAGGCTTGTAGAGCTTTGCCGTAACGTTCGTAAACTAAGGCCCACATTTGCTCTTCTGCGTTCTGAGCTTGATCGAGAGCTGTTTTGGGCTCGATGAGTCCGCTTTTCCAATTGGAAATTTGGGTTTGTACCAAGTCGATCATATCGCCGCTGAGGTCATCGTCCTTCATCATGATTTCTTTGATGAGGGAGCGTGCATCTTCGGAATCAAATATCGTAAACCCGGCTTTGTAGCCGAGCTGCTTGTGTTCCTTACGGATGATATTCAAGCCAAGGTTATGAAAGGTCGAGACGGTTAAGCCGCGCGTGTTCTGACCTTTGAGCAGCTTGCCCACCCGCTCTTTCATTTCACGAGCAGCTTTGTTGGTAAACGTGACCGAGGCTATGTGCCGTGCGGGGACGTTACATTCTTCGATCAGGTAGGCGATCTTTCGGGTGATCACACTGGTCTTGCCACTGCCTGCTCCGGCGAGAATGAGACTGGGTCCGTCGATGTAATGTACGGCTTCTTTTTGACGGGGATTGAGTTTAGTCACAAGGTTCTTTCGCTAGGGTTTTAGGTGTTGGCTGTTCGGTCGAGGTTTTCAGAATTTGGCGCTGATCTTGAGGCGCGCAATAGTACCAGAATTGCGTGCCGTGATTGTTGATAAAGTCGAGGCTATTGTTGTGCTCAAAATTGAGGCCAATTTTTATCAAATGTCGCCGTGGACCCCATATTAAATGTTGTGATTCGTCTCGTGGTCAATGTCGCAGAAAAACCAGTATTCGATGTTGTGGTAAGCCTCATATAGCGTGCTGTGATGCATCTCGCTCTAATGCTGTGGTAAATCGGGAAATTAGAACGACATGCGATTTGTTACCCGCCAATGGCTCAGGATTGGATCGCTCGGTCCAAGTTCCGGTAGCTGAGCGCTTCGCTAATGTGGTTTTTTTCCACTTTGCTACTGCCTGCAATATCCGCAATAGTGCGGGCTACACGCAGAATCCGGTCGTAGGCCCGAGCGGAAAGTTGCAGTCGTTCCATAGCGGCGGCGAGCAGTGATTTTTCGTCCTGCCCCAGGGCGCAATACCGATGAAGGTCTTTCCCTTGGAGTAAGGCGTTACTGTGTTTTTGTCGTTCAGTTTGGCGGCGGCGATTCTGGGTGACGCGTTGGCGGACGGTTTCGCTACTTTCCCCTGCTGGGGTATCTTGAATATCGTGTAGGGGGAGTGGACTGACCTGAACGTGAAGATCAATTCGGTCCAATAGCGGGCCGGATATCTTGTCACGGTAGCGTTTAACTTGTGCGGGGCTGCAATTACAGCGTCCGTTACGATCGCCAAAAAATCCACAGGGGCAGGGGTTCATCGCTGCGACAAGTTGAAAGCTGGCGGGGAAGGTCACGCGCGCGCTGGCGCGGCTAATGCAAATTTGCCCGCATTCTAGTGGTTCGCGCAGAACTTCGAGCACGTGGCGAGGAAATTCGGGCAGCTCGTCCAAAAATAAGACGCCCATGTGAGATAACGAGATTTCACCGGGTGTTGGGTGTGTGCCTCCACCGACGATAGCGACGGCGGAACTTGTGTGGTGCGGTGAACGGAACGGTCTCGTTAGCCACTGTTCGTCAATGGGTTCTGAGGCGA
The DNA here is from genome assembly GCA_033852165.1 of Agarilytica sp. Lineage (GTDB taxonomy): Bacteria > Pseudomonadota > Gammaproteobacteria > Pseudomonadales > Cellvibrionaceae > Agarilytica. The sequence continues at coordinate 84,583 of JAWSUZ010000005.1, read as the reverse complement.
TCGATCGAACTGCGGCAACGGCCAGCGCTTCGTCTTCTTCCAGTGGAGGCAGTATGCTCGGGAGTCGGCTGGCAAGCATAGACTTACCCGTTCCGGGGGGACCAAAAAACAAAATATTATGGCCTCCGGTTGCGGCGATTTCCAAGGCTCGGCGGGCTTGGAGTTGGCCTTTCACTTCGGACAAGCATTTATTGTAGCGTGGAGGCTTGGCGGGTGTCGGTTCGGGCTCGTCGAGGTTTATTCTGTTATGTAAGTAAGCACATACATTCAGCAGGTTGCTTGCCAGTAAAGTCTTTGTTGAGCGACATAGTGCCGCTTCGGTTTGATTAGTGTCGGGTAAAACCAATGTGCGATCGTGTTGCCCACAAGCAATGGCTGCCGGTATACAGCCGCGGATGCCTCGAATTGCACCAGAGAGAGCGAGTTCCCCCAAGAACTCATGGTCGTCGAGTTTGGTTTTGGGTATCTGTTCGGAAGCGGCCAGTATGCCGAGGGCAATGGCCAAATCGAAACGACCGCCCTCTTTCGGTAAATCGGCAGGTGCTAAATTGACGGTAATGCGGCGCTGGGGAAAGTCGAAGTGGCTGTTCAGTAATGCGCTACGCACGCGGTCTTTACTTTCCTTTACCGCTGTTTCGGGTAGGCCGACGATGGTGAAGGCGGGTAGACCGTTGGAAAGGTGGACTTCAACCGTAACCTGTGGAGCTGAAATCCCGAATTGGGCGCGGGTGTGGATGATGGCTAATGACATGTCTATTCCTTGACTGAATGTTTCCATTTATATTAATTAAGATGAGATTCTGAGTACCGAGTACCGAGTACCGAGTACCGAGTACCGAGTACCGAGTACCGATTTTCCGTCTCCGGTTTCCCGTCTCCCCATTCCCAGCATCCTACTAAATTCAACCGCCCTTTACTTGTTCTTCCAACTCTTTAATTTGGGCTTCTAACTGCTGAACCTTTTCACGGGTTCGTTTTAATACGGATACCTGTGCATCGAACTCTTCCCGTGTGACGAGGTTAAGCTTTCGTAGGTTGGCTTCAAGGATAGCTTTGAGCTTCGAAGAAGAAAGGCCGCTGCTGCTTTCAAGTTGGCTAACTTTGCTGCGAATATCTTGAAAGAGCTGGCTGGCAAGTTGTTCGATCATGGTGGTGGCCTTAGTAAGTTGGAGGGGGATTCTAAACGGAGATGCCCGATACTGGAACATCTTTACGCGTTAAAGTTTCCATTACCCCGTGAAAATGAAGGTTTGAGAGCTTAAAAACCCGATGTTTTACGTGGTTTTCCTTCTTTTGTTGAAACGCCCTGTAAAAGCGCTTTGCGGGTGCGCTAAGTTGGTGAAAGTGCACCAATATGGCGCCTATCGATTTGATTGTTTTGCACTGCACAAAATAAATAGTCGCTAAGCGATTGATAAATATCATAAAAATTTTGTATCAGTCTGTTGGCATGAACGATGCTTTCTCCTCCGCAGCTTTGCTCGTGGGGCACTCGTGGGGTAAGAAGAGTGCGGACAGAGTGGCAATAAAAAATTAAAAAAACCTTGGAGAATGCATCAATGAAAAAATTCGCAATGTTAGTTACTGGGGCTACCTTATCTTTGGCAGCAGCAATTCCATCTCACGCCGATGTTTCAGCAAATGCTGGCTTTGTCTCGGATTATTACTTCCGTGGCGCCAACTTAGGAGACGGTGGTGTTTATGGCGGTGTCGACTATGAAACGGGAGGTTTTTTCGCTGGTATTTGGGCTATAGATGATGGCACTGGCGGCAACGACGGCCTAGAAAATGATTGGTATTTAGGTTACGGCGGCGAAGCTGGTAGCGTTTCTTGGGGAGTTGGTTATACCAACTATCAATACACTTCTACAAAAGATTATGAGCACGAAATCTTTGCTTCATTTGGTGTCGGTGGCTTTGGGTTTGAAGCTGTTTTTGGTCGTGATGAAGATGATACGAATACTACATCTCTTGTAGATGATGGCGAGGGCGGTTTCGTAGAGCAAGAGATTAGGGCTGATTCAGAGTCATACTACGTAATTTCGGCTAGCTATGAAGTTGGTTCGTTTGCTGCAACCGTTGGTCACTATGATATGGGCGACGTTGATGATTCGGATTATGAGTGGGTTGAGCTTTCATTTAGCGGTGAAGTAGTAGAAGGCATTGACGCAACTGTTTCTGTTGGTAAGCAGTTTTCTGGTGGTACTGACACAGACGGCTACATGGTTCTCGATATCAGCAAGTCTTTCAGCCTTTAATTTAGTGTATCCGGAAGCGATGAGTGTTTCTTATCGCTTCTTTTTCGACTAAAGTGCGTTGCTTGTCAATGTCACGTTTTATAAAAAAGAGGACGCAGTCCAATGAAATTAATCACTGCTGTAATTAAGCCTTTTAAGTTAGACGCCGTTCGTGAAGCACTTTCCGACATCGGTGTTAAAGGCATAACCGTTACTGAAGTCAAAGGCTTTGGGCGGCAAAAAGGACATACTGAGCTTTACCGAGGCGCAGAGTATGTTGTCGACTTTCTTCCTAAGACCAAATTGGAAGTTGCTGTCGCTGACGATCAGGTAGATTCCGTTGTGGAAGCTGTTACTAAAGCAGCGCACAGTGGCAAAATTGGGGATGGAAAAATCTTTGTTTCTGCTTTAGAGCAGGTGATCCGAATTCGTACAGGCGAATCCGGTGAAGAAGCTCTTTAACAAAGAGATTTCAATAGAATAATAAGTTAGTAAGGCTATTTGGAGAACTGCTATGCAGAATCAAATTTATGAGTTGCAGTACGCAATGGACACATTCTACTTCTTAGTATGTGGCGCACTGGTTATGTGGATGGCGGCGGGTTTCGCCATGCTGGAATCAGGTTTAGTTCGTGCGAAAAACACGACTGAAATCTTAACGAAAAACGTCGCGCTCTTCGCGATAGCTTGCACCATGTATTTGGTGTGCGGTTATGAGTTTATGTACGGCGGTGGCTATTTCCTTTCTGGCGTGACTTTGACGGGTGGAATGGACGAAGCAGCGAAGGCTGCGGTACTTGAAGGCGCAAAAGCCTTTAATGACGGCGTTGAAGGTGCGGGCTTGCAATACGCGGGCGCTTCAGACTTCTTCTTTCAGGTGGTATTTGTTGCGACTGCTATGTCGATTGTTTCTGGTGCTGTTGCTGAGCGTATGAAACTTTGGGCTTTCTTAGCTTTTGCTGTTGTGATGACGGGCCTTATTTACCCAATGGAAGGCGGTTGGACTTGGGGCGGAAACGCTGTAGGTGTGTTTGGTTTAGAGTTCTTCACTCTTGATTATAGTGATTACGCGGGTTCTGGTATTGTCCATTTGGCTGGTGCTGCAGCTGCTTTATCGGGTGTGCTTGTGCTTGGTGCTCGTAAGGGTAAGTACGGCGAGAATGGCGAAATAAACGCAATTCCTGGCGCTAACCTACCACTTGCAACCCTCGGTACTTTCATCCTTTGGATGGGCTGGTTTGGTTTCAACGGTGGTTCTACGTTGCAGCTTTCCGGTATTAACGTTGCCAACGAAGTGGCCAACGTGTTCATGAATACAAATGCTGCGGCTTCTGGTGGCTTAATCGGTGCCCTTATTGTTGCCCGTGTTTTGTTTGGTAAAGCAGATTTAACAATGGCATTAAACGGCGCGCTAGCTGGTCTTGTCGCGATTACTGCTGACCCGGCTTCGCCAAGTGCTTTGGTATCAACAATCGTTGGTTTTGCTGGCGGCGTTATTGTTGTATTCAGCATCATCGGTTTGGACAAACTTAAAATTGATGACCCCGTCGGCGCGATCTCTGTGCATGGTGTTGTGGGTATCTTCGGTGTACTTGCCGTTATCGTTACAGGTGGCGCAAGTGCCGTCGGCCAAATTGTTGGTTTGTTGACGATCTTCGTATGGGTATTCGGAACCAGCTTAGTGGTGTGGATCATCATTAAAATGCTTATGGGTATTCGCGTTAGCGAAGAAGAAGAGTTTGATGGTGTGGACATTTCTGAATGTGGAATGGAAGCATATCCTGAGTTCACTAACGCTTCTAAATAAGCGAGTAGTTAATCAGTAAGTAAAAGCCGGAGCTTCATCGCTCCGGCTTTTTTATGTCTACAGCATTTTCCCCATTGTCCCGTCACCGGTTTCCCGTCCTCCGTCTCTGCCCCGTTTTTTCTCGCGACTTTGTATTTCTAAGACTTAGGGTGTAGATTAACTATAACGGCATATTGAAAAACACATGGCTTACACGATGCTTTGCCTTGTAATAGCGCGGCTTATCTTCTTTTGTTCGTGGCTTGTTGGTACTTCGTTTTATTCGTGGTTTTCAATGTCGAGAGGGCAGGATCAAACAATTATAAAAACCTGGCTGGGCTGGAAATAGTTCTGGGTTACCGTATTTTAGGGTGTGTCACGCTATGAAATTGATTACCGCGATTGTTAAACCATTCAAACTTGATGATGTTCGTAAAGCGCTTTCCGATGTGGGAGTTCAGGGCATGACGACTACAGAGGTCAAAGGTTTTGGCCGTCAGAAAGGTCACACAGAGCTTTACCGTGGCGCTGAGTACGTAGTGGATTTTTTACCCAAAGTAAAATTAGAATTGGTGCTGGCTGACGAAAATGTGGATACGGCGGTGGAAGCGATTCTACGTGCGGCGCAGACAGGAAAGATTGGTGATGGGAAAATTTTTATCACCCACTGTGAACAAATAATCAGAATTCGTACGGGTGAAACGGGTTCTGAGGCTGTGTAGAATTTTTAAGCTTCGGTGTAGTGGTTGTATCTTCTACACCGTTTTATCTAGCTCTGGTTAAACTATTTGTATTTTGCGGGCGCTTTTGTGGCTCTATGGTTGAGCGTGTAGATAACGACGAATGGTATGGTGAGCGGGCCGAAGATTAAGCCGAATAGTTGCCATGTGAACCCAACTTTAACTCCTTTCTTCATCAGCATGGTTGCGCATAGCAGGTTACTGGCAATCCAGATAATCGCGATCATGTAAGTCATTCTGATTTTCCTTCTCTTGTTCTCGTTTGCTCTTTTCTATCTTTCTACCGATTTGTTCTAAATTACAGTCAATATTTACAAGAACTTAGGCAGCACTCGGTTCAAAACTTCCCCAATATAAGCGAGAAATAATGTTCCCATACTGGACCGATAGTAAGTCGGGTCTTGGTTGCCAATGGCCAATACGCCTATAAGATTGCCGTGGGAAAGTACGGTCAATGCCGATGACCCGATGTTAGGCGCGTCGTCATCAAAAAGGTATTCGATTTCTTTAATGTCGATACCGCCGCTAACGGCTTTGATGGCTTTAAGGTGTCTACCAATAGAGGTCTTTGCGGTGTTAATGGATTCTATGCGAGCTGGGCCAGCATCCACGCCGTTGCTGCCAAACAAAACAATGCGGGTGTAGTGAATGCCGAATTCTTTGTCAAAGCTGTGGTAGAGCGCTTCTATAACACTTGAAAGGCTGTTGCATTCCAATAGGGCGAGTACTAAGCGTTTTGTTTTATCAAAAAGAATATCGTTTTCGCGGGCATTCTCGAGCAGGCTGCTTAAGCGCTGGCGCATATCGATGTTACGATCTCGTAATATCGATACTTGTTTTTCAACCAATGAAACAGCCGTACCGCTGTTATGTGGCAGTTCGAGTTCGGCTAATAAATCGTGGTGCCGTGAAAAAAAATCAGTGTTTTTTTTAAGGTAGTGTGCAACTTGTTCTGCTGAGATAGGTTGATTATTTTTCGTGATGGAATCTGTCATAATTTGATCTGGCCTTGAAACACAGTCGTCGCGGGTCCGCTCATCATAACAGGCTTGTCATTACCGGCCCACGAAAGGGAAAGGGTTCCACCGGGAAGGTGAACCGTAACATGCTCATCTAATAAACCGCGCAAACGGCCTGCTACAACGGCAGCGCAGGCGCCGGTTCCGCAGGCCAATGTCTCACCAACGCCGCGTTCATATACGCGTAAATTGACCTCTGTTCTGGAGATGATTTGCATAAACCCCGCGTTTACGCGGTTAGGAAATTGCGTGTGGCCTTCTATGAGGGGGCCGTATACCAGAACGGGAAATGATGCGGTGTTATCGACCAGTGTTACGGAGTGGGGATTGCCCATTGATATGGCCGATATTTCAAATTCGCGATCGCCAGCCGTAATCGTGTACACGGCGTTTTCTGCGTCGGCAGTGAACGGTACGATCGCGGGATCTAATACGGGCGGCCCCATATTGACCGTGACCTGATCATTATTGTCGACGTTAAGTGTGAGTATTCCGTTAGCGGTTTCTACACGAATCGTATTTTTAGTGGTTAAACCGCGTTGCCGTACAAAAAGGGCAAAGCAGCGCGCGCCGTTGCCACAGTTTTCCACTTCGGCGCCGTCTTGGTTATAGATGCGATAGCGAAAATCGGCTTCACGGGTTTGGGGGGGCTCGACAACGAGGAGCTGATCACAGCCCACACCAAAGTTACGGTCGGCCAATTTTTGTATTTTTTCGGTCGATAAAAACGGCAGCTTTTGGGAGATGCCGTCGAGCATGACAAAGTCATTGCCTGCGCCGTGCATTTTAGCAAATCGAAGACGCACGGTTTACTTGGCCTCTTCGTTGGAAAGTAAGTGCTCACCTCGAATCATATCGTCAAAGCTTTCGCGTTCGCGGATGACATGAAACTGATCGCCGTCGACCAATATTTCTGGCGCGCGTCCACGCGTATTGTAATTGGAGGCCATGACAAATCCGTAAGCACCGCTGGACATTAAGGCCAAGCGATCACCTGCTGAAAGCGCCATTTCTCTATCTTTCGCTAAAAAGTCACCGGTCTCACAAATGGGGCCAACAATGTCCCATGTCTTTGTGTCGACTTCAGGCTTAGCGGGGTTTAGCGGTAAGAGGTTTTGCCACGCTTGGTAAAGCGAGGGGCGCAAGTTATCGTTCATAGCAGCGTCGATGATGGCGAAGTTTTTGTGATCACCAGGCTTTAGGTAAAGCACTTCGGTTAGCAATACGCCTGCATTGGCGACAATGGATCGGCCAGGCTCAAACATTAACAGCAAGTCGCGGTCGCCAAGACGTTCTTTGACGGCACCGATGTAGTCCGACACTTTCGGTGGCACTTCATCACGATAGGTCACGCCGAGTCCGCCGCCCAGGTCGAGATGTTTGATGGTGATACCTACTTTGCTGAGCTCATCGATAAGGGCGAGCATTCTATCCAGTGCGTCTAAAAATGGAGAGGTGTCGGTTATTTGGGAGCCAATATGGCAATCGACACCAACGATATTAATACCGGGTAATGACGCCGCTTTTGCGTAGATCGCGGGTGCTTCTTTAATGCCAACACCAAACTTATTTTCTTTGAGACCGGTAGAAATATAGGGGTGTGTTTTTGCATCGACGTCAGGGTTTACACGCAGCGAAATGTCGGCGGTAAAACCGCCTTCGCTGGCGACTTCTGAAAGTTGATGAAGTTCTGCTTCGGATTCTACGTTGAAGGCTGCGATGCCGACTTTTAATGCATAGTGCATTTCATCTCGGGTTTTACCGACACCAGAATAAATAATATTCTCGGGTGCTCCACCAGCACGGAGAACTCGGTCAAGCTCGCCCACAGAAACAATGTCAAAGTGGGCGCCGATGTTGGCGAGCAATTGCAATATGGCAAGGTTGGAGTTGGCTTTTACGGCGTAACAAATTTTACCCGGGTGGTCACCAAGGGCCTGAGTATAGGACTGATAAGCCTCGACAATGGCGGCTTTGCTGTAGACGTAGCACGGTGTGCCGTGGGCATCTGCGATAGCGTTCAATTCTACGTTTTCGAGTGTTAATGGTGTTGCTTGCATACTATTTGACTACTCTTGCTCGGTATTGTGTGAATCGTTTTGCTCAGGTGCTTGTTGTTGGTGTTTATCCGGTTTGTCTTCGGGTAAGCGAAGTTCACCCGTTTGACCGCAGGCTATTAGCTGCGTGAACGAAATTGCAAACAGTGCCAATGACACGGTGCGTAAGGTGCGGATCGCAGAGTTCATAGTTCTGAATGCTTCACTGTTAAAACGCTGGAGTATACCACTAGCGGGCTGTGAGCCTAGAACTAGCGACAGGTTAAGATCGCTTTAGGCGTTGAGGAGGATTCCAATGGCTTGGTTGAGTTTGGATTCTAAGAGGTTTTTGATGCGCAAATAGTGAACGGTTTGGAGGCTGCCGTGGTTGGAAATGATATCGCTGACTTGGCTGAGATCTAAATCGGTAATGTAGACGGGGTAACGGTCTCCCACCGTTCGTCGAGAGAGTATGTATTGGCTGACAACGATTTCCAGTTGTTTGCCGAGGCTTTGCCCTGAAAATTCTTGTCCGTCACAGTAATAGTTGTACGATAGTTCGCGATTGGGGCCGAGGTGGGCGCTAGCTTTGACTTCAAACATGGCGTGCTCGGGCATTTCGGACACGATTTTTCGTGCTTGTGTGACAAATTTCCCCCCGCTGTTTTTCAGTATTTCGCTGAAGTGTATGGGGTATACGCCGAAATCCCCTTCCAGTTCGGTATTCACTTGTGCCTGTCGATACAGGATAGAACGAAGAAAAACATAGAGGGGTTTTAGTGGGTTGTACTTGCGCCTGCCCCGAAAAATTCTGTGAAGAACAGATCCTCTTTCATCGACGAGATAAATTTCGATGCCGATATCAAAGCGCCGATAAAATACATTAATCGCATTAGCATGAAGCGATTGGGTGACGGAACGAAGGGGGTGCCCAGGAAGAACGTTACTGTCGAGTACGATAGGGCTGTGATGTTCTTGCTCCAGTTCGAGATGGTCGATGAGCAGTGATTCACTGCGGAATGTCGAAATCTTTGGCCGCAGATTGTTAAATTGAAGGCAGTGATAAGCGCCCCTCATCTGAAAAATAAAGCGTTTGTGTTGCGATTCCTTGCCCGAAAAAAAACAATTCATGATGTCTTTCAGCCAGCGCTCAACACGTTTGGTAATGGTGTTGGCGTGGGCATCTCCGACACAGGCGACCTTAATTTTGGGTGGCATTTGATGGGTGTTGGGCAGGGTTAATTGCAGGTAATCTTTGATCGCGTCTAATAATGCGTCGTCATTTTCAAAGCGCCGAATAATGACTTCGTTCCAGCTGTTTTTGACGACAACATCGACCGAAGCCACGAGGTTTTCCTCAAGGCCTCCGTAGCTAAGGGCATCGGAATTATCGCTCATGCGCTGAAAACCCTGACGGTTGAGTTCGGGTTCGGCGGATTTTCCTGCGTTCAGTAAAAATAGGACACTTTCGGGGGTGGCTGAGCGCTGGAAGTTGTCTTGGTCGACACAGGGTAGTGGCAGTGGCAACCATTCTTTGAAGAAGTTCAGTAAGCGTCGTAGTTCAAGCGAGCTGAGTATTGTATCGTCGTTAAAATCGACTGCGGTGCCTCGTGTGATTACGCCGTTTAGGTGACTCCAAAGGATGAGTTCGATGGGGTTATTGGAAGATTTTACCGCTGAGCCTTTACTTGATATCGCAACGCCCGCTTCGTGGGAGAAGGCCGTCCAAATGGACTCGTCTTTTTCCTTTGAATGGCCTTGCGGGTGATCTTCCGGGTTAACCCGTGAAATGTGTAGCACGCTCTCGGATATGTCTTTGGAGATGCCGGGGTTCACTAAATCAATTTTGCCGGGCCTGCGTTCAAAGGCCGCCTGTAGTTTTCGTCCAAGCACCATCAGTTCAGAAGACGAAATGGCGCGCTCGTTTTTCGCTGTAGAGTTGGCGAATTCGAGTAAAAATCGGTAGCTGTGGTTCAACTCGTTCACGAGTAAATTGTGTTCGTCGCTCACATGAGCAGCTTTCCAGCTGGCGCGGCTGTCGAGGAATTGAATATGGTCGTGATCCCACCCCCAGCTTTCTGTGAGTTCTTCGAGCAGTAGGCGTTGCCATGACTTGGCCCGTACTGAAGGTGGGCGAGAAAGTGGTTTGTTCACTTTAAAATAAAAGCAGCGTCTCGCAAGTTCGAGGCGTTTGTGTTGTTTCTTCTTGAGTAGGTGTTGCTCGATCCGCTGGTAAATCATGACGTAGCTATCGAGCGCATTGATGTTGAGTTCACCTTGAAAGATAAGGTTTTTGAAGGTGAGTGATAGCGGCTCTATGTCTGGGTATTTGGCAACGTAGGCTTCGAGTAATAGTAATTTAAGTACCGATTTATAGGGCGATTCGATGGCTTTGTAGAGCTGCCAGACCCCTGCTCCCAAAAACTCGCCAGCGGGAATTTCTGCAATGCCGCCAAAGTCGATGACGGAGTCGTTGGGGATGAAGCGTTTGTATAGGAGTGTGTTGGTGTATTCCTTAAAGATGGTTTCGCTTGCTATGGGTACGTACCACCAGATGGGGGTGCGACCAGCGACAAAAATTGCGCTACGGTAGAACTCTTCAAGCAGTAAAAGGTGTTGGGCGCTGCCGCTGGACTCTTTGTTCAGTTCGGCAACTTTTTTCGATTTAAAGGCTTCGTGGTCCATCAGGAAGAAATGGGCTTCGAGGCGCATGCCCATGGCCCATTTGCTGATCTTGTCGCTTTTTTCCTGCAGCTCGGCTCTGTCTTTACGATTCATGCCGGGTCTGTGGCAGATCCAAATGTCGAGGTCACTGCGTTCACTTTGGGCGATGGTGCCGACGCTGCCCATGATGTAGATACCGAAGATGTTGTCTTCTGCACTGGGGTCAAAGGGGATGGTGAAACTTTTTGCGACCATTTTGCCGACGATGGTGTCGCGCTTTGTGGGTTTGAAGTGCGAGATTCTCGAAGGCGTTTGACGAGACACAAACCCGGGCATCATGTGATGATTGGTGTGAAACAGTAGCGGGAGAACGTCCATAAAAAGCTGTTGGCGGTCGCTAAGGGCGCCGCGCATTCGTTCCAGTCGGTCATCATTGACGGCCAAAAATCGCTTGTTGAGTTGGGCGATATTTTGGCGGTCGAGTCCGTCTTCGATTACGTTGGATCGTAGGAGCAATGCGTTCACTTTCTATATGTCGGCACTGGGCCGATTTACATTAACCCGTGCTAGCCAGGTCCGCTGGTTAGTGGTGGGCAAAGGAACCTAATGTAATGGATATTGTTATTTTTGATGGCTATGTCACTGATTTAAGCATAGCAGTACAAAAAGTAATATGTAGGGTGTTCTATTAGAATATTTAGTTTGGGATTTGGCGCCTAATATAGGGTCTGTTTATGTGGGGGGCGTTGGGTGTGAAAGCTGAGAGCCTACATGGATGTATTTACGGCGTGTCTTGGGGATTCACCCTGAAGTGCTTATTAACAGCAAAATAAGCCGCTCAATACTGCGTATTATTGACGCAACACCGATCTTCAGTTTTTATCGGAGTGCTGGGTTTTGAGTAGCTTGGCGTAGTAGCCGCCTTTGCTGATGAGTGTGGCGTGGTCACCTTGTTCGACGATGCTGCCGTGTTCTAATACGACGATTCTATCGGCGTTTTCGATGGTAGTGAGGCGGTGAGCGATGACGAGTGTGGTGCGCCCTGCTTTGAGTTTTTCGAGTGCGCTTTGAATTTGTTTTTCAGACTCGTTATCGAGTGCAGAAGTGGCTTCGTCTAGGATGAGGATGCCTGCATTTTTCAGCAACCCTCGTGCAATGGCGAGGCGCTGACGTTGGCCGCCAGAGAGTAAGGCGCCGTCTTCGCCGATCTCGGTGTTAAAACCATCTTGGAGGTCATCGATAAAGTGTTTAGCGTAGGCGTCTTCTGCGGCAGTTTCGATGTCTTGATCGGTTAGGTTTGCGAGTTTTTTACCGTAGGCGATATTGGCCCGTACGGAATCGTTAAAAAGTATGGTTTGTTGGTTAACGAGGGCAATGTTGCTGCGCAGACTTTCGAGCGTTATTTCGCTTAACGGTGTCCCATCGATTTTAATGCAGCCGTTTGTGACGTTGTAAAAGCGCAGTAATAGACTGGCGATGGTGGTTTTTCCGCTGCCGGAGGAGCCAACCAGTGCCACGGTTTCGCCTGGGTTTATGGTGAGGCTGAGGTTGTTGAGTGCGGTTTTGCCATCGGGATAGGTAAAGCTGACGTTGTCGAATTCGATCTTGCCTTTTGTCTTGCCGAGTTCGGTCTTGCCGGTATCAACTTCGGGTTTGCTGTCGATGGCAAAGAAGATGGTTTCTGCTGCGGCCATGCCCTTTTGTATCACGGAGTTTATCGTGGCGAGCTGGCGGAAGGGTTTGGCGACCATTCCGGCGAATGTGACGTAGACGACGGCATCGGCGGAATTGCCAACCCAAATTTTCATGACGAGATAAAAAATGAATGCCAAGGCGATCGCAATAACAATGTGCAATACAGGGGTTTGTATGGCTTTAACACGTTCGTATTTGGTTGAGAGTTGTAGGTTTCTATCGGCCGATTTGGCGAAGCGTGCGTTTTCGTAGGTTTCACCCAGGTAGCTTCTGACCAATTTAATGCCCTGAAAAGCTTCGGTGGATATGTGGGTAATTAAACCGACGGAGCCTTGTATTTTCCGGCTGGTTTTTCGGAAGTAGTTGGACGCAAGAAAAATAATGCCGCCTAAGATTGGGGCGATAGCAAAAAAGATTAAGGTTAGTTTCCAGTTGATATAGATCATGTAGCTGAGGAAAAAGATAACTGAAAACCCATCGCGTAATAAAATTTTGATGGCGTTAGTCACGGAGCCGGTGACTTGATCGACGTTATAGACAATGAGCGATACGAGTTCGCCGCTATTGCGTTGGTCGTAAAAGTCTTGAGGCAGATAGAGCAGTTTTTCGAACACGCTTTTACGCAGTGTGTTGACGACGTTGAGGCCCACGCGGCTCATAAAATAGTTGCCGAGAAACGAGCCTATGCCGCGAATAACGCTTAAAACCACGACGGCAATGGGGACAAAAATAAGAGAGCTGGTAATTTCGGACGAGAGTGTAAAGAGTGGTCTGGATTCTCGGCCTTCTAAGCGGTCGATAAAGTATTCTAAAGTGGAAACAAGTGCGGCTTCCATTCCTGCAAACAGAGCGAAGCCTACGATGCTGAAGGCTAAAAATAGTTTGTATTGAAAGGCGTAGCTCAACAGCCGACGATAGAGGCCTTGCTGGTGCGGTGAGGTCATTGCTTGTGTCATCAATTGGTGATGTTGGCTGCCGTCTTACCCGACCCTTACTGTTGGTGTCTGGATAAGGCGGCTGCCTATTGGCTTAAGCGTTTACTGGGTTAAGCCATGATCTGTATTCATCTTGCTCGCCGCGTACGGTTTTAAAGTACAAGGATTGCAGTTTCTCGGTGATGGGGCCACGTGCTCCGTTGCCGATAGTTCGACCATCGAGTTCATAGATTGGTAATACTTCGGCTGCAGTGCCAGTGAAGAACGCTTCATCGGCAATATAGACTTCGTCGCGGGTGATTCGTTTCTCTTTTACTTTTAAGTCCATGTCTTCAGCAAATTTGAATATGGTATCGCGCGTGATGCCTTCGAGACATGAGGTGAGTTCGGGGGTGATAAGCACGCCATTACGTATAATGAAGATATTTTCGCCACTGCCTTCTGCGACGTAACCTTCGTTGTCGAGCAACAATGCTTCTTCGCAACCGCTATCCAGAGCTTCTTTAAGTGCGAGCATGGAGTTGATGTAGTGGCCGTTGGCTTTCGCTTTACACATCGAGATATTGACGTGGTGGCGAGTGTAGCTGGATGTCCGAACCTTGATTCCTTTAGTGATGGCCTCAGGAGACATATAGTTGGGCCATTCCCAAGCGGCGATAATCATGTGGGTCTTAAGGTTGTCTGCGCGTAAGCCCATTCCTTCTGAACCCAAGAAGGCCATGGGGCGCAAGTAGGCTTCGTCTAGGTTGTTTTCACGAACGACGAGTTTCTGTGCTTCGTTTAGTTGGTCTTTCGTCCAAGGCATTTTCATATTCATGATATGCGCAGAGCGAAATAGACGGTCTGTGTGCTCTTTTAGGCGGAAGATACTGGTGCCTTGATCGGCTGTGTTGTAGGCGCGCACGCCCTCAAACACACCCATGCCGTAATGCAATGTGTGGGTTAATACGTGTATCTTAGCGTCGCGCCAGGGCACTAATTCGCCATCAAACCAAATAACACCATCGCGATCTGCGAATGACATAATGTTCTCCAAAAATATCTTCTAGCTACCGAATAGGGCTGTGTTTATTCCTAATCGTCTATTGTTTTTATCCCCTCAATATTTGACCAGCGTTGATGTGGGTCTGACCTTAGTCGTTGCACATCAATTTTTGCCAAATTGCGATAACGTTTTTACGTTCGGCAATTAAATAGCCGGCATCCACAAGGTTTGGCTGCTGTTGCAGTGTCAAACGATGTCCTGCGGTTCTAAAGGCTTTGTAGGCTTCGGAGAGCTGGTTGACCTCATGAGCTTCCAGCAGGTTAGAATCGACAAAAGATTCCAATATTCGAATGTTATCCGTAAACGTTATCAATGCCGGGTGGGAATGGCCCCAGGCAAGAACGCCGTATTGAACCATAAATTCAATGTCGACGATACCGCCAGCGTCTTGCTTGAGGTGAAATTTGTCTTCTTGGTTCTTTCCGCTTCCGAGGTGTTCTCGCATTTTATGACGCATCTCGACGACATCTTTACCGAGGGTTTTAAGCTCGCGTTGCTGTTTGAGTATCGCGCGGCGAATGCTTTCGAAGCCTTCGTTTAGGGCCTTGTCTCCTGCCACCACGCGCGCGCGGACAAGGGCTTGGTGTTCCCATGTCCAAGCGGAGCTTAGCTGGTACTTTTCAAAACTGGGTAAGCTGGTGACGAGCATTCCGGAGTTTCCCGAGGGACGCAGCCGCATGTCGACTTCATATAGACGGCCTAAGGACATTACAGCCGTTAAGAAGTGAATGATTTTTTGCCCTAACCGCATAAAAAATGTTTGGTTGTCGATGCTGCGTTCACCGTCTGTTGAGCCATTGGTCGTGGCTCCATGGATAAATACAAGGTCGAGATCGGAGCCGTGGCCCATTTCTATGCCGCCTAACTTTCCGTAGCCGACGATAATAAAGTTAGGTTTTGTGCGGATCTCTCCATCGGGGTATCCGTGTTTTTTCACCATCTCGTTCCACGTCAGCGTCAGCGTGTATTCCAGTATGACTTCCGCAATTTCAGTGAGGTAGTCGCTTACCTTCATTAGCGGCAGTACCCCCGTAATTTCACTCGCGGCTACGCGGAGAACATGGGCTGAGCGGAAATAGCGCAGGCTTTCCATCTGTGTTTCAAGGTCGTCTTCGGCTATTCGAAGGGTGGAGCGTTGCAACTCCGATTCGAGTTCGCTTTTTTGGGGTGGGTTATAGAGGGACTCGGGGTCGAGTAACTCATCGAGCAAGGCGGGTTGCTCGGCCATGGTGTCGGCAATCCAGGGGCTGGCTTCACTCAATTTTACGAGTTGAGCAAGGGCGCCGGGGTTTTCTTTGAGCAGTAGTAAATAGGCACCGCGCCGAACGATGGCTTTAATGAGTTTTATTAAGCGTTGAAGGGTTTCTGTTGGGTGTTCTTGTCGGTTAATTAGTGCCAGGAGTACGGGGATAAAATCATCTAAGCGTGCTCGGCTACTGGTGTGCATCGAAGAGCGTGATGCCCATTCTTCTAATTCGTGTAGTAGCGCAAAGCTACGTTCTGGGTCTTCGTGGTTATATTCTTTTAGTTGAGTGACGGCGGTGTGTTTGTCGAACCGTTGTTGCCACAATGAAATACAGGCACTTTCAATTTCGGCGTCGGGGTTTTGGTCTTCTGGCTCGGCAATTAAATTGGCAAAGACTTCTTTTACCGCTTGGCGATGATTTTCTAATGCCTGATAAAATGCAGGCCAATCGTCGTAAGCCATTACACGAGCGAGGGCGCTTTGTGCTTCTGTTGAGCTGGGTAGGCGTTGGGTTTGCTCGTCGTTATAGCCTTGGATGGCGTGTTCGGTATTGCGCAAAAACAGGTAGGCATCTGTTAATGCATCGACGGTTTCGCTGGGTAGGTATTTGAGGAACCCCAGTATCGGCAGAATCGAGAGTAAACGGTTGTCTTGTAAACTGGGTTTACGTCCGCCGCGAATCAATTGGAAAACTTGGGCGGTAAATTCTATCTCTCTAATCCCCCCTGCTCCGAGTTTGATGTCTTCATCAAGGCGTCGACGTTTGACTTCTTGATTGATCATTTTTTTTAAATTACGCAGGGCATCAATAGCAGAAAAATCAATATATTTACGATAGGTAAATTCACGCAACATGGTCATTAAGCGAGTCGAATAATCATGGTCGCCATTATTTGCAACGACGCTGGCTTTTACCATGGCGTAGCGTTCCCATTCTCGCCCCTGTGTATGGTAATACTCTTCCAGGGCATTAAAACTGTACACCAAGGCGCCGCTTTGGCCGTAGGGGCGTAAACGCATATCAACCCGAAAGACCATGCCATCTGCAGTCTGAGCATCTAAGCTTTGAATAATTTTCTTGCCTAGACGGACGAAAAATTCTTGATTTGATAGTTCTCGTTGACCATCGGTATTCCCGTTTTCTGGGAAGGCGAAAATCAAATCAATATCGGAAGATAGGTTAAGTTCGTTCGCGCCTAATTTTCCCATGCCTAAAACGAGCAAGGGTTGTTTTTGTCCTTCTGAGCAACGGGGGGTGCCAAAGGTTAATTCGAGCTGAGCGTAATGATAATTGAGGGCCGTACTGATGCTGGCTCGAGCAAGAAAAGAAAGGTCATTTGTGGTTTCGTTGAAGTTAGCGACCCTATTGAAGTCGCGCCAAATGATTCTCATCATAGCGGTTGCGCGGACTTCTCTTAAAAATCGGTCAAGTTGTTTTTCGTCTGAGGCTGAGTCGAATAATAGTTGTTGAATAAAGTCTTGCTGAGATAATGAGCGTTCTAAAGTATTGCTTTCGATCAGCCTACACAATAGTGCGGGACGGTAAATAATTTCTTTGCATACGAATAAGCTATTGCGCAATGTGAAGTGAAATTGGTCGCGCAAACTGCACTTGGGTCCCAGCACGCTTTCTAGCGAGGCATGCTGTTCTTCTGATAGCTTATCGCGCAGTGCGGTATAAACTTCAGAGAGGTCTTGGGGTTCGTCCCAGGAAAAATTTGCATTCATAATGAAACCAAGATGGAGGTTAGCTTTTAGTTTAGCATGCGTGGGATAAAGGTCTTTTGGTGCGGATAACGGGCATGGTTTGCAAGCGGTTTTGACTGGCTTCTATTTGCCGCGCGTTTTACGCAAAGGCAATCCTTTACTGCATGTTATATCGAAGCCAAAGGTGTTCACGATTCGAGTCCAGCTTAGTTACCCGTGTAACAGGTGATTTTATGTTTCAATTCTCGGCTTTCTTCTGCAATTTCAGCTGAATTTTTTGCAATAATGATTGCGTCTTCGGCGACTTTTTCAGATAAAGAATAAATCGCTGAAATGATTTTACTGACCTCTCCTGCCACGCTATTTTGTTCTTTGGATGCGGTGGCGATGTGCTGATTCATATCGTTGATTGTCGAAACATTTTCGCGAATAGAGGATAGCTTACTCTCGACGCGGCTGGATATTTTTATGGTTTCTTGAACGGAGTTAATACTGATGTTCATGGACTGGTGGGCTTCATCCGCGGCTTTTTGCAGTTGTGTAACAATCGATTCAATTTCGTGTGTTGAATGTTGCGTTTTTTGCGCAAGTGAGCGAACTTCGTCGGCTACAACTGCAAAGCCCCTTCCTTGTTCGCCTGCTCTTGCGGCTTCAATGGCGGCATTCAAAGCGAGCAGGTTCGTTTGTTCAGCAATCGAGCGAATCACCTCCATTACTTTTTCAATGTTGACGCTGTTTTCTTTGAGGACTTGAATTTTTTCGGCTGTGGTTTCAATCTGCCCGGTGAGCCGTTTGACGGTATCTTGAGACAAGGTCATGACTTTTGTGCCCTCTTCCACCGCGTTACTGGCTTCGCGTGTTCGTGTCGCAGTTTCTTCTGCGGAGCGAGCCACTTCTTCTGCTGAGGCGGACAGTTGATTGAGCGCGGCTGCGACATGTTCAATTTCTTTTAACTGTTGATTCGTTGATGCAACGGTGTCATCTGTGGCTTCTGACATTGCGTGTATATTCTCGGAAACATGGCCGGTTACTTCAACCACATTGGTGACGATATTGTGGATATGATCAATGACATGATTAAAATTATCGCCCATTTGTGAAATATCATTATTGCCATGTACCGCAACACGCATGGAAAGATCTCCGCCACCTTTAGCCAAATCAGCAAGTGATTGAGATACCATTTTGAGTGGGGTGAAAATCATAAATCGCCCGAGCATGAGTATGCAGATAATGCTGCCAGCTAGAGTGATCAATGCAAAAAGATAACTGGCGTTGAGCTGTTGCTGGATCTGTTGTTCCATGGGCAGGGTTGAGAAAACGATATCGTAGAACCCGACGGTTTTTTGGCTTTTGATAATCGTAATACCACTCTTAACGATTGTGTCAGCATCGTTTTCGGCGGCTGTATTGGCGGCCTTGGCAACGAGTTCCCCTCGATGATCGGTAATTTTTATGGCGTTGATGATGTCGGTGCTGACAAGTGTTTTAGCGATGAGCTCAACCTGAGGAATGTCGTAGGTGAATACGGGTTCGAGTAAGGCGGCATTAATAACGGCAGTTTGCGCCGAGATGCGTTGTTCGAACTTTGTATTTTGCCATGCGCTTAGAATGGAATGATTAATCAATAGAGCCGCGCCAATCACAGCTAAAAGGGATGCAGAAATAAGAAGGATTAATTTGGAAGAAAGGGATGTGCTCATATTCGGATTCCTAAAGGCATCCTTATCGGGGGTCAGCTTTCATGAGGGTTATGAAAGAGCATGATTTTTGATGCTGAGTAGTGTTGGGACGATAATGTAGCCGGTATGGGCTTAGGTGCCGTTGTATATCACGGTGTTATTGCGGCCATTATTTTTCGCTTCGTATAGGCCTTTATCTGCACGGTCAATCCAATTGGTTTTATCGGTGACGGCGTTAGAGAGTTCACAAATGCCGAGGCTGATGGTGTATTGAAATGTTATGTCATCATAGGTAACGATATTGGCTTCCATGGCTTGGCGAATACGCTCCGCCACGATAAATGCCCCGTCGGCATCGGTATCGACCAATATCACTGTGAATTCTTCTCCTCCGTATCGACCTGCGATATCGATGTCTCGCAAATTCTCTCGCAAAATTCGAGAGGCCTCTCGTATAGCCTCATCCCCTGCTGGATGTCCGTAACCGTCGTTGACCTTTTTAAAGTGGTCAATATCAAACATAACCAGTGAGGTTTTATGGTGGTGCCGCGAGAAGCGTTTAAATTCTACATCGAGTTCTTGTTCCCAAGTCTTACGGTTCAGTAAGTTGGTTAAACCGTCGGTGCGGGCAAGAATACGAAGTTTTTCGCTGGCTTCCTGGATTTGGAGGCGGTTGACGGCAACTTCGGTTACGTCGTAGAGAATGAGGCAAATCTGTTCGACGTTGCCTTTAGCGTCCTTTAGCGGAATGATTGTGCTGTTTTGGTACATAAAGTCCGCGATACTGGTGATCGGACGATAGTTTTTAAACTTGAATAAGAATGGTCGTTGTTCCCAGGTGGTGAAAGCCTGGTTTTGCAGTTCGAAAACGGTTTGCACTTTGCGCCGGAACCATGACTCGGGTAGTTCAGGAAATGATTTGAAGATATTAACGCCAAGGATGTCGGCAGCACTTTTGGCGCTGTGGTTTTGCATAAATGCGTTCCACAGCTGCACATTGAATTCACGATCTAAAATAACCAAGCCCACGTCAATGTGCTGGAGCACATCCATTAGCCAGTGGAAATCGTCTAAAAACTTGTTGTTTTCGGTCATTTAGTGTTTTATCTCGACAGCTTGTCTGTTTTGGCTGTCATTGGTCTTTGGCCCAATACCTCTTATTCGAGCAGGTAATCCAGTTTTTTTGTTAATACTTCAAGCGAGTCTTCCGTCATAATGATCAGTAAGTCGCATTGAACATTATAGCCTTCTAATTCATATGAGATTTCGGTAACTAACGCACTTTCCCATTTAGCATTTTCCATCTGGAAAATTTCGGACACTTTTTGATGTTGGCCGAGCACTGTAGGTGAGCCAAAGCTGAATTCCATATCAATTTGTTCGGCGATTCCTTTCAGGCAGGCACCAAATAGTACGTTGGTTGTGTCCATGAGCAGCTCGCGTTCGGCTTGTTCGTCAAGAACATCATCGTAATTCAATAATTTGGCGAGGTCAGTGAAGCTGGTGTCGTTGAACAGCAGCATGGCTTCGCCGGAAATTCCACCACCGATAAAGCCTTGGCAAACACCGGAAACGGACTCATTGGTATCGATGGCATGCAATGCCATAGCGATATCGGAGGGTCTCATGGCCTCGATATGGGGGATTGATAGGATGACGAAAGTATCCAGTAAACGCGCAAGTTTGTCACCGGCTTGCCCCATGGCAACGTTGGTGATTTCCTGTAAGGCGTCTCGATGTTCTTCGCTTATCTTAATAAGTGCCATTTTCGTGAATTTTTTACCCTCGTGTATTAACTATTCTAGCTAGCTGGGGATAAAATGCCGGAAATTTTTAACAAACTTGATATTTTGATCTTACGCTTCTCACTCTTCTATCCTAGAAGGGGGTAATGGGAGGCTTAGAGAGTGTTGTAAATAAGGGTTTTAAT
This sequence comes from Agarilytica sp., assembly GCA_033852165.1. Classification (GTDB taxonomy): domain Bacteria; phylum Pseudomonadota; class Gammaproteobacteria; order Pseudomonadales; family Cellvibrionaceae; genus Agarilytica. The sequence goes on along the minus strand of JAWSUZ010000005.1, from coordinate 63,861 downwards.
GATGAAATATTGTACAGTTCCTGTAACCCATTATCAGCAGAATTGCTCTTTGTTGTGGTGTGAAGAGACCGGCCAAGCGGCTTTTGTCGACCCTGGTGGCGATGTCGACAAGCTTTTGGCTGCGTTAAATGAGCGAGAGCTTACCCTGAGCAAGATATTATTGACTCATGGTCATATGGATCACGTGGGTGGCACAGCGGAAATTAGTGAGAAACTATCGGTACCGATTATTGGCCCGCACAAAGATGATGCTTTTTGGATTGAAGCCTTAGGTGATCAGGCCAAAATGATGGGGTTTACCCCGGTTTCCGTATTTGAGCCCAACCAATGGTTGAATGATGGCGATAATGTGAGTGTCGGGAATGTAGAGTTGTCGGTTCATCACTGTCCTGGCCATACGCCAGGCCATGTGGTGTTTTTTCACCAGCCAACGGCTCAGGCTTTTGTTGGTGATGTGCTGTTTCACGGCTCTATTGGCAGAACGGATTTCCCTCGAGGGAATCATGACCAGTTGATCACGTCGATACGCGAAAAGCTGTGGCCTTTGGGAGATGACGTAAATTTTGTTCCGGGTCATGGCCCGGAATCGACTTTCGGTGAAGAGCGGAGCAATAACCCATTTGTTGCCGATATGAGATTTGGTTAACCGGAGACTAAAGTGATGAGCGATTCCGTTGGTGATGAGCTAGACGAAGTGTATGACGCCTTTATTGAGCATTCTCTAGAGACTGGCTGTGTTTGGGGGCTAGAGGGAGAGGACGGCTGGGCATTATGCCCTTCGGCGCATAGTGAGGAGATCCATACGATACCGCTTTGGTCGGACCCAGAGGCGGCTAAGGTGCATTGCAAGGAAGAATGGGGCCACTATAAAGTTGTGCCGATCTCGCTTGAAGAGCTGTTAGATGAATGGCTGCCGGGTATGCATGAGGATGTCCTGCTGGTGGGTATTGACTGGAATAACGATATGGAAGGCGAAGAGGTGGAGCCTTTAGATTTACTGGAAGATATTGATAAGGCCGCTTCTGCTGCATCGGGTGGATGATTGTGGCTGGATGTTGGTTAGGGCAGCCCTAATTGTTCTTTAATTGCTTCGATCACTTGCTCCGTTGCATCTCGGGGCTTGCGACGGTAAAGAATTTGATTGTTTTGACCGATTACCACGACTTCTGAGCTTCTTTTGACGTGGTATTGGTTGGCGATGGATTCTGCCTTGAGTGCAAGGGGTAGTGAAAGACGATGTTTTTTTGTGTAGCTCAGCGGATTTCCGTCTTCCCAAATGTTCAAAGCGATGAATGTTGACTCCTCTTCGTTTGTAAGCTGTAAAAGGGCGTTGAGCTTTGGTAGTAGTTCAAGGCAGTGACTGCACCACGTAGACCAAAAAACAATCACTACTTTTCGACCGGCTTGAAGTTCCTCATTAAGTGAAATGGTACGTCCATTGACCGTTTCAATTACCCAATTGGGGGCTGTGATATTGGCTGATGGGCTAGAGGTGTCTGTTGCGTGTACGGGTGCGTGTAACAGAAGCATCGTCGTGATGGCTGTTAGTAGCAAAGTACAGACTGTTTTTTTGAGTACCGTGTACTGCTGGGAATCCATCTTTTACGAACCGTTTATTGTTCTGGGGGGTTGTATGGTTGGATTGCCTTTCTGTGTCAGGGTTCCAAAAGGCCTGTTCCTTTCTTGGATAAAATGACTTCTTGGAAGTGCAACTTACGGTTGCTGCTTCATAAGCCTTTTGATATAACACCGCCGAACTTAATTTAACGAAGCTCCTTATGACTACGATCTACTCACAAGACGCCGAGGAACAACTTCCTCTCAAGGAATTTACTGAAAAAGCGTATTTGGACTATTCCATGTACGTTATTCTCGATCGTGCGCTGCCCAACGTAGGGGATGGCCTAAAGCCGGTACAGCGACGAATCATCTACGCGATGAGTGAGTTAGGACTTAAGGCTACGGCTAAGTATAAAAAGTCAGCTCGTACGGTGGGTGATGTTATCGGTAAATTTCACCCGCATGGTGATAGCGCCGCTTATGAAGCCATGGTGCTGATGGCGCAGCCATTTTCATATCGCTACCCCTTAGTCGATGGGCAAGGTAACTGGGGCTCGCAAGACGATCCTAAATCATTCGCTGCTATGCGTTATACCGAGTCACGGTTAAGTGCTTTCACTGAGCTTCTGCTTAAAGAGTTGGGGCAAGGAACGGCGCAATGGCAGCCGAATTTTGATGGCACTTTGAATGAGCCGAAAATCCTTCCTGCGAGAGTCCCAACAATACTGTTGAACGGCACAACGGGCATTGCGGTTGGTATGGCCACCGATATTCCGCCTCATAATTTGAGAGAAATTGTCGATGCAACAATCCATCTGCTGGACAATCCCAGCGCGTCGGTAGAGGATTTGTTCGAAATTGTTAAAGGTCCGGATATGCCGACCGATGCGGAAATCATCACGCCGAGATCGGATCTGCTTAATATCTATAAAACGGGTCGTGGCAGTTTAAAAATGCGCGCGTTATGGTGCAAAGAAGACGGTGATATTATCATCACGGCCCTGCCCCACCAAGTGAGTGGCTCTAAAATAATTGAGCAAATGGCGGCGCAACTACAAGCTAAAAAACTGCCCATGGTGGCAGATTTAAGGGATGAGTCGGATCATGAAAACCCGACTCGCTTAGTTATCATTCCTCGTTCTAACCGGATTGATTGCGAGCAATTAATGGGGCACTTATTTGCCTCAACGGATCTGGAAAGAAGCTATCGCGTTAATATTAATGTGATCGGAATTGATGGTAAGCCGGAAGTAAAATCCCTCGTTAAAATTCTTACTGAGTGGCTTATATTCCGTACGGAGACGGTACGTAGGCGTTTACAGTATCGTTTGGATTGGGTATTGGATCGTTTGCATGTGCTTGACGGGCAGATGATCGCATTTCTCAATTTGGATGAAGTCATTCACATTGTGCGAACGGAAGATCACCCCAAGCAAAAGTTGATGGAGCGTTTTGATCTCAGTGAGCGCCAGGCTAACTTTATTCTGGACACGCGTTTACGCCAGTTAGCACGCTTGGAAGAGATGAGAATTAAAGAGGAGCAAGATCGCCTCGAAAAAGAAAAAAATGGTTTGGACAAAACTCTAGGTTCTCCTCGACGTTTAAAAACGCTGATCAAAAAGGAATTATTGGAAGCTGCGGATGAGTTTGGTGATGATCGTCGTTCGCCTTTGGTCATTCGGGGTGAGGCGGTAGCGTTTAATGATAAGGATTTACTATCGGTTGATCCTGTAACTGTTGTCTTGTCGGAGAAAGGTTGGATTCGATCCGCAAAGGGCCACGAAGTGGACGCGGAAATGCTTAATTATAAGTCCGGTGATAGTTTCCGCTTTGCGACAAAGGGCCGCACCAATCAAAATGCGATATTGATTGATTCAACGGGGCGTAGCTATACATTACCTGTTCATACCTTGCCGTCTGCCAGGGGGCAGGGAGAGCCAGCGACGGGTCGATTAAATCCTCCCAGCGGCTCTACCTTTGAGGGCTTGCTTTTGGGGGATGATAGTCAGCGTGTGCTTCTAGCTTCGGATGCAGGTTACGGTTTCGTGACCAAAATAGCTGACCTCGTCACTAAAAATAAGGCAGGAAGATCGGCGTTGAATCTACCAAAAGGTGGTCGAGTTTTGAACCCGATTCCCTTGCAGGAAGGGCAAACCTGGCTAACGGCGGTGAGTAATGAGGGGCGTATGCTCGTGTTTCCCATCAGTGAGCTGCCTGAATTAGCGCGAGGTAAGGGGAATAAAATCATCAATATCCCGTCTGCAAGAGTGCTGGCTCGCGAAGAGTTTGTTATTGCGGTGAATGTTATTTCTGAAAAAGAAACGCTTAAAATCATTTCTGGTAAGCGTTATCTCACCTTGAAATTTAAAGAGTTGGAGCACTATCTGGGTGAGCGTGGTCGTCGAGGAAATAAATTACCGCGTGGTTTTCAGAAAGTTGACCGGGTTGAAGTGGTACAAAAATAGCTCAAAATTAGATATAAGCGATCAAAAGTGGTATTGAGTTCATAGTTCTAGGTTTTTTTGGCAAGAAAACTTGAATCGTAAAAATTGAAATGACAGAATCGCCTAGACGTTTATGGTTATGGTTTAAAAAAGCATTTGCATAGTGACTGGGCAAGCTAAGATGAGTTACAGAAAACACGGTAGGATCCTACTAAAGTGTGACGTGAAAGTAGAGCACGAAGCACTGGGTGAGGTTCTAGCAGAAACACAAGATATATCTGAAACGGGTATTTTGATTAAGTGCAAAGCTTTGGTTGGCCGAATCTCTGTTGGTGAAGCATTGAAAGCCAAAATGTGTCCTGACGCGAAATGTGACCCCCCGTCCCTTTTTACCGTTGTGCGTTTAACGGATGACGGCCTTGCTTTAACGTATATCTAAGGCCATACGGCAGTTGATTTCTTATCAAATGTTAGGGGGTGGAGTTTGTCTGTTGACAGCAGGTGTATTGCGGCTGACTTCTCAAGACTCTTTAAATTACCGTGGATTTAAAGAGCTCTGATTTACATTATTCTGGTTTAACAATTATCTTTCTAGCCTGCGGCACTCTAAATAGCGTCGATCTTAAAGAGTGCCAATTTGGTTGTTCATGTCGAAAGAATCCAGTTGGTTAATTCTAATCATAGCTTGAATTTCGTTAACGTATTCATGGCCTCTTTCCGAATAATGTAAAAGCCCCTCTGCAAGCAGAGTGCCGCTAGCCACGAACCCATCTTTTTCAGCTTGTACGCGCAATTGTCTTAAATCGTCGTAAGCTCTGTGAGTGTTGATGTTTCGTATATACGCTTTTACCGAATCTGCTGGTGATTTAAAAACCCGCACCTCGTGTGTTGAATTGGCTGAGCGATATTTTGGTACGAGGCCGCATCCTTTGCTGAAGCACCATTGCCCAAAATAGTTTTTCCCGTCTCGAGCAAATCGTGATGTGCCCCACGCAGATTCATTAGCGGCTTGGGCAAGCGCGAGAGATGCTGGCACTGCGTTTGCGCGTTCTAATATTTCTTCTAGCTGCTGTGACTTGTTTGTGTCGGGTTTAACTTTGTATCTTTTTGCGTATTCGTCAATGTGGCGAATGTTTTTCGTGTTCAATTCTATTCCGTTTTGTAGGCTTTCCTTGATTAACGAAAGTTGTTTTCGGTGGTTTAATATACGCTGATTCTCATCGGCGATGATGGGGGCAAAATAATTAAAGAACGCTTGTTTTTTTTCTTTTGTGTTTTTAATGCTTGAAAAGTTGGGCGCATCCTCATTGTTAACGTTGCTGCGCTGGAAGTTCTCTGCGATTGCGCTCGGATTTTTTTGATTGTTGTCGTGGCTCAGAACCAATGTCAATGCGAGAATGAAAATTAGGTAGGTGCTTAATAGAATTCCAAATGCAGTTTTCAAAATGTAATCTTCCTTATTGTGCTAATAAAAATTCGTAATTGTTAAAGGTCTAGTTTTTCTTTTAGTGATTGTAGATGTTTAAGATTGCTTTCTTTGTCGAGAGCCTTGTCTAGATTTTCCGGTAAGGCTAGTTTGTTGGGGGCGTCGTAAGTTTGCCCCAGTAGAATTTTTTTACAGATATCGTCATAGATCCTTCTAAATACAGGAAAGGTAGTCGATTCTGTGTTGTTTTGTAAAAAGAACCAATCGGCTTGTTTGCCTGCGTGATATACCGCTGGATGACTCCACTTAACGTCAGTTTTGGGCGATGGCGCGCGGCACGCTTCTATATAAGCGCAGTGGGCGTCTGGTAGGTCGGGGTTAAGTTGCTTCTCGCAGTGTTTGATCATAGTGGCGAGAGTGGGTAAAAACTCGCTGGTTTCGATGACTGATTTTGTCCCTTTTAGAATAATTTCTGGTGAAAAACGTGACAGTGAATCTAGCCATAAGCGTTTCGCGATGGAAGAATCTTGATCGCTGGGGAAGGCTTTGTAGTATTGGTTGTGATAATTGCGTCGAAGAATTGCGAACACTTGGTTGATCACATTTATTCTTTCGTCACCGTTAGCACTGGCAGAATCAGTTTGCCCAGCTGGTGTCACTAAGTTCTTCTTCAAGGCTAATATTCCGAGTTGAACGTGTGTTGTTGGAGGCTGTGCTGATCGTTATTTGATGCTGAGCAGCCCAGGTTCTTTTCGCATGGTGTAAAAACTTACTGTTCCATGAGCGATGGACTTCATTTCGCTCGCGCCAGTACAAAACAAATTCAGCTACTAGTCCGTGGGCAAAATTACTTTCAATGTTAGCGAGTTTTAAAATATCGTAAACGTCGGCTGATGGTTGCCATTGAGGGTGTATGGCCTGCGCTTCCGTATTGTGTTCAAGTGCGTGTTGGAAGCGATGCCATTGCAGGCGAACGTGCTTAATAAATAGCGTGTTCCATGTGTTGGAACGTATGCCCTTTTCTTGCCAGTAAATAATAAATTCTGGAATCGTGTCGTCGATAAAAGATAGCGGGATTTCGGCCCTGCCGGTCATGACCTCGATAGCATCTTGAGAAGGTCGCCATCCACTTTGTATTGCCATCTGCTCACGTGTAACGTTGCGCTTACTTTCCGAGTCTGCCCAGCGTGATTGTACGCGTTGAATAAATTTCGAATCCCAAGAAAGGTGTTGTTCCCCGGTGGCTTGCCAATAAGCAATAAATTCACGGACTTGATCCAATATGAATTGTTGGGGGACTTTTCCTTCGGTTAAATCTACAAGGGTGTTGGCATTGGGCTGCCAGTTGGACGCTATTGCTGTGGCTTTTTGTCGCCGAGATTCGGTTTCTTCAAATTTTCGCCAGCGTGGAATTGTCCAGCTGATAAATTTTTGTTCCCAAGAACGTTGAGTTTCGTTGCGTTCGCGCCAATACGTAACAAATTCTGGCACTTGCTGAAGTGCAAATTCACTGGGTATGTTGAGTTGCCCCAGTTGCATCAATGTGGTGTCGTTAGGTTGCCAGTTGCCCGCAATATAAGTTTTACCCTGATAAGGGGGAGGGGCTGTTGGGGCCTGTGCCATCACCTGTGCGGGAGGCGGAATTGTCGGTTGTTTTTGTGCTGAGGCTTCGTTAAAGGCGAACTTGAATTTGTCATCCTGTGGCAATGGAGCCGAGGCAATAATAATGATGCCTTTTTCGCGTAGGTTTGTGCTGACGCGCTGTAAGTCCCTTAGGTCCCAAAACGGCAGTGCTTGCTGCAGGGTTTCTCTGGGAAGGGAATACCACAAATAGCCGTTGTTACTGGCACCGTTGGTGTTGGCGACCAAGTCAGATAGTGTGGCGAGCATCACGGATTCGTCTAGCCCTACAGTCGCTGCGAGCGAGGGATAGACGAGAATGGGCTTTTCTGGAATTAACGAGCTTTTCATGATTCCGCCGCACTTTATCATGAAAGCGGCCCCTGGCGGTATCATGATAAAGGTCCCCACTGGTATTGTGAACATGACCCCCGTCGGTACCATGCAAGAGACCATGAAACCGGTCACTGGCTGAATTGTGAAAACGGGCAGCAGTGGTAGGTCGAAATTGATTCCTGCCGTTTACAAAAAAATAGCCAGAAAGGATATTGTCAGTTACTCGCTGGAGAGATGGGGCGAGATAGATTTAGCTTATTCGACAAGGCAATTGAATCGGCGTAAATTGAGGCGAACTAGAGGATAAATTTATGTTTGCTCCAGATCTTGATAACGAAAATTCATTGCAGTTCTCGCGTTTTGATCTTGCTCATATGCTGTCCACGGCGGCGCGGCCTATTGAGCTGGAAGGCACAAGCTGGGAAAGTGCAGAGCACTATGTGCACGCGATGCTAGCTGGCAATCAAGGGCTGGCCGAAAAAACCCGTTTGGCCTCGTCGGGTTTGGATGCTTACACTCTGAATAAGCCTTGGTATCGCGCTAAAAAACGAGGCTGGAAGGGAATGCGCCGCGTGTATATGACGCGTGCGGTCTATACACTGGTGCAAATGTACTCGGATGTTAAAGAATACCTTTTAGATAGTGAAGAGCAGAAAATTTCTGAGACAGCTCTTTACGATCATTATTGGGGGGTTGGTCGAGACTGGCGGGGCGAAAATATGGCGGGCCGAGTCTGGATGGATGTGCGAGATAAGTTACGTTCGTTGGCCGTCGAGCCCGAAATTAAAGAGGTCTAATGTGGGGAAAGCAACATCTGCTTTTGTGTGCCAGGATTGTGGCGCTGATTTTAAGAAATGGCAGGGACAATGCGGCGCTTGTAATGCTTGGAATACTCTGCAAGAAATTCGTTTAAGTTCAAGTAAAAGTCGTTCTACATCGTTTAAAAGTTATGCGGGGGGTGAGCAAAGCTCCGTAACTCCGTTATCTGAGATTGACCTTCAAGAGTTACCGCGTTTTTCTTCGGGTATGGAGGAGTTTGACCGTGTTCTCGGGGGTGGTTTTGTACCGGGTTCTGCGGTGTTGATCGGCGGTCATCCTGGTGCAGGTAAATCAACGTTATTGTTGCAGACGCTCTGTCGCTTGGCTCAGCAATATGATGCGCTCTATGTCACTGGGGAAGAGTCTCTTCAGCAGGTGGCAATGCGTGCCCAGCGCTTAGGGTTACCGACGGATAAGCTGCAAATGTTTTCTGCAACAGATGTCGATATGGTGGTTGCGGCTGCTGAGAAGGTAAAGCCCCGTTTGCTCGTAGTGGACTCCATTCAGGTGATGCATCATGGGGATGTTCAGTCTGCGCCAGGTAGCGTTTCTCAGGTGAGGGAATCGGCAGCGTGGTTGACGCGCTATGCCAAGCAGAGTGGAACGGTTTTGATTTTGGTTGGGCATGTTACCAAGGATGGCAGCTTGGCTGGCCCTAAGGTGTTGGAGCATATGATTGACTGTTCTATCATGCTGGAAGGCTCCCATGATTCTCGATTTAGAACTCTGCGCGCCCACAAGAATCGTTTTGGTGCGATCAATGAACTCGGTGTGTTTGCGATGACGGAGCAGGGCCTAAAGGAGGTTTCTAATCCTTCTGCCATTTTTCTGCAACGTTCGGATGAAGTGGCCAGTGGTTCGGTGGTGATGGTGACTTGGGAAGGTACGCGTCCGTTGTTGGTTGAAATTCAGGGCTTGGTCGACGATTCAAGTATGGGGAATCCTCGTCGTGTCTCGGTGGGTCTGGAGCAGAACCGCTTGGCCATGTTGCTGGCGGTGCTGCACAGGCATGGTGGGATTATGGTGGGTGACCAGGATGTTTTTATTAATGCGGTGGGCGGGGTCAAAATAGCAGAGACGAGTGCGGATTTAGCCTTGTTGCTTGCTTTGGTCTCCAGTTTTCGTGATGACCCTTTGCCGAGGGATCTTATCGTATTTGGTGAGGTGGGTTTGGCGGGAGAGATTCGCCCTGTGCCTAATGGTCAGGAGCGTTTGAAAGAGGCGGCCAAGCATGGTTTTAAGCGTGCGATTGTTCCAGCGGGCAATACTCCTCGAGAGTCGATACCGGGCCTTGAACTGGTTGGTGTAAAAAAATTAAGTGAGGCGTTGGAAGCCATTTAGGGGGTGAATGTGTAGTTTTTTAGGCTGGGCCGTTGCTTTGCTTGGCAATGAATGCCTCTAGTTGGGCTTTTTCTTCAGCTTTGGCTGGCCTTCCCCGTATTCCTAAATAATGATCACGAATGTGGGCAACCCATCCATTTAAGCAAAATGCTAAGTCTTCGGTTTCAACTCGTAATGATATTTCATCTGAAATTTTTAGTTGGTGTTCTTGTATGACGGCAATTAATGCGCCGTTACTGGAAATGTTGAGCAGGTGGGCGGCGTACTGGTCTTGATTCGTTATCAGTGTGGCATAGGCGCGGTATGGAATGCGTTCTTCAATTCTGCGATCAGCTTCGTTGGGCATAAATTAATCACTTTGATGGGCTAATGGGGAGTAATGAGCTCGTCTAATACGCGTTCGGACGCTTGAGGGTTCTCCATATTCAATTCAATTAAACGTCTTAGGTGCGTCATGCTATCCATATCGATACTGTCGCTACGAAACCCGAGTACCTCGTGGCTACTGTGGGCTAGGTGTGTGCACATCGTAATGTTAATTTCGCCCGATAACTGGATGATGACATTTACTGGTTGGTCAGCCTTAAGCTGGTAGTCTTGAGGTGTTTCGATAAGTACGCCATTAAGAGATATATCAACGAGATGAACATCATAGCGGGCGCCGCCCTGAATAATGAAGGCATCACAGTCAAAATTAATGCGAGTATATCGACGTCTTTCCGGGTGGTCGGTCATAAGCGTCTGCCAGAACGGTTGTGTTTAACTAGGGTACATAACTTAAGTTTAGTCAGCGAAGCGATAAGTCTCCATCAATAAGCATAAATAATTCAGTTAGACGTTCAGGGCGAAATCAATCCTTACTACGTAGCCGCTTTACTTATTCGACTTATCGCTTTATTTGGAGATGCTGATTGGGTCATTGAAGGTGAATAATTGTATGGTTTGTACAGGGACGGATGAATCTCAGGAGTCTGTAGGAACTGTTTTGGTTGGGAGGTTATAGACCGTGCATTATAGCTTTTACAGGTAGAAATTTCTGATTCTGTATCCTATTTAGGCACGGCTAAATAGGAATATGGTGCAGTAGGAATCTCTTTACGGGGGGCCGTTAGTTATTGCCAGTTAGCTGTAAAAATTATTATGTGCTTTTTCTAGTCTGTCGCTTTTTGTGCGTCGTATTTTTCTTTAAGTGCGGATACGACAAAATCGGGAACAAACTTTGAAACGTCGCCATTGAGTGAAGCGATTTCGCGTACAAGCGTAGATGAAATATACGAAAGATGTTCGGCTGGGGTTAAAAATAGGCTTTCCATCGCTGGGGCGAGAACGCGATTCATATTGGCAAGCTGGAATTCATATTCAAAGTCAGATACCGCGCGTAAGCCTCGGACCACACCATAGGCGCCTTTTTGTTCGACTAAGTCTTTGAGAAGAGAGTTGAAGCCGCAAACCTCTATGTTATCGATGTGAGAGAGCGCTTTCTTGGCCAATGCTACCCGTTCTTCGAGGGTAAATAAGGGCGTCTTTTTTTTACTTGCCGCTACTGCGACGACGACGTAATCGAAAAGGTTGGCTGCGCGTTGCACGAGGTCTATGTGCCCATTGGTGATTGGGTCAAATGTGCCGGGGTATACAACTTTTTTAATGGACGCCATAGTTTTGCTCATCGATAAGGATCTGGGGTATTTTACCGTGGATCGTGGAGGTTTGTCTTGTAAAGCGTGGCGCGGACTTGGCCGATGGTTTTTTCTTTGTGCAAGAGCCAGCTTTCTGGGGGCGTTAGGGTTTTGTCTTTTGGGCTTTCGACATAAATTATGGCTTCATCATTAAGCGTGACATTGTTTAGGATATGCTCGAAGGAGTTTTGCCATATGTCAGCCTGAAATGGCGGATCCAAAAAAATAAGGTCGTATGCGGAATTGTTGTTTGATTGCCAGGAAGTGAAGCTACAAGTATCGATTTTAGCCGAACACTCTAGGGTTTTGGCGTTTTTCTGGATATGCTCGGCTGTACGTGGATTTTTCTCCACAAATTGAACATGTTCTGCTCCCCGGGATAGGGCTTCAAACCCCAGTGCACCTGTGCCAGCGAAGGCGTCTAAACATTTTGCTTGATGGATGTAGGGCGCGAGCCAATTGAACAGGGTCTCGCGTAGGCGATCCCCTGTTGGCCGTAATCCATCCTCGTTGCCAACCGAGAGCTTGCGGCCTCGCCATTGTCCTGCAATGATGCGGATCGACGAATTCTCCTGTTTTACGGGTTTTTTCTTTTTCGGTGGCAATTTCTTAACTCGACTTTGTTAAAATGATTTTCTTTAGTCAAATACCGGTAGGTTCCATCAAGTATGTTTTTCAAGCGTAAGAAAGCTAAGCCCGAAGAAGTAGAAGAAAATTCGGTCGGCAGTGTAGCAGAAGCCCCAGAGCCAAAAGAAGCGGAATCGCTTGGCGTTTTCGCGAGAATTAAGCGTGGCCTTTCACGGACCAGTCAGCAGTTGGGGGCAGGTTTGGGCACTCTCTTACTGGGAAAGAAGGCGCTTGATGATGAATTATTAGAAGAAATTGAGACGCAATTGTTAATGGCTGATGTGGGCATGGATGCGACCCAAGAGATTATTGACTCGTTAACCGATAGCGTAGCAAGGAAGGAGCTAAAAGATTCAGAAGCTTTATATGACAAGCTGAAAACACAAATGGGCGATATCTTGCGAGCGGTTGAAGCGCCGCTGGTCATTGATACCTCGCGTAAGCCTTATGTTGTGCTTGTGGTCGGTGTGAATGGAGTTGGTAAAACGACAACCATCGGAAAGTTGGCGAAGCGTTTTCAAAAAGAGGGGCTTTCGGTCATGTTAGCCGCTGGGGATACGTTTCGTGCGGCCGCAGTCGAGCAATTGCAGGTCTGGGGCGATCGAAACAATGTGCCTGTAGTGGCTCAGCATTCTGGTTCAGACAGTGCCTCGGTTATTTATGATGCAATTGAGTCTGCTCAATCACGTGGCGTGGATGTTTTGATTGCCGATACCGCTGGCCGGTTACACAATAAAAGTAACTTGATGGATGAGCTGTCAAAGGTAAAGCGGGTGATGGGCAAATTGGATGATACTGCACCCCACGAGGTTTTATTGGTGCTGGACGCTGGAACTGGACAGAATGCGATTAGCCAAACAAAGCGTTTTAAAGAAGTTGCAGATGTCTCGGGGATAGTGCTCACAAAACTCGATGGCACGGCGAAGGGGGGGATCATCTTCGCGCTCAGTAAGAGCTTTGGTATTCCTGTTCGTTTTATTGGCGTGGGTGAAGGTGTGGATGATCTTCAGCCGTTTGATGCCGATAAGTTTACACAAGCGTTATTCAGCGTTTAAGTGGTGATAGGCCCCTTAAGCTGGTTTCTGGCGTGGGTCTAACCCTTCAAAATAATAAAAACCGACAACCGTATGATCAGTTTTAATCAAGTAAGTAAGCGCTATGAAAGTGGGCAAGAGGCCCTTTTGGGAGTGTCTTTTGAGATAGCGGCTGGTGAAATGGTCTTTTTAACCGGGCACTCTGGCGCAGGCAAAAGCACGTTAATGAAGCTCATCATGCTGATGGAGCGTGCAACCACGGGTCAGGTGTTTGTTGGGGGGCGGAATCTAAACCGTCTCTCTCGTAGACAGGTGCCCTACCATCGGCGTGAGGTGGGGGTGGTATTTCAAAACCATCAGCTTTTATTTGATCGTAGTGTTTTTGAAAATGTGGCTTTGCCATTACAGATTGCGGGCTATCAGTCTCGTGATGTGGGTCGAAGGGTTAGAGCGGCTTTGGACAAGGTGGGGCTTCTCAACAAAGAGAAGCATAATCCGATTACTTTGTCTGGTGGAGAACAGCAGCGTGTGGGTATTGCTCGAGCAGTAGTGAATAAGCCCCCTGTGTTGTTAGCCGATGAGCCGACAGGAAACCTAGATCCTGAGCTCTCGAAAGAAATTATGGATTTGTTTTTGCAGTTTAATGCTGTTGGCGTAACGACGCTGATTGCCAGTCATGATCTTAATTTGGTGAAGAAACTCAATCGACGTGTACTAAGTTTGGATCATGGGCAAATATCACATGACGGGCCATGGGCATGAGTGTAAAAAAGCCAAAGCCTAAAGCGAGTTCAGCGTCATCGTCCAATTCCAATAAAGGGGCTGTTCAAAGTAAAACGAGTATTGGCGATCGCTTTCGCAGCTATCGTCTGCATCATCGCACATCATTTCTGGATAGTTTTCGTCGATTAGTTTCGACTCCGGTACAGACCTTGATGACATCTTTGGTGGTCGCTATTGCCTTAGCATTACCGGTGACTTTGCTATTGGCATTGGACAATATTAATACCTTGGGTTCATCTTGGGATTCGAAACCCAAGATATCGATTTATTTGAATGTTCGGGCTAAGCAGAGAGCGATTGATCAGTTGTTAGAGAGCTTGGAGGCGTATCCTGAGGTGGATTCGGTACATTATCTTTCTCCTGAGGATGCGTTGGCTGATTTTCAAATGTTTTCTGGGTTTGGAGAGGCCTTAAATGCCCTTGAGCAGAACCCTTTGCCACCGACTATCGTCATTTCTCCGGCAAGTATTGCGTTGGCTTCTGATGATTTGGAAGCTTTGGCTCAGCGTATTGAGGACGAATTGATTGTCGAGGAGGTGAGTCTTGATATGGATTGGGTTAGGCGCTTGCAGGAAATCATGATATTGGGTCAAAAGATCGTGTTGGCTTTGGCGACTTTACTGGCAATGGGTGTGTTATTGGCGATAGGGAATACGATTCGACTGGCCATTGAAAATCGACGAGAGGAGATTTTGGTCGTGAAGTTGGTGGGTGGTACGGATGGCTTTGTGCGTAGACCTTTTCTATATTCGGGAGGGTGGTATGGGCTTTTTGGTGGGGTTATGGCCTGCATTATTGTTGTTGTAGGTTATTCGATCATAGAGCCATCAGTGGAAAGGTTGGCCTCGTTATATCAGAGCGAGTTTGAGTTGCGTGGATTGGGCGTAGCCTTGGTTTTTCAGCTGCTAATGCTGAGTTCTGTGCTGGGTTGGTTGGGCTCGTGGATTGCAGTGGGGCGCCATTTGTCACACATAGAGCCGAAATAGAAAAATTTATATGAGTCTGAGGTGAAATGTAGGCTTAAGGCTGGTGAACCAAACTGTGCTGTGATGGTCGAAAAAGGCTGTTAAAACAAAGAGTTTGCGGGGTCGAATTGAGAAATAACTCATCCAAAACCTTGTAAAGCATAAAAGCGCCTCAATGTTTTTTTGATAGAGGCAGTAGTAGATTTCTGGATAAGCACAGAATCAAGTGCTAATATCCTGGTCAGAATTAACGAAGGAGCCCGAAAATGGGAACTAACCTACAGCCAATGAATATCCTAGCACCAGGCCAGAACCTGGGCGCGTATATTCAGGCCGTAAATACCTTTCCGGTATTAACTGCTGAGGAAGAGCAGAAACTCGCTGAAGAATTATATTACGATGATGACCTAGAGGCTGCGCGTAAGCTGGTTATGGCTCATCTTCGATTTGTTGTGCATATTGCTAAAAGTTACTCAGGATACGGGCTTGCCCAAGGTGATCTGGTCCAAGAGGGCAATGTTGGGTTGATGAAGGCGGTTAAACGCTTTAACCCAGAAAAAGGCGTTCGTTTAGTATCTTTTGCTGTGCACTGGATCAAGGCGGAAATGCACGAATTTATTCTGCGCAATTGGCGTATCGTCAAAGTAGCAACGACTAAGGCTCAGCGTAAGTTGTTCTTCAACTTGCGTGGCCGTAAAAAGCGTTTGGCCTGGTTGACGAATAATGAAGCCCAAGCTATTGCAAAGGATCTAAATGTTGAGGTTAAGCATGTTCGACAAATGGAAGGCAGGCTCTCAGCGATCGACTCAGCTTTTGATGCTGGCGCCGATGATGACGATGATTATGCCTACCAAGCTCCAGCCAATTATTTAGAAGATAAGCGTTTCGATCCGTCGACAATTATTGAAAAAGAAGACTGGACTGAGAGTAGTGTTACGTCTTTAAACTCTGCATTGGATCAGCTCGACGACCGCAGCAGAGATATTATTCAGCAACGCTGGTTGAGTGAAGATAAGCCGACTCTGCATCAATTAGCAGCCGTTTACGGTGTGTCGGCAGAGCGTATTAGGCAGCTAGAAAAGAACGCAATGAAGAAGGTGCGTGGCTTTATCGAAGCCTGATCGTTAATTGCTAGTAAGGCCATCAGTCTTCATTTTGTAAAACTTAAAGACCTCTCTAAAAAGCCGCGTAAATGCGGCTTTTTTGCGTATTCCCTAAGCGTACCTCCTGACTACTGCGAATGTGTATGAATCGATTTAACGAAAAGTTCTTTTTTCAGTGTGCCGCTGTAAGCGGCATGCTTGCAGTGATGATAGGTGCTTTTGGTGCTCATTCGTTAAAGCAATATATTGGTGCAGACCTAATGACGGCATATCGTACTGGGGTTCAATACCAGTTCTACCATACTTTTGCGATAATGGCGGTTGGGTTTCTATTGCAGCGTATGCCTCACTCTCTCCTACTAAGGTGGAGCGGACTGTTGTTTGGATTGGGCATATTATTCTTTTCTGGTGGCTTGTACGCAATTGCGTTGAGTGGCTTACGGGTTTTAGGTATTGTGGCGCCGTTAGGAGGCCTGTTGTTTATTGTTGCCTGGTTTTTATTCTGGCTTGCTCTCTTTAAGCGTGAAGAACGTAATGAAAATTGAATTCAAAAAGAAGACCATCCGCAGTTATGTTATTCGTGCTGGCAGAATGACTGAGGGTCAAAGAAATGCTTTCGAGGAGTGGTGGCCGCAATACGGATTGCGGCTTGCTGATGGCTCAATTGACCCTTCAGTAGTGTTTGGTCGATCAGCGCCGCTAGTGTTAGAAATTGGCTTTGGCATGGGTGATTCGCTTTTGCATATGGCGAAAGCGGAGCCAGATAAAGACTTTATTGGTATAGAAGTACATTCTCCGGGTGTTGGGCGCTTGATTAGCCAAGCTGGGCTAGATGGCGTTAAAAATTTGCGTGTCTATATGGCTGATGCAAAAGATGTCATGGATGACTGTATCCCGGTTAATGCCATTTCGCGTTTTCAGCTGTATTTTCCTGACCCCTGGCACAAAAAAAAGCACAATAAGCGACGCATTGTACAGGCCGGTTTTATGGATCTTGTCGCAAAAAAAATTGCTCCCAACGGTGTTGTTCACCTTGCTACAGACTGGGAAGCTTATGCCGATCACATGATGGAAGTTATGTGTGATTCAAAGGTGTTTGAAAACTCAGTTTCGGAATATTTCTTTTCTAAAAAGCCTGAATATCGGCCAGAAACAAAATTTGAGCGTCGTGGTGAACGTCTTGGCCATGGTGTTTGGGATATTATTTTTCGCCGTTTATGACCCGCTTATGACCCGCTTATGACCCGCTTATGACCCGCTTAGGGCATGCCTTGGGCTTGGGTTGCTGATGAATCTTGTGTGAGGAAAAGCATTTTAAGGCTCTGAGCCTGTTTTTTGTCTCATTTTTGATCAGTGCGCGTTGCGTGTTTGAGATAGGTGAGTACACTTGGCCTCGTAATAAGGGCGCATAGTAAGGATATGCTTTGCTAGAAGCTTAGTGCTCCAATAAAAAATAACGAAAAGGTTAGTGATTACCATGGAAAAACCTAGTGCATCGTGTTCTACGATTCCGCTGTCTAGCTCCCTTTGGGATTTTGCCTTACAAGTTTATTCTGCATCTGAGGTTGAGAAGCAAAGCTTGCAATTACAAGATGATTTTCATGCGAACATTAACATCATCTTGTGGTGCTGTTGGCTGGAAACTGAGGATATTAAGCTATCGGTTAATTTACTTGATGATGTCCTAATCACAATTGATTCTGTGAGTTTGCAGACCGTCGCTAAGTTGCGAGAGGTTCGTCGGGTTCTGATGGAGTCTGGGGCCTTTACTAAGGTGCAGGCTCAATCCGCTAAAAAACATATATTGAATGCGGAGCTGATGATCGAGAAGGTGTTACTCCATCGCTTACAGGACCTAACCTGTCGTTTCTTGGCGTCAAAAGAGTACCGGGATCTTTCGGTTGGCGATGAGCTGCTGGATTTACAATATTATTTGGGTTTTATCGGGGTGCCAGACGCTCGAAAAAGTGCGGGTTTAATGGAGAATGCTTGCCGCAGATATACATTGCAAGGTGCTCATTGACCGAGTTGTCGAAGAGGTGAAGGTTCGATAGTCTTTCAATTCAATAGACTGCAGAAATAAAAAAGCCCGATGCTATGCAGCGGGCTTTTTTATTGAGAAGTAAAATCCTGTTAGATATTATCGAACAGGCTTCCGCTTTGTGGCTCTTCTTTCTTTGCTTCGTTCTCTTCAGTTTCAGCGGTTGGTGCTGCAGGAACTTCGGTCTTCGGAGCTTCTGGGGCTTTAGTCTCAGTAGGCGTTTCGACGACGGGAGTGGGCGTTGTTTCAATTGGGGCAGCTTTCGGCGCCTCAATTTTCGGTTCTGGCTTTTCGCTCACTGGGGGGGTAGGCGTAGCTGCAGGCTTTTCTTCTTCTGCCGCTGGAGCTGGTGTGCTTGGTTTGGCGGCTGGCTCAGCTTTTTTGGGGGCCGCGCTTTTTGTGGGGGCCTTTTTTTCGGTTTTGGCGGCTGGCTTCTTAGCAGGCGCTTTTTTTGTTTCAGTCTTTGCTGGCGTTTTATCGGTCGTTTTTTTAGCTGGAGCCTTTTTCGTTACTGCCTTTTTGGCCACAGTTTTCTTGGCGGTAGCTTTTTTCGTTGTGGCGCTCTTTGCTGGGGTCTTTTTCGCGGCGGCCTTTGCTTCTGTCTTTTTGGGCTTCGCTGCTGATTTAGCCGTTGCTTTTTTTGCGGTCGCTTTTGGTTTCTTTGCTGCTTTGCTGCGAGCTTTCACTATTTTGCTGGCAGTGGCGGCAAGCTCTTTTGCAGCTTTTGCGGCGTCTTTAACTTGTTTTAGCTCGCCTGCAAGTTGCTTGGCGGTGGCGGTGAGTTCAGCGGTGATGCTTTTTTGTGTTGCTACGCCAGTGCGTGCTTTCTCTATACGAGCTTTAGCTGCAGCCGTTTTGGTCTTCTTGCCTGCGGCGACGGCTTTTTTGAGAGCTGCGTTTAGCGAGTTTGATTTTTGTTTTGCTTTACTTGCCTGGGCGTCAGCTTTAGCTGAAACCTTTTTCGCTGCCGCGAGTTTTTTTGCGCGAGCTGCATCAATCTGGGTTTCCAGTTTAGCGATTTGCTTTTCAATTTCTCCTATGGAGAGAGTTGTTTTCTTTTTTGCGGCCATTGTAGAAACCCTTAGTTATGTAATCTATACGTTGAGAAAGAAAAGGAGAAGCCAAGAACCTGATAGCCAACAAAAGTCGATTGCTTTTTCCCTCATTAGATTATAGCGACATAATAAAAATAAAAAAATACATTGTTGATATCTGTCCCTGCAAATTTGCAAAAAGTGGCACTAGTTATCTGCTTAAGACTAAGGTGTTGCAGTTTTTCTGTAATGAAATCGATGGCTTCTATATACTTCTGCTTCTTAAAGTAAATTTGTACAGCAGGTTTTCCTATGAAAAAACACATAATAATAGCGCTACTCTTCACTGCAACGTTGTGCGGGTGCAGCAAGGATGAAAAAGCCGTAGTAGATGCCCCGAAGGCAATCACTTTAGATACGCAGCAACAAAAAGTCAGTTACTTTGTCGGTTACGATACTGCCCGACGTATGCAGGCGGAAGGGTTTACCTTGGATGCGGGTGTCATGAAATATGCTATTGATCATCTTAATAGTGGGATTGATTCAGAGCTTTCGGAAGACGAAATTAATGCGGTAATGACTGCGTTCCAGACGCAGATACAAGAGAAGCGTCAAACTGACTTTACACAGCTGTCGGAAGGCAATTTAGGCCGTGGGTTAGAGTTCCTTAAGGCAAATGGTGAGCGCCAAGGTGTTGAGACAACGGAAAGTGGTCTTCAGTATGAGGTGATTCAGGTGGGTGAGGGTAATAATCCCTTATCGAGTGACAATGTTACGGTTAATTACAAAGGAACGCTGGTGACTGGAGAGGCCTTCGATAGTGGTGAGGCTGTTAGCTTTCGCGTTGATCAGTTAATTCCGGGGTGGGTAGAGGCTCTGCCGTTAATGAAAGTGGGAGCAAAGTGGAATTTGTTTATTCCTTCTGAATTGGCTTATGGTGCTGGCGGCACGGCAAATATAGGGCCTAATTCTGCTCTTATATTTGAAATGGAGCTTATATCGATCGATAAAACTGATGGCTAAAGATTTTTAGTTGTTTTAGTTTTCTTGTCTATTGTTTAGACGTTTCGAAGGGGCGCTTCACTTGGTGGTGAAGCGCTTTTTATTTGTCGCTCTGGTTGTCTCGTTCCAGGGTGTGAATAAAGCCGTTTGATGCAATCGCTAAATAGCGATTACGGTCTTTGGTAAACCCGACATCAATAATGGCGGCGCTCGTTGGTTTCCATGCATCTCTTTTCGGTGCTTTCCAGCGCGCTACAACTTCCAGTTTTGTTGTGTCCCATAGCTCGATGATCTGATCTGTTCGACCGGTGATGAGAAGAGAGGCGTCTTCGTTAAAGCGCGCGCTGGTGAAGCGAATACCGCGTTTCAAGCGTTCGCTTGCCAATGGGATCTCGCCAAGGCTCTTACCCGTTGCTGTATCCCACAGCAGGGCCTTATCATACTTGCTCACGGAAAGTGCACGGGTTCCATCGGGTGATATCTTAACGAGTTGCACATCGTCGTTATGTTTAATGGTTGAAAGTTTTTTACCTGAGGGGACATCCCAGAGAACAGCTGTGTAGTCTTCTGACCCAGTCATGGCAAGCTTACCGTCGCGGCTGAGGTCAACGCTGCGAACTCGGTTGGCGTGTTGAAACGTCCGTACGATTCCGCCCTTTTTAATGTTAAATATGACGGCTGTGTGGTCGCTTAAACCCAGTAGTGCGATATTGCCTGCGGGGCCAAGTTTAGCGTCAAGAATTTCGCCGGGAGCAGCCCAAAAGCGTTCCCCTTTTCCATTTTCTGTGTTCCACAGTACGAGATTGTGAGGGTTAGCTGTGAGGACCCACTTTCCGCGAAAAGAAAAGTCTGCAACCAAAATTGTGGTCTGTTCGTTTTCTTGGTGGTTCCAGTTAAAGAGACGCTCTTGCGTGTCGTTTTTCCAGAAACTTCCTCCGTGATGAATGGAGCCAATAACGGAGAATTCTCCATCGTCACTTAAGGCCGCTCCGTGGATGCCTTTGACAGCAACTTCTAAAGACTGTGAGGGTGGTAAGGTATTATCGCAGCCGACAACGAATGTAAATAGAAAAGAAAGGACGATGGCCCGTCTCATGATGTGCTATGCCTCAAGGATTGATAGTCAAAGCATAGCACTTCATTATGAATTGTTGGCTATCAAAAAAGATATCCTAGAGGAGGCCAGGTGCCGCAAGGTTTATTCGGTAACTTGGTGTTTGTGTGCGACGTGCAGTACCGAGATCATGTTGTCTTCGGCTTCAAAGCGGCTAGCAAGAACTTCGCCGAGTTTTGAAAGGTCTGTGATGATTGTAGTGAGGTCATCAGTTTCCTGGTATTTGTCGTTGAAATCTAAAATGTGTTCAGTTGTACCGTCCACAATTTTAAACGATTCCCCAGCAGACTTTAGGCCTTCCTGATCGTTGTATTCTTGACCTTCTTTCATGAGTTGGTCATAAATTTCAAAATGACCAGCGGAAGAGTAATCTACCATAATTTGGCAAAGGGCTTGAACCATTGGAGCTGTAGAGGTGTCAACTGCTTCTTCAGTTGGCTCTGATAGCTTGCAATATTGAATAAGAAGCTGTTTTCGATCTTGTAGCCATTTATCGATGATGTCACTGACACCGCCCCAGCGCTCTTGAGCGGTTTTGCATTCATTTAACATGCGTTCTTTGCCTTTAGTGCTTTATTTTAGGAACAACTTGCGACTGTATCGCCGCATCCGAATCCCAAGATAGGATATCTCGTCGAGGAGAGCAAGTGCTCAAGCACAAGGAATCTAGGATTCTCATGAGAAGGCCCTCATGTTGGGAGGCCTAGCCTTCCTTCCTAATGAGTTGCAAGGTGAATATTACCGTTAGCCCGATAAAGCAAACGAGCGTCCAGCCGGGAATTGTGAGTCCTAAAAATTGCCAGGAAACTTCGGCGCAGTTACCGTCTCCAGCGAACAGTAGTGCTAGGGCATCGGCGAGGGGGAGGGTCTCAAACATGTAGCTGAGGCCTGGACCGCATGTTGGGACTTGATCTTCTGGTAGGTTTTGCAGCCATACATGGCGTGTCGAGATGCCTCCACCCACTAGGCTGAAAATGATGCCGGATAGGTTGTACAGCTTATTTCCAATATTGGCTGGGTTGTGAAGTCCAGCTATTAGCGCTACGGCTCCTGCCAAAATAACAAATACACGTTGTGATATACACAGGGGGCAGGGTTCCATTTCTAGCATGTGTTGCATTATAAGAGCTGCAATCATCATGCTGCAGCACGCTGCAGCGATAATGAAAAAGGTTTGTCGAGCTGACGGTAAGGGCATGGGGCTTCCTATAAATTCTATGTCATTAGGACAGTATTAAAAAACAGTCTAAAACTCAACAGCGGTGATCGTGGCTTTAAGGAGTCAAAGTCTGTGTTAGAAATTTTGTGTAGTCTATTCTAATGAGTGAGGTGCGCAATTGGCGCGCAAGCAAGTAGACCGCTAAAGCGACGCTACATTCCCTTATCGTGAAGGATTTTATTGGATGCAAGGTAAGTTATTTTTTTTTCGAACAGCCTATCTATTCTTAATGGCTCTCTTTCTGTGTGCAGCTAGTGTATTTGCCGAAGATGAGGCTGCTGAAGAGGGGGAGGAGGGTGAAGGCGTTGCAGCGAAGCAGGTGATTTATCTGCCGCTAAAGCCGACCTTTGTCATTAACTACGGTGGAGCAGGAAGGCTACGATATTTAAAAACAGATGTTTCTGTCCGCGTCGCTTCGATTGATGCAGCTAACTCTATTCGTCGTCACATGCCGTTTGTGAGGAATAATTTATTGATGCTATTTGCAGCGCAAACGAATAAGACTGTTAGCTCTCAAGAGGGAAAAGAAAAAATTCGGGCAAGCGCATTGGAGGAAATACGCGATATTGTGGAAAGGGAGGAGCGAACGCCGAGAGAGGATGTAATTGAGCTGTTCTTTAATAATTTTATAGTCCAAAAATAAGCTCGAGTTAAGAGGCCTCATTTTTAATGCCAGGCTATCGCTCAGGGCTTATGCTCGGCGCTTGAATTCTACGTTTTATCTGAGCAGTTCTTGTATTGAGAGTAATAGTTTTTGAGGAATTGTTCGAAATCCTCAGTGCTTGCTTCTTCTATAGCTGTCTGTTCTGCCAGGGATTCTTCAGCCATTTGATCCATTCGAAGTATTGTGGATTCGCTCAATTTTGGGTGACGCAGCGTTTGCTTGTGTTGCTTGGCTAAGTCTAAAGCGTAGGCGCCAAAGCTTTGCTGATTCTCTTGTAATGTATTGAGTATTTTTGCGGATGGTGTGAGCTGACTATCGAGCACTTTGTTTCTTTGGGCTTGTAAGGATTTTTGATGCGCATCGGTATTTTGGCTGGCATCCAGTAGTTTCGCTACTTCCTCCATGCTGTGAATTAAGTCGGTTGCCCAATCTTTGGCTTTGAGAGTTCCGTGCTCATAATGCTTGAGCGTAAGCCCTGGCTCACGACCGCGATTAACAATGGCTTTTTGATTGCTCAGTATTTGCTTGGCTTCGTCTGGGCCTGTATTAGGGCTGTCTTTTAGTGCGCAATAAACTAAAAATGTATCGAGAAAAGCGATTTGCTCTCGAGTGACTCCAAGTGGTGAGTCCGGATCAACGTCAAGGCAGCGTACCTCTATGTATTCGACTCCTCGATTTTGCAGGGCTGTAAGCGCGGTTTCGCCAGGCTGCGCTGTTCGTTTGGGCCGAATTGAGCTGTAAAACTCGTTCTCGATTTGCAAAATGCTGGTGTTGAGTTGATTGAACTGCGCGTTCGAGTTCTTAAGGCCGATTTTCTCGTAGTCTGAATGTGAGCGAGTGATCGCGCAGCATAAAGATTTTATGTAGCTGCAGCTGCTGTTGTAACAGGCATAAAGAGATTCCTGAACTTTACTCTGGTAACCGAGATCACCCATGCGGAGTGAGGTGGCGTGAGGAAGGTAAAGTGTATGTCCGTCGCTCAGTTCTTGTAAGTCGTGAGTTTTATTGGCAACAAAGCTCTTGCATAGTGCGGGTGAAGCGCCGAAAAGATAAATGAGTAACCAGTAATGACGGCGAAAATTTCGGATCATTTTAAAGTAGTGGTCATTCTTGAACGCTTGTAAATCATCGAGGCTATTTTGTTCTCGGGAAAGGAATGCCCAAAAAGCATCGGGTAAAGAAAAGTTGTAATGAATGCCTGCAACAGTCTGCATTGAGCGGCCGTATCGATGCCCGAGCCCAATACGGTATATGGTTTTCATTAGGCCGTTATTGGAGTTTCCGTACTTGGCAACGGGGATGTCTGAATCGTCCCCCAGCACACAGGGCATGCTGGTCGCCCAAAGTATTTCATCATCAAGTTTGGTTGCGGTGTACTTGTGAATAGCTTCAAGGTGGGCAAGTAAGTCGTCGACTTGGTGTGTTGGTGGGGTTATAAATTCCAGTAGCGCTTCACTGAAGTCGGTAGTTATTTGTGGGTGGGCCAGAGCGGAGCCAAGATCGGATGGGTGGGGTTTTTGAGATAAAACACCGTTGCTGTCGGTTCGTAGTGTCTCTCGTTCGATGCCTCGTAATATCCCCCCAAGTAGCGCGGCATTTTTTTTTTCGAATAATGACTGGGGGAATGACTCAATCTCGAACATTAAACGGCTTCCTGGATATCGTTAGCGGCGAACAAGTCGGTTGTTTCGTTTTCTGTTTCGGTTGCTTGCTCTTGATTGCTGCTTATGTCTTCCTGAAACTTATCGGCATCGGCATCGGCATCGGCATCGGCATCGGCATCGGCTGCAATTTCAGGTGCGCTCTCGATGGGAGTGAGATCGACTTCATCGCTTTGCTCGTGAGGAACAAGTTCAGGCTTACCGTTTTTGCCTAGCGAAGCTTCGACAATGGAGATGCGCAATTCAGCGCTTTTCACACTAAATTCTACTTTTTGATTGATTGCTTCATCTTTGAAGGCGCTGCGATACAGTGCTAAGCCTGCGTCGCCCTCTATCCATTCTCCGGACTTGCTTAAATACTGACGGTGCTGATTTTGAAGGAGATAGACTATGCTCATGGAAGATACTGCGCTCCGCTGATTGCAAGAAAGGCGTATAGAATACCGAGCGTGTTCTGTGATCACAAGTCTCCTTTTTTTGTAAAAATAAGGGGTGTTCGAGGTTGCGCATAAATTAATCTATTAAAAATGTGAAACAACTATGAAGCCGGGACTAAAGGCATATGAATCCTTATGTAGCCTCGTTACACTGGCTATCCCCTAAAAATAGGGGTGCAATCTAAATTGAACCAGTTAAAAAGACTTGGAGACGGATTTGTCGCAGCAGTTGACACATAGTGAATTTGTGACATCGATGAGAGTAAAGCTTCAGCCGGTGATCGACTATGTTTGTCGTTTTCCCGTTGCGGGCTGGCGAGGTTTAGTGCTGTTTCTTACGGCTGCTTGGATGGTGCACAGTACAGCCAGCTTGTTTTGGACGCTTATGCCTGTGCCTGAAATTGCTCAGCCACAAAAATTGGCTTTACCTCCAAGTTTGGGAGGCGGTGTGAGTGGGAGTCCTCAATCCGTTAGCTTGGATTCGCTGGTGTTTCTAAAAGGCATTTTTGGCAAGGCGGGTAGGACCCCTATTGTGGTGGCTCCGAAACCGATTTTTATTGATTCAGACAAGGAGAAGTTCAAAGCTACGCGTTTAAGCCTAAAGCTTCACGGTATTTTTGCTAGTAGTGATCCGCAAAAGGGCAGTGCAATTATTGCCGATGGCAGTAAGCAAATTCTCTACTCTGTAGGCGATGAAATGGAAAGTAAGCGCGGCGTTAAGCTGGCTAGCGTACTGGAGAAACGCGTTATTTTAGACAATAAAGGCAGTATGGAGTCTTTGTGGCTGTTTTCTGAAGAAGATTTCGTGAAGCGCAAAAACGTAAGACACTCAAAGCCGGTAAGCAAACCGAGAAAATCTAATAGTATTCGAACTAGCGCTAGGCCTGACCAAATCCCGAAGAATATTGGCGACGTGGTGCGTTTTAGTGTGCATCGCGAAGGCGGAAAAATGGTCGGATACCGAATTCGTCCAGGACGTGACCGCCAACTCTTTACGCAAGTCGGTTTAAAGGCCAACGATATCGTGACCTCAGTTAACGGAATCGAAGTGAACGATCCAAAACAAATTCGCAGTGTTTATAAATCAATGAAAACAGCGACCGAAGCGCAGTTAACTGTACTTCGTGATGGCGATACACATTCAATAACGATCAGCTTGGATTCAGGTGGATAAAACGTGTTAAAGCAACTATTGACCGCAGTGGTAGTGGCGGGAATCATGACGACGGGTTCTATAGCTCTGGCGCAAAATAACCGCGCTCCTATCGAGCCGACATACACCGTACAATTTAACGACTCCGATATCCTCGAAGTGATTAAATTTGTAGCCGAAATTACAGGTAAAACCATGGTGATTGACCCCAGGGTCAAAGGCCGTGTAAAAATTATGTCGAACAGCGCTCTCAATCAAGAAGAGTTGTACGCCTTGTTTCGCTCGGTATTAGAAATTAGTGACTTCACTGTGGTGGAAGTTGGCAATATTGTCAGGATTGTTCCCATTAAAGATGCGCGAACATCACCAACCTCAGTAAATAGTTCTGAGGGTGCAGATGATAGTGAATTTGTTACTCAGGTTATTCAGCTGAGAAATATTGCTGCTGCGAAGGTAATCCCAGTTCTTCGCCCCTTAGTGCCGCAAAATTCTCATCTGGCCGCATATGATCCCAGTAATGCCATCGTTATTACCGACACAAGTGCCAATATTAAGCGAATAAGAGAAGTAATCGACAAGATCGATAGAGCGGCTTTACCGGTTACTGAAGTAGTGAGATTGAAGTATGCAGAAGCCGAGGGGATGGTGACTATCCTTGAAAAACTTCAAGGTCCTGCAGTGAAGCAAGGCCCTCGTTCAAACCGTATTATTTTGGTTGCAGACAGTCGCAACAATGCCATCTTGATGACGGGTGAAGATGTGCAGAGAGCGAAGACTAAAAAACTGATCTATCAGTTGGATCAACCGCAAAGGCAGACAGGTAATGTGCGTGTTGTTTATCTTGAATATGCGGATGCGAAAGAAGTCGCAACTGTGTTAACCAAAGTTGCTCAAAATATGCTGAAAGTGAGCCCTGGTGGTAAAGGTAAGTCATCGTCGAAATCTCAAGCGACGGTTGAAGCCGATGAGGCGACAAACGCACTTTTGATCACAGCACCAAAAGATACCTTGGATTCTTTATTGGGTGTTATTGCGCGACTGGATATACGCCGTGCACAGGTCTTGATAGAGGCCATTATTGTTAATATTAATGTGAGTGATGGTTCTCAGCTTGGTGTCGAGTGGCTGTTTGCCAATCAAGATGATGGTGTCTTTGGCGGTTCGTCTCGAGGACCTAATTCAAGTTTGGGTCTTGCTCAGGGCTTATTAGGGGGGGGTGACAACAATAACAACAATTCTAATAATAACTCGACAAGTGGTCTTGCTAGTTTGGCAGGTGGCATTGCTCAAGTAGCTGGGCAAACGTTGGGTATTGCTAGCGATGGTCGGGATGCTTTTGCTGCAATTTTAACGGCTTTGCGCGGTACCAGTAAGGCTAATATCTTGTCCACACCATCGTTGCTAACTATGGATAATAAAGAAGCGACCATTTCTGTTGGTCAAAACGTTCCTTTTAGGACGGGCTCATATTCCTCAACCGGCAACGGCAATAGCAACCCTTCAAATCCATTTACAACTATTCAGCGTGAAAACGTGGGCATAACCTTAACCGTTACGCCTCAAGTGAATGAAGGTAATAAAATTCTATTGGACATCTCGCAAGAGGTTTCCAGTTTGTCGGAAGGTGTAGCGGGTTCTGCTGATTTAATTACCAATCAAAGCACAATTACTACGCAAATCTTGGCAAACGATGGCCAAATAATTGTACTGGGCGGATTGATTCGTGAAGAGATACAAGATACAGAACAACGGGTTCCCATCTTAGGGTCGATTCCAATTCTGGGCCATTTCTTCAGATTTCAGTCTACAAATTATAAAAAGTCTAATTTAATGGTGTTCTTGAGAGCGAAGATTATTCGTGATGATGAAACTCTCTATGGCGCTACGGCTGAAAAATACCGTTTAATTCAGAATACTCACAGTCAGTTTCGGGATGAAGGTTTGCACCTTTTGAGTGATGATTATATTCCGCGACTGCAAGACTTTCCTGAGATGGATACGACCAACTTACCCGCAAGTGCATTTGAAGAATCTTCTGAGGATTCGGAGTAATGATGGAAGTTCTGCCAGAAGAGGGCGATGAGGTTATAGGCGGCGGTCCAGTTCGTACTTCACGCCTCCCTTTTTCCTTTGCTCAAACATACGGTGTGATGTTAGATGCAGGAATGGTGCTGCACACAGCTTCCATATCCGCACAAACATTGCTCGAAGTTCGTCGATATCTCGGTCGACCTTTGCAACTGCTTAAGCTTGAAGATGACGAATTTAAGACGAAGTTAACTCAGCTTTATCAAAGCAATGATGGCGAAGCGCAGCAAGCTGTTGATGAATTGGGTGCGGAATTTGATCTTGGTCAACTTGCTGAAGATATTGATGATGGTGAGCTTCTCGCGGGTGAAGGTGATGCACCAGTTATTCGTTTGATTAATGCGGTTATTTCACAAGCTATTCAAGAAAAAGCATCTGATATCCATGTTGAACCCTATGAAGATCGTGTATCGATACGTTTTCGCCGTGATGGTCTGCTAACGGAAATTTTATCGCCTAAAGCAGAAATTGCCCCTGTTCTTGTTTCTCGTCTTAAGGTTATGGCCAGAATGGATATTGCGGAAAAACGTGTTCCGCAGGATGGTCGTATCTCGGTAAAAATTGCTGGTCATGCCGTAGATATTCGGGTTTCGACTTTGCCATCTGCTCATGGCGAGCGGGTTGTATTGCGAATCCTTGATCAGGCTGCCGGTCAGTTGCGCCTCGGTCAGTTGAACATGCCAAAAACTGTGCAAGATAATTTTGAAAAATGTTTGAGAAAACCCCACGGTATAATTTTGGTGACGGGGCCTACCGGTTCGGGTAAAACCACGAGCCTCTATTCTGGTTTGAGTTTTTTAAATACCCGTGCTCGCAACATCATGACGGTTGAAGACCCTATTGAGTACTTGTTACCTGGTATTGGCCAAACTCAAGTAAACACGAAAGTCGAAATGACTTTCGCGCGTGGTTTAAGAGCTATTCTTCGTCAAGATCCTGATGTGGTTATGATTGGTGAAATCCGGGACCAAGAAACCGCCAGTATCGCAGTTCAGGCCAGTTTAACCGGTCACCTGGTACTTTCTACCCTGCACACCAATACGGCTATTGGTGCTGTTACGCGCTTACATGACATGGGTGTTGAGCCGTTCTTACTTTCTTCCAGTCTTGAGGCTTTGATGGCTCAGCGTTTGGTTCGTGTGTTGTGTCTTGCGTGTAAAAAAGCTCATAAAGCCTCATCGTCTGAAGCGTCGCGTTTACGTATTCCAGAAGGCGCAGAAGTTTTTGCTCCCGTTGGTTGTGTCGAATGTAATGAAACAGGATATCGGGGTCGAACGGGTATCTACGAATTAATACCCGTTGACGATGGTTTGCGTTTGTTAATACATGAAGGCGCTGGTGAACATACAATGGTGGAGTATGCGCGTAAGAATTCTCATTCAATTGATGAAGATGGTCGCGAAAAAGTTCTTCAAGGAATAACCAGTGTGGAGGAGGTGTTGCGGGTAACTGCAACCTCGTAGTCTCATGGCAGCATTTACCTATCTAGCCTTAGACGCTAAAGGCAAAAAAGTTAAGGGTGTTTTAGAAGGCGATTCGGAAAGGCATGTCCGTAGCCAATTACGCAGCCGTCAGCTTAAACCGTTGGAAGTTAAATCTTCGCGTAAATTGTTTAAAGATAATGATGGCGCCGGCAAAGGAAAAGGCAAAAGCAGGGGCTTTAGTTTTAGCTTTGGCGGACCCACTATGGGTCATCGTGATGTCTCGTTGGTCACGCGTCAGCTCGCTTCGCTTGTTCAGTCCGGTTTACCGCTTGATGAGGTTCTACAGGCAGCTGCTAAACAGAGCCGCAAACCTGCGGTTAAAACGATCATCTTACAGATTCGCTCTCGCGTTTTAGAAGGGCTTAGTCTCGGCCATGCCATGGGCGAGTTACCGAAAGTTTTTGATAACTTGTATCGCGCGATGATTCAGGCCGGTGAGGGTTCTGGCTTTTTGGGGCCGGTACTTGATCGTCTTGCGGATTACACCGAGCGTGCTCAGGAAACCAAACAAAAACTAA
The DNA here is from genome assembly GCA_033852165.1 of Agarilytica sp. Taxonomy (GTDB): domain Bacteria; phylum Pseudomonadota; class Gammaproteobacteria; order Pseudomonadales; family Cellvibrionaceae; genus Agarilytica. Next base: position 33,712 of record JAWSUZ010000005.1, on the reverse strand, counting down.
AGTCGGCAATGATTTACCCGGCCGTTATGTTGTTTGTTTGTATCCTTGTTGTTGTGGTAATGATGGTGAAGGTTGTGCCGAACCTTATCGGCATGTTTGAGCGCAACGATATGGAATTGCCGGCTCTGACTAAGGGAATGATTGCCTGTAGTGATTTTTTAGTGAATTACGGCATATTCGTATTGATTCTAATTATTGGGCTCGTGGCTCTATTTAAGTGGACGATTAGTATTCCTGCCCGGAAACGCCAGTGGCATGCTTTGACGCTACGTATGCCTTTGGTAGGTAATTTAATATTACAGTCCGAAGTCTCTCGTTATGCGAGCACCTTGGGTTTGCTATCAAATAGTGGGGTTCCGCTTTTAGAAGGGCTGAGAATAGCGTCTCGCGTTTTAGAAAATGTAGAATTACAAAAAGCTGCAGCGGATGTAGCTATGGCCGTGCAAGAAGGCAGTAGTTTTGCAAAGGCGCTTGATCAGGCGTTGGTATTTCCTCCTTTACTTGTGCAGATGGTGGCTTCAGGCGAAGCAAACGGCAAACTTTCTGAGCAGCTTTTGCATGCCGCGCGAAACCAAGAGCGCGAGCTAGAATTTTCATTAAATACCATGATGAGTTTATTAGAGCCGGCCATGATTTTATTCATGGGGGGAACGGTGACGACCATTGTGATGGCAATCCTTTTGCCTATTTTCAGTATGAACGAATTGGTCGGATAAATAACAATTACAATTTTGAGTGAGTGAACTATGAATATGCGAAGACAAAAGGGCATGACCCTAATCGAAATTATGGTGGTGGTTGTCATCATCGGATTGCTAGCGGCAGCGATTGGCCCTCAGGTGATTGGCGCTTTGGGGCAGGCGCAGGATAAAGTCGTACAGAATGATTTTAAAGCGATCCAAACGTCGTTAAAAATGTACAAGCTGGATAATTTTATTTACCCATCTTCAGATCAAGGTTTAGAAGCGTTGGTGTCTGCTCCAGAGTCTGACCCTAAGCCGCGTAATTGGCGCAGAGATGGTTATCTTAGCGAGTTGCCTATTGATCCTTGGGGTAGCGAATATCTTTACGAGAGCCCTGGCGATGAAGGCAAGCCATTTACTATCTATACCTTGGGTGCCGATGGTGTGCGCGGTGGTGAAGAAGAGTCTGCTGATCTTACTAACTGGGATAGACCTGGAAAAAACTAAAGAGCCGGATATGAATGGTGGGTATTTCAATCAAATATTCTAAGGCTAATGCCGGTTTTACGTTAATCGAAATCCTCACTGTTTTGATGTTGATTGGTTTTGCGGTTGGCGGAGTATCTGTATTTTTTACCCAAGACGCCCCCGACCAACAACTCCAAAAAGCCATTGAGCGTTTTGTTGTCATTGGTGATCATATCGGAGAGTTGGCAATTTTAAGCGGTGAGCCGATTGGGATGCTAATTGAGCCGCCCGAATGGCGAGATAATCCGCTTGATGATGGTTGGCGTTACAGCTGGAAAAAACGTGCGGTCACAGGCCAATGGGAAGAGCTGGCAAATGTGCCGGCTGTTGAAATCGATAAAGCGATAGACCTACAAATATCGATTGATGAGCAGGAGTGGGACTATGAAGATGCCCCTAAAGATTTGGAGCCGATCTTAGTTTTTTATCCCAGCGGGGAAGTTTCACCTTTCGAAATCATATTTAGTCACGATCTTCTGACTGATGACCCGCAAACGGTCATGGTTGACCTTTGGGGAGCCGTCGTGTGGAAAGAGCGCCGAGCGTTAAATGAAGAACTGGCCAAAGACAAGTAGTGTTCAATAAACCCAAGCCGAATGATTAACGAGTTATGAAATGAACAAACAGCGTGGCTTCACACTAATTGAAGTAATGGTAGCGTTGGTCATTGTTGGGATTGCGCTACCTGCCATGCTGTTGCGGATGCAGGGCGTTATTGACGGTACAGCGCATATAAGGGCTAAGACTTACGCGTTTTGGCTGGCGGAGAATAAGCGTCAGGAAATGATCATTACGCAAAAACTACAACGTAATGTCGTGAAGACAAAAAAGCGACAGGGTAGCGAAGAGTTTGCTGGCCAAGAGTGGTTTTGGAAAATTGAAATAGAAGAAACGGCTATACCTAAAATGTACAGAATGGAAATAGCTGTAGGTTTGGATGACGACGCGTCATTGGCGACATTATCGGGTTTTGTGAATGAATAAGCGGTTTGGCAGGCAGCTTCTAGGTTTGCGAAACCTAGATAAGCAGGAAGGCTTAACGCTGATTGAAGTGTTGATTGCCGTCATTATCATGGCAATGATAGGGACCATTTCGTATCAGTCGTTAGATACGACGATTAGATCGAAAGAGGTAATTGAAGAACATATCGCTGACTTGGCTCGTATTGATAGGGCTTGGTTGTTAATCGAAGCGGATATTCGCAACATGTTGAATCATTCCGTGACTCAAACATCGGGGCGGGGAGGGCAGTTGCCTCCGCTCGTTTTGGCGAATAACGACGAAGAATATTTTATGACGATACTGCGCGGTGGGCATGCCAATCCACTGAATTTTATTCGCAGTGAATTGATTCGCGTGGGGTATCGCGTTCAAGAAGAAATTTTGTGGCGCGATGTTTGGTACAACATCGGTTCTTCAGATGTAGATGAGGCGCGGCAACAGAAAATTATTGAAGGCGTTGAGGATATAGAAATCCGAATTTTGTCTCCAAAAGCGAATTCTTTTAGCGCCGGTCCTTGGTTAGAAAATTGGCCCCCAGCAGGCGGTAATTCGGTCAATATGCCCATTGCCGTAGAGATTAAATTATCACTTAAAGATGATGAGAGCGAGATTACTCGTTTATTTGCTTTGGTGAATGGCCAATGACGCATTTGGGGCGAGATAGAGAACAGGGCGTTGCTTTAGTATTGGCTTTGATGATTGTGGCCTTAATCGCTATCGTGGCAACTGAGATATCGTGGCGCTTTGAATTGAGCATGTCACGCAGTGGAAACCGTTGGGCAGGCGTACAAGCTAGAGCTTATTTAGAAGGTGCAGAGCAGTTGGCAATGGTGGCTTTGCGTGCAGATGCCGAGGGTGATGAAACCAAAAAGTCCGATCATCTAGGTGAAGATTGGGCACGACAGGCCGAGCCGTTTCCTACAGATCATGGCTGGGTTGAAGGGCGTTTAGTGGATGCACATGGCCTTTTTAATCTTAATACGATGAGGCCGCCAAGCGGGGATTGTGGTGATGGTTCTAGTTATCCTCGGGATACTAGAAATTGTCATCCTTGTGCAGATTATAGCGAGCAGCAGTACATTTTTATGCGCCTGCTTCAGGTGTTTAATTTAGGTGACGAGGAGGAGGAAATCAATTTGCAGCCGGATCAAGCAAAAGAGATTACTGATGCTGTTATCGATTGGCTGGATGATGATTCAAATATACGTGGCTTCGGTGGAGCAGAATCAGATTACTATGAGTCGTTAGAGTCGCCGGTCACAATCGCAAACGGCGAAATGATCAGCGTCAGCGAGCTACAGGTTATTAAGGGAATGCCGTCGGATTTGTATCGGCAATTGCTTCCGCATGTTGTTGCACTGCCGTCGAGAGAGGTCAGCATTATCAATGTCAGTACAGCCAGTGCAGAGTTATTGCGCTCGGTAAAGGCGAAGACGGATAACGGCAAGCGTTGTGAATTATTCGCTTATGATGAAGAGAAGGGTGCTGAGTTTAGGTCTTTTACAGAAAACGGTGAGTTTAGAACTCGAAAGGATCTAGAAAAAAACGTTGGCGAACTCCCCGCCGAGTGGAGTGAAGCTAATGGCGGAAAAGATCTTATTGGCGAAAACAAATTAATGGATGTATTTCAAAGCAAATATTTTTTATTTTACAGCACCGCCGCAATCGGAGACGACTATATCCGTCGCGGAGCTAGTTTGATCAAGAGAGAAGAAAGTAAGGACCCAAAGGGCGGTCTTACAATAGAAGTTGTGCGTCGTACCGATGCTAACTTCTAAGCGAATACAAAAATGAACATAAAAGAGAATAACCGTGACTGAACGATTGTATGTTCGACAAATAACTGAAAATCACTGGCAATGGCGAATGCAATTCGCTAACGGCTCGTGGGATGACGCATTAAATGCGGGTACTCTAGAGCTATTGGCGGAATCTCTTCCCAATATTGGTACGCCCATTTGTGTATTAATTCCCGGTTCTAGTGCTGTGGTGCGTAACGTTCCGGTTGAAGGTACAGAAAAGAGACATCTCGCAAAACTTATTCCTTACGAGATGGAAGAAGAGCTGATTGATCCCGTTGAAGATCTGCATTTTTGTTATGGCCATATCGAAAACGACCACGTTAATCTCGTTTATTTAAAGCAAGAAGATATTCGCGCGAGCTTGGAGCAAATTGAACTTGTTAGCAGTGAAGTGCAGCACTTGTTCCCGGAATATTTTGTGCTCAACGTCTCGGGTGTTGCAGCTACTTTTGTACTTGAAGATGAGCTGGTTATGGCTCGGTTCGCCAATGGAACGGGCTTTGCCGTCGAAATTAATCTTGCGCCTATGGTGCTCGAAAGTCTTAGTCAATCGCTTGAACTAGAAGCGTGTGCATTGAATATCGTTGCGGATTCTGAAGAAGGCCGATCGATGCTTAAATCCTGCTTGCCAGAGACTTGGCTAGCAGATGAAAACATCGAAATACTCGAACAGGAAGGCAGTTTCTGGGATTGTATTGACGATGAAGTGGTAAATAATCCGTTAAATCTACGTTCAGGATTCTTTGGTCGTCAGTTGCCCTTAGATCGCTGGTGGCGGATGTGGCAAATTCCTGCCTACGTTGCCGCAGCTGCTTTTGTTTTGTCATTAGTTGTAAATTTTTCGGGGTATTTGTCAGCGAAAGGCGAAGCGAAAGAAATTCGTGAGCAGATTCGAGCCGTGTATCAGCAGGCCGTGCCCAAGGGTCGAAAAGGCGATGAAGAAAAGCGTCTCATGAAAATTCTGGGGAAAAAAGACGGAGCTGCAAAAAAAGGCGAGCAGACGAATCTATTAGTGATGTTGAGTGGATTGTCGAAGTCGCTCGCGAGCCAAAAAAATATTCATGTCTCGAACTTTCGATACAATGGAGAGCAACGAGAGCTTCAGGTGAATATAGAAGTGAAAGGCTTGGGGGAGTTGGGTGAATTCAGAGAGTTGCTTACCCGTAATGGTTTGGAATCCGGTTCGCCTCGCACAAGTCGGCAGGGCGAAATCTATCAGGCCAATATCAAACTGAAGGAGAAGCCATAGTGGATTCATTTAAAGAGTGGTGGGCGCAGGCTTCGTCTCGTGACCAGCTCGCCTTGATTTTTGGTGGTGGTGCTTTAGCACTATATATTTTGATTATGGTGGTGCTTGTCCCAGTGCAAAATATGCGGGCGAAAGAAGAAACGAAAAACAATGCTCTGCGAAGTTCTCTAGAAAGTGTGCGTGGCCTAGCGGCTCAAGTGATGGCTCAGAAGAACCCCGGTGCGAAAAAAGGCAATGCGGGATCGCTTGAAAAAACTGTTCAGCAAAGCTTTAGTGCGAAGGGTTTACAGGTCGCCTCAATGTCGGCAAGCGGTGACGACGGCGTACGCTTACGTTTTGATGACGTTCCTTTTGAGAATGTTTTAGATTGGCTATATGAAATGGAAATTACTCATAACTACCGAGTGAAAGACCTATCGGTTACTTCGGCTTCCAATCCTGGTTTGGTGTCGGTCAACTTACGCATACATAAAAACTAACCGCTTCGATTTAGAGATCAGTATGAGCAACGCAGACACTTCAACTTCTCCGCAGCTTCCAGCCATTTTACAATCAAGGGCACTTAAGCCCGCATTGATTGCAGGTTTGGTGGTTTATTTTCTGTACTTGATTGTTTCGATGGCGCCAGCGCGTTACGCGGCATGGGCTATTCATACAGCTGCCCCGAATGTCTGGCTGACCAGTGTGCGAGGTAGCTTGTGGAACGGTATGGCAGGTGGTGGCCAGGTGGATATCGGCACGACTTCTATTGCCCTAGGTGAGGTGACGTGGTCGCTTAACCCGTGGACGCTTCTTGCGTTAAAGCCTTGCGTTCAGTTTGAAACTGACGCTGGGGCGCAAATGTTTTCGGGCTATGTATGCCAAAGTCTTTTCGGTTCAATGACGATCAAAGATGTGTCGCTTGACTTTCCTGTGGCTGCATTAAAAGAGGTTATCCAGCTTGACGCAAAGGGCAGTTTTTCTTTGCAGGTCATTGAAGCAGAATTAAGAGGAAAGCGTGTTGAGTCATTAGATGCGCGTTTCAGCTGGCAAAATGCTAACGTTCACAATGGTGAAACCTGGTGGTCTTTAGGTACCTTCGGTGGTCAGGCGAGTGCCAATGCCGACGGAGGTATAAATGTTCACGTTGTTGATATTAGCGGTCCCATTGGTGTGGATTTAAATGCACGTTTCGTCATCGGTGATGAGATTTGGTCTGCTGAAGGGACGGTGAAACCCGGTCCGGAAGCTCCCGAGCAAATCTCGATGGCGTTGCAAGCGTTTGCAGAAGAGATTGAGCCGGGCACATTCAAGGTTATGTGGCCTTTCTAGGGGCTTGCTTCTCTAGCGGTCTCTTTGATAGCGTTCCTGCTTTGGGGGCGTTACAGAGGCCTGATTGAACCCTCTCAATTTAATCCCTTTCACATTGCTGAGTCATATCATATGTTGAAGGTTCTTCTTAATGCTGCTCTAAGTGCAACGGTGCTTGTAGGGCTGTTATTTTCATTTGAAAGTTATGCTGAATGGCGCAGTGACGAGCAGTCGATTATGGGGACTGAGGTCAATGTCACGGCATGGCATCACGATGACGATGTATTAAGTCGTGTCTTGGCTGATGTTATGGCGGAAATGCGGCGTATCGATGCAGCTCTATCCCCTTTCAAGCCCCAAAGTGAACTGTCCCTGGTCAACCTTAATTCGGCTATGAGTCCGTATGCGATTTCTGCCGAGCTTTCTTTTCTGATTGATAAATCCCTCTATTTTGGAAACTTAAGCGACGGCGCTTTTGACATTACGTTTGCTTCGGTAGGTCGGTATTATGATTACCGTAATAAAGTACAGCCGAAGGCCAGGCAGCGTGATGCTTTACTCTCGGCGATAAACTATCAGCATGTTAAATTAAATAAACTCAAACAGACTTTATTTTTTACGCATCCCCATGTTTATATTGATCTGGGTGGTATTGCAAAAGGTTACGCTGTCGACCGCGCGGCACAAATTCTTCATGATGCTGGTGTTAGGCATGCCACGGTGAGTGCCGGAGGGGATAGTCGCGTTCTTGGTGATAAGCGAGGCCGCCCTTGGATTATTGGAATCAAAAACCCTAGGCAAAAACCTGGAGAACCCAGCTCTATTATTCGACTGCCGTTAGCAAATGTGGCCGTCTCTACTTCCGGAGACTACGAACGCTTTTTTATAGACGAAACTACAGGTGAGCGTGTTCACCACATACTAAACCCTAAGACGGGAAGTTCAGCTGCGGGAGTTGTCAGTGTCACGGTAATGGGTGATCTGGGAGTGGATACAGATCCTTTATCGACTACAGTATTTGTACTAGGTGTTGAGAAGGGTTTGGCGCTGATCAACAACCTGCCAGGCTTTGATTGTGTCATCATTGATAGGCATGGGGAGGCGCATTACAGTGATGGGCTTATTGACCCTAATGTGAGCTAAGTCACAATTATTTTATATACTGTATTATTTGGCATAAAACCTGATGTCTTAATAACTGAGGCGAAGGTAACTGCTCATAGTTAGACTCTAGACATAACGCTCCGACTCAGTAAGTAAGGCCTCACTAGTCTGCCTAAGCCCGAAAATAAGGGTAAAACTTGTATATAGAAAGTTGAGAAAGCAGACAAGGCTGAAAAAGTTTAACAAGAGCAATAAATACTAAATTAATAACACCCTTTGATTTTTAATTGGATGTGACGTTGAGTGCCACTATGTATCAAATTTTGACAAAGAGACTGACAAAACCTGTAAGTTATTGCACTTTTGCGTTAATTATTTCCAGTTTATCTGTCTCGACATTGGCTCAGGAAGACGAGCCAGCTAGCCTTATTGATCCAACTCCAGAGTTGCAGGAGGGGGAAGCTGAGACCGAACTTTCTACAGCGGATGAAGGCTCTGAATACTCGGGTCCAAATACGGTTGATGTTGAGGAGGATTCTAGCGCTGAAGACATTACTGAAGAAGTCATAGACGAAAATAAATTAGAAGATATCGATGAAGCCTCTGTGACTTACCAAGATGAAGGTAAAGAGGTGAGCGACGGAGAGGAACAAGTTGAAACTGCAACACCACTTAGCCAAGAAGTTGAAGATCTGAAAAAGGCCGCATTGGAACTTAATCGCGATCTGCTGATTCTTGAAGAAGAATTACTGTTTCCTGCAAACTCCCAAATCGTTGTGTTTTTATCGCTCGATGTTGGTGAGTACTTCGATTTAGACTCCGTCAAACTACTAATAGACGACAAGTTGATCGCGAGTCATCTTTATACGCGTCGCCAAAATACAGCATTGTCACTGGGCGGTATTCAGCGATTATATTTGGGTAACCTAAAATCGGGCGACCATGAAGTAACAGCGTTTTTTGTTGGTGTCGGGCCAGAAAATCGCGAGTATAAACGTGGCGCTACCATCATCATTGAAAAAGATGACGACCCTAAATTATTGGAACTCAAGGTTCGAGATTCTAGCGCGAATATGCAGCCAGAATTCGGATTTGAAGAATGGCAGCTGTGACCCTAAGACTATTTACAGTTCTTCTTTTTGTTTTTATTTGCGTGGCAGACGTTTCTGCCAAGAAGAAGAAAATAACCGCCGTCCAAGACATGCGTTACGGCGTGGCACTCTATTATTATTATCAAGGTGATTATCTTGAAGCCCTGACTGAACTATTGATCGCCAAAGAGCGCGGTGGTATTCAGGGACACGGCGATAACCCAGAGATAATGGAAGGCGGTTTTTCACTGGGGTTTGGCCTGGAACGACACGCGAGTGAGGTGTTTGAGCGTCTGCTTAAAGAAAATCGTTCGGAGCGTTCACAAGATGCGGCTTGGTTTTTCCTATCGAAGCTCCGATATCTGCGTAACGATTGGGAAGGCGCCAAATTAGCCCTGAAGAAAGTGCGAGCAAAGCCTAGCGGCGATATTCGGAATGAAGTTTATGCCCACCAAATTAACCTTGCGATTCAGCAAAACGATCTAAAGCGCGCCCAGGAATTACTTAAGAAGCATGCGCCCAAAAAAGATTGGTTACCATATGTCTACTTCAATTTGGGTGCTGCCTATGCGCGTAAGGGTGATTTTAAAACAGCATTGGAATATTTTGAAAAGCTGAGTTTTGACGAATATCCCACTGATGAGCTGCGAGCTCTTTTCGATAAGGCGATGACGTCAGCTGGCTATGCCTACCTCGTCACAAAACAATATGAAAAGGCGATAGAGCAATTTTCACGGGTGCGTTTAACCAGCGCACATTCAAATCGTGCATTGCTGGGTTATGGCTGGGCTGCCGCCGAGTTAGACCGTTTTGAAGAGGCATTAAAACCGTGGAGTTATTTGGCCAAAAGCTCACTGGCCGATGAAAACAGCCAAGAAGCGTTAATTGCAGTGCCTTACGCCTACGAGAAATTAGGCTCGAGTGGGTTGGCATTAGCGCATTTTGAATTGGCAGAACAGAGCTTCCTTGATGAAATGAAACGCCTAGAAGGCGTTATTGAGAGTATGGAAGGAGACCAATTATTAGATGCCCTTAAAATTGAGCGCAGCGGAGGTATGGATTGGCTTAAAAATGTCCGCGACAATCAAGTTTCACCACAGCTGGGCTATTTGGCAGATCTTTTTGCTCGCGAGGATTTTCAGGGTTTGGTTCAAGAATTGAGAGATCTTGTGGGTATTCGTGAAGATTTCCTTTTGTGGCAAGAAAAATTGTCCTTTTACTCAGACTTGATGAGTGAGAGAGAAATAGGTCGAAATCAAAAAGCAGAAGCGTTGGCCTCACGTGAATTAACAGTCGCCATCAAGCGCATGAAGGCGAAGCGTGCTTCCTTAGCTCGGAAAATTGAAAAAATTGCAGGAAATAAAGACTATTTTGCTTTGGCAAACGCCGATGAAAAAGATCTAATAGACCGCGTTAAGCGATCACAAAAAAATCTAGATGCCTTGAGAGCGACCGATCCTTTCATTGATGAAAGCGAAGAAGCGATTAGGCGTTATCACGGAGTTTTATTGTGGGATGCGAGTGAAAGTTATTCAGATCGTTTATGGCGGGTGATTAAAACGCTCAATCTTCTTGATAAAACACTGGCTACCGTGACGCGGAATCATGAAAAGGTTCAGTACCTTATTGATAACCCGCAAGATTTAGTTCCGCTTAAGCAGCGAATAAATGACGCACAAATTAAACTCGATGCCATATCAGAGCGTATTGATTATATTGTTGATAAAACGCAAGACGATTTGCGTCGCCAGACAAGCGATGTGCTAGATGCACAACGTAAACGTCTCAATCATTACATTGCGCAAAGTCGTCTTTCTATGGCGCGACTCTACGATAAATCACTACAAGCGAGCCTTGAGGAAACGGAAAAAAATAATCGTGCGGACAATGTTGATCGCGTCGATGCTGCTTTGCTAGATTCTGAACCGGAAGATGATGGCATAGCGCCTGTAGGTGATGCCAGCCAACGTGTAAACGATGAGGGGGCCGAATAGTGAATTTTCGTCACCCTTTTATAGCGGTAACAGTCGTTATCACTTGTTTGCTTTTATCTAATTGCACCTTCGTTCAATCTATTTCGGAAAAAGAAGATGATGGCCCGAATTACGGGAAAACACTGGCTGATTTAAAAAGGGTGAAGGTGCCGGATCGTTTAGATCCTGTTGCCGTAACCACAATTGATCGAATTGAAGAGAGTTACCGATCGGCTTTAACCGTAGCGAAAGACCCAAGTGTTCGCCATCGGATCTTGACGCGACTGGCAGACCTTGAGATGGCGCGAAGTGAAAATCGACAGCTATCAGCTACTGTGCAAAAAGCCTATTTTAATGGCGCTATTGATATGTATTCCGAGCTTTTAGTGCTTAACAGCGAGCGACAAGGTGAGCCGGGTACTCCGACGAATGAGCGTCTGCTCTATCAATTATCAAAGGCATACGCACTTGATGGTCGAATGGAGGAGTCCAACGAGATTCTCGGATCGTTAGTGTCGAAATTTTCGGATTCTCCTTTTGCTGCTGAAGCCGATTTTAGGCGAGCAGAAAAAGCGTTTAGCGACGGTGATTATAAAGAAGCAGAAAAACTTTATGCCACGGTCATGTCTGCGGGAGAGGAAACGCCATTTTACGTTAACTCAGTTTACATGCATGGCTGGTCGCAATTTAAGCGCAACCGGTACCGGGCATCGATTAAATCTTTTACTGAAGTCTTGGATCGGAATTTAATAGAGGGTAAAGAATCTAGCGACCTCACCAATACGCAGCGTAATATGTCAAAGGATACACTGCGTATCATCAGTATTGCATTTTCCTACCTCGATGGCGCTGAAACCATTACGGAAGTTTACGGTAAGTTAGGCCCTCGCCATTATCAGCACCGCCTTTATATGGCGCTCAGTGATCTTTATTTGGAGAAAAGGCGATTCCGAGACAGTGCTGATACATGTCGACATTATGTTAAGCATTTTCCCAATACGGATCCTGCTCCAGCCTTTAGCGTTAAGGCCATTGAAACATACGATCTTGGCGGTTTTCCCAGTTTAATTTTGCCAGCCAAAGAAGAGTACGTTAGAAATTACGGTGTATACAGTCAGTTTTGGAAAGATCGTAATGATGAATCTCGAGCTATCATTACGCCGAAATTGTCCATCTACTTGGATGAGCTATCGAGTTATTACCATGCTCGTGCCTTGGAGCTCGTAAAACTTAATAGAAAATACCAAGCTAAAAAATCAGCAGGGAAGAAAGTTAAAAGAAAAGACAGGCCGGAAAAAGCACGACCAGAATTTATTCGTGCAGCAGCTTTATACGAAGAGTTCGTATTTACCTTTCCTGAAGATAAGCGTACGTCTGAAATGACCTACCTCATGGGTGAGGCTTTCTACTCTGCTGGAGAGCGTGCTAAAGCGGTTATTGCTTATGAAACAGTGGCGTACAACTACATCGATAAAAAGCGTGGCGCTGAAGCAGGGTTTTCAGCTGTTATCGCGCTTCAAGAACTTATGGATGAAACTGCAGGCGACACAAATTTAGAGGCCCAGCATGCAAACTGGCGGGATCATAAAATCGAAAGCTCGATTAGCTTTTCCGATTATTATCCTACGGATAAACGCGCGGTTGAATTGCTGACCACGGCTGCACAAGCTATATTTGAGAAAAATGAATTTCAACGCGCAGCTGAAATTGGTCTGAGAGTAACGCAATGGCAGCCACGACCAAAACAAAAATTAATGAAATCGGCATGGCTTATTGTTGCTCATAGCCGATTTGATCTGGAACAGTACGCAGCAGCTGAAGTGGCTTACAACGAGTTGCTCAGTTTTCTTCCGAAAACGGATAAAGATCGCGCTAAAATAATAGAGCGTGTTGCGGCGGCGGTTTATCGGCAAACGGAAGTACAGGTCGCTGCGGGTGAATTGCTCCCTGCAATCGAGCGTTTGTTGAGTATTCGTAAGTTGGCGCCTGGCAGCGATATTGCGATTACCGCGCAGTATGATGCCGCCAATCATTTAATTGAATTAAATGATTGGGTGCGAGCAGAGCAAGTTCTTCTAGACTTTAAACGACGTTATATCGGCCATGCATTAGTGGCGACGTTAGCGCCAAAGTTTGCCTTTATTTATCAAGAATCTGAGCAGTGGGGTAAGGCTGCAAGAGCGCTCGAAGATATGGCGGCCAATGCAAGCACCGAAGAAGAGCGTCGTCAGGCGCTGTATTTGGCTGCTGAGCTATATGAAAAAGCAGGTGATATTAATCAAGCGATTGATAAATACAGAAGCTATGCAAATACGTATTCGCAACCTTTTGATATTGCCACCGAAGCGCGTTTTCATTTGGTGGAGCTTTATGGAAAAACGAAACAAGATAGCAAGCGTAATTACTGGCTTAAGAAGCTTGTCGACGAACATCGCAAGGCTGGCAGTTCCCGAACAGATCGTTCCAAATACTTGGCTGCATTTGCAACGGCTAAATTTGCGGACGACGAATTTACACGCTACCAGCGGATCAAATTGAGCTTGCCGCTGAAAAAGAGCCTAAAGCGAAAACGCAAAGCGTTAGACCTTACTTTAAAAGGCTATCGTAAAGTCCTCAAATACGGTGTTGCCGAATTTGCTACGCAAGCCAATCATCGAATTGGTGATATTTATATTCAGTTATCTAAAGACTTGATGGATTCACAACGGCCGAAAGGGCTAAGCGAACTCGCGTTAGAGCAGTACGAAATTTTGCTGGAAGAGCAAGCCTTGCCATTTGAAGAAAAAGCCATCGATATTCTGGCCTCAAATGCGGAACGCTCGTGGTCGGGGCTTTATGATGATTGGGTAAAAGAGAGCTTTGATACTTTGGCAAAAATCCTGCCCGCTCGCTACGGTAAAAAAGAATTGAAGGTGGAGTTTAGCGATGAAATTTACTAATAATTTTAAGCGATGCTTTGTTCGCTTCTTTATTTGTCTCTCCAGTAGCCTTCCTAACCGTCTCCTTAAGTGTTTTGGTCTAGCGCTACTCCTAGCTGCTGTCACGGCTTGTACTAGTATGAGTAATAAAGAAAAAGAAGCCGAACCAACGGAGACAGCAGAATCCCAGCCCTTTGTGTTAATTCTTAACCCTTATTTACCCGGCGTTGTACCGGAACCGGCAAAGCTGGAATATGCGAATATTAAGGCTACGATGCAGGGGGAAAAATGGGTTCAAGCAAAAGGCTTGTTAGAGTTGATGGCGGCAACCTACCCCTCGTTATCGGGCCCTTACGTGAACTTAGGTATTGTTCATCATGCCTTGGGTGAAATGGAAGAGGCGGAGAAAGCGTTACAATATGCGATTGAGGTAAACCCCCAAAATTTAGGCGGCTATACAAGACTAGGAATCCTCTATCGCGAACTTGGACGCTTTGATGACGCCGAAGCGGTTTATTTAAAAGCTCTTGGTGTTTGGCCCCATCATCTACCTTCTGTAAAAAACCTTGGTATTTTATACGATTTGTATATGGGGCGTTTTGATGACGCGCTCGCCTACTATGAATTAAGTCAAAATATTCTTGGTGGTGAGGATCGGCAGCTTAAAGGTTGGATTATTGACTTAAAACGGAGAATGAAAAAGTAATGAAAATTTTCATAATCCCCCTACTGTTTTTGAGTCTGTTTGCGGTTGCTCAAAATAATGGTGGAGAGGACAGTTCTCAGCAAATAGAGCCTGTGGATACAGAATCATCTTCCGAAGTCTCGGGCTTAAATGAAGCCGCTACCTCAGCGTCGGATCAAGAGCTTAGCGAAAACGAAAGAGATGACTCTTCCAATAGTGGGGAACTCGTAAATGTTGCGGCGCAGGATGAAGCTCCAATTGTCGATAACAGTGAAGGTGAAGAAGATAATGAGGCTGATTCGAAATTAGAAGCGTCTGAATCCACTCTGATAGAAGAGGATATGTCATCAGATGATCCTGCTCAAGAAGTTGTAGAAGCCACCCCAGAAGCCGCCCCTGTAGATGATAACGAAATGCCAGACCCTGTAGTAAGGCAAGTCACAGAAGTGGTAAATTTAAGCGCAACTATCGTGGGTAACCAAGAACAGCCTACAGTCCTTTACATAGTACCGTGGAAACCTGCGGAAGATACGACCATACTGTATCTCCCGCTTAGCTCAAAAGCGATGGAACATATATTTGGTCACGTTGAGCGAGTAGAACATAAACGACAAGTGCAATATATCGAACACTTGGATAAACAATAATCATAATTATTTATTCACAATGACAGATCCCGTTATCGTGAATATACTCTTTAAATCCCCAATCTGGGCGAAGCAATTTTTCGGAGGCATTGCTTTATGAATTCAATTATTACCTTTTTTCAACAAGGGGGTCCATTTATGTACCCCATCGCTCTAGCGCTCGTTATCGGCTTAGCACTGGCCATTGAACGCTGGATCTTTTTGACCGCAGCAAAAAGCTCTAACCGTCGAACCTTCGATAGGATTTTGCCCATGCTACGCAAAAAAGACTATGGCGCAGTGGTGGAGTTGGCGCGCAGTTCCAAGGCGCCTATTGGTCGAATCGTTGCTTCTGGCGTTGCGCGGATGCAACAGACGCCACGTCGTGATGAAATCGAATACGCGATGGAAGAGGGCGTAATGGAAGCTGTGCCACGTTTAGAAAAACGTACCCCATACCTTGCAACACTGGCGAACATTTCAACGCTTCTCGGGCTGTTGGGAACGATCATGGGCCTAATTGCAGCGTTTACTGCCGTGGCAAACGCTGACCCAGCTGAAAAAGCCAGCCTACTATCGAACAGTATTTCCGTTGCGATGAACACCACCGCATTTGGTTTGATGGCTGCAATTCCCTTATTGTTATTGCACGCTACCCTACAAAACAAAACGACTGAAATTGTCGATAGCTTGGAAATGGCTGGCGTGAAATGTCTCAATATTATGTCGACATCGAACACCTTTAATTCGCGCACGCGTCAAAATGACGCCATAAAATAAAATCGGACCTAGACTCCGCAGCGAATACTCAGACCTAAACCCAGCTCGGCAATAGCTATGCGAAAAAAACGTTACAGAGAACAGGAAGCTGATCTTGATATCACTTCCTTTATGAACTTAATGATTATTTTGGTTCCCGTACTTCTTATGAGTATGGTTTTCTCGCACGTAACTGTGCTCGATCTTAAGCTGCCTGACATATCCTCCGACCCTGCTCAGGCACAGAAAGATCTCAAAGACGAAACATTGGAATTGATTATTTTCGCGGACGAGTTGTTAGTGAACTTTCCTGCGGGAGTACCCGTAAAGCGACTTCCGAAAATCGAAGACGAGGCGACGGGAGAGCTGGTCTATGATTTCAAGCTGTTGTCTGACACCTTGCAAGAAGTTAAGCGACTACTCGCTGACAAAGGCGTAGAGAAAAAAGATATCCTTATTTTGTCTCAGCCATATACGGACTACCAAACCATCGTAACGTCTATGGATACTGTTCGCAGCTTTAAAGCTGTGGTGGCAATTTCTGTAGTTGAGGCAGAGTTATTTCCGCTTATATCCTTGGGTGACGCACCCTCGAATAATTTATCGACTGATAAAGGGGAGAAGAAATCCTCATGAAACAGTCAATACACGCTAAGCGCATGGAAAGGCAACATCGCCGCGCCAAAAGCCAATCGAAATTAAATCTAGTATCCCTGATGGATATTTTTACCATTCTGGTGTTTTTTCTTTTGGTGAACTCTTCAGATGTTGAAGTCTTACAGAGTAATAAGGACATAACATTACCTGCTTCAGTGGCTGAGAGAAAACCTGAAAATAACTTAGTGGTTATGGTAAGTGCAGTAGACATCTTGGTTGGGGGCAGAAAGGTCGCGGATGTTAAGTCGGTACTAAAAAGCGATGAGCGTGAAATCGCTTCGCTCAAAAAAGAACTGCTCTATTTGGCTGGTCGTAAGCCCTATAGAACGATCGAAGAGCAGGAAAAAGGTCGAGACGTCACCATTATGGCTGATCAGAAAATTCCTTATTTACTGCTTAAGAAAATTATGACGACCTGCGCAAAATCAGAATATCGCAATATATCACTTGCGGTCAGTCAGGTGCTCGAAGCGTCTGCGGCTGAACCTGGCGTGGGGGGCTGATATGGCGAGAATGATAGCGGCGCCGAATTTACAGCTTCCTTGGAGTTCAACGGTCCAAGATGATAAGCGTTATTGGAACGTCTTTTTTATCCTGCTCGTTCCGTTTTTTATTCTGAGTATCGCCATTCCTTTGATCAATATACCCGAGCCCGCCCGCGAGGAGCTAGAGAAGTTACCGCCTCAACTGGCGCGAGTTGTTCTGGAGAAAAAAGAGTTGCCGAAGCCAACTCCTAAGCCAACACCGAAACCTAAAAAAGAAGAGAAAAAGGAAGAAAAGAAAGAAGATCCCAAAAAGAAAGTTAAGGAGAAAGAAAAGCCTAAGCCCACACCTGCTCCGGTTAAATTAGTCGAAAAAGCGCGTGAGGAAGCTCAAGCAGAGATTAATCAGATAGCCGATGATCTTATGGACCTGAGAGACGCCTTTGATCTCTCAGAGGTTAATACTGAACTTACGCAAGGCATGGGTGAGGCGGCTGAACTCAATCGCGACATTATTTCTAGCGGAGCGAAAAAAGGCAGCGGTGGAATCAACGTAGCAAATCTAAGTAGAGATACCGGCGGTGTTGCTGTGTCAGCTAAAAAGACGGCTGCTGTAGTAGCGAGTAAGTTAAAAACCGGTGACGGTAAAGCGCCGAAGCTTGTGCAAACCGCAGCTGATAGATCTTCGCGCAGCAAGGAAGAAATTCGCAAGGTTATGGATAAAAATAAAGGCGCAATATTCGCTATTTATAATCGTGCGTTACGTAAAAATCCGGCTTTAGAAGGTAAGGTTGTGTTTAAATTGGAAATTAATAGTAAGGGCCAAGTTGTTAATGTCTCCATTGTGTCGAGTGATTTGGATGACCCCGCACTAGAGAGGAAGCTACTTGCTCGTATTCGTTTAATTAACTTTGGAGCGAAAGACGTTATTAAAACGATACTCAATTACGATATGGATTTCTTGCCGTACTAATTAGAACTCCGTACCAAGATGTTTAATACATAAAAGCCTCATCGTCGTATGGGGCTTTTTTATTGATGCAGTAAAAACTGGTGTTAGAAGTTCATTTTATTGGCGTGCATTAATAAAATATATCAGCAGTTAAAAATACAGTGGAGAGGCTCAATAACTGATCAAGAGTAAATGTGGGATTTAAACCAAGAGCCAGTTGTTGTCTGAACATGTGGCTACACTAGTGGTTAATCTTATGATGCGCTACGAATTTGAACTGGCGATTGTTCAGTGTGCAGTTCAAAAGTTATCTGATCCTCACTGTCCTTTAGTGTGAATCCGCAAGGCATAAAAAGGCCGCCCGAAGGCGGCCAAGGTGATGTAGCCCAAGTGGTCGTAGTGGGTTGGGCTAGTGTAAAGCGGTTTTGCTCAATTAAGCATTAGCGTTAAGCGGGGTTACTTTGTCTGAATCAATGCCAACAGGCTTAGTGGCTTCTTCTACAGGCTCAACTAACAAAGCCTCGGGTTTACCCTTGCAGGCTATAGCGAGCTTGTCACGGCGTTCAGCAAGCAAAAGGCCAATAGCCTCGCTGTCTTTCTCGTCGATATTTAAATGCTTTTCGATAAGGCAGGTAATGTTTGCTGCCAGCTCAAGCATTTTGTCGTGTTCTTCTGCTTCTTTTTTATTGTCGAACATGGTCCCATCTCGGTCGCATTTCCAAACGGCTACTACAGCCATAGTTGCCTCCTCGTTTGTGTGTGTATGAATATACAGTATAGCAAACCGAAAACGCAATCAAGAATAAAGTGGGGTCAGATGAACATTAATCTACTATCTCCAATAGCAATCTACGGACCATTGCGATTAATGTTCATCTGACCCCACTTTATTTCAGGCATAAAAAAAGAGCCGAGATGGCTCTTTTGCGTTTGTTTTTAAAGCGACATTAGAATTGCAGGGTAAAGCCGATGTGGCCACCTTCTTCGATTTCGTAATCTCTGTTGTCGACTTCTATCTCTAAGTACCGAAGCCCTGCATAAACGGATGCATTTTCAAATAGCAGATAAGTCGCTCGAAAGCTAATTTCTCGCAGGTTGTCGATGTCGTCAGTTGTCGTAATGCTCGGAGCGTAAAACACCTCAACGCCCAGGGTCAGGTCAGTAAACTCAGGTACGGTTAAATCAACATAGCCGCCGATTGCGAGGGATTGAAAGCTGCCAAACCCTTCAGGGTTTGCGTAATAAGCACGACCACCAAAGCCGCCTTTTAGCATCTCTTTTTTTGCTAGCGTGCCTTGAGTACGAGCGGTTATATAATAGACTTCGCCTTTGTCGTCGGTTGCTAATGCGGTGCCAGAAAGGCCAAGTTTTGCATTTGTATCACTGAAATTATATTGGCCGCGTATTGCGTCGTTGTTGATGTCAACGTCTAAGCTAGCGGCATAACTGCCGGAAGCGGCTAGTAGGCTGAACAGCGAACAAATAGATATTGTTTTTTTCATGAGTATTTCTCATCTCCTCCAAATGTGGGTGCGATTGTAACACTTTGATAGACGGGTAAGTGGTAATGCGGAAAGGTTTGAGTTGTTGACCGCGGTATTTGTGAGTGGGGTCAACAATTTTAGATTGAGGGGTTTTTTAAGCGAGGGCTAAACGAATTTAACCCTAATACCAAATGGATATGAAGAAGCGTGTGATTTGTGCGTCGAAGGCAAATTGAGATTCATCTCCTGCGCTGGTCCCTAGTGACTGGAGACCTTCTGATTCTCTTTTGTTGCCAAAGTCCTCGTAGTCTGAACTTACGAGGTCACTAAACAAATTTACTGTGACTTTATCGAGACCCCATATCCACTGTTTATTGAGTTCATAAGTTATGCCAAAGCCAATCGTAGAGTTTTGAAAGGTACTCAGCTCTTTGTCGCTCGCTTTAAATGTATCGTCTTGGTTTGGAAACAGGTCATTATAAAATTCAGCACCAGTTTGTTGGTAGCCTCTATAACGGAATTCGAAGGTCCACTGTTCTTTATATGGTTGTATATATTTAAACTCATAATTACTGGCTTTGATGTCCCAGCTATCTTTGAATGTTCTGAACTCTAGCTTGAATGCAGCATGCCAGGGTAGGTAGTACATACTCTTAACTGCGAATGCTTGGCTGCTGCGCGTAGTTGGATACTTTTCTGGTTCTCTGGAAAATCCGCTGCCTGTTGGAACGACAAACCTAACCAATCGATATGGGTTGTTTAGAAACCCTTCATCTACGGATGCTTCTGCGTTGAATGCAACTATCCAATTTTTAGTAAAAACCTGAGTCCATCCAAGAGAAAATCGTTGATGGGAGGCGTTGCCCTTAAAGTCTCGCCCAGTAATTCGATTGCTGTCCGGATCAAGACGTAGGTTTTGGTAGATATCATCATCCCCTTTGGAATAGCCCATCGTCAGAGTAGACATATCACCAAAAAAATCCTGACTTAATCCCAGTGCAAAACTATCGGCTTCATAATCATTTTCGCTACTGTTGGTAAAACTAGCGCTTAGTACGGTAGTGTCATAGAGGTAATCAATACCAGCACTCATCTCCGTTCTTTCCTCTGTGTACGCACTTCCTTGAGTCTCGACATCGATAGATGCCGCAGAGTTCATATCAACATAATAATTGGCCCAAGCGGAATAGGTGTCTTTAAACTCCTTTCTAACGAGAATAGACGGCCCTTTAAACGTAGAGTTATCGCCACTGTAGTTGTGGATAAGTATGTCTGCTCTGTCTTCAGGAAGTACAGCAGCTGAACTTCCTTGTGCATACATTAATAAACAAAATACAGGGCAGATTAAAAATATATAACGAGCTAGTTTAGTTACACCCACAGCCGCCGCCTCCTGAGCCTTCTGCACCTATTGCGGCCTCACGATTGCCAAAGCCGTGCGCCATAAACTTTGAGTCAATAGGGTTGCGGTCAAAAGCCATTATGGGGTGGGCTAGGTTGTCACGCTGATAGGGTTTCACCCATGGCGAGCACCCGCTAAGCAGGCTAACTATTAAAATAGCGGTAATACATTTTTTCATGAGAACTCGTGGATTTCTCTTTTCTCAATTGTTGATTTTTACTGATGTTTTAATTACAGCTACGCAGTAACTTTTTGATTCGCGCTTTATAAGTCTTTTCGTCACCGGATACATAGCCGCGATGCAAGTAATTTAAATTACCGTCGCAATCGATAAGTATTGTGCTTGGCATTACATCCACTTTGTACAATTCACTGACTTTACTTGTTGGGTCATACAGTACATCGAAGCTTACGGGGATTTCTTTTAAAACGCGGTCCGCAAGCTTTTGGTCTGCATCAACGTTGATGCCAATTAAGTCGAAGCCTGCTGGGCTGTAACGCTGTGAGAGTTTATCGAGAAGCGGCATTTCTTGACGGCAGGGTCCACACCATGAGGCCCAAAAATTAAGCATGACGACACGACCCCGAAGGTCAGAAAGACGCACATTTTTTCCGCTACGTGACTTTAGGGTAAAGTCTTTTGCTGGGCCTTTGAGCTCTTGGTGCTTTGCTGATTTAGCTAGCGAAGTGCTGGCAATGGCGCACATGAAGAATAGTAATGCGAATTTTCTCATATTTTAATTTACTCCGCTAAAAATATATTGAAAGCCCGAAATGGGTTTCGAGATTTTGAATGGATTTTTCTTCACCCAGAACGGTATGCGTGAAAATATGATTCCTGAAGTCGAGACGAAATGTCATCCAGTCAGTGATGAATAGCCGAAAGCCGCCACCAAAATTGTAGGTTAGGTATTCGTCACCTGCGAATTGAGTATTACCCGCGCCTAGAATTAAAAATACGTTGCTGTTAAAGGCATGATTGCGACCAATAAAAATTTCACCTGGAAATAAGTTGACGCCTAATGAGCCGTTGTAATAACGTAATGTACGATCTTCGACAAGGGGGATGTCGAATAGTGATTCGGCACTGGTTTCACTGATTTCTGTCACCCCATATGCTCCTTCGATAAACCAATCTTCAGATATATGAAAGGCGACACGAAGGCCACTTACATTATTGGACCCAAAATCTTCTACACTCATTACCCCGGTAAAAAAGCCGAATTCGAAGTGTTCGGAGTCAATTTTACTTTCTTTGATTTTTCGGCGATCTAGGTCGGGTTCAATAATAGAGTCCAGTATGGTTTTTTCACCCGGATTACTCCCATCGTGTTGGGCTATTGATAGCGACGAAGCGGTGAGTAATACAGCCGCTAAAATAATGCGCACTAAAAAAATACGCTGAATCCGGCTTTCCATTCTTCAACCTCTTCGTTCGCTTCTCGCTTAGTGAGAAGTGTGTGTTTGTTGTATTCGATCCGCATGAGGAATCGCCTTGAAATATATACAAAGGCGCCTGTGCCGACAGTGTAGAGCCAGTTCTTGCGTTCTTCTGGCTGAACTAAGGCTGCACTTGGCGAGATTGTAATTTGCCCGTATCCCAAGGTGAAAAATGGAGATATGCGCCAAGTGGGAAAAGGCTTATGCACGACGTTAAAGCCCAGTAATTTATTGTTGGCGATGGGGCTAAAGGTTTGGGTGTATTTTATTTCACCCGAAATATTTTGTGTTAGGTGAAAAGCGCCGTAGGTGGTTAAAGAGTCGGCGGTATCGAATCTACCCGTTAAAATGCCAAATTCAAACTGTCTGTTGAGGTAGTTTTGCCGCCCTGGCCCGGTAAATGCCGTTAGCTGTCCTTCTAGCCCCAAGGTTTTCACAAACGAAGAGCGCTTGACCCAGCCTTTGATTCCTTTTGTCGTTTCGACTTTAAACCAGTCGGTACGTTTTACAAAAATATGTAGTTTTTCACCTTTTTCGATTACATGAAAGACTGGGTAGCCTCTACCTGGGCCGGTACGCATTTGAATAAAGGGATCGATGACGATGAGGTCGACCCCTCTGTTTGGAATGAGGTCCCAGCCTGCATATGCGATATTAGCGCAGATGCTAAAACATAGAGCAGCAACCCACGTTATCGTTTTTATCATGCAGTTAGCTCGATCAGAATACACTTAGGTGTATGAGAGTAATGATTAATTGTTTTATCTGCCATTTTAGTTGAGGCGTAGGCTTTTAATAACCCCAATATTACGCACAATTGCCCAATAATGGTAAGAGAGCTGAGAATATTCTGATGATTCCTGTTGTTAAGGTTTGTCATGGTCAAAAATACTGCACCTAAATCAACCAATTGGTAGTGAACACGTGAAGCTAAGCGGCTGCCTATAAGGTTTGCCTTTATAGGCAGCCGTTATTTTGTTCTTGATTTTAAATGGGGACATCTTGCTATTTAGCCGAGCCCTTAGTCGTCTACCGCTTTAAATATGTCGTTGTAGTACTGCCCCCCCATATCGAGCCACTCTGAAAAGAGTTTAATTTCTGCAGGGCTTAAATAGCCTTCGTGGGCTCCATCGGTGTCAAACGTATTGAAGAAACGTTGGTTTTGAGCGGCATTTGCAGCGCCAGCTGAGAGGTAGCGGCCTTGCTCGTCGTTAACAAGTATTGGCCTGCGTTCGACACAGTTTCCTTGAGTATCGAATATTTCGGCGTCTTCATCATCTAGTGTGCAAAGGAATCGTGGGCAGGGCACTACTGCGTCATTATCATCCAGAACTTGTGTAAGGTCTGGGTCGACGGTGTTGTCCGCAACACATTGTGTGCCGCCGTTTAAATCAAGAAACTCAATCAGTGAGTTGCCGTCCTCATCGAGGCGAGGCGTGGCTCTGGGTTGGTATTGGATTTCACCGTCAACCACTAGCGGAATCTGTCGGGTGCGGATAAGGCCTGTATCGGGGTCGACTTCTTGCAGTAAATCCCCTGCCGCGAAAAATTCGTCATAACCTTTTAGGAAGACCATATCATTATCAAGCGGGGAGATGATGTTTCTAAAGTCGAGCTGCAGATTTTCGCTTGCGGGAGCGGGGATTTGTGCCATGCCGTCAGGATCTGTTATGGAATGACAGTTGGTGCAGGTGATACTGATTTCGAGCCCGGTATCTTCATCCGTTCTTAGGCGCACAGCCTCAAATATAGGCTGGATATGATCGGGGTAGTCGATAACCGTTCGGCAGCGGTATTCCCATCCGGTTAGGCAGGCGCCCAAGAATACTGGGGGAGCAGTTGAAAGGTTGTTGGGGCCAAGAGAGTCAGGGTCTCCAAACTTGATAGAGATGGAAGTGCCCATATTTTCAGCTGGGACTAGGATAGGGTGGCTCCATACGTCGTCGTATATTAGATCTAGAGACAGAGCCAGTGGGTCGTCGGTCTCGGATGGGTCGGCTAGCCTGGAGCGTACATAATATTCCGCCATTGTCTCGCCAATATTTGGGTCATTGGTGTATGGGCTACCAGACTGGCTGCGTAAAATGGTGTTAGGAAATTGTGCCTCGGCTAGTGCGCCGGGGTTTGCAGGTTCCGGTTCCGCATCTGCTCTGCCATGGGGGGAGGTGCTGCCGGAGGTATGGCAGCCGTTGCAGGTCCGGGTCTCGCCCGGGCGAACATTCAGCCAGTAACGGTGGGCTGGGTTAACGCCGTTTACGCGGCGTCCGTTTGCATCGACGAGATCGATTGTAAAGGCTGTGTCGGCAGGTACTTTGGCCATAACAGAGCCGTCGGGGTGGACCTCGGCGTAGCCAATAATGCTTCGGCTTGGGCGCCCGTTTCGGCCTCTTATTAGGCCTTCGTCGATATCTAAATCGTCTTCATGGGGCATATTGGCCTCAGATAGAAATCGTACAAAACGTATGGGGCGGGAGTCTGCGGGAGTTTGTTGGGAGTCGGCCATGGTTGCAATGCCCACAGTATCTACTCCGTCTAAGTCGTAAACACTGCGGATATGGATAATACCGACTTGCTCGTCAGCAATATCTCTGACAGCTTCACTTTCAGTGCCCGTGTCAGGGATGGTTGTGGGGCGATCTCTAGGCTCTAAGACGATTGCTTCGGTGTATAGAGTCCCGGCCTCATTTGCGAGAACGACCGGAGAGAAAGATTCCGCGTTAGGATCGTAAACCCAAACGCCGAACTGCGGCTCTGAAGGCAAAATGAGTGCATTATCGAACGTTTCATTTGTGCATGGAAATGAATTGAGGTCTTCAAAGGCAATTTCAACTGGAGCAGCGTCTTCATCTAATTCGTCCCCGTCCTCATCGACCAGTTCACCGTTTACATTAATGAGCTCATAGCGAGAATCCAGTCCAGTGACTAAATCGTCATCATCCGTAATTTCAGTATCAATTTGCCTGACATATATGTCGAGGCGGTAACCCTGAACCAAGCATGGCATCCAGCTCACGAGGAGTCTTCCTGAATTGTCTTTCATTGGGTAAGCAGAGTTAAAAGTGCCGTGTGGTGATTGTTCTTCGAGTACAACATCTCCAAATGATAACGACTGTTCTGCTGGACCGGTTAAACCCAAGTTCACGCTAGTGGGTTGAGTTACGTCTATATAGTTTTGTGTGTCGATGGTATATATATCGCCGCCCAATGCGCTTGTTACACGTGGTTGGTAATTAACAAGTATCTCACCGGTTTCAGGCATCTCCTGGGGTTTTATTAAGGCCCCTTGGGTTTCGCCATCCAACCCTGAAGGGCTATGAAAGCCATAGTGAAGGCTCACATTCGATCCGTCAGGATTCATCGTGTACAGACTTAACCTATCATCGTTTGTGTTCGAGGTATCGTCACCGCGTAAAAATAAAACCCGACCGTCGTCCAAAATAGTGGGTTGAATGTCGTGTCCTTTCCCATAGGAAATTTGAATGATGTCGTCTCTGTCAGGGTTTATCCTGTGCAGTGTGAATGCTCGCGAGTCATCATCACGTTCGGTGACATAGGTAAAGCCAGAGCCGTTTAGATCGAGTAACAATTTTTTAGAGTTTGATTGGCGAGTAGAGGAGAAAATTATGCTCTCGTCTCCAAGATACACAGGGTAACGATCGTGGCCTTTTTCGGCTTCGGTATTTGAATCAATAATGCGCGTTAGCGTGTCTAGCTCTGTATCGTATTCCCAAATGTTCCAAGTGGGTTGGCCTGGGTCATCGTCATCGAGTGTTTCATCCATGGGGGCGTGCATCGAAAACGCGAGCTTAGTGCCATCGATATTAGAGCTTAGATCCCTAACATCGTAAAGCGCTTCGCTCAGCTCTCCGTCTTCATCCATAACCTCAGGAAAGGCGCCGGTGGTCAGCGCTCTGGCAGTTGCTGTAACCAGTGCCCGATCTTTTAGCATCAGTACTGCGCCGGGGCGAAACTCAGACGGTTCTTGTATGTCTTCTGGCAAAACACTTAATTGAATATCATCGTCATCCGCAAGCCCAATGGGGACAGGGCGTTGGATATACGCTACGGGCTTGTCGACAACCGCAGGGTCACTTTCTGAACTAGAGCCTCCAGATCCATCGCTTGTTACGTCACAACCACTAGCCAAAAAAATAAGGGATAGTGGGATGATGGAATGTATCAATATCTTTTTCATGAGAACGCTCTAATTCAGCACCTGTGAATGTGAGATTAAATAGTTGTGCCATTTGGGGGGCAAAGACTAACACGATTATTTTTTGAATTGTGTTAGCAATGGTGAACCGCTTGGCGATGATGCTGTTACGCATTTATTGTTCTTTTGATTCAAGGACTGTGCCGAAACGTTTTGGTCGCGCCAATAAATTAATGGGAAGCAGGATTAGTTGTGTAAATGGCAGGTATCAAGAAGGTAAAGCTAATTCGGCAGAGAAAAGTACATTTTGTCGACTTTTTCTGGATCATATTTTTTGTTATACGTAAAATAGTTTGTTGTTTTTAAGTTTCGAGTTGTGACTTGCGTCACATATATTTTGGAATTTTGAGTGGCGCCTCCGATGTTGTTCGGTTCCGGTACATTTCCTGCGTTTTCAAATATCCAAAATGAAGTGAATAATTGGCTTCATATCGACCAAAGTCTTGCTCTATAAGGGCTTGAGTGAAATTAAGAATGGTTCGGTGGGTATAGGGTGACAAATAGTGTCAGTTTTTAGGCTCTAAAAATGACAAAAAACGTCACCAAAAAAACAAAAATTGTCACATTGGTGATTTTTTGAGTGTAATTTGGGTTTTCAGTTAAAGGCAGTGGTGAGATGACAATACATAAGCTTCAACAGCGAAGCCTCTTCTCGAGGTTCAGGTCCTCTTCTCTCTTGGTTGTGGGTATTACTGTGGCGATGATGGGTTCATCGACATTTGCGATAACGGCAGATCAGGCAAAAAAAATTCACGATAGGCTGACGGGCAACTTGCCGAGTCAGGCTATTTTAGATCAGATGGTGGCGGAGCCGGATGCTTATGATGCCGCAAGAATCGCTATTGATAACCCGGTGGATCACAGTTTCTATAATGTCACGTTAAAAAACTGGGCCGCTCCATGGACTAATCGAGACTTTGATGCGTTTGCAGATTTAAATGACTATATCGCGCTTGTCATTGGTTATGTCCGCGACAGTGATAAGGCTGAGTCACCAACTGACGATCCTTCATATACCTATGAAGGCCCGGTCGATTTTCGGGGGATTTTATATGACGACGCCATGTATCGTGGGCCTTCCTCTGGAATTGCGGCGTATTCCACTACAAATAATAATCACTATGTTGAGCTTGAAGCGGGCGTTGATCTTAATGGTGACCCAGGTTTTAGTCTCAAGACCGATTTACAGCAGAGTACTCAGTCGTCTGTCGTAGCTGCTTTATCTGGTCGCGGAGCTTCAGGTGTGATTACGTCGAGAGCAGGAGCAAAGTCCTTTTTAATTGCCGGTACGAATAGAGCCGCATTTCGTTTCACCATGCTTAACCATCTTTGCTTGGATATGGAGCAGGTGCATGACGTAACCCGTGTACCGGACAGAATTCGTCAGGATGTGGCTCGCAGCCCTGGTGGTGATTCCAGTATTTTTCTCAATTCATGTATCGGGTGTCATAGTGGCATGGACCCTATGGCGCAGGCATTGGCGTACCACAACTATTCCTACGATCCTGAAACGGACCCAACGGGAGAGTTTGGCGAGATCGAATACACTCCTGGTGAGGTCCAAGAGAAATATTTTAACAACGACACAACCTTTCCTCCTGGGTTTGTGACCCCCAATGATAGCTGGGCCAACTATTGGCGTGCAGGTAAAAATGTTGCTTTGGGCTGGGACCCAGGTTTGACAGGGAGGGGTGAGGGAGCACGTGAAATGTTCCAAGAGTTAGCGCATTCACGAGCCTTTGCTCAGTGTCATGTTAACCGCGTATTCAAAACTATATGTCTTCGAGATCCCATTGAGGCAGATTTGACGCCGGTAGCGGGAATGATTAATGACTTTATGGTTGGAACGCGAGCCGGCGATATGAAACATGTATTTGCAACGTCAGCAACATTGTGTGCGGGGGAATAAGAAATGAATATTAAAAATATTAAGTTGGTCCCTGCATTTGCACTCTCTGCTAGTTTTGCTCTCCTTGTGGGCTGTGGTGGTGCGACGGATTCTGGACAGGAAGGAGTCACGATTCAGCAACAGGAAGTTGAAGATGGTGATAGCTCTCTAGTTTATAACGGGCCGATTGGCGAGACAGATGATGTTCGTCAATTTAAATTGGAAGTGTGGGACAAGCTTGCGGGAGATGATCGTTGCGGCGCCTGTCACAATGAAGAAGTAGGGCAAGAGCCTTTATTTTTGCGCCGTGATGATATTAATTTAGCTTACGACGCCGCAGTCCCTTTGATTAATAAAGCTGTTCCCGTGTTATCGCGTTTAGTTGAGCGGGCAGAAAATGGGCATAATCCATGGAATGACGCCGCAGCCGATTTTATTACAGCAATAATTTCAAATTGGGCGACAGTGACCGGTGCAAGTGCAACGGAAATTATTT
Organism: Agarilytica sp.; assembly: GCA_033852165.1. GTDB lineage: Bacteria > Pseudomonadota > Gammaproteobacteria > Pseudomonadales > Cellvibrionaceae > Agarilytica. Next base: position 4,987 of record JAWSUZ010000005.1, on the reverse strand, counting down.
TAATTCCACCGGATGAAGACGATTTAAAGACCGTGGGTGTTACAGCTCAATTCCCTATTGAGAGTACATTGTATGAAAGCACAATTTATCCGCTAGTAAGAAATACCGCAACTGCGAATTGTGTGTTTTGTCACTCGGAAGAATCAGATTTGAGGCAGCAGCCGTTTTTTGCGAGTTCAAATCCAGCGACGGCATATTCTGCAGCACGAACGTTGATTGATTTGGAAAATGCCGTTAGTTCGCGTTTTGTTGGGCGTATGCAAGAAGGGCACAATGCTTGGGCAGATCCTGACGGTGTGATGACAAATTCACAATACAGCACGCAGGAGATGACGCGGGTTATCAATTTGTTTTTGCTGAACGACTTGAACGGGGATGGTGATGGAGACGATGCTGGTGAGGGTTTAGTTTCAGAGCCTTTGCCGACAGAATGGTTGGTGAGTAGCGCTTCTAACATTGCCGAAGATGGACAAATAGCGAGTGCGGGTGGCCGTGTTCAGCGAGACGTGATTGCGCTCTACCAATTCAAGCAAGGAGAAGGGGCAATAGCCTACGACTTGAGTGGCGTTGACCCGCAGTTAAATCTGGATCTTTCACCGACAGGTGTCGATTGGGTGGGTTCATGGGGACTTCGTTTCTCGGATAACGGAAAGGCACAAGGCAGTACAGGTAATAGTGAAAAACTCCACGATCTCATTCGTACTACAGGTGAGTATTCCGTCGAGGCTTGGGTCGTTCCTGCGAATGTTACGCAAGAAGAAGCCCGTATTGTGACTTACTCGGGCAGTAACACGGAGCGTAATTTTGCGCTTATGCAAAACCTTTACGATTACCGCTTTTTAAGTCGTTCAGAAAATTCAGATGGCGATGGTATGCCGTTGCTTAATACCCCTTCTGACGATGAAGTCTTACAGGCTACCTTGCAGCATGTGGTAACTACATACGATCCGATAGAAGGCCGCAGTATTTATGTAAACGGTGAGTTAATTGTTAGTGAGGATGATGGGGCTAACGCAGGGAATATTAACGACTGGGATGATGGTTTCGTACTGGCAATCGGTAACGAAGTGGATAGCGCGGACGACTGGCAAGGCACAATACGCCTATTAGCGATTCATAACCGCGTTCTTACGACGGAGCAAGTCGTAACGAATTTTGATGCGGGTGTTGGCCAAAAATATTTTATATTTTTTAGTGTCTCAGAATACGTTGGTATAGAGCGTTCCTTTGTGATTTTCGAGGTGGAGCAATATGACGACACAGCCTACTTATTCCAAAACCCTATTTTTAAAATCTTTGATGGAAATGACACGGTTCCGACAACGGCGTTTTCTATTGCAGGAATGCGCATAGGGATTAATGGTAAGGAAGCATCCATTGGCCAGGCTTTTGCAAATATTAATATCGAAGTAAGTGGAGATACTTATGATGCTGAATCGGGTATTTCTTTAGTCAATCCAAACCTTGCGCCATCGGGAACCATTATCGGTTTAGAAAATGGTTTAACCAATGATCTGTTTTTTCTCACTTTTGAAGAGATTGGCAGTGGTAGTTATACGCGGCCTGCGGAGGACGTTCCTGAGGTTGTTGCCCCGGTAGCTGCAGATGTTCAACCGGATATTGGGCTTAGATTGTTTGATGAAATTTTCCAGAACATGTCGGCAATTACCACTGTGCCTTCGACAAGCATTTACGATTTTTATGCAGCTGAGATTCGTCGGTCATTGCCCAGTGCAACAATTGCTACGGGCTTTCTGGCGTCTCAGCAGTCGGCAGTAACACAATTGGCTTTGGCTTACTGTACGGAACTTGTTTCAAGCACAAGTTTACGCACAGCCTATTTTGGCGATTACGGTGATCTGAGTACGCAGGGGCAGATTGATAGTTTGATTGATCCACTGTTGTCCCGAATGCTTATTTCTGATGCTTCAGCGTTGACTGTGAGTCCTGCAGCAGTGGACGTTCGGTTGAGGTTGGATAATATTGGGGTGAGCGATGGCAACGTGCTCACGAATAATCCTGAAGAATTCGATGGCCTGCTGCAAGTTATGTCATCTAACACGGCAAGTGCGAAAGCAACGGCAGTGTGTACTTCTGTCCTGGCTGGCGCAGCCATGTTAATGCAATAAGGGTGTAACGATTATGGCGAAGAAAAGTTTATTAAAAGGTTTAGATGAGCCCTTATTTCAGGCGGATCATGCGCGTCCAAAAACACGACGGGAATTCTTAGCTCAGGGTTTTACCACGGGTGTTGGTACTCTGGTTGGCGGTTCGTTGTTTGGTAGCTTGGCGGCTTCTATGTCTGCTCATGGTGCTCTTTCGAGTGATATTGCAGAAAGATTGGATGAGTGTGGTATTAGCGGCGGGAACGGAAAAATTCCTTTTATTGCGTTTGATTTAGCCGGTGGTTGTAATTCAACTGGCTCTAATGTTTTGGTTGGCGGAGCTGGTGGTCAATTAGACTTTCTGAGTACAGCTGGTTATGCGCGTCAAGGCTTACCTGGCGATATGGTTCCAGGTGTTACACAGGCTGCTGGATTTCTGGGGACTGATACAAGTGTTGACCATGTCGATCAGTCCTTGGGTTTGGCGTTCCATGGTGATAGCGCATTTTTACGCGGTATACAGGATAAAACATCCCCCGAGTGTCGTGCTAACGTAAATGGTTTTGTTATGGCGGCGCGCTCGGATAATGATACCGGTAATAATCCGCATAACCCGATTCCGGGTCTTAGCCTTTACGGTGCAAAAGGCGATTTAGTTTATTCGGTCGCTTCACGTAACAATGATACCGGTGGTGGTAATTCACGAGTCCCAACTCAATTTATGGGTGATGCGTTTGCTGATTATCGCCCCACTAAAGTTGATCGACGCACTGATGCTTTAGGTTTAGTAAAAGTGGGCGAATTTGACGGCCTCAGTTCGGACGAAGTTGTAGCTGTTATGGAAACAGTTTCACGAATGAGTGAAAATAAAATGGATGCCGCAGGACTTGCCGGTATTGATAACGCCCTGCGTGACCGGCTCAAGTGCGTGTATGTGGAAAGTGCTGGTTTGGCAAATGCTTATCCTGATCCGAGTGTGCTTGATATTGATGAAGATACCGACATACAGGAAATATTTACCGATGTGACACCCGGTGATCAGTTGAGTGACCGTGAATTTCAGAAAACAGCTGCAGTAATGAAGTTGGCGGTTGGTGGAGCTGGTGGTTCTGCCAGTTCTTACGCCGGAGCGGGTCATATTTCCATGGGCGGTTTTGATTATCACGGTCAGGGTCGTGGAACCGGTGAAACAAGAGATCTCCGTGCCGGACGCTGTATAGGGGCGGTACTTGAATACGCTCATCGAAAACGAGTGCCTGTGATGATCGCGGTTTATAGTGATGGCTCACTATCCGCTAATGGCACAGTAGAAGGCGGTGCTGGACGAGGTAAGTTCCAGTGGCAGGGCGATAATTCGAATACGCGAAGCCAGTTTTGCTTAGTTTATGACCCAACTGGTCGACCAGTTCTTAAAGGGAATTCCGAAGCGGAGCAAGCCGTTCATCAGCAGCTCGGATATATGAACATGGATGGAAATGTAAACACTTCAAGTAGCCCTATGGCCAACAGCCCGAAAACAACAGCAGATTGCTTGGTGCTAAATTACATGGCATTGCACGGGCAGCATCAAGATCTCGATGGAGGGTTCGCCGATATGTACAGTCGTAACGGTTTGGCGCAAAGCCTTGGAACAGGCTTGCAGTTAGACCGCTATGTCGCTTTTGAAAAACTTGGCGCGCTAGGTGATGGCACTACCGTGCCGACTCGCCCCGTTGAATAGTTAATAGATTTCACCACTCTTCCAAAGGAGTTTTCAGGGCGCATTTTATGCGCCCTTTTTTTGGCTTAGTTACTGCATTAAGTAACTATTTTATTACGCTGCGTTTTATTAGTGTGATGTGTGTCGCTTTCTGTTAATCAAGGTATGGTTAAACTCCGCTCCAATCTAAATAATCGTGCATATTTAGGATTTTCAAGAAAATACAAGGGATTGCTTCAGTATATATTCCCTCACGGCTCATTTTTTTTGCCGAGATTTCGGTTTTTAGTTTGCTGTTCTTAAGTATTTTCAGTTCCTAATTATTTTCGTTAAACACGACACACCTTTAATTTTTTATGGAATTGTTCATCATGGATCTCACACACCTACGTTCCTTTTCTCGCCTGAGCCTTATTAGTGCCTTAATCGTGGGCATTTATGCCTGTGGAGGCGGCGGTGGTGGAAGTGAGCCAGTAGCCACAGCAACACCAGTTGCGTTAACTCCAACGCCAATCCCCACGGATGTGCCGCAACCCCCTAAACCAACCGCTACTCCGTTACTTACCCTCGAATTGGGTGCGCCGACAAGTAATCCCATACTTATTCCCCCCTCGGCAACAGCGACCAATGTCCAGTTTCTGGCTATCGTTAGCGGCTCCTTTTACCCTGAACAAGTCACCCTAGATGAAATTGATAGCAACGGTAACCTGTTACGTTCTGCCGTCACTCAATTAAAAGATGACGGAACCGATGGCGATACTTATCGAGGTGATCGAACCTATTCTGGCACTGTCTCCATCGATAGCGTGTCTTCAGAAGAACGCTTTTACCGTGTCCGCGCCGATAAAGATAACGAGACCCTATATTCCGGTATGGGCAGTTTTTGGATCAGCGGATGCCCGCCCATTGCCCGTCCATCCAATCCTTCTAAAGCCGTTTTTGATGACACGACAAATTCCTATATTTTCAGTGATGAACTCCTCTTAACGCTTTCAGATTCTGTTGCCCCTGAACTCAGTGAAATCAATGCGATTTTGACCGAAGTGGGCGGCCAAGTGGTCGGGTGTATTCCAACCCTTCGCCAGTACCTTGTCGAGATTGCCGACAACAACACCGTCGAAGACGTGTATGCCGATATCACCACCTTAATAGCCAATACCGATGTGGTTGATGCGACTCCAAA